>CAJTQA010000026.1 GCA_910578455.1 uncultured Dorea sp.
TTTGCCTTGTTGACTTGTTTTTTTACAAACGTCTTCGCCTTGCTGACCTGTTTCTTTACAAATGTCTTGGCGCTGCTCACCTTTTTCTTTACAAACGTCTTGGCGCTGCTGACGGTCTTTTTCGCGGTCTTGACGATTTTCTTCCCGGTGCTCTTTACCGCCCCCACGAATTTCTTCAGCAGCCAGTGCCCGCTGGGGTCTCCCATGTTTACCGGGTCGTTTCCTGCGTAAGCATAGCGGTTCAGGCTCGATGGTTCTTCAAGGTCTCCGGTCTCGCTGTCCATGGTGAGGAAGTTCCCGGTTCCCGGGCGGTAATAGCGCGCCCTTAAGTACTGGTTCCCGGTCACGTCGTCGGTGTATTCGGCGTTATAGGTGTATGGGTTTGCACTCTCTCCGTATGCACTTGTCTCTCCGTATAGGCTGTATGTATAGGATACCACACTGTTTCCTTTTTCGCCAGCCAGTTCTGAGACGCTGCCTTTCCCGTCATAGAGGTAAGAGTAGGTGTCGTCTTCCTCATCATAGTAGTTCAGGCGCTCGTTCCCGTAGTCGTAGATGCCCCTTATGTCTCCGTTTTCCGTGTTGTACTCCATCAATGTCTGGACATATTCCTGGTTGATGTCGTTGATATAACGGGTCAGCTCATAGGTGTCTCTCTCCTTTTCTGATACTCCCTGCGGGATCAGGGTCTGGGCGTAGAGGGAGTCTGCATATCCGCTGTCTGCCTCTATGCCCTCCGGCTCTGGCAGCTCCTCTTCCGGGTTTCTTACGATTCCCTCTGCGTTTGGTTCGTCTCCCATGATGTTTCCATGGAACCAGGAGACGATGGTATCCCAGTATCGGTGGACAGCATCGCTCAGGGCAAAGTCGGTGAGGGCATAGCCCTGTGACAGGCTCTGGACGAATCCATACCAGAAAGGATGATATTCCTCTGTGCCGTGCGAATTTACATCGGCTGACGTTTTGGATATATTTTCGCCGCCGCTGCCGTCTTCCTCTTCGTTTTTGTCTGTTTCACCCCCTTTCTCTGTCTGCCCTGCTGTCTGGTTTCCTGATGTCTTTGCTTTTTCTGTCACGGTGCGGCGGCTTGCGGTGAAGACGCGGTTGTCGTCGCCGTCGTAAAGGGCGGCCTGCAATAGGCTCCCGTTTTCCTTGATTGCCCGCAGGCGGTTTTCGGTATCGTACTCGTACTCTAAGACTTTTTCGTCGGGTGTCAGCTCGCGGATGAGATTTCCGTCTTTGTCGTACTCGTATTCCGTCGTTCCTGCTTTGCTGTCTTTGCTCTTTTCTAACTGGTTCAGGGCGTTGTAGCGGTTTTCGATTACTGTCCGCAGTTTTTTCTTTGCATTTTCCTCGGACTGGGTGATGCGTACTTTGTTTCCTGCCTTGTCGTAGGAGTAGCGGACGTTTTCTTTATGCGCGCCTGTGGCGGCTGCCTCTTCTACCTCGCCCCGGCTGTTGTAAAAGTATTGCCACCGGGTCTTTTTCCTGCCCTGGGTAATCTCTTCTGTCAGGATGTTGCCGCCGGAGTCGTAGGTGTAGGCGTATTTTGAGATGACACGCCCGTTTTTTCCGTAGTTTTTCACGGACAGTATCTGCCCTTCGCCGTCGTAAGTAAGCTCGGAGCGGGTTTTGTTGCCCCGGCGGACCTGGGTCATGTTGCCGTCGGCATCGTAACTGTATTCGGTGATTTTTCCGTCGCGGTCTTTTACTTTTACGAGGCGGTCCAGGGCGTCGTAACTGTAGGTGACTTTGCTGCCGTCGGGATAGGTCAGTTTCTTTAAGTTCCCGTACTCGTCGTAGCTGTAGAGGACGGTACTGCCATCCCCGCTCTTAACCCCGGTGATGCGTCCTGCGCTGTCGTAGGTGTAAGTGCTTTCCCCGGTCAGGTCTTTCATGGTGACTCTGCGGCCGTCTTTGTCGTAGCCGTAGAGTACTCTGCCGTCTTCCTTTTCGGAATAGGATGTCTTTATCACATCGTCCAGCACATTGTAATGGTAGGTGACGGAATCTCCGCCGGGCTTGCTCACTTTGCTCAGTCTTCCGTTCCGGTCATACTTGTAGGACGTGGCTCTTCCGAGGGCGTCTTTTTCTTCCGTCAGGTTGCCAAGCTTGTCGTACTTGTAGGAGGTCACATTGCCGTTGCCGTCCTTCTGGGTCAGGAGATTGCCGGTGCGGTCATAGGAATAATGCGCCTCCGCCGCCTCCTTCCCTTCGCCCAGGCGGGCGGATACCAGTCTGTCTGAGCCGTCGTAACGGTAGGTGATGTCTCTTCCGGTTCCGTCCTTTATCGCGGTCAGGTTGCCGTTCTTATCGTAGGAAAGCTTTGACACATTCCTGTTTTTGTCCGTTATGGACGTGACTTCGCTGTTTTTATCATAGCCATAAAGGGTTGACTTTCCGCCCGCGTTTGTCTCTTTTACAAGGCGGCTCATGGAGTCGTAGGTGTAGCTTGTCTTCTGCCCGAGGGCATCTGTCTCCGATGTCTGGTTGCCCAGCGCGTCATAGGTGTAGCTTGTCTTTCTTTTCCCGTTCTCTGTGATGCCAGTCACATTTCCCATAGCATCATAGTCAAGCGACATGCGGGAACCGTCCGCCTCCGACTGTGTTTTTATCCGGTCTAACGCGTCGTAAGCGTAAGAAGTTTTGTACCCCATAGGCGTGGACACTTCCGAGAGGTTACCGTTTTTATCATAGGCATACTTTGTCTTCTGCCCCAGCGGGTCTGTGCTCTCTGTCAGGCGGTGCATCTTATCATAGCGGTAGGTGTAGCTCCGTCCTGACTGGTCTGTCTCCCTTATGAGGTTGCCGCTCCTGTCATAAACGTACTCGTTCTTAAGGTTGTTCGGACTTTTTTCTTCGATGACCCTTCCCAGCGCGTCATAGCGGTAAGTGAAGACTGCCCCCTCCGGGCCTTCTTCTTTTATGAGGCGGTCTGCTAGGTCGTAGGCATAGCTTGTCTTCTGCCCTTCCGGCTCTGTCTCTGAAGTCACTTCGCCGTGCCGGTTGTAAGTATAGGCATAGACTCCGCCTTCCGGCATCTTCTGTCGGATTACACGTCCCAGGCTGTCATAGGTATAAGCTGTCTTCCCGCCTTCGGCATCTGTGGCCGTGAGGAGATTCCCAACCGCATCATAAGTGTAAGTCTCTTTCCCGTTGTCCGGCGATATGCTCTCCTTAAGGTTTCCCAGCGCATCATAGCGGTAGGTAGTTAAATGCCCGTTTCTGTCCTCCTCCCCGATAAGCCGCGACATGGCGTCATAGGTAAATTTGTGGGCATTACCGGCGGCATCCACCGTCTTTATTAAATTCCCTGCCCCGTCATATTCATAAGATGTTTCATTTCCCAGAGGGTCTGTCTCTTTTACAAGGTTCCCTGCGGCATCATATGCATAACGGTATGTGCGCCCGCCGGAATCTGTCTCGCTGATGACCTGGTTATTAAGGTCGTAGCGGTAGTCCGTGACTTTTCCTTCCGGGTCTGTCATCCGGACTACATTGCCCATCTCATCATAGGAATACTCGGTACGGTTGCCGTCCGGCTCGGTAACGGATGCAAGATTTCCCTGTATATCATAGGTATACGCAGTTCTTTGTCCCAGGCTGTCCGTCTCGCCTAAAAGCTGCCCGGATGCGTCATAGGCGTAGCGCTCATCCGTGCCTGCGTTGTCTTTCCTGCGGGTCAGCATCCCGTTCTTATCATAGGAATACTCCGTCACAAGGCCTTCCGCGTCCTCTTCCCGGATGATCCTGTCGTTGCTGTCATAGGCGTAGGTTGTCTTACTGCCGTCCGGCTCGGTTAGGCTTACGCAGTTGCCGTTTGTGTCATACGTCATCTGAGTTTTATGCCCAAGCGGGTCTGTCACGCATATCAGGTTTCCTGCCAGGTCGTACTCATAAGCCGTGCGGTTTCCTTCCGGGTCTGTCACCTCCTTCACTTCTTCTCCCGGCGTGTATTCGTACTTTGTCTCATGCCCCAGAGCGTCTGTCTCGGTCTCCGGCTGGTTATACAGGTTGTAGGACGTGCGGGCCGTATTCCCATTGCCGTCCGTCTCCTCCGAGAGATTGCCGTTGCCGTCATAAGCGTACTCTGTCGTATACCCCAAGGCATCTGTCATGCGAATCAGGCGGTTTGCCCCGTCGTAGGCGAAAGCCGTCCGATTTCCTTCCGAGTCTGTCTCGCTGACCAGGTTTCCTGCCTTGTCGTATTCGTTTTCTTCGGTTCCGCCGTTAGCGTAAATCGTCTTCACCAGACGGTTTACAGAGTCGTACTCATACTCTGTGACGATTCCGCCCTCGTCCTCAAGTACCAGGTTTCCCGCCGCGTCATACTCATAGCGGACTTCAAGACCGTTAGCCTCTGTATGGCTGACCTCCCTTCCCAGCTTATCGTAAGTGCTTGTCTCTTTGCTGCCGTCCGCATACTCTGTCTCGACCAGGTTTCCTGCCTTGTCGTACCTGTAGCGGATGCAGGAGCCTTCCGGGTCTGTCTCGCTCTCTTTCTCGCCGGATGCATAATCATAAGTGTAGGTGCTGGTCTTTCCCCTGGCGTCCGTCTCTTCCGTGAGATTCCCGAGAGCGTCATACTTACGGGTCATTTCCCTGCCTTCCCCGTCGGTCTCCTTTACCGGGCGGTTTTGGCTGTCATACTCTGTCTGTACGCTGTGTCCTCTCGCGTCGGTCTCCCTGACGCAGTTTCCGTTGCCGTCATAGGCAAAGGCGGCGGCATTTCCTTCCTCATCCTCCGCGCGGGTCATATTCCCCAGGCCGTCATAGGTGTAGCGCACCGTATGACCGTTGCCGTCCGTCTCGGATGCCACCTGCCCGGCAGCGTCTATCCGGTACTGCACCGTGCTGCCGCTGCCGTCCGTCTCCCCGGTCTTATTCCCATTCCGGTCATATGTGTAGGAGGTCGTATTCCCTTCGCCATCTGTCACTTTCTCTATCTGCCCCATGGCATTGTAGGTCATCCCGACAGAGCTGCCGTCCGGAGATGTAATCCGGGTCAGCTCTGCGCCGGTGTACGAATAGGAGGTCGTATTCCCGTTGGCATCCGTCTGGCTAAGCGTCCTTCCCTGCCCGTCGTAGGCGAATGAGGACAAAAGCACTCCCTCTTTTACAACTTTCAGGACATTTCCCTCACCGTCATAGGTGTAGGAAGTCTCTGCCCCGTCGTAATCCGTCTCCGAGAGGATGTGGTGCGCGCCGTCGTAAGTATATGTCTTCCTTGCCCCGTCAAAGCGGGTTTCCAGAATCACGTTCCCGTCACTGTCATAGCGGTATTCTGTCCTATGCCCCAGGGCATCTGTCTGGCTTATCAGGCGGTTATCCCCATACTCCATGGACTCGGAGGTTCCGTCCTCATAAAGGATTTTTTTCGTGCGGAAATTTCCGTCATACTGGTAAACTGTCTTATTTCCATTGCCATCCACCGTAGCGGTCTGATTTTTCCCATATTCAAACAGAGCGTCATACCCGTTGGCATCCGTCTGTTTCGTAACGCGCCCCTCGCCGTCATAGGTGTTCTGGACAATCCTGTTTCCGTTCCCATCATACCATGCCGTCATGCGGTGTTCTGCATCGTATTCATACCGGGTGACAGCGCCTTCGGCATCTGTAAAGCGTATCAGGTTGTCATTCCCGTCATATGTGTAAACCAGCTTTCCGCCGTTAGGCAGGGTGATGCCCGTGACTTTTCCGTCCTCCGCGCAGGTAAACAGATAGGTCTTCCCGCTGGCACAGGAAACGGATTTTAAATTGTAGTTTTTATCATAGGAAAGCGTCGTCCGGTTGCCCTTCTCATCAACAATATACTTCATCGTGCCGTAGCAGTCAAACCGTTTTGTCACGTTGTCCGCATCTGTAATCTCATACTCATAGATTGGATAAGACTGCTCTTTCCCATCCTCAAATGCATATTTCTTTTCCCCGACTTTTATCTTTTTCAGAGCCAGGTCATATCCTTCCGGACATCGGTAGCTGCCTGACTTCTCGCTGAAGTAGAGAGAGCTGCCGTCCCCCCTCGTATAGATTAAGGTTCCGTCCTGCTTTTTCGACAGATATTCCCCGTAGGCAAACTGCCAGCCTCTGCCGAATGCACTGATATAGCCCGCCCCTTTGGAGTTGTAATCCCGGTCTACGGAAAAATCGCCGTTATAATCCGGCACAGACGCGTCCGTGCTGGAAAAGTAAAAGTTTCCCGTATTCAGGTTCACCGGCTCAAAGCCGAACTCGCAGTGCATCCCCCTTCCCATGAGCTGCTTGTCTATCTTCTCCTTGTCTGCGTCCGTAAGCGGCTTGGGATTATAAGGCTTGTTGGCGTTCTTCCGGGGATTGCGGATAAAGATTGTATTATTTTCCACCAGGAGCATGTCCTGCATCCGGTTGTCATACACAATCTGCGACAGCGGTATCCCGTAGTAACTTGCAATCTTCGGCATCGTGTCGAACTGGCGCACCTGATAGACCGTGAACTTATCACTCTGTACGGTTTTGCCCACTTTGTTGTCTTTTACCGCACAGGCTTCTATATAGTAGAGCGCATTGATGTCCGGGTCTGTAAAGGGAATTGCCGTCTGATAGTTTCCCTGCTTGTCCCGGTATCTTGTAGTCGTTGCCGGAAAATACCCTTCAAAATCCTTTGTGTTGGGATAGCGCTTTGTCGTTCCGGCATTCACTGCCATAGCGTAGCCTTTTGCCGCGTCACTAAGCGCAACTGCAACCACCGACCCAGGCGTTGCAAGACCGTCCGCAAAGACTCCCATAAACTGGAGATTCCCATTCATGTTACAGTCAATGAGAGAACGCAGCGTGATAGTCGTATTGTCCAGCGGGTAATCCGCCGGCACGGGATTGTCATATTTCCAGTCAATTTCGATATATGGCTTATACTCCGGCTTAAAAAGCGGCTGCTGGGAACTGTTAGAATCCGGCGTGTAAAATGCCGCTCCCCTTGTGGATTCCTTTGTAGCCATAAGCATCAGCCCGTACTGCGGGGCAATCCCCGTCGCCCAGTCATTGACGCTCTGGCGGATATCGAACCTCTGCCAGCCTTTCTTTGCTGGGAGCGTGGCATCCTCCCCCGCAATCTCACGCCCGATGCCGACGGAATTATCCCAGTCTATGGTGCTTGCTTTCCACTTGTCCTTCAGGCGGTAGCAGGCGAATGTCGCCTTGCTCTCATAGCTGGAATACTCATACACATTCAGTGTCGCCTTGGTGACGACAGCTTCTTCCGGGATGGAGCTTTTAAAATCATAGTCAATCTTAAAAAACATCCTCGTCCGCCCAAGGTCGCTGCCCGGAACTCCCGTCACTGCACTGTCTGCAAGCCCCACATATCCGTATGCGGACTGGCTATAAGTTCCTTTCTCGCTGCTGGTAGTCACCACGTCAAGTTTCTTTGAGGATATCGTGATAGTGGGATCAATCCTGACCGGATAGTTTCTGCCCTCATCCGAAAGCCACTCCCTGTCCGCCTCTACCGTCACGGCGTACCGCCCGTCCTCTTCCTTCAGGGAAATCACTACGTCTGTGCTTGATTCTCCTGCCGCGTCATGCATAACAGGGGCTGTCAGCGTAAACAGCCTCTCTCCTTTTGTGTCAGCGATTACCACCGCATTGTCTGAAAGTTTCGCCCTGTACTGCGATGCGTCAAACCAGTAGGAAAAGGCATGCTTTTCTCCCGGCTCCCGCAGGATGATGTCCTCTTTGACCTGTCTGCCGGTCAGCGTGTACTGCACATCTATATTGTCAAATACATCATTATAGAGAATCGCGTTTTCCAGTACGGCAGGACGGTCATATGACCCTTCCGCCGGATATAATTCAAGAGTCTTCCCCTCTCTGCCTGTAAGTCTGAGCCCTGAACTTTCATCCATCTCCTTCGGAAACTGTGCATCGATATCCCCCGCCCGGTTGGTATAGGCAGAAACCTCCTTCCTGCCCTTTGCCCGTCTGGGCGAAACAGAGCCCTCCGCGTTCTCTTCGGACACGCTCTCTTTCTTCTCGACAAGCGTGTTATCCACGTCTTTCAGCTCCCCGTCCTCCGTGCGGTACTTCTCCGGGTCTGATGTAATGATGAACTTATAGTTTTCTTCATCTACTTTGTATATTTTCCCGTATTCGTTGACCTCTACAGGTTCCCCGTAGAGTTTCTCAAACTCATCTGTCTCTTCCGAGGCAAGTTCCGGCAGCGACAGACTGTCTTCTGCCGGTCTTGACTCCCCGGCTTTCTCATCCCCGGCGCTTTCTTCCTCCTGTCCTTTTACAGTCTTTCTCTCTCCCGTGCCAGTTTTCTGCTTTTCTTCTGCCGGGTCTTCATCTTCCGGATTCCTTTCCCCTGGCTCCTGGGATGCATCGTATTCCTCCAGATAATCTTCCTGCTCCTCCCGGCTCTTTGAATCCTCTATCTGCTCCTTGTATTTCTCTATGGTCTCCCCGGTCTTCTGGGTCACCTCTCCCGCCATCACCAGCACGTCCTCGGTTATGACAAGGACTGCGATTAGAATAATTGCCACAGAAACCTTTGCATACCGGCACAGTTTCCGCCTCCATGTCTTTTTCATCTCACGCCATCCTCCTTCATGCATTCCTTATATACATAGAACCAAAAACCTCCCGTAAGCGCCGCCGACAGGATACCCCGCGCCGCAAGGGAACCTCCCCCCGTTCCCAGCAACAATGCCAGGCACTGGCACACCGTGTACACAGCACATGAGACAGTCGCCTTTCTATATACCGCATGCCCTTTCGCCCGGATTCCCGCCGCGATATCAATAAGCAGGAGCAGCGCCCCTGCCCTCACGGGAATCTGCAATACCCTGCAGAGCATGTCTGTGCTGCCTTTGACAGCCTCTGCCTCCATACCGAAAGCCATCCCCAGACTCCAGGCAAATGCTCCGGCAAGCAGCGCAAGCGCCAGCTGGACTGCCAGATACCCTCCAAATAAACGTATTAATTTCCCCATGGTTTTCCGGAAGAGCTGTCCGGATGAATAAAGATACAAGACAGACGTTATCATCCCCGCACCGGCAAAAAACAGAACCACTGCCAGAACTGCGAGCCACGTCCTCACTCCCCCCTCTGAAATCCTGCTTCCCAATACCCCGTAAGCCATGCAATGGCTTGCCATGCTGCACGCGCCGATGCCGACTGACAGACCGAGATATTTTTTCATGATGTTTGTCCTCCTACAGTAAAATATATAACCAATCAGATTATACAAAATATGGTAGTTTTAGACAAACGCGCCACAACATATCCGGGCGTTTTCCCGACATAAGCGGAAAAAAAATAATGAGGCCGGAGACCTCACTATTTTTTCACGCCAAATCGCATGATAACTCCTCTCTTCCACTATAATTTTTCAGATTCTTTGCCCATCCCTTCTCTCCACCCGGCTGAACCCACAAACCAGCACAGCCGTTTCCGCCGCCGATACTGCCGCCAATCCCGCAAGGCTCAAAAGCATCCCTTCATCCGCCATCACAAGCGGCTCTCCCAGCAGCCTGCGGACTTCTCCTGCTTTCCGGATGACAAGCTCCGACCAAAAGGAAAAATCCGACCATGCAGTAGGGATATAATCGTCTGAAAAGTGAATGCTCAGCATCAAAAGAGAGCATACTCCCGCAAATCCCGCCACATACCATGCGATACGGCAGGCCTCCCGTTTCATCCCATCCAGGCATTCTATGTCTCTTTTGCATTTCAATAATCCAAAAATCAATACCACCCATACCGGGAGACATGCCACAAGCCTTCCAAGCCCCACATACAGGTCTCCCTCTGACATCCACGGACTTTCTCCGTCTTCCCCCGCCTCTCCGTATGCATCCGGAAGATATCCTGCAAGAAGCTGGCGCACATAGGAGACCGGAAGTCCGGGAGCCGATACCCGGATATAGGGGTACTCTTTTCCCTCTTCACCCTGTATCATGCAAAGGCTCTCCTTTTCCTTTATCACACCCCGCACAATGTAAGCTTTCCCCTCCATCTCAAATTTTCCGCCGATGCACTCCCGTGAGCCGAATAACTCCTCCGCCGTTTTCTCACTGATTACGCAGCCGTTTCTGTCGCTGTCCGTAACAAAGCTGCCCCCAGTGAGCCTTCCCGGCGCTGCCAGGTGCATCCCTCCTGCAATTTCCGTCCTTTTCACCTCCGCGGTTCTTCCCATATTGATATTTTGAGCCTGAATCCTCTCTCCTTCGCAAAAAAGAACCATATCCTCTATGCTGTCTCCCGCCGTTTCCGTCTTTTCCCTCCAAAACCGCTCCATCTGCTCTCTCGTGACTCCCCCTTCCGTTCCATAAAACCCAGTCTGCCCGACCGCAAGGCACAGGTTTCGGTACAGCCCGATTCCGGAGCCAAGCAGCAGTCCTGCCAGAAGGGAAAAAAGCAGCCACCCCTTAAACTTCCTTATTCGTCCAAACGTACCCTGTCACCTTCCTTTACATACTTATTGGATTCTGCAATGACAAGCGCCTCCCCGGGAAAACTCCCCTCTACCGCGGCATTCTCCTGGTCTTTTCCAATCACTGTCACCGGAATCTTAACCGCCTCATAATCCTCCCCCAGGATTCCTCCCCGCACTTCCGCTATAAGTACATATGCGGTTCCCCCCGCCTCCCGGAGTGCTGAAAGGGGAATCACGCTGTCATACCTGCTGTCCGAATTTTTGCTGTACTCATAGGTAAAGCTGGCTCCCGCCTCGCCGGAATCCTCTTCTACACTGCTATGCCAGAATACCTGGCTGCCAGCCGATGATATGCCTCCCGCCTCGCCGGAGTCCTCCTGTGTGCCTCCGTCTGCCGATACGCCTTCCCGGCTGACAGTTTCAATGGAAAGCGTCGTCTCCCTTGCCGCCCCCTGAAACCTCACAGATATCTCGTCGCCCTCTATTGCCTTTCCGCCCTCTTCCGGAGGCAGGATGCCACAGGCCTCCAGCGGGCCGCACTCCAGCACAATCTGCTCCGTCCCTGTGGTAATCGTTCCCTCCTGCGCCCCCACAGACGCCAGCCGCCCGCTCTCTGCCGCCTTTATCAGCCCTTTTGCCTTTTTTATTTTTTTCAGCTTGTCAAGCTTTTCCTTCATCCCCTCAAGCTCCAGCTTTGTGCTTTCCTGCCCAAGCTTAGAAATCTGAGAGCGTGTGCCTTCATTCTTCTTCTGGTTTTCTTCCTCCTGCCTTGCAAGCCGATACGCATCTTTCGCCTGTTCACAGGCTTTTTTTGCCGACTCAAGCTCTTCTTTCCAACTGTCCTCTCCGGCGCTGCCGCTTTCGGCATTGTCTCCTTCGTTTTCTTCAGTAAGTGCATCTTCCTTATTTATATCGTCTCCTGATGCATTCCCAGCATTTTCTTTTTTGGGTTTTCGTTTCCTCACCTCAGAGAGCGTTTCTTTTGCCGCCTCAAGCTCCAGTTTCGCCTGAGCCGCCGCCGAGACTCTTTTTTCCGGCTTTCCCTCAAGCTCCTGCTGTTTCAGGACGATTTCCTTCATCTGAATCTCACGCTCCTGCTGTTTTATCTGCTCCTCCAGATAGTCCATATCCAGCTGAAGGATTTTTTCTCCCTTTTTAACGTCTCTGCCCGGCTTTGCCAAAACTCTGGCAACTTTCTGCCCTTCCGGCAATGACTGAAATTCCCTGTCTCGATACCGAATCGTTCCCGTTCCCTGAAAGCGCAGCACAAGAGTTCCTCTCCTTGGCGGTTCTGTCTTCACTTTCGCAACAGTAAGGGAGGCTGCTGCCCTTGCAATGATCGTGCAAAAAAACATCGCAATGAAAAATGTCACCATGCCTTTCATAATCTTTTCTTTCATCTGCAAGCCCCTTTCCTATTCTTTAAGCCCCGACGCCGCAATTCCCTGACGGAGGTACTCTTGCCCCCACAAAAACACAAGCACTGCCGGTGTTATCATGATGACAGACGCCGCAAAAGACACGCCTGCCCGTGCCGCCGTAATCTCAGGAAGATACAGGGAGAGGGGCATTTTTGACTCGGTTTTTAAAAATGTCATCGGCAATTCCAGCGAATTCCAGCACTCCAGAAAATCCAGGATCAGGCAGGATGCGATTCCCGGCTTGCCAAGAGGCAGCCCGACTTTTAAGAATATCTGGAACGGCCCGGCTCCGTCAATCTCTGCCGCCTCGATCATCGTCTTCGGAATGGCACGGAAAAACTTCTCCATGATGAACACCGGGAATGTAGAAAAAATCCCCGGCAGTATCACCGCCAGGTGCGTATCCATAAGAGACAGCTTATCAAGCACCAGATAACTTGACACCATTGTCACCTGAAACGGCAGCACCATCAGGATGACATATGTTATAAATAACGCCCGCCTTCCCCGGAACCGATATCTTGCAAATGCCCACGCTGCCGGAAGCGCAACCGCCATCTGGCCCGCAAGCACACAGGCGGTCTGTTTTACAGAGTTCCAGAACATTACGAAAAATCCGGGCGAGTCCAGAAGAATCTCCGCATATCCTCTAAGGGTCAGATATTTCGGCAGAATCCTCATAGCAGCTCTATCCTCTCCCATCCCCAACACTGCGCCGTATACTTCCTTAAGCTCTCCCTCCCCCATCAGGGAGCTCCCCATCATCACAACGCACGGAAACACCGTCAATAGACTTACGATTCCCAAAACAGCGCACAGAAATCTCTTCTTCCCGCTCATTCGTCATCCTCCTGTCTTGTGATTGCAAAAAGTATCAGCGCGCCGACTACTGCCGCAAGCATCACCGCAGCCGCACCCATCTTCTGGATATCAAGCTTTGTAAACCAGTTGTTAAAAAGGTGCTGCAGCATATAGATGCTTTCATGGGGATACTCCCCGGCAATTAGATATGCCTCCCGGAATACCCGGAAAGCATTTACAAAAGAGAGCATCCCTATCATCGCCGCGCCCGGCTTTATCTGGGGAAAAGTGATATAAAGAAGGCACTGGAATCCGCTTGCTCCCGCCGTCTTCGCCGCCTCGTACTGCTCTTTCGGGATTCCCGCCAGAGCCGCGCTCCACAGCACCATATCATACCCCAGGTTCTTCCATATGTAGGAAAACACCAGCACCCCGAATGCCGCCCCGGAATCCATCCAGTCTTTCCCCGGAATATGAAACCATCCCAATACCTCATTCACAAGCCCCTGGCTGTGAAACATAAGCCGCCAGAATACGACGACAGATGCAACCGGAATCGCCACCGGCAAAAGATACACGGCTCCAAAGGCCTTCCCCGCCCTCCCCGCCCAGTCAGTCAAAAGGGCGAGGAGGAAGGACAGGCACATAAGGAGCGGCAGGCAGACAATAAGAAATCTTGCCGTATTGGAAAGCGCCATCCTAAACATCTCGTTCTGTAATACTTCCCTGTAGTTGGAAAATCCGACAAACACTCCTCCCACCGCCCGAAAAAAGGAACGCCGGATAACATCCGCAAACGGTATGAATACAAAAACCGCAGTTCCCGCAAGACTCGGCAGAAGAAAAAAATATGCCGTCCGCCCTTTTCCTTTTCTCATGCCGCCTCCTCCTTCCCCGGCATCCTGCCGTAAAACATCTTACCTGTCTGTCACTCTGACAGATACGCGTCCGCCGTCTGGCAGATAGCCTTCGCCGTTTCTTCTGCCGTCTGTTTCCCGCCGTAACACTTTTCAAGCTCATCAAGGACGGTATCCGTTATGACGCGGTCTGGCAAAAACGGAGTTTTTAATTTTCTGACTAATGTGGTCAAGGATTCCATCTCTTCCGTCTTCAGGCAGGTAAATTCTTCCATGAAACTCTCCCCTGTCTCCGGGTCTTCTCCTCCAATCGACATATAGAACTGCTCATCCTCCGGAAGCTTTGTCTTTTCCACCAGCGCTTTTAACCCTGTTTCCGTGACAGAAAGCCCTGACATACTGTCATTTTTTTGCACATCCTCCGAAAACAGGCATCCCACAAATTCCTCCGCCAGCTCCTCCTGCTTTGACGATGCATTGATTCCGGCAATCGAGGACGGAACATAAAGCCCTTTGATGCTTTCTGGCTCTCCCCCGCATCTTCCTGCCGCCGCATACACCTCACTGCCCTTCACAAGACCCACAATCTCTGTTATATGTGCATATTTTTCCTGTCTTAATACTCCTTGTGCTGAGCAGTAACTTGCATCCAGCTCATTCCAGATACTCTCTTCCCTCTCATTTTCACCTGCCGCCTTCTCGTATGCCCTGAGGTCTCCGTTCTCGCAGATTTTCAGCCAATCCTCTAAAAGCCGTGTGAGTCTCCCTTCATTCAGCGTCCGGTCTTTATCAAGCAGCTCATACTGCATCATATTAAAAAGTGTCATCCCGATCAGGTCATGGCTCGTCTGCCCGAACAGCCGCACGTCCGGATGGCTCCCGGCATACTCATGCAGCTTTTCCATGGACGCGCAGGCATTTACCTCATCCTTTGTTCCATAGATGACCGGAACCCTTATCCTTGCAGGGAGCGCATAGACTTTCCCTTCCTTTTCCGCTGTATTCCCAATGACGTCTATAAGCGCGCCCTCTTTAGACAGCTTTTTTGACAGTCCTGTCAAATCCTTCAGAATCCCCTTTTCGATATAGGAATCCATCGGCAGCCCGTCAAGTATAACCACATCCGCACCGCTGCCTCCCAAAAGCTCCGTATTCAGGCTCCTGATATCGTCTGCCGACGGCTGCTCCTGCTCGCCCGCCGCAAAACGGTAATCCACCTTCACTTCCGGATGGCTGCTCTGGAACGCGTACACTGCCTGGGCAACCGTGCGGTCTTCTTTCATGCTGTAGACGCTCAGGGTTTCCTCCTGAACGGAAGGCACTGTCTTATCATAGGCGTACTGCATCAGCTTATACTCCCGTTCTCCTGTCGTATAAAGTCCGAAAAACACCGGCATCTTGTCCCCGCTTACCGTAAACTGCCTCAGATATGCAGAGCTGGCGCTCATCATGCCATTTCCCCCGTCCATCACGTTCTCAATTACACTGCCGTCCTCCACTATCCGGTGTATTCCCTCTTTCGCCGCCAGATACCATATGCCTTCCTGCCCTGCCGCTATCGCTGCATCCCCAAGATTAAACCCTGTATCTATCGTATTCTTCTTTTCAAATCCGCTCATATCATAAAAATCTATCTTTTTGCTGTCTCCTCCTATCACTGCGGCAGTCTGCTCCGATATTGCCAGCGTATTCTGGTATTCCGAATTGACCTCCAGGCCTTCTATAGAATGGACAAGCTTTTCGTTCCTGTAAAATTCCACCGCCATGCTTTCGATATTCCCGACTCCCACAACGCCGTCCTTCCACACGTCCATATCCACAAACCATGAGCTGGCTCCGTCTCTTTTTTTCTCCAGAAGGGACTTTGGGGTGACATCCTCCGCTTTCCCTTTTTCCCCTTCCGTCACGATATGAGTTCCGTACATTTCCTCCGAGCCTTCCGCTGTCTGTGTCATGGCATGTACTTTCCCGTCCGCCGCAAGGCAGAACTTTACAGGAGTCTGCCCTAACCTCTTTTCCGCATCATTAAGCCATGCTGCCTCTTCCGGCTCCGACCAGCCCCCATCTTTATAGAAACAGCTTTTATAAGTCTCTTTCTCTTCTTCATATGTATACAGCACAAGCTTTCCGTCCTGCCACAGTATTCCCACTGGTTTTCCGGCATTTTCGGGAATTCCCACCTCCTTTTCCACATATCGCCCCTTTGCCTTCGCTTTCTTCCCTTCTTTCTCTGTCTCCCGGCAGCCGGAGAACATCCCTGCCGTCATTGCCAGCACAAGAATAAGTGCTATGAGTTTCCTTGCATTATTCATACATCCTGCTCCCTTCATCGTTTTCCTCTTCTCAGTATAATCCCCAAATCTCAAAAAAACTTGGAAAATGCACAGCATATCTTAAAGATTTTTTTGAGATTTCTGTGGTATACTGTTTTTAACCATATAAGAGGGGGCGGATTTATGAGAATTTTGATTATAGAAGATGATGCACAGCTTTCAGATGTCCTCCGGCTGCAGTTTGAGCAGGAAGGGATCCAAGCTGACCATGTGGCAAATGGCGCAGATGCCGTTTACTATGCGCTCCAGACTGTATACGATGTTATTATCCTGGATCGGATGCTGCCGGGAATGGACGGTCTCTCCCTCTTAAAGGCAATACGGGAAAATAAGATCCATACCCCTGTCATCCTTGCTACTGCCGTAGATTCCGTAAAGGAGCGGATTGCAGGATTAAATCTCGGCGCTGACGACTATATCGCAAAACCTTATGACATAGGAGAACTCCTCGCCAGAATCCGCGCTTTGACCCGCCGTCCGGGCCTCCTCAGCGACACCGGCACTCTCGCCTTCGCCGACCTGGCTTTTTGCGCTCAGAGCCACGAACTGTCCTGCGGGAAAGAAACCGTAAAGCTCTCTGGGCGTGAGGCTCTCCTCATGGAATATTTTCTTAAAAACCCAGGCCAGACCCTCCCCCGCCAACTTATCTACGCCCGTATCTGGGGACCGGACGGAGAAGTGGAGGACGGCAATTTAGATACTTATATCTATTATCTGCGGAAACGCCTCCGCACCCTGAACAGCCAGGTCTCAATCCAAACCGTCCACGGCATCGGCTACCGCGCAGACGCCCCCGGGAAAAACGAGGTGTCACCATGATTACATCCTTTGCACGCCGCCTGACAATTTTATTCACAACCGCCACCAGCGTTATCCTGACGCTGGCTTTGTGCCTGTCCTTTTTTTCCCAGTTCAAGATTACCAAGATTCAAAGACTTGACTCTTTTACAACTCAGTTCCTTGACCTTGCCCACCGTCTGGAAAACTCCTCCGGCCTCACCGACAGCTGGCTGGCGCAAATGGAAACGGACGGGCATTTTATCATTCATATCGAAGACAACCAGATTCCCCTCTTTTTCTCCGGCTCATGGGAGACTCCCACAAGCCGGCAGTATCTGCTCTCCCTTGCGCGCAGAAAGGCGGAGGAGGAACATGTAAATCTCTCTGCCCGCCCATTTTCCAGTTCTTCTGACAAAACCTCCGTCTTTTCACTGAAAGGAAGACACGGGGATACTTACCGGGGGAGCGCCGTCGTCATCTCAACAGAACAGGGGTTCCGTTCTATGATACTTCTTGCGGACACCACCGGAGAACGGCGCGCACTGTATTTTCAGCTGTCGTTTTTCGTCCTGTTAGAGATTTCCGGTGTCCTGGCTCTGTACACCATCAGCCGCTATGCAGTCGGAAAAGCCGTATCTCCACTGGAGGAATATCACCAGAGGCAGACCGATTTCGTCGCCTCCGCCGCCCATGAGCTGCGCTCTCCCCTGGCGGTCATCCAGGCAAGCGCCTCCGCCGTCAGCGTTTCCTCCGAACAGTCCTCCCACATGATACGCCTCATCAGAGAAGAATGCGCGCGCGCAGGAAAGCTCATTAAAACTCTCCTTCTCCTCGCCTCCGCGGATTCCAAAAGCCTTAGCAAAGATATGCAGCCCGTGGAGACTGACATGCTGCTCCTCAGCCTGTATGAATCTTTTGAGCCATTATGTCTCTCCCGCCGCATACGCCTTAAGCTGTCGCTGCCGGAAGAAATTCTGCCCAAAGCAATCGGAAACGAACAATGGATCTACCAAATCCTGTCTGTCTTCCTGGACAATGCCCTCTCATACGGCTGCGGCAGTCCAGACCCTGTCATTCTCCTGGCGGCACAGACAGGCAAATCCCATGTGACGCTCTCCGTCTCAGATAACGGTTTCGGAATCGCCGACGAGCAAAAGGCGCTTATCTTTGAACGTTTCTACCGGGGAGATGCCTCCCGGCATGATAAAGGCCACGCCGGACTTGGGCTCAGCATCGCCCATACTCTTGCCGGGCAGATGGACTGTACCATAACCCTGTCTGACACTCCGGGCGGAGGCTGTACCTTTTCACTCACGCTTCCCAAATCCGCCAGATAAGGCAAGTAATCATTGTGTGAATTCATTGATTTTTTTATTAAATTCAGATAATTTTTTCCTTTCATAAATTGTTTCTAATTTTATTAAATTTATGCTTGACTTTTTCTGATAAGTGTTGTATGATAAATTCAACAAAAACAAAGGAGGACGGACCACCAAAAACATAAGTCTATAATCCAAAAAAATCTGAAAGAAAGAGGTAAAGTCCAATGGCATAGTTAATTTGAATTCAAAAAACACTATTTGAGATAATAGTTTCAGATAGATATCAAGTGAATAAGGAGGACAATCCAATGGATGGAGTATTTAAAAATCCCTTGTACTGATTATACATCAATACGGGGGATTTTTATTTGGCTTATTTTCTATGTTCCGCACTGCGATATCTTCCTGCACAATGTTTCATAGAATTTTCCGATATGTATGCCGTCCATAAAACGATGATTCAGCTCCAGAGACATCTGCAATCTTTTTACGCCGTCCTAATCCCGGTACTTTCCCCATGCTATGCGCGGAACTGTATCGTCCGGGTCAAAATTCCTTTCATTTGTAAGAGCAGTCAGCTCCACCCAGGGAAGGCATGTAAAATAAATCAAATCTCCTGTCAATCTTATACACTTCCCCGTCTTTCATCATATAGAGAAATGCATCTGTCTCATTCACTGCCTCAGTACAGAGATATACAAGCGCATAATAAAATGAAAGCCCGCGCGCTTTCACATACTTATAAGGCTCTGTAACGTCCACTGTAAATGTCACGCTGTAAAACGGCTGTGACATATCAGAGAAAAAATCAAATATCTCTTTCCTCTCCCATAGCTGCATATCCACCTTTTCCACGATTTTTGTCCCTCCTTTTCTTTTTACGGCTCAATTATAACCAGTATACAGCATTTATGACCAAAAAAAACAAAAATATTAAAAAAGTACTTGATTTTTCAAAAATAGTTGTTATAATAGTATTTGTTCGCTGGCAACAATGATGCGGATTGGTGTAATGGCAGCACAGCAGACTCTGACTCTGTTAGTAGAGGTTCAAATCCTCTATCCGTAGTTCCTTGGCAGGGGCGCCGGGTACAGTCTATTAAAGTATCCGGTTACATAGCGGAGTGTGGCTCAGCTTGGTAGAGCGCTACGTTCGGGACGTAGAGGTCGCAGGTTCAAATCCTGTCACTCCGATTTTCAAAAAAGCATGGCTTTCAATTCAGAAAACCATGCTTTTTTTATCTGTATTTTAATTTGATTTTTTAGAAGATCGGACGGGATATTTACCAGTATGATCATGTCTGATTTGACGCTGATTTGACGTTTTAGGTGGCTTGCTAATCTTTGTTACAGATGCTAGAATATGAATAACGGAATCCGGACGATAAAAGCAATAGATGTGCTTTTATCGGTTACAGCTAAGACGGATTTTAAAAAGAGATTGTAAAAAGGCAAGGAAATCAAATGTAAAAGAAGGGGAACAAGTCATGATACAGGATATAGCTCCTCATCAGTATAGAAATGAATATGCGCCCGGACATCCAGGAGATGAAAGCGCAATACTATTTTACAACGGCAGAAAGATTATGCTGAAAAAAGAAGAGGATAATATTGTATTTCCTTCATATCGGGAAATTATGAAGTGTAAGGGCGAGGCTTTTTCACAGATAGAATATATCTATTTATTTTCCATAGACCGGCAGGATTTTTACTTAGGGAAAAATACTTTTTTTGAAGATGTGCCGGGATATGCATGGGAGGATATACAGATATACAGAAATGCTTTGCCGAAATATCTGGGCTTTGCAGCTGTTACAGGATGGCAGCTTTACAGATGGTATGATTCGCGTAAGTTTTGCGGGCGATGTGGGAGTAAGCTCGTAAAGGATAAAAAGGAGCGGATGCTTTTCTGCCCGGAATGTGGGTGTATGGAATATCCTAAGATCTGTCCGGCAGTAATCGTGGGAGTGACGGACGGGAACAGAATCCTTATGTCAAAGTACGCAGGCAGGGAATATAAAAAATATGCGCTGCTTGCTGGTTTTGCAGAGATCGGAGAAACCCTTGAGGATACGGTAAGGCGCGAGGTAATGGAGGAAGTGGGGCTTAAAGTTAAGAATATTACATATTATAAAAGCCAGCCCTGGTCTTTTTCAGACACACTTCTTGTTGGATTTTTCTGCGAGCTTGACGGTGAGGATAAGGTGGTGCTTGATGAAGATGAACTCTCGCTTGCAGAATGGTTTGAACGCGAAGAGATTCCTGTAGAATATGAGGACTGCAGCCTTACAAATGAGATGATGATGGCGTTTAAGATGTCTCGGATATAAAATATTTCTGTCGGACTAATGCAAATCAAAAATGCTAAAAGGAGGTCAGATGCCAATGGAATCGAAAGAGGAAGCTATCAGGCTGCTAAAAAAGAGAATGCACCAGCAGATGAATATATCGCCGGAAAAAGAGATTAACCCGGAAAATATCCAGTATTATGTCTCCTCTTTAATGATGCAGAGAGAAGAAATGTATCAGGAAGAGAGTATGCGTCAGGAAGAGGATGAAGAGCGGAACCTCCATGACGGCGCAGACGCGGAAGAAGTATCGGAGGAAAACGGGGAATATGAGGAAATGCCTTCAGAGCTGGAATGCATAAAAAAGCCTGAAGAATTTCCAGCGGCAATGAAGGATATAAAAGTACCTGAGACAAAGGAAACGCAGCATGAACGGGCGAAGAACGAATACGAAAAGACCATGCACGCGGTCGATGAAGAAGAAATGTTCGGATTCAGAAAACTCCACTGGCTTAATATAAAGGGATAAGCTGCCCCCACCCGTTTTATGGGCGGGGCAGTTTTAGCACATCAATGCCGCCCCAATCGCCCCTGCATATCTGGCAAGGGGCACGGAGCTTACCGGCGCGTTAAGCGCTTTGGACAGGCGTTCGATGATGTAGGCATCCTCGCAAAGCCCGCCTGTCAGGAAGTATCTGTCGTTTGGAACTTGCGCGAGGAGCGATACGACTTTATTTACGACTGATTCTATGACGCCGAAGGCGATATCCTCTCTCGGCGTTTCTTTCCCGATCAGGCTTATGACTTCCGATTCGGCAAATACCGTACACATGGAGCTGATTGTAATCTCATTGCCTTTCCTCGCCAATGCGGACAGCTCCTCCGGCGTAAGACCAAGCCGGTTTGTCATGATCTCCAGGAATTTCCCTGTTCCGGCGGAGCATTTGTCGTTCATGACAAATTTCATGACACGGCCGTTTTTCAGGGCGATTCCTTTCGTGTCCTGTCCGCCGATGTCGATGACGGTCCCGTCTTCCCTGAAGAGAAAATGCGAACCTTTTCCGTGGCATGTAATCTCGGTTACGGTATCATCGGCATAAGGCACGGAAATGCGTCCGTAACCAGTGGCAACGTATTTCGCGTTTTCTTTCGTGATGCCTTCGGCTTTTAATGTGGCATAGATTTCATCCGCCACTTTCCGACTGCTGAACCCGGTGTCCAGCAGAATGGTCTTTATGACCTCCCCCTCATTTATCACAGCCGCCTTTGCCGCACTGGAACCGATGTCTATTCCTACTTGATACATGTTATCCTCCTTAACTCTCAAAAAGGGCAAGAGGCTGACCTCCTGCCCTTCCATGTACTATATATATCTTATAACATTTCAATAAATGCAGCAAGTCTTGTTTCAATCTGTCCGCTGTCTGTCGTGGAGTAATCTGTCTCCAGTTTCATATATGGGATGCCTTCCTGCTCGCACATCTTTTGCATCAAGGTTGATTCCACATTAAACGTATGGCAAGCCTGGAGCACCATCTCAATCACGCCGTCCGCCTTGTATTTCCTGCACATTTCTCTCGTGTTCTCAATGCGCCCTTCGTTTGTCGTCATAACAGAGCAGTGGATTTCAAGATAGCGGTCGGAAATTGCCCTTAAGATGTCCTCGGCATTTTCATCTACAAGCATCTTCTGGGTCCTCTCGCCGCCGCAGTCATCAAGGCAGACAATTACGCCGCCGTTATTTTCAATCGTCATGCCTACTTTCTGGATGACCCCGGTGGACGGACAGCCTGTCAGGAGGATTCTCTTTGCCTTTTCGTCCACAGGTTTTTCTCCGTTTGCCAGCGCTGTCTTTGCAGCGTCTACTTTTGCCTTGTAGCTTGCGTGCTGGGCATCCACTCCAAAGTTGAACATTCCCTGGGCAAGCGTGGACATTACTTCTGTCGCCTTCATCGCCGGGGGAACCGCTCCCTGCAGCGTATACAATTCCATCTGAGTCTTTCTCAGCTCGTTTCTCTTGCGGGCTGCCTCCCTTAATTTCTCGTCTGTAATTTCGATGCCGTATCTCTCTTCCAGATACTCTTTCAGGAGTTTTACCTCCTCGTACCAGATATCTTTCGCATACGCTCTCTTCTGGCTCTGGGGAAGGTGAAGCACATAAGTTTCCTTGATATCGTTAAGCAGCTCGAACATCTTCTTTTTCCCGTCGCAGGTCGTCTCGCCGACGATAAAATCGCAGAAATATGTATACGGGCATTTTTCCGTATAGGCAAAACCGTAGCTCGACTTGATCAGCGGGCATAAGTTTTTCGGGAGCACTTTTTCCGCATCCGCGATTGGTTCATTGCTCGTTCCGCAGAGCCCTACGACCGAGACTCCTGCCGCATCAAAAAGCTCCAGCGGCGTGTAGGAGCAGAACATCCCCACTAAGTGACCGCCATTCTCCACATATTCCTTTACTTTTAAAAATCCGGCTTTCCTCGCGTCTACAAATTCGTCAAATGACTTTGGCAGTTCAAAATTTTCCATATAGTTTATCCTCTCCGTTCTAAAAAATATATTAATTTAAGTGTAATGTCGAAATAGTTGAATGTCAAATTTATGTATTTTATAAAAGGCTTTATTTATAGAAAATGCCTATAACGCTTTATGTAAAAGCAACAATGCCTTTTTTAAATCCGCCGCCTCCATCTGTCCGGGCGCAGACGATTTCCCCGCAGAGCCAAAAGTGATTGCCGATCCAAAGACTTCCCCGCACATCCTGCTGATAACGCCTGTTCCCGACATGGACATCGTAACCACCGGACGGTCTGCATGTTCTGAACGCATCTCCAGCGTAGCAGACAAAAGCGTGAGGACATCTTTCTTATCCTGGGGCATCACCGCAATCTTCAATATATCCGCCCCCAAGTCCTGCATCCTGCACAGCCTTTCAATCATATCTTCTTTCGAAGGCGTCTTATGGAAATCGTGGTTAGAGGCAATCACCTTCACACCGCACCCATGAGCCGCCTGCAAAATCTCACCGAATGCACTGCTGTCAGCAGACAGCTCTACGTCTATCAAATCCACGTTCCCTGTCATTGCCGCTCTTTTGTTCAGTTCCGCGTATGCGCGGCTCCCGATTTCCTTCTCCCCGCCCTCTTTTAAAGTGCGGAACGTAAACAGGAGCGGAATGTCTCCCAGTATTTTCCTCAATTTCCCCAAGGTCTCTTCTGTCTTGCCAGGTTCCAAGGCATCCTCGTACCAGTCCGCACGCCACTCTGCCATATCTGCCCCCGCATCCCTGGCTTTTCTGCCTTCCGACAAGATATCCCCCCCGGAAATGCCGACTATCGGCACACAGATTTTCGGAATCCCTTCCCCTATCTTTACATTCCTGACTACTACTGGATTCATTTCATTTCTCCTTACCGTTATCTGTCATTTCCAAATACATTAAGTTATATTTTATCACAGATTGAAAGGATGTTTCTATCTTTTTAAAATATATATACAAAAAAAGAAGGACAGAATCCTTTCCATCCTTCTCAGAACATATTTTTTTCCTAGATTGGCAGTTCAAGATAAATATCTTTTCCTTCCTTGATAGAAATAACGACTTTTCCGCTCTTAACTGTCGTCACTACGCCCTCTGTGCTGCCGCTTACAGAAGGCGCCTCTTCTGACGGGGCATCCTCTGCTGGAGTTTCTTCTGCCGCCTCCTGTATGCCGTCTACATTGTCAGCTGTAAGCGGGCACAGGGAGTCGCTTGTCTTTGTCAGTTTCGCCCCAAGCACCTGGGAAATCTTCAGGCACCCGTCCAGATTCAACAGGCCGGAATCTACCAGTTCATCAAAGATTGCCGGGTCTTCAAGGTTTGCAGGTTCAATCGTGATGCCTGCCTCTGCTCGGCAGCAGAGCACTGCAGGATCGTTTGCGTGAGCTTTTGCGGTTTCCGCTGTAATGGACATACTCATTACCTCCTCTTTATATATACATTACTTTCAGTATAGACCTCATAATTTGTATTTTCCAATTGATTTTTGTAATGTATATATAGATATCCCCTATGCCCTGTCTCAGATACCCTTTATCCGCTCAATCGCCTCAGCCGTATTTTCATAGCTTCCAAAAGCAGTCAGGCGGAAATGCCCTTCCCCGCTTGGCCCAAATCCCGAGCCAGGCGTTCCCACCACATTTGCATTCTCAAGAAGATAGTCAAAAAATTCCCAGGAGGTCATGTTCTTTGGCGTCTCCAGCCAGATGTACGGTGCATTTACGCCCCCGGACACACTGTAGCCGGCAGATTTTAATCCCTCATATATTACTTTTGCATTTTTCATATAATAGGCAATCTGTTCCTTAAGCTGTGCCTTCCCCGCCTCGGAATACACTGCCTCCCCGGCTTTCTGTACGATATACGGAGCGCCGTTATACTTCGTTCCGTGCCTTCTCGCCCACAATGAATGGAGCGTGATATCCTCCGCCTTTATATCCTTCGGTATAACGGTTGCGCCAAGCCTTACGCCTGTAAATCCTGCATTTTTGGAGAAACTCCTAAGCTCGACGGCACATTCCCTCGCCCCCTCGCACTCATAAATGGTATGAGGCACATTTTCTTCGGAAATATAGGCCTCGTAAGCCGCATCATAGATAATGACGGCACCAACTCTGCGGGCATAATCTACCCACTCCTGAAGCCGGTCTTTCGTTATCGCTGCGCCGGTGGGATTATTGGGGAAACACAGATAGATGATATCCGGCTCCTCTTTTGGAAGCTCCGGTGCATATCCCGTCTCTTTCGTACAGGGCATGTAAATGACATCGCTCCAGGTCTCTGTCCGGGTGTCATAAATCCCCGCACGCCCCGCCATGACATTCGTGTCAACATACACCGGATATACCGGGTCGCACACTGCTATCTTATTATCCTTTGCAAAAATCTCCTGTATGTTTCCAGAATCGCATTTTGCGCCGTCAGATATGAAAATCTCATCCGCCTTAATGTCGCATCCCTTATCCTGATAATCATTTTTTGCCATTGCACTCCGCAAAAACTCATATCCCAAATCCGGCGCATAGCCCTTGAATGTCTCGGTATGAGCCATCTCGTCCACTGCACAGTGGAGGCTTTCGATGATTGCCGGAGCCAGAGGCTGGGTCACATCACCGATGCCCAGCCGAATAATCTTTTTATCCGGATTTTCCTGCGTATACGCCGCTACCTTTTTCCCGATTGTAGAAAAAAGGTAGCTCCCCGGCAGTTTCAGATAATCTTCATTCACTTTAAACATCTTTCTCAATCCCTCCTGTTATGCCGCCTTCCTCAGGCCGTAATCCCTTCAATATCAATTTCTCCGTCATATACCGTCACAGCTGGACCCGTCATATAGACAAGATTTTCCTCCCGGTCCCACTCAATCTCCAAATCGCCGCCAAGCAGCTTTACCGTCACCTTATCCTCGGTCAATCCATTCAGGATACAGGACACCGCTGCCGCACATGCGCCTGTTCCGCAGGCAAGTGTTTCCCCTGAGCCTCTCTCCCACACACGCATCTTCACAGTATGCCTGTCCAGAACCTCAACAAACTCTGTATTGACCCTATTGGGAAACCGCCCATGGTTCTCAAACTCCGGCCCTGTCTTTTCAAGTTTTAAGGCATCCGTATCATCAACAAAAATAACCGCGTGAGGATTCCCCATAGACACGCATGTCATGCGGTATTCCTTGCCCTCCACTGAAATCGGGGCATTGATAAGCTCCTTATCCTCAGGCTTTTCCGGTATGACCGGTATAAGCTGCGGCGAGAGCTCCGGTTTTCCCATATTCACCCTCACGAGCTTTGTCTTCCCGCCCTCCGCCGTCAAATCCAGGTATTTGATTCCGCCCAGTGTTTCAATCGATATTCTAGTCTTATCCGTAAGCCCGTAATCATATACATATTTGGCCACGCAACGGATGCCGTTGCCGCACATTTCTCCCCGGGAGCCGTCCGCATTGTACATCTCCATCTCAAAATCAGCCTTTTCAGACGGGTTTATCATAATCAGTCCGTCCGCTCCCACCCCAAAATGCCTGTCGCTCACAAACCTTGCCGTCTCCGTCGGGTTGGAAACCGTTTCTTTAAAGCAGTTCACATAGACATAATCATTGCCCAGCCCCTGCATCTTTGTAAATTTCATGCTGTTTCCTCCAAAAAATGGGCGCTCTCATACAAGGATGAGAACGCCTTTGTTCACATAAGCCAATACCTTTGATTTCCCTCTTAGTCTTCGTCGTCAATCCAGCCCTCGTCCTCCAGCTGGTTATAAACATTGCCGTTATTGTTGCCGCAGCTGATCCCTCTCTTAATCGGCGACATGAGGAATCCCTTGATAACGCCAAACATCACGCAGCAGAGAACAACCAAAATTTTTTCCGATAATGTCCAGTCTCTTTTGAAAAAGCCTTTTACGGACTCTGCCATATTTTTGAAACACTCCAACATGTGTACACCCTCCTTTTGCAAATATGCTACTAAAAAAAGTCTAGCACAGATATCGGTTTCCCGTCAATCATTTTATGAAGAATTAGATTGAAAAACCGACCGCACTCTGCTACAATAATATCCGAGAAAAAATCAGGAAGGTGAACTTTCATGGGACTTGCAATACCTATTGAGACAAGTGCAAGGCACATCCATCTGTGCCAGAAAGATTTTGAAATATTATTTGGCAAAGGAAAAGAACTTACATTTAAGGCTGAG
Source organism: uncultured Dorea sp. (assembly GCA_910578455.1). GTDB lineage: Bacteria > Bacillota > Clostridia > Lachnospirales > Lachnospiraceae > MD308. Next base: position 26,946 of record CAJTQA010000026.1, read on the forward strand.
CTAAGCCAGCCCGGCCAATATGTGTGCGAGGAGCGCCTGAATATCCGCGGTTCCAAAGGAACCTTTGAGAATGTCGCCGTGCTCGGCCCTTTCCGCAAGGAAACACAGGTTGAAATCTCTCTGACCGACTGCCGGAAACTGGGAATAGAAAGCGTCATCCGCCAGTCCGGAGATACCGAAGGAACTCCCGGCTGTACGCTGATCGGGCCTGAGGCGGAACTTGATATTGACCACGGCGTTATCGTCGCCAAACGCCACATACATATGACTCCCGTGCAGGCCATCCAGCTTGGCGTAAAGGACAATGACGACGTATTCGTCATCACTAACAGCTATGAACGCTCCCTCATATTTGCGGATGTGATCGTCCGTGTACACCCGAGCTTTGCTCTCGCCATGCATGTAGATACCGATGAGGCCAACGCTTTCGCCGGGATGGACAGGCCTACCGGCGTCATACTCAAGCTCTTTAACGGACAGACTTACAGCCTGCAGAAATGGGCAGACGAGCTGCAGAACGGAATCAATCGTTTATAATCACAATTTTGCGGTCAGCGTCTTTGCGCTGACCCCTTTTATCATCCCCAGCTTTCCCGACAGGGAGCTGGTGGCATCCCCCGGCGCATCCAACACAACGCTGATGATCGATATTTTCCTCTCCCTGTAAGGGATTCCCATGCGTCCTACGATATACTGCCTGAATTCATGGAGCAGGCTGTTTACTGCGCCTGCCGCGTCTTCGTCCTTTATTATAATACTGATTACTGATACCCTATTGTCCATGGCCCTCCCTCATTTCCTCCGGTTATGTTTTAGGTATTTGTCATTATATCCGACAAAACCATTATCCGCAAGTTAATATCACCTCTTTTTGCCGTCCTTGATCTGCCTTCCGGTAACATCCATATGGTAATTGTCTTTATAAATAAGCTCTGACACCGGCACAATCTCGTAACCTTTTTCCCTCAGCCCCGTAATGACCGCCTCCAATGCCTCTGCCGTGTACTTTGCACCGTTATGGCACAGGATGATGGAGCCGTTTCCCAGATTTTTATGGTTCACCACAGTATTTATGATATTGTCCACGCCGTAGTCTTTCCAATCCAAGCTGTCCACATCCCACTGAATCGTATAATAACCGTTCTCTTTTGCGTTCAGCACTACCCTGTCGTCATAATCCCCATAGGGCGGCCGGAAAAGCTGCATATCTGCTCCTGTCAGTTCTTTCACTTTATTATGTACCGCCATCAGCTCTTTCGTCTTTTCTTCTTCAGAAATCTGAGACATGTTTTTGTGGTTTTCGCTGTGGTTTCCCAGATCATGACCCGCCTCTTTTATGGCTTTCACATCATCAGGATAGCTCTCTACCCAGCCGCCGGTCATAAAAAAAGTAACATGTACCTTGTGTTTTTTCAATATTTCCAAAATTTTTTCCGTGTCCTCGTTGCCCCAAGCCGCATCAAAAGAGAGAGCCACCTTCTTTTCATCTGTTTCCACACAGTAAATCGGCAGCTCTCTTCCGTTCACATTGCTGGACACCGATGCAAATCCCGACACATACTTAAATGAACCTGCCAGCGCAACTGCCAGCGTCAATGTCACGACTACATATTTCGTCCATTTTTGTTTTCTGTCTTCTTCCATACATAAACTCCAGAATCATCAATACCGTTACTCTAAATATATGTCAGAAGACAGCGACTATTCAACACTATTTTGTTTTTACTTTCTTTATCTTTGACCACCCTGAGCAGTATCTCTTCCCCTTAACCGTCTTATATGTCCTGATCCTGACATAGTACGTCTTCTTCTTTTTTAATTTGGATATGGATGCGCTGGTTGTCTTTGCCTTTCCGATCGTCTTTGTTTTTGCATTTTTAAAATTTTTACTTGTTGAATACTGTATCTGGTATCCTTTTGTCTGTTTCGTTTGTTTCTTCCATTTTACTTTAAAGCCCTTTGACTTTCTTGTAAGCTTGGAAATGCTGGTTCCTTTCGGCGTTATGCGGAACGTCTTTTTTACTGTTCCCGTGTAAGATCTGCCCGTTCCTTTAATTACTGCCGCCGCAGCTCCGACCTTTACATTGTTAGAATACGAAACCGTATAATCCCTGCCCTCAGAAAGGGCAGAGCCCCCGTACCACACAGTCACTTTCGGTTTCCTTGCTTTTCCGTTGTATGTGTAGCTGTCCGTACTCAGGGAAATGCTCAGAGACGAAAGGTTTGTCAGCATATAGGGCTCGCCTGTCAGGTAACACAGCGCCGCCGCCGCATTGACCGCGCCGTGGCTGCCTGTTCTCCCTTTCCTGATCCCCGTCTGGTTATCCGGCACTGAATCTGCTGTTTTTTCTATCGCCGCCTTAATCTGGCTTGGCCTCCAGTTCAGATTCTTGCTCCACAGCAGCGCGCAGATCCCGGAAACGATCGGGGCTGCCATGGATGTTCCGGACATGCTCACATAAGAGCGGTCATTCCGGTTATATGTGGAATAGATATATTCTCCCGGCGCGCTGATGTCTTTTGCCGCATTGAAATCCGACCAGGAGCAGTTGTAGCCGTTTCTGTTCAGCGCGGTGACTGACAGGCAGACGTCAAAGTCCGACGGGTACATCGGAATCGTATAAGGTGTTCCGAGGGAATCGCCGTTTCCCCCGGCGCAGACTGTAAGGACATTAAACCCGTATGCCATATCTTCAAGCTGTGTTTCCAGGAGGTAGTCCGCATAATAACTTTCTGAAGTAGCGTAATATCCCGTGCTCATATTTAGTACGCGCAAATTCTTTAACACACCGTCGCCAACCAGTTTCTGGCAATAATAAATGCCATTAAGAATGCTTTGGGTCGTAGCATTTTTCCCATTATTGTCACAGATTTTAATCGGAAGGATGTTGGCATTGTAGGAGGTTCCTGCGATTCCAAGCCCATTTCCCGCCTGGGCTGCAATAAGCCCGCTCACATGTGTTCCGTGGCCGTTGGGGTCTCCTCCATTCGGCACGTCTTTCGCTGTAAGCTTTTGCCTATAGTAGGCATCATACGCCAAATCTTTCAAGACATTATTCCTAAGATCCTCGTGGCTCAATCTGCATCCGCTGTCAAAAACCGCCACGGTGACGCTGCGATTGCTGCGCGCCCTCTCCCATGCGTCCGCTGTCCTTGTAGAGTTGAGATAATAAGTATAGCCGCTCTTCACATAAAGATCGTTAGTTAGGACGCCCTCCGCCTCTACCTCCACAGCCTCCGGCAAAGGTTCGCTGTCCATAAGCTCATATTTGTAATTCGGCTGGGCGTAAGATACATTTTCATCCTCCATCGCCTCTTTCACCGCTTCATTTACGCTCATCTCCCCGGAGATCTGGGCGCTGACAATCGTTCCCTGCCCGTCTCCCGACTCCGCGATCTCATCCACCACTTCTATATCAATCTCTGACAGGGCATCCTCTGCTTTCTTCTGGATCTTCTCTGATTTTTTCTCGGAAACCCCCGCATCATCATAGACGACAATAATCTCGTTCTCTACAATATTTTCTGCATCCTCTGGAAGTTCCCCGCTGCCGCTTTCCTCCTCGGCGGTTCCTCCCTGTCCTTCCCCGGTTTCAGGCAATGAACCATCAGGCTCCCCGTTTTCTGGCCTGTCACTCTCCTGGGCAGCCGTTTCTTCTTCTTTTCTTTCCGGTCGCTCAACCGACTCCTCCAACGCATCTTCCTGCACGTTTTCTTTGCCAGCATCCGTTCCCTCCGGGCTTTCAGCCCCCGGGCCCTCTTCTTGGGCATCTCCCTGGATTCCATTTTCACCGGGCGTTTCTTCGTATTCCCCTGCTGGCTCCTCATTTTCCCCTGATTGTTCCAACGCAGTTTCCGCTCCCGCCGCTTTCTCCGGAGCAGCCATCGCCCACTGCGCGGGCGATATGGCAAGAGACAGCGCCAGCACTGCTGCCACTGTCTTTCCCGCTCTTTTTTTCGATAAAACATATTGGTTTAAAAAAGCTCTCATCCCCATCTTTTCTCCGCCTTCTTATTTTGTTTTAACTTTTTTTACTTCTGACCATGACGAATAATATTTTTTTCCACCCACAGTCTTATATGTCCTTACCCTCACATAATATGTCTTTTTCTTCTTGAGCTTTGAGACCGAGGCGCTTGTTGTTTTCGTCTTTTTTATCGTCTTTGTCTTTGCCTTTTTAAAGTTCTTATAAACAGAATACTGCACCTGATAGCCGCTGGTCTGTGCCGCCTGTTTCTTCCACTTTGCAGTAAATCCCTTTGACTTTTTCTTAAGTTTCGAAATAGATGTTCCTTTGGGAACGATACGGAAAGTCTTTGCCGCCGTTCCCGTATAATTTGCACCCTGTCCGGTAACCTTGACAGTTGCCGTTCCAACATTTACATTTTTAGAGTAAGAAACCGCATAATCCTTTCCTGCTGCAAGCGTCAGGCTGCCATTCTTAACCGTGACGGAAGGCTTGCGCGCCTTTTTATTGTATACATAGCTGGTTCCCGACAGTGAAATCGGAAGGTCGGAAATATTTGCTTTCGCAATTGTAAAAGAAACGACACCTGTAATATTAAAGTTCTTAAACCGGATCTTTATCTTTCCGGTTCCTACATTAACATTATTCTCATAGGACAGCGTGTAATCAAGGCCTTCCACAAACCGCTCGCCGTTGCATCGGAAAATAATCTCCGGCTTGACTTCTTTTCCGGTATACACATGCTGTTTTTTGCTTATCTGGCAAGAGCAGCCTCCAAAATCTGTTTTCTTCTGGATCGTAAAGGTCTTTTCTACCGTACCGTAATAATCCCTGATGCCGTTAATAATCATCTTGGCTGTTCCGGCATTTACATTATCTCTGTAGGCAACCGTATAATCTTTCCCCTTTTCCAGCCTGACTCCGTTTATTTTAACTTCAGGCTCCGGCTTAAACCGTTCGCAGTTATATACATAAGATTTCCCAATCTCGGCCACATCTCCAGGGCGAATTTCAGTTTGCCCCACTCCTGTACCGCCATTCAGGTAGTCATAGGCTTTTTCCGCATTTATCGCACCGTGACTCCCCGTTGCCTGCCGGTTTATATCCTGTCCTGCGATCTTGTCTGCCGTGCTCTCAACCGCTGTCACAATTTTCTGTACGTCCGCATCCGGTCTTGATGCCCATAGAAACGCACAGATACCGGACACAATCGGCGCCGACATGGAGGTTCCGTCTTTCCATGTATACGAATTGTTCCCTGTCATATAAGTAGACAGGATATCTTCTCCCGGCGCGCTGATGTCTTTTGCGTAATTATAATCCGACCAGGCGCAGTCCTTACCATTTTTATCAAGAGACGTTACCGAAAGGCATGCGTCAAAGTCAGACGGATACATGGGCTCCAGATAGGGAACGCTCCTCCCATCGCCATTTCCGCCGGAGCATACTGTCAGGATATTGTAATCGTCTGCCAGAACATTTATCGCCTCCTCGCATAAAAGATCCGCCCCGCCATTCCCGCTGGCATAATATCCGCTGCTTATGTTAATTACCCGTAGATTTTTAAGCTTTCCGCTGTCAACAAGCTGCCTGCAATAGGCAAACCCTCTCAAAATCGTACTCGTCGTAGCGTTTTTCCCGTAATTGTCGTAAATCTTCACTGGAAGGATCCTGGCGTTGTAGGACGTTCCCGCTATTCCTATCCCGTTATTCGCCCTCGCTGAAACCAGCCCCGAAACGTGTGTGCCATGCCCGTGAGGGTCTCCGCCATACGGCGCATTTCCTGTCGTCAGTTTCCTGTTGTAATATGCGTCATACGCTAAATCTCCGCAAATATTTTCGCGCAGGTCCACATGGTCTAAACGGCAGCCCGTGTCCAGCACGGCAACCGTTACGTCCGCACTGTCCTTATAATTGCTTTTCTTCCATGCCGAAGTCACTTTTGTGTCGTCAAGGTAATATGTGTTCCCTCCCTTAACGTGCTGGTCATTTACCTCCATTTCCTTCAGAGGGTTTTCTGCCGCCTCATCGGAAATCTCTTCCATCAGCTCATATGTAAAGTTCGGCTGGGCATAGCTCACTCTTTCGTCAGCCATGGCATGCCCTACTGCCTCCCCTACGCTCATCTCCTCCGGTATCTGGGCGGTCACTACTGTTCCCTGCCCCTCCTCGGCCGGCACAACTTCTTCCTCCACTTCTATATCCATATCAGAAAGAGCCTCCTCAGCCTCTTTCTGCACCTTTTCAGATCTCTTTTCAGACATTCCCGCATCATCATAGACGACGATAATCTCCCCGCCTACAATGTTTTCCGGTTCTTCATTTGTGCTTTCCGATTCTTCGTTTCCGCTCTCCGCCGTTTCTTTGCCCTTCGTTCCTCCGCTATCCGCGCCAATCTGCTTTTCTACGTCTGTGCTGTCTGTCCTTTCTTCATCCGCGCTGCCCTTCCCCGCTTCATCTACGCCGCCTGTTTCTTCTATGTCTGCACCCTGCGTCTCTCCCGCCTCTGCATCCGTTCCCGGCACTTCTGCTGCCGCTGTTTCTGCTCCCGGAGCTGCCGCCTCTCCCTCCGGAGCTGCCGCTATCTCTTCAACCGGCGCAAGCATAAGGCACAAAGAAAGCATCGCCGCCAATACACGGCTGCTACCCTTCCTGGAAAAAAATCTTTTCTTTATGCTCTCCACCATTACGCCCCCCCTTTTTCACGCCCGCCAAAGCAACTGAAAACTACATAAATTATAATGGTAAATTCCTTATTTTACAAGTCCATATGCTTTATCTTAAAGCGCAAAAATTAAAGAAAAATTAAAAACGATGCCCTGCATCCCAGATGCTGGCACCGCAATGATCAATAATACACTTTTCTCAGGAACAAGCCTCTTGCCGGAGCCAGAAAACCCGCAAGCGAACGGTCTTCCGCCGCAATCACTACCGGCAGTTTCGACGCCTCCCTCTTCCCCGTACCCACCTCAAGGAGAGTTCCTGTAAGGATACGCACCATATGATACAAAAATCCTGTTCCATAATAGGTAATCCTTACTTTTTCGCCGTTGCTTATGATCCTGATATTCATAATCTTACGAACCGGATCCTGACAGTCCTTGTCGTCCGTAAAGCTGATAAAATTCTTAACTCCCACCAGGTACTGCACCGCATCGCGCATAGCATTAATATCCAGCCGCTCCGGATAATGGTAGCAATATCTTCTCGAAAACACATCCGGCTTTTCACGGCAGTCAATGTAATACTCGTACTTTTTCCCTTTCGCGCTCTTGCGGGCATGGAACCCATTTCTCACAAGCTCCACTTCAATAATCCGGATATCTTCCGGGAGATAGCGGTTTAACGCCTCCCTGAGCTCCTGCACGTCATAGAGCTTTGACAGCTTTACGCTGGCAACCTGCCCCCTCGCATGGACTCCCGCATCTGTCCTGCCGGAACCGTCTACCTGCACCCGATAGCCCACCAGTTTCCCGATGCTGTATTCCAGAACAAATTGAATCGTGTTGTCCGTTGTCGCCTGACGCTGCCAGCCCTGGTATCTGCTGCCGTCATAGGAAATCGTCAATTTGTATGTCCTCATATTCTATACATCACCCAATCTATACATATCCTGTCAGTTCAGGATTTTTTTCAATTCATCCATAAACGTGTTCACGTCCTTGAATTCACGGTAAACAGAGGCAAAGCGGACGTACGCCACCTCGTCTATCCTTTTGAGCTCGTCCATGACCATCTCTCCAATCACGTTGCTCGGAACCTCTTTTTCTTCTAGGCTGAAAATTCTGGTCTCAATCCTGTCCGTCATCCGCTCAATCTCTTCTGCCGGAACCGGCCTTTTGTAACACGCCCGCAGAACCCCGTTTTCTATCTTCCTGCGGTTGTACTGCTCTCTCGTATTGTCTTTTTTTATGATAATAAGCGGAATCGTCTCTACTTTTTCATATGTCGTAAATCGTTTCCCACAGGCATCGCAGGAACGGCGCCTGCGTATCGACGTTCCGTCATCCGCCGGCCTGGAATCTACCACTCTTGTATCTGGATTGCTGCAATATGGGCATTTCATCTTTTCATTATACCTTCCCTTCCGATATACATATAGTATATCCTCTGCCATAAAAGAAGTCAAATATTAAAAGTACAATTATCGTTACTTTTCGTCACAGAGCTCTACAATGATAACGTCCGGCCCAATTCTCTTAATGCAGCAAAACGGGATCACATACTCCTTCCCATCGCCGAATATTCCACAGAATTTCCCGCATTTCGGCACAATCACTGCCTCAATGCACCCCTTGCACTCATCAATGATCAGATCCGCTATATAACCCAGCCTCTTGCAGTCGCATGTATTGATAACTTCCTTGTCCTCCAGCTCGCAAAGTCTCACGTCGTTTCCTCCCCGCACGATAAAATTCGCATATACCATAGCAATATAGTATATGCGAATCTGCCGTTTTTGTTATTCTTCAATGTCAATAACAGCAACCGGGCAGCCATCTCTGGCCTCAAGAGCCGGCTTTTCATACTCCGGCGCGACAGCCGCGTAGGCTTCTGCCAGCCCGTCGTCATTAAACCGAAACACTTCCGGACAAGCCGCGACACAAGCGCCGCAGGAAATACATCCGTCGTTTACCTTTGCCGTCATAGGGAATCCCTCCTTACATTTTTTTATAATGATTCCCTGTTTTTTGCAAAATATTCATTTTTTCCCAGCAAAAAATCGGGGTAACAGGATTCGAACCTGCGACCTCACGGCCCCCAGCCGTGCGCTCTAACCAAACTGAGCCATACCCCGATAATGCTATTCTAGCGAATCGTGTCGAAGAAAGCAAGTATTATTTTTATTTATTTCCAATTTTGTGTTAAAATAAACCTAATATTTGATTTATATAAAGTATGCGAAAGGAGTTTGCATTATGATGAAAGTAATTGTAACAGGCCCCAGGGGGAAGATGGGGAAACTGATCACCCAGGCCGCCGCTGCCAGGGATGACCTTGAGCTTATCGCCGGCGTTGCCCCTGCCGGGCGGGATTATATCGGAGAAGATCTTGGAACTGTGGCTATGGTTGGCAGAGCCTTAGGCGTTCCGGTTGTCGATGACCTTAAAAGCGTCATTGACAAGTGCGATGTCATCATTGATTTTTCTACAAGAGAAATGGCAATGACTGTGCTTGACCTTGCAGTCGCCCACAAAAAAGCGCTTGTATGCGGAACGACCGGATTTTCTGAGGAAGAGATGAGCAGATTCACAGATTCAGCCGCACACATCCCCATGCTCTATGCCGCCAACACATCCAGGCTCGTGAATATCATGAATAAGCTCTTAGAGCTTGTAACCTCCGCCGCCGGGAATTCTCTTGACATCGAGATACTGGAGATGCATGACCAGTGGAAGAAAGATTCCCCCAGCGGAACTTCAAAAGAGATGGGCGAGATCATGGCGCGTGCTTTGGGGAAAGACCTGTCGGATATCGCCGTATATGGGCGGGAGGGCTCTGCCGCGAGAACCCCTGGAACCATCGGCTATCATTCCCTGCGCGCCGGGAACATCCCCAGCAGCCACACAGTATTTTTCGGAGGTATGGGCGAACGGCTTGAGATTACCCATCATTCCTACAACTGGGAGTGCTTTGCCCGGGGAGCATGCGACTGCGCGGCATACCTGGAGGGGAAATCTCCCGGATTTTATACGATTAAAGATGTGTTAAATATATCATAATGCAAAATACCACTTGATTTTTCAGCAGACGCATAGTATAATTGTATTAATTCAATAATACAATTAATAAGGAGGAATGATTATGATATTAGTCAACACTGATTATATTTCAGGCAAGAACTTTGAAATGATAGGCCTTGTCAGGGGAACGATGATTCAGTCCGTACATCTCGGCAAGGACATTATGAACGGCCTGCGTACCCTTGTGGGAGGCGAGCTTACCTCTTATACAGAAATGATGAGCGAGGCAAGAGCCATCGCCACAAAACGCATGGTAGACGACGCCATGGCAATGGGAGCCGACGCAGTCGTCAACATCCGTTACACTTCCAGCTCCGTGACACAGGGCGCTGCGGAGGTTATGGCTTACGGAACTGCCGTTAAATTTGTCTCATAATCAGCTGTTTCTATTCGCAGGATATCTATTAAAACCGAAAAACCAGGAGCCGCGCTGTCAGAATCTCTGTCCTGCACGGCTGTCCTGGTTTTTTTCACTTCATTCCTGCCTTATTTTAACAACGCTAATATCTCGTCCTTCGGCATCGCACGGCTCTCTCTCTTTACCATCTTCCCGTCCTTAAACACCATGAATGTAGGGATGCCCATTACATGGTACTGCCTCGCCAGTTCCTGCTGGTCATCCACATTCACCTTACACACCTTTATATCCGGATTCTCCTCTGCGATTTCATCGACCACCGGGGCGACCATCTGGCACGGGCCGCACCATTCCGCCCAAAAATCCACCAATACTGGCACATTGCACTCCAATACTTCTTTGTCAAATTCTTCTTTTTTTAAATGTATAACTGACATCTGCAATCTCCTTTCTCTGTCTATACATAAATTTTTTGTAATTATAGCGTATTTCATACTCGTCCCTTTAGAAAAATGTTAATTTTTTATTCCATCATTTTTCCATCCAAGGATGCCGAGACAAGCCTGTCACACCCGTCATAGACAAGCTTGAGAGAAAAAAAATCCTCTCTCTCCGAAAGCAGCCGGAAGAAAATCTTATCTCCCTCCCAGATGTTAAGGCTCTCTATCCTGTCTTTTTCTACCCATTCAAGCTCTCCCTCATCACACTCTATCTGCTCTCCTTCAAACCCGTGGGCAGTGAACAGAGACATATATTCCGTCACGCCGTTTCCGGATATGAACGTAACAAGCCCACGGAACTTGTATGACGTGAGCGTATACCCGGTCTCCTCCTTCACCTCCCTGAGAAGACATTCTTCCGGGCTCTCATCTTTCTCGAAATGGCCTCCTACCCCTATCCACTTATCTTTGTTCACATCATTTTCTTTTACCGTCCGATGGAGCATAAGGTATTTTCCGTCTTTTTCTATGTAACATAACGTGCTTAAGCTTGACATAATGATTTTTCCTTTCTTATAATTAAGTGCGGAATTATTCCGCATTTTTGATGCATGATACCTAATTATAACGAAATTACAGGAGTTTTTCAATGAATCGGACAATTGATTACCAGATTACGGAAATTGATTCAGGGCTGCGCGTGGAGCAGTTCCTAAGGCGGCGCGGCTATTCCGCCCAGAACCTCGCCTGCATAAAGAGAATGCCCCAGAGCGTTATCGTAAACGGTTCCCACTATTATATGCGTGACAAACTATCTGCGGGCGATTGCTTAAGCATCCGCATACAGGAGGCCGAGTGCTCCAAAAAGATCCCCCCGGCCGATATCCCCCTGGATATCGTGTACGAAGACGAGGATATCATTGTGGTCAACAAGCCTGCCGGGATGCCGATACATCCTTCTATGAATAACTACGAAAACTCCATGGCAAATGCCCTGGCATGGTACTACAAATCTCAGGGGAAGCCCTTTATCTTCCGGTGCTGCAACCGCTTAGACCGTGATACCTCCGGGCTTACCGTGGTTGCAAAACATCTTGTCAGCGGAAGCATCCTGTCTGCCATGTCCTGCCGCCGCCAGATTAGCCGTGAATACCTTGCAATTGCAAAAGGCGAGGTATTCCCTCCCTCCGGAACAATTGACGCGCCGCTTTCCAGAAAGCCCGGCACTGTCATCGAGCGCTGCGTGGACTTTGAGCACGGGGAAACTGCCATAACCCATTACCGGACTGTCTCTGTAAAAAACGGGCACAGCCTGGTCTCTCTGCATCTCGAGACCGGCCGTACCCATCAGATACGCATACATATGAAACATATCGGATATCCCCTTATCGGAGACTATCTCTACAACCCGGATACGAGGCGCATCAACCGCCAGGCGCTGCACTCCCGCAGGCTTTGTTTCTCCCACCCGGTCACAGCGGAGCATATGGAATTTACCGCGCCGCTTCCGGATGACATGGCCGCCGTGTTAAGCAGTTTCTGACATTTACGCGCCTATACCAGGCTTAATACGACTACGGATCGCGGTTCCATCACAACCTGCCCTCCGCTCAGCACTACCGGATGTGCCGCATCCGCAATGTTCCCGGGCAGGTACTTCCCTGAGGTGTCCGCCTCCACTTTCAGTTGTGCAGAATGCAGCTGCTGCGGGAGGAAACAGGTCTGCTCTTCCCAGAACGTATTTATAATAAGGCATATCACATCATCTGCTTTATCGCCCTCGCCCCGCCCTGCATAGATGATCGCAACCGTCTTTGTCCTCTCATCCGGCATGATGTTCATGACCTCCGGCAGGCCAATGGTGCAATGCCCAGAAAACTTCCGCACTACACTGTGTTTTTTTCTCAGTCCGATAACGTGTTTCGTATAATCAAAGTGATCTTTATTCTTTTTCAGGAAATCCCAGTCAAGCCACGACACTTCATTATCCTGGCAGTAGGCGTTGTTATTGCCGAACTGTGTATTCAGAAATTCATCGCCCGCCAGAAACATCGGCGTGCCCCGGCTCATCATCAGGACCGTCACTGCGTTTTTCGCAAGTTTCCTACGCAGCGCCAGAATATTTTCATCGTCAGTCTCTCCCTCAGCCCCGCAGTTCCAGCTCCGGTTATCATCACTGCCGTCCACATTATACCATCCGTTTGCCTCATTGTGTTTCCTACTGTAACTGTACATATCCCACAGAGGAAAACCGTCATGGCAGTTCAGGAAATTAATCGATGCATTATTCCCTCTTACCTTCGGGTCATACAAGTCACGCGAGCCCATAATCCTCTGAGCTGCGACTTCCGACATGCCATAATCGCCCTTTAAGTAATCCCGCATGTCATCCCTGTACTTCCCGTTCCACTCCGCCCAGCGGCTCCAAGCCGGAAAACTGCCTACCTGGTATAGCCCGCCCGCATCCCAGGCTTCCGCAATCAGCTTGGCATTTCCAAGCAGCGGGTCAAATGCCAGCGACTGAAGCAGCGGCGGGTTGCTCATCGGCGTTCCGTCCGGGCTGCGCCCCAGAATGCTCGCAAGGTCAAAGCGGAACCCGTCCACATGGTATGCCGTCGTCCAGTACCGCAGGCACTCAAGAATCATCTGGCGCACGATCGGGTGGTTGCAGTTCAGCGTATTTCCACAACCGCTGAAGTTGTAATAATATCCATCCGGGGTGAGCATGTAATAAATATTGTTGTCAAACCCCTTAAAAGAAAAGCTCGGCCCCCTCTCGTCTCCCTCTGCCGTATGATTGAAGACGACGTCCAGGAAACATTCTATGTTGTTCTCATGCAGCGTCTTGATCAGGTCTTTCAGCTCATTTCCCTCACGGTTATATTCCGAATGGCCCGCATAGCTGGTATTCGGCGCAAAAAAGCTGACCGTGTTGTACCCCCAGTAATCCAATACCTGCCTGCCGTCCACTTCCCTGCAGTCCTTCATCTCGTCGAACTCAAAGACCGGCATCAGCTCCACTGCATTGACTCCAAGTTCTTTTAAATAGGGAATCTTATCCTTGATTCCGGAAAATGTTCCCGGATACTTTACCCCGGATGATTCATGCCGGGTGAACCCCCTCACATGCATCTCATATATGATCAGGTCTTCCATAGGAATCAGCGGAGCCGGCTGTGCGCCCCAGTCAAAGTTATCCTGCACAACTCTGGCCTTATAAAAGCTCCCCTGCTTGTTTTTCGTTCCCCATACGCTCTGCCCTGTAACTGCCTTTGCATAAATGTCGAGCAGGATTCTGTTTTTATCAAACAGAAGACCCTTCGGCGGGTCATACGGCCCATCCAGCCGGTAAGCATACTCAAACTCCGTAATATGCAGCCCGAAGACAATCATAGAATACACGTCGCCGATACGGTAGTGATCCGGAAATTTAAGCACGGCATACGGCTCGTCTTCCATTCTCCGGAACAGGAGAAGCTCACAGGATGTCGCCCCGCAGGAATGTATGGTAAAATTCACCCCTACAGGAATCGCCACTGCTCCGTTAAGCTCATACATTCCGGGTCTGACGTCGAAACCTGCGATTTTATCCATAGGTTCCATATGGACTGAGTTCATTGGTGTAACATTATTTTGTGTCGGCATAATATTCTCTCCTTATATTCAACTGTTAGAAACCGTTAGCCCAATACCCTGTTTAATGTCTCAAACAGCGCTGATACGTCAATCGGTTTCGCTATATGCCCGTTCATCCCGCATCTTAAAGCCTCCTGCCTGTCTTCCTCAAACGCATTCGCAGTCATGGCAAGAATCGGGATGGATGCCAGCTCCATGTTCCTCAGCCTGCGGATTTCCCTTGTCGCCTCATGCCCATTCATAACAGGCATCTGAACATCCATGAGCACCAGCTGATAATGACCCGGTTCTGAGCATTTCAGCATATCTACCGCGATCCGGCCATTCTCCGCAACATCTACGCAAAATCCCGCATCCTCCAGAATCGCTACTGCAATCTCCTGATTCAGCACATTATCCTCTGCGAGCAGAATCCTCCCGCCCTGGAACTTCCTAATATCCCTTACGATATCACGCACTTTGTCCGGGGCAATATTGGACAGGCGGAATGAAAAAGACACCGTAACTTCCGTTCCGGCTCCCTGTTCGCTCTTTACCTCTATGAATCCGCCCATCATATCTATTATATTCTTTGTAATCGCCATTCCAAGGCCCGTTCCCTGTATGCCGCTGATAGTAGAATTCTTTTCCCTCTCAAAAGGTTCGAAAATGCGCTCCAGAAATTCTTTGCTCATACCAATCCCGGTATCCCTGATGCAGAACTCATAATTCCTGTACCCGTCCTGCATCCCGGAGCTCTCCGTAACGCACATGCTGACGCTGCCTCCCGCGCCCGTATACTTAACAGCATTGCTCAAAAGGTTCAATAGCACTTGTTTCAGCCTCAGCGTATCACAATAGATCTCCTCGTCAAAAACATTTGCCGCGTCAAACGTTAAATCAAGCTGCTTTGCATTGGCATCTGCCTGCAGGATATTATACAGCTCATCTGTGATATCTGACAGGCAGCATGGTTTCTCCTCAAGATGCAGTTTCCCGCTCTCAATGCGGCTCATATCCAGCACATCGTTGATCAGGTTCAGCAGATGGTTCCCGGATGTCCTGATCTTTTCCAGATAGCTCTCGACCTGATTCTGATTGCCAATACGTGTTATCGCCAGATCGGTAAATCCGACAATCGCATTCATTGGCGTACGTATATCATGGGACATATTAGAAAGGAATGCGCTCTTAGCGTTATTCGCCTTGTTTGCCTGCGAGAGGGCATCTTCCAGAAACCTCTTCTTTTCCATCTCTCTGCGTATCTCTTCATCCACGCTGCGGAATCCCAGCACAATTCCCCTGTTTCCATCCCATTCTCCTGCCCGGACAGCCTTCAGCTGATAATACTCTGTCTTCCCATTTTGGCAGGTACGGTAATTTACATAATATTGGTTCCTTTGTCCCAGCTCTTCCTCCAGTTTTTCTTCACATACACATTCCAGGAACATCTCCCGGTCTTCCTCATAAACATAATTTTTTATGTAAAATTCCAAGCTTTCTTTTAAAGCCATGTTCCTGCGGAAAGATGACCCAAACATTCCATTATTGTCACTTCTGAGAGGAATTCCCTGCCCGGTGTCAAGATTATAGAAATATGCGAATCTGTAATCAATGCTCAGCGCATGAAGGAGTTCTGCCTGGCGTTTCTTTTCCTCCTCCTCGCGAATCTTCCTGGCAGTGCAGTCCAAAAGGAAACGTTGATACAGCAGCTCCCCGTTCTCCTGGATCATCTTTACGTTCCCCATGACATGCCGTATATGGCCGTTCTTATGGCGTACCCTGTACTCTACGCTTACACTGTCGCCTTCCTTTTTCAGCTCCCTGATACTGTCCCTCAGCTTTTCCCTGTCGCCTCTTATGACCGATGTCGCCACCATGTCAAAGCCGTCCCTCATCATCTCTTCCTGAGAGCTGTAGCCCAAAATTTCGAGTGCCGCCTTATTGATACTGATAATACGATGCCCATCCCGGGAATGGCACATAACCCCGCAGTCCATTGTAGAAAAAATCAGCTCCAATGTGCGGTTCTTCCTCATAATCTCCTGTTCGTAAGCCCGTTCCTGAGTCACATCTATGGCTACTCCCACCGTTCCCATGACGCTGCCGTCTAAGTCGTACAGGGGGGATTTATACGTTGTTAGGAGCCTTGTTCCTTCTCCTGCCTGAACAACTTCCTCCGACACACATGTCTTTTCGCTGCTCATGACCTCCCGCTCCGACTCGATGCATGCCGGATCGTCATGCTCCACATCCCAGATATAGGCGTGGCCGCGCCCCTGCACCTGCTCTTTCGTCTTGTTGACCGTCTTGCAGAAACTGTCATTTACCTTTTCATGGATGCCGTTCTTATCTTTGTACCAGACCAGATTCGGCACATAATTGATCGTAGACTCAAGATATTGGCTGGTCTCCCAAAAGTCTTTCCTCGTCTTGCAGCTCTCCTGCCATTTCAGGAAACGAAACCTGATCTCCTCATCTGACATAGGAAGCGTCCATATGTCCTCTACCGCGCCGAGATATTCCGCCAGAAACGGAATCTGATCTTTGCCAGCAAGAATGATCGCCTCCGTCTCATCCCTTTTATGCTCCGCCAGTTCCTGCATCATCTTTTTCACGTCCGCGTCCTGCAGATTGGCAACAATAACATCCGCTTTAGAAATATATTCACATTCCGGTCTTCCGTCCTCGAAAAACTCATGTGCAAAATGCTCAAGCGGGGGCATCTCCTTTATCATCTCAAACGTTCTGCATAAATTACCCGCCAGAAAAAAGCGGGTGTGGCAATGATACATTTCTCTTTCCTCCTTATGCATTATCCTTTATTCGCATAACGATTTAATCATGATAATATAATACTTCATTTTGCCAATCATATCAATTGCTTTCCCTAACATTGACATAAAAATATGCATTTTTCAATATATTTATACCGGTATGCTATCCCTTACGCAAAGTGCCCCATACCCCACTAACGGATTCGGATACTCCGTAAACCCAGGAAGCTCCCTCGCCCCGCGCCGCAAATATGCCTTTACCTTCTCCCCATATGGTGCTGTCAAGTAAGGACTAACAATTTTTATGCTTTTTTTATATTCCTTTATTTTTTCTTTATAAATTCCATTAAACCAGAATTGTCATTTGAAATTCATAACATAAACTACGCAAATTAACGCAAGTTAAAATTTTATGAAAACGACTCCAATAAATAAAAATACAAAGGAAATAGCTAAATATCCTCCAAAAATAGTGATGTTTCAGCATTTCCTCTGTAATCATTTCTTATTTCTGTAAATTAATGCAAGTTAAATCATGCCCAAAAAGGAATTTATTTCATATACGGGGTGCCGTTGCATCATCAAGCGGACACAATAACCTTGCTTCTATAGTATCTTTAATAATTCTGGATGCTTTATAACTTTTCTTTCGTTGTCATATTAAATGGTATCTTGGCAAATATCACCACTTTTGTAAAATGATTATTCCGACTCTCAATTTTCGGAACTAATAATTCATTCTTTCTTGTAACTTCAATTATCTTACCGTAACCATTGCCTCGTTCTTCACAAATACTGCATTTATACATAAATTCGGCAATATTTTTATTGCTTGAAACTGGTACAGAATCCACGATACACTCAATGACCACTAATGACGCGCCTGCATTGAAAAACTCAATTCGGTTTTGCAATACTTTTACCATTAGATTTGTACCACGCTGTTGCAGATCCTGGTGAATCATAGCATTCGCCAGTTTCTTTCTAAAATACCATCTGGTTCTTTTGGCACTTTAGGACATATCAAGAATCTTAATTTAAAATGATTTTTAGTTCATTACTCATTGGATAATGTTCCATTTTTAGATTTTATTTGTTCAAAAATAGAATTCTCATTTTTCTTTTCCAAACTTCATATACTAATTATATTCAATATTTTCATTCAAAGATTCGCGTAATATCTTGATATCGGTTGACCACACGATAAATCTCTACAAACTCTTTTCCAAATTTATATATAATCACATAATCTTCCCATATCGCATATTTATAGTCTGTCCGAAAGCTGACTCTCTTAGAAAGATCCGAACCAATTTCTGGAAACATCTGAAGATTCTCAAACTTACCATAAATTTCCTTTATGGTCTTTACAGCATATTCTTCATTATCCTCGGCAATATAATCTCGAATTTTCTTCAGATCCTTTGCAACAATCGGATTGATCCGCAGTTTTAGCATTTTATTCCCCCATAAGTGCTTTCAATTCATCCAGACCAAGCCAACCTTCACCGGTTTTCACTGCTTCTTCGGCTTCCTGTAACTTCTTCAGAAGCTTTTTCTCTGCACGATCGCTCTCATAATCTTCAATATCCATGACTACGAAACGACCTCTGCCATTCCTAGTCAAATATACCGGTTCTCCTCTGTGACAATTTTTCAGGACTTCATTATAATTTCTCAAATCCGATACTGGTAAAATATTTGCCATATTCTTTTAGCTCCTTCCCTGATTTCATATTATTTTTGCTACTTTTATTATACACAAAAAGTCGTAAAATTCAACGTAAATTTTTGCGTCTTTTATTGAGCATTTTTTAACGGTTCTATAATTTATCAAACTCATACCGGCAGACTATCCCTCACACAGCGCCCCATACCCCACCTGAGGATTTGGATACTCTGTAAATCCAGGAAACTCCCTCGCCCCGCGCCTTAGATAAGCCTTCACCTTCTCCCCATATGGTGCTGTCAAGTAAGGACTAACAATTTTTTATATTTTTTAATATTTGAAACAAGCTTGAAGTGCTTAGTTAGGCGATATCACAACACTAAGATACATATGATCTATGCAAACAACACCTGTAATAATCTCTACATCTTCATACTTGCATAATGTGGTTATTATTATTCTGCTAAATTCCATTAGAGAACATATCAGAGAAACGCCCCCATATCTAAAGATACAAGAGCGTTATCAAACTGTTAGGGGCAGAGATATTTTTTCATCTGCACCTTTATCTTTTCTCTGGCAAGAACGGCAGACCGCCTAACCGCCTGTGCCGTGCAATGCTCCATTGCAGCAATATCATAGTAATTGAAATCATACTCGTAATAGAGCAGGAAACGCCGCCTTTGTATCTCTGGCAGAGCGGCAATGATACGGTGGAGCAGTTCGGAGCGTTCCTGCTCGATAATCAGCTCGTCAACGCCTTTCGGCGTAACCCTTGCCCTTTTGTTAAGGGCTTCATCGGAAAGCTCGAAAAATTCTTTGTGGCGTTCATCCGATTGCAGCAGATTACAGTTTCTGCGTTCCATCTGCCGAAACTCAGTAAAAAATTGTTCGGATACCTCTAATTCGTGATAGCCGCCTTGCCCGTCCTTAAAGCTGATAAAATACCTTGTGCCGCTTTCCGCCGCTTCCTCCCGAAGCGTATATGTTTTAACTCGGTATGCCATTATGTTTTTCCTCCTGCGAAAAAATAGGGCGAAAGGTTTTTGACCTCTCACCCCATAGCCCGCAGGTGAATGTATTTTTCTTCCCTTACCGCTTAAAGGCTTTCAGCTTTTTCCGCAGGTGTCCCATCCTTGCGTAGACAGCCCCCGTTGTCAGACCGACAATCGGGGCAATCTCCTTTGTGGAATAGCCCTGCATTTTTAGGAGAGCGATTTTCAGAGTGCGCCTGTCTACCGTGACTAATGCGAGGTACAGATTTTCATTTTCAATCTCGTCCAGTAAATCAGCCACCGTCCTAACCTCCGTTTGTTTCTCCCTGTCCGCCATTCCCTCAAGGTATTCCCCGACATCATTCAGATAGCGGTAGAACCGTCTGGCGGCATTAAAATCCGCCCTGTCGTAAATACGGATTTTCTCAATGGTATCCTCGTCAACACCACATTTCCGTAAAATC
>CAJTQA010000027.1 GCA_910578455.1 uncultured Dorea sp.
ATTTCCTGATTTGTTTTCTCGCATTGACGCTCTACCGTTTTCTTGAGAAGAAATTGGATTATAAGTATACCTGCGGAGAATTATTAGATACGCTGAAGGCAATAAACTTCGCTGAAATACAGGAACAAGGATTTATCCCGCTATACAGACGGGAGCTTATCACGGATGATCTCCATGAAGTCTGTGGTTTCCGAACGGATTATCAATTCATAACCAAAAGCGATATGAGAACCATTCAGAAAAAAAGCAAAGGGAAAGAATAAATTACTATACTTCGCAACAACGGTAAAAATCGCTGTAACCCAGAAAATACAAGGGATACAGCGATTTTTTAATCTACTAACTGTCAAAGACAGGATTATAATGAGCGGAAACTGATTTGTCAACGCTATTAAACGCCAGAAAAGCAACGGCGAACCGCTGCTTTCCTAAAATGCTATTTCGTTGTCTTTCCCCTCTTTGCCGAACAGTAATAGCTGTATATCTTTTTCCCTTTTACTTTCTTGTAGGAGCGGATCCGATACTTATATGTCGTATTCTTCTTCAGGCTGCCGTTTGTATAGGAGGTGGTAGAGCCTTTTGATATCGTTTTGACCGTCGTATATTTTTTCTTTGACGAATTATAGCGCTGGATCTCATATCCGCTGGCTCCTGATATTTTGTTCCACTTCAGCTTGATCTTGCTCTTTGAGGCCGACGCGATGCTCAGCGTTGGTTTCCGTATGATCGTCACATACGATTTTTTGATGTAGCCTGTCTTCTTTTTCCCGCTTACCTTTATGGAGATCTTATACCAGCTTCCGCTTGTTCCCGTTATCGTGACGCCCGTATTCCTGCCCACGCTCTTCAGACGTTTCTTGGATGTACTCGGACCCGAACGCACAGCCACTCCTGAGGAGTTGACCTTTCCTGTCATGGTCGATTCCGTCTTTACGCTGACTTCTTTTGACGCGGAGGAATAAGCTGTTTGCCCGCTTGCCTTTTTATAAGACTTGATTTTATATTTGTAAGTCTTCCCCATGCTCCTTCCGGTATCTGTATAGGAAGTCGTGCTGCTGCCTGCCGTCTTAATCCTGACATATTTTTTCTTTGAAGAATCATAGCGGTACAGGATATATCCGCTTGCCCCGGACACCTTCTTCCAAGAAAGCTTTACCCTGTCGTAGGAATCTGCCTTTCCTGACAGTGACGGAGTCGCAGGCGCCGTCACCTGGACTGACGAGCCGCTCCCGGTTCCGAACAGCATGTTGTCTCCCGGCTTTATATACCAGTAGTTCATATCCACGTTGCCGGAGATTCCTGACACTCTGCCCTCAGAAGTATACTGCCAGAAATCATATTCCCCGTCATAGCTTGCCGTACTGTTATAACGCGCCAGCCATACCGGATATTTTGCAGTGATTTCCGAGGCGTAAAGGTCATCTTTCAGCATGCTGTAATTGGCGTATACGAGGGGCGTATACCCCGCCGCTTTAATCCTGTCGCAGAATGCCAGGCAAATGTCTGTCTGCGCCCTTCTGCTCAGCTTTGCCTTTGAAAGGCGCCCTCCGGCATAATATTCAAAATCAAATACCAGAGGCATCGTGATATTGTATCCCTTTACTGTCTGCAGGAGATAATCCGCCTCCGCAACAGCCTCTGCCTTTGTGATTGCCTGTGAAAATATGTACGCGCCGACTTTCACTCCTGCCGCCGCGGCTCCCGTCATGTTTGTCGCCGCCGTCTCATCCTTGGCAAGCTTCCCTGTCTCAGTTCCCCTGTAGGACGTCCGCACAAATGCAAATTCAATCCCTGCATTTTTTACGCTGCTCCAGTTAACAGTCTTATTCCACTTTGAGACATCGATTCCCTGCTTTATTGTATAACCGTTAAACCGGCTGTCATGCTTTACCGAGGACGCTGCCCTCATCTTCATGCTGCTCCCGTAAAATTCTTCCGGCACGTCATAGCCTCCGAGCCTCCCCCGACCCGGGTCGTCAAAGTCAGCATCCTGTACTTCTTCTGTTATATCGGCATCTTCCGGCTCAGCCTCTTTTTCCGGTTCGGATTGTTTTGCAGTGTCAGCTGCGTCCTTTTCCTCTGCCGGCTGCTCCGCCTTCGGCTTTTCTTCCGGGTTTCCCTCAGTTTTTCCGGACTGTGCACCGTCTCCTTTCCCGGTTTCCTGTCCTTCTGTTCCCGTTCCGGACTCTGCCGGCTGCTTGCCTTCTGCCGTACCTTCTGCGTCTGTAATTTCTGCAGCAGTTTCTGTCCGTGCCTCTGTGTCAACTGGTTCCTTCGCAAGCGCCGCATCTGAAAATACAGCAAATCCCATGCTCATAACCAGTAATAATGCGATAAGTTTCTGCCTTCTCTTCATTTTTTTCTCCCCTTATTGTATGTTTTTATGTAACGCTGTCTGTTATCGTATAGAACAAAGATTAAACTGCCATTAAAAAATTTTTAATTTTTCTCCTGCTCCCCCACACAAATGCAGAGGGAACCCTGTTCCAGGCATATTCCCTCTGCCGTTAAAAATTTTTATAAGCTTTATTTCCAGCTCTATTTCAGCTCAATCTCCACCAATTCTTCCGGCGGCAGCGACTTAGAAGATGCTTTTACAAATTCTTTGATCTTCTTCTGTGCGCTCGGTATCGGAATATTAGTTCCTGCTCCCGCGACGCAGCCGCCCGGGCAGCCCATGCCCTCAATCAGGCATCCGTTCATCCTTCCTGCCTTTGCAAGGGAAAGCACTTTCTTGCAGTCCGCAAGGCCTTCTGCATGCTCGATATTCACTTCCACGCCCGGATAGTATTCCTTGACGCACCGCTCAATCGCGTCCGCAACCCCTCCGGCGACAGCGTATCCCCTTCCTGCTCCTGTAGCATTGTGGAAAGAAGACTCAGCCGCGTACTTCTCAAGATCGATATCCTTGGCGTCAAACATTGCCTGAAGTTCCTCAAAGGTAACTACAAAGTCCACATCGCTGCGGACAGTCCTCCTCATAGCCTCCAGCTTTTTCGCCGCGCAAGGTCCGACAAATACCACTCTCGCGTTGGGATGCTCCTGCTTAATCGTGCGGGCTGTCGCAACCATCGGCGTAAGCTCCTGGGATACCTGGTCAACCATATCCGGAAAATACTTCTTCGCAAGCATCGCCCAGGACGGACAGCAGGAAGTAAGAAGGAACGGCAATTCCCCTGTAGTTACTTTGTTCACATAGTGATGCGCCTCCGCAATAGCCCCGATATCGGCTCCCAGCGCTACCTCGTAAACCTCTGAGAATCCAATCTCTTGGAGGGCAGCCTTTAAGTTTCTCGGCGTGATATTATCCCCGAACTGTCCGACGAATGCCGGCGCAATCTCCGCAATGACCTCGTCTCCCTTCATCAGGGCGTGGGCAAGCTGGAAAATCTGCGACTTGTCCGAGATTGCCCCAAACGGACAATTTACCATGCACATCCCGCAGGATACGCACTTGTCATTGTTGATCACCGCGCGCCCCTTGCCGTCGGACTCGATTGCCCCCACGCCGCAGGCTCCCGCGCATGGGCGCTGTTTTCTGGAAATCGCGTCATAAGGGCAGGCAGATTTGCACTTGCCGCACTTGATGCATTTTTCCTGATCTATAAAAGACTTTCCATTTACAAATGAGATAGCTCCCTTGGGGCACACTTCCATACAAGGATGTGCAAGGCAGCCTTTACATACATTGCTGACTTCGTAGCCTCTCTCTTCGCACGCCATACACGCTGACGGTATCACCTGCATAAGCGGCGGCTCATAATATTTGTCCGAGATATTGCTGGCCTCCAGTCCGGCAGACAGCGGGGTCGGCTGGTTCTCCGGGCGCAAGGATAGCCCCATGGCAAGCCTTAACCGCTCACGCACGATTGCACGGGCGCGGTAAATATTGTCTCTATAGTTCGCATCCTCGCTCACCATCCGGTAAGGAATCGCCTCCATCTCGTCCTTGAGATTCTCATCATCAACCGTGAATCCTAACCTTGCCACCTCTTCAAAAACCTGTCTGCGGATCTTTCGAACCGTAGTGTCCAATCCTCTTATCATGGGCAACATTCCTCCTAAAATCATAAATTCCAATCTGTTATCTACTATAATTAGCTGTTAATAAATTGTCAACGTATGATTTGTACAGAATTTATAGTATTTTTCGGGCGTTTTTTATAGCTCCGGACATCCGGCCTGCCCCTCGCTGCTTACAGAAGGATCATCCCGTGCTCCCTGCACGTCTCCCGCATTTCCTCCGGCCACAGGCTTGCCTGCACCTCCCCAACATGGGCGCGGTCAAGAAGCAGCATGCATAGCCTGGACTGGCCGATGCCTCCGCCAATCGTATAGGGCAGCTCCCCGTTAAGCAGCATCCGGTGATACGGAAGCTCTTTTCTGTCCTCACACCCTGCCTTGTCTAGCTGCTGCGCCAGCGATTTTTCATCCACCCGGATGCCCATGCTGGATACCTCAAGCGCACAGCCAAGCGTGTCAAACCAGAACAGGATATCCCCGTTAAGCTGCCAGTCGTCATAGTCCGGCGCCCTCCCGTCATGAGGCTCGCCGCTTTTCAGTTTCTCCCCGATCTTCATGATAAATACGCATCCGTGCTCCTTCGCAATCAGGTTCTCCCGCTCCTTCGGCGTCTTATCCGGGTATCTTTCCTCCAATTCCTCAGACGTGATGAATGTCACGTCATCCGGAAGGCGCTTTACAGCCTGGGGATACTTATACCACACCTCATGCTCCATATGCTTGATGATCTTAAAAATATTCCGCACCGTCGCCTCTAAAGTCTCAATCGTCCGCTCCTCTTTCGTGATCACCTTCTCCCAGTCCCACTGATCCACATAACAGGAATGGAGATTGTCAAGCTCCTCATCCCGGCGGATGGCATTCATGTTCGTGTAAAGCCCTTCCCCGGGCTGAAACCCGTACCGCTTAAGCGCCATCCTCTTCCACTTGGCAAGAGACTGCACTACTTCAATCTCCTCCCCCGGAAGCCCCGCGATGTCAAAGCCCACCGGACGCTCCACGCCGTTCAGGTTGTCATTAAGCCCGCTGCTCTTCTCCACAAAAAGCGGCGCGGAAATCCTCTCCAAGTTCATCTCCTTCCCAAACTCCTTCTGGAACGTATCCCTGATATACTTGATCGCCTCCTGCGTCTCCCTCACACTAAGCCTTGGGTCATACTTTTCCGGTAAAATCAAACTCATCCTTCCAATCTCCTTTTCTACTAAAATAAATGGTTTCAAATATATAGTTACCCGCCGAACACCTCTTTTGCGTAATACACCGACTGCATCGCGTCCTTCCCATAGAAGTCCGCCCCGATCATATCCGCGTATTCCTTGTTCAGCACAGCGCCGCCTACCATGATCTTACAGTCCGGTTTTTCCTTCCGAAGGAGCTTTATCGTATCTTCCATGCTCCCCACCGTCGTCGTCATCAGCGCGCTCAGGCCCACAAGACGCACATCCTCCCGAAGAGCCGCCTCCAAAACCGTCTCCGGCGGCACGTCCTTCCCAAGGTCTATGACATCAAAGCTGTAATTTTCTAGCAGGACTTTCACAATATTTTTGCCGATGTCGTGGATATCCCCCTTCACCGTCGCAAGGATTACTTTTTCCTTCTTCTGCTCATCCCCGCCTGTTTCTGCCAGCTTATCCTTAAGCACCGCAAAGGCGATCTTCGCCGCATCGGCGCTCATCAGAAGCTGCGGCAAAAATACCGTTCCTTTCTCAAAACCCTTTCCCACCTCATCAAGAGCCGGGATCATCTCTTCGTTGATGATCGCCAGAGGTTCTTTTTCCTCTGCCATTTCTCTGGCCGCGTGGTGCGCCTCCTCCTTAAGCCCTTTAACGATAGCCGTCTTAAGGGAAAGCCCCGCATTTTTCTGGGCTGCTCCTTTTAGAGCCTCCGCCCCGGCCGCATTTTCCGCCTTCTGCCCGGCATGCCGGCTGATGTACTCTTCACAGTTCCCGTCATAATTCATCAGCGCACAGTAGGAGTAATACGCGCTCATCATAGCCTCCGACAGCGGGTTGATAATCCCTGCGCTCAGGCCGCTTTGCATGGCCATCGTATAGAAGTTGGCGTTGATCACCGGACGGCAGGGAAGTCCAAAGGAAATATTGGACACCCCAAGCACCGTGCATACCCCATACCTTTCCCGCACCTGCCGTAACGCCTCAAGGGTCGTCCTCGCCCCCTCAGGGTCGGAGCTTATAGTCATGGCAAGCACATCGATGACGATATCTTTTTTATCTATCCCGTACTTTGCCGCCTCGCCGATAATCTTCCCCGCGACGCGCACCCGTCCTTTTGCCGTGTCCGGGATGCCGTCCTCATCTAATGTCAGTCCTACCACCACGCCGCCGTATTTCTTAATCAGCGGAAATACTTTGTCCATCTCCTCCTGCTTGCCGTTGACGGAGTTGACCATAGGCTTCCCGTTATAAATACGCATGGCTGCCTCCATGGCAGATTGATCCACCGTATCAATCTGGAGCGGAAGGCT
This sequence comes from uncultured Dorea sp., assembly GCA_910578455.1. Lineage (GTDB taxonomy): Bacteria > Bacillota > Clostridia > Lachnospirales > Lachnospiraceae > MD308. The sequence continues at coordinate 6,509 of CAJTQA010000027.1, forward strand.
TGACACGCTCTGCAGCTCCTTTACGGTTTCCACCATCATCGCTTTCTCGTCGATATCCGGCAGGCCTACGTTTACATCCAGAATATGCGCCCCGTGGTCCTGCTGGCTGATTCCTTCCTTTAATATATAATCAAGGTCATGGTCTTTTAATGCCTGCTTGAATTTTTTCTTTCCGGTAGGATTGATGCGCTCCCCGATGATCATCGGTTTCTCCCCGAGAAACACAGCCCTTCCGTAGGATGATACGATAGTGTGCCCCTTTCTTACAGGCGGGACGCACGCCGGAAAATCTGCCGCATCCTTCACCTGCCGCACCATCTCCCGTATATGCTCCGGCGTCGTGCCGCAGCATCCGCCCACCAGGCAGGCGCCTTTTTTTACGATCCTCACCATCACTTCCGCAAAATCCTCCGGCCGGACATCATAGTAAGTTTCTCCGTTCTTCTGTTTCGGAAGCCCGGCGTTTGGCTTTACGATAACCGGCACGGATGCCGTCTTTAAGATCTCCTCAAGAATGGGCAGCATCTGCTCCGGGCCCATGCCGCAGTTGATTCCCAGGGCATCCACCCGAAGGCCCTCCAGCATTGCCACCACTGACGGCACATCCCCGCCGGTGAGAAGCTTCCCCTTCTCGTCAAAGATCATCGTGGCAAATACAGGCAGCTTTGTATTCTCCTTTGCAGCCAGCACTGCTGCCTTTACTTCATAGGTATCGCTCATGGTCTCGATGTGGATCAGGTCTGCCCCCGCCTCCTCACCGTAAACGGCCGCTTCCTTAAACGCCTCGTAAGCCGCCTCAAAGCTTAAGTCTCCCATCGGCGCAAGGAGTTTTCCCGTAGGTCCGATATCAAGCCCAGCGTAAGCCTCTCGCCCATCATGTACGCCGAGCCGTGCCGCCTCCTTAACATTTGCCACCGCCGCCGTCACGATATCTTTAAGAGCATAGTCTGAATTGTGGAATTTCAGCGCGTTTGCCCCAAAGGTATTGCTCAGCACGATATCGCTCCCCGCCTCATAGTAGCGGCGGTGGATCTCTACCATCTCCTCAGCGCGCTCAACATTCCACACCTCTGGCAGCTCTCCGGGCTTAAGCCCTCTTTCCTGAAGGAGCGTTCCCGTGCCGCCGTCAAAAAATAATAATTCCTTCCCAAGCCGTTCTGATAACATATATTAAAGCTCCTTTAACTTAATCTGCGGAAAGCGCAGTCCGTCTTCTCACACGCCTCGCAGCCTTTTATATTGCAGTCCTGATTCTCCTTGCTGAGGCCTATCAGCGCCGTCACGGATTTGGTCGGCGCCAGCATGCTGCCCTCGGTCATGGAAAGCCCAATCCGCCGCGCCGTATCTGCCATCAATAAGATCTCCCGCTGATGAAGGATGGAAAAATCCCCGTACCCCGGGCTGAACCGGGGTCTTAAGTAATATCCTTCCGCCGCCATCTCCTCTGAGAGCTCTTTCTGCCGCTCATCCAGATATTCCTCCAAAAATGCGGCCGCGCATGCCTGCAGTACCACCGCCCGCGCCATATCCGTGCAGGAATACCGTTTCATAAGGATATCTGTTTCCACCCCAAGGGTCGCTCCCAGAAGAATTACTTTCTCGCAGCCCTTAAGATTTTTAGAAAGGCTCCTGCTCTCGATCCGCATGCTCCCGATTTCGATGCATCCGCTCTCATCTTCCGCCGGGTGAACACCGAACACCCGGTATGCCATCCGCCCTTTTGCCGTCCGCCCAAGCTCCTCAAAGCACTCCCGGATCATTCCAAGAGTGCCCGCGTCCGCCTTATGGGTTCCGTAACCGAGATACCGGAGGGCCTCCCGTATCATGCGTTCGCTCATCATACTCTCACAACAATCTCCGACAGGTTATTCATGATTGCCTCCGCTACCTCCGGCTTATTCATGGAATAAATATGCACATGATTAATCCCATTTGCAAACAGGTCGATAATCTGATCCGTCGCATAGGCAATTCCCGCCTGCTGCATAGCCTTTGGCTCGTCCCCGAACCGCTCTAATACGTCAACAAACCTCTGGGGCAGCACTGTGCCGGACATATCGCAGATCCGTTTCATCTGTTTTTTATTTGTCACCGGCATAATTCCCGGCAGTACAGGCACAACAATCCCTTTCTCCCGGATCTTATACAGGAAATTATAGAAAATGCTGTTCTCGAAAAACATCTGTGTCGTGAGGAAATCCACACCGCAGTCCACTTTATGCTTTAAATTGCCGATATCGTCTTTCTTTCGCTCTGCCTCCACATGACCCTCCGGATAGCAGGCCGCGCCGATGCAGAAATCCCCCTGCTCTTTAATCTCCTCAATCAGTTCGCTTGCATATTTATACTGATTTGGGAGAGGGAATTCGGATTCTTTCGGGATATCCCCCCGGAGAGCCAGGATATTCTCAATATTGTTCTTCCCGAGCTGCCGGATCACTTCGTGGACGTGCTCCCTGGTGGATGAGACGCAGGTCAGGTGGGCAAGGCTCGTCACTCCCAGGTCATCCTTGATATGTGAGGCAATATTTACCGTATTCTTGCTTGTTCCGCCGCCGGCGCCATATGTAACGCTGATGTAGGATGGTTTCAGCGCCGCTATCTTGTCCGTCGCCGCAAGCACGCTCTCAAACCCTGCGTCTGTCTTCGGCGGAAACACCTCGAAAGAAATATGCGGCTCTGTTTCTTTTAAAATGTCTTTAATCTTCATAGCTATCATCTCCTTAATATGTTATATACAATAAAACAAAACCGCCTAAAATGCAAGAAAAAATAGCCACTGCCCCAAAGAGCAATGGCCATTCTTTACTTGTTTTACATACTTTCATACAAATCTTCATACTGCTTTGCGGAACTCTTCCATGAAAAATCCTTGTTCATCCCACGCTCCACGATCTTATTCCAGTCGCGCTTCTTATCGTAATAGATTCGTTCTGCGTACCTCACTGTCGCCATCATCTCATGGGCGTTGTAATTTGTGAAGCTAAAGCCTGTTCCGGTCTTCTCATACTCATTGTATGCCTCCACCGTATCCTTAAGGCCTCCCGTCTCCCTCACGATCGGCACGGTCCCGTACCTTAAGCTCATCAGCTGGCTCAAGCCGCATGGCTCAAACAGAGACGGCATCAGGAACGCGTCGGACGCCGCGTAGATCCTGTGAGACATAGGCTCTGAATAGTAGATGTTGGCAGATACCTTTCCCGGATACTTCCATGCAAAGTGGCGGAACATATTCTCATACTGCTCCTCACCCGTTCCCAGCACCACGATCTGAATCGCATCCTGGCAGAGCTCATCAAGGACGTAAGCCACCAGATCAAAGCCTTTCTGATCTGTCAGGCGCGACACAACGCCTATCATCATCGTCTTTGCATCCTGCTCAAGCCCAAGATCCTTCTGCAGCTCTATCTTATTTTTGATCTTCTCCTTACGGAAATTTCCTGCCGTGTAATTTGCCGTAATGTGCGGGTCTGTCTCCGGGTTGAAATCTTCATAGTCAATCCCGTTCACGATGCCGGACAGGCAGTTGGAACGAGCATTGATAAGCCCGTCCAGCCTCTCGCCGTAGAAGGGCATCTTAATCTCCTCCGCATATGTGTTGCTCACCGTCGTCACTCTGTCCGCATACACGATACCGCCTTTTAAGTAGTTAGCGTCCTTGTACGCCTCTAGCTTGTCCGGCGCAAAATAATACTGTGGAAGCCCCGTAATATCCCTCACGCGTTTCGTATCCCACGTTCCCTGGAATTTTAAATTATGTATTGTCATGATCGTTTTAATTCCGCGGTAATATTCATTTCCAAACCGGAAGTTATCAAGGAAAATCGGCACAAGCCCTGTCTGCCAGTCATGGCAGTGTATGATGTCCGGACGGAAATCAATCAGCGGAAGCGAGCTTAACACAGCCTTTGAAAAAAACGCAAACTTTTCTATATCGGCATACATATCACCATACGGCGCAAATCCGTTAAAGTAATATTCGTTATCTATAAAATAATATGTCACTCCCTCATGTACAGTCTCCAGAACGCCCACATACTGTTTTCTCCAGTTAAGATCCATATAGAAATGCGTCTTATACTGTAATTTTTCTTTCCATGCATCTTTCATACACATGTATTTGGGCAGCATAACCCTTACATCGTACTTTTCCTTATCAAAATATTTGGGCAGGGACCCGGCTACGTCCGCCAATCCTCCTGTCTTTATAAATGGCACAGCCTCCGAAGTTGCAAAAAGTATTTTCTTCATGATTCTTCCTCCCATTCGCGGTATAAACTAAACTTATTATACCGCACTTTCCAAAAGAAAGAAAGTACTTATCTGTTTTTATATTCTAATCTGATGGTATCTGCAATCAGCGCAATAAATTCAGAGTTCGTCGGTTTCCCCTTCCCGTTGCTTACCGTATAGCCAAAAAGGTCGTCAAGCGTGTCCAGCTTCCCCCTGCTCCACGCAACCTCAATGGCATGCCTGATTGCTCTTTCTACTCTGCTTGATGTTGTCTGATGGCGTTTTGCTATCGTCGGATATAAGATCTTCGTTATCGCATTCAGCACATCCATATCCTCCACCGCCATGATGATTCCGTCTCTCAGGTAATGATAGCCCTTTATGTGCGCCGGAATCCCGATCTCATGTATCATGTCGGTTACCCGCGCCTCAAGGTTTACTGAAGGACGTTTTTCCTCCTGCTGCGGCCTGGCTTTCACGCCTCCTGTCTCGCTTTTCAACATCTGTCTGGCGCTCTTGACACGATTAAGCACCATTTCATTGTTAAAAGGCTTTAAAATGTAATAGTTTGCCCCTTTTTTAAATGCATCTTCCGTAATTCTTTCCTGTCCGATTGCTGTTATCACGATAAAGTTTGGTTGTTTCTTTATCTCTTTATCATGGTTGATCTGTTCCATAACACTCAGTCCATCCATTTTCGGCATAATCAGATCCAGCAAGACAACATCTGGCTGTTTGTCCCTGATCAGCTCATAGGCGTCCTCTCCATTATTCGCTTTACCGACTAAGTTAAGCTCCTTGTCTGAACCGATAACGTCGCCTAATAGTTCCAAAATTCTTTCATTATCATCGGCAATTGCCACACTTATCTCGCTCATATTACGAAATCCCCCTTTCTTTATTATCTAAACGTGTCACGTCACATTATAATCGTTCGTAATATGGCAATACAAGAAAATGCTGTCGCTTAAATTATTATAATTCCTTCCTTTTTCGACTGACTTTTTGTAGATTATATATTTTTATGCGCTTTTCGTAAAACTGCGACTGCAAACGCCGTCGATTCTTGTTTGCCGGCCTTTTTATTTTCTTTATTGATCTAACATATTTTCGATAAAGATGCCGTATCCTTTCGCCGGATTATTTACAAAGACATGGGTGACCGCCCCGATTATCTTTCCTTCCTGAAGGATAGGAGAGCCGCTCATCCCCTGTACGATGCCCCCCGTAACTTTAAGGAGCTCCTTGTCTGTCACCTTAAGGATGATTCCCTTATTGACCTCAGGCGTTGTAAAATCTATACCTGTAATCTCGACATCATACTCCCTGACCTTCCCCTCTACCGCGCACCGGATCGTTGCAGGTCCTTCCTTTATCTCCTCTTTCTTTGCGACGCGCACAGGGGTCTGGTCTGAAAACAGCGTGTCAATCCGGTCAATAACTCCGAAAATTCCGGCATCTGTGTTTTTTGTGATACTGCCGAGAATATTATAATTGTTATAGATAATGATTCCTTCCATCCCTCCCGGCACACCGTCCGCACCCTTCTGGATGTCCTTTATGCTGGTGGTGTAGAGCGTTCCGCCCGAAATCCTGAGTAGCTCGTTGGTATCCACGTCATGTATTCCGTGCCCCAGCGCCCCGAACCTGCTCTGCGCGTCCAGGAAGGTGACCGTTCCAAGCCCCTGTGCATTATCCCTTACCCATATCCCCAGCTTATACTCATCTGCCCCCGCCTTCACAGCTTCCGTCTTTACCTGTATTTTTTCATTATTCCTGCGGATTTCCAATACCACGTCATCGCTGTCGAGCATCTTTACGGCGGAGATCAGCTGGGATTTGTCCTTAATCTCCTGGTGATTGATTGCTGTAATGTAGTCTCCCGCCTTTACCTTGTGGGCAGAGGGTTCCTGCTTCATCCCGTCAATGCCGGTAATCTTGTCCGTTCCGAGAACCATCACGCCTTTTGTCTCAAGGTAGATTCCGATCGGCATCCCTCCCGGAATGACCATCGTCTCCTCCGAAGTTCCGGCGCTCACCTCCTGGCGGAACATCTTCTTTTTGCTGTCAATGATGCAATAGCCGCCCCCAACCGAAACGGTGAACACTAAAACCATGATTAAGATTCTTCTGTACCAATATCTACGCATAACAATCCCTTTCTTCACTCATACTTATGTCATATACAAAAAAAGACAGATATCTGATCAGATATCTATCCTTTAGTATGTGAAGAAATTCTTTTTTCAATCAGTTTATTTTTACCTGTTTTGCAAGTTCCTTCATTTCTTTTGCATTTTCGATGACAGCATCCGTGATTTTCGCGCCCCCAAGTATCCTCGCGAGCTCGTCCACCGACTCCTCCTCGCCCAACAGGCGGATTCCGGTGCTCGTATCCATGTCGCCCACATTTTTTTCAATCACATAATGGCAGTCTGCCATCGCTGCTATCTGAGCAAGGTGGGTAATGCAGATCACCTGATGTTTCCTTCCGATCACCGACATCTTCTCCGACACCTTCTGCGCCGTACGCCCGCTGATCCCTACATCTATCTCATCAAAGATCAGAGTCTCTATCGCATCCCGGTCCGCCATCACCGTCTTTATGGCAAGCATGATCCTTGACAGCTCTCCTCCGGACGCCACATTGGCAAGAGGCCTTACCGGCTGGCCGGGATTTAACGATATCATAAATTCAGCGCTGTCTTTTCCGTTCCCTGTATAGTCTTTTAAGCTGTCAAACCGGATCTCGAACTTTACTTCCGGGAAGTTCAGCTCCTTAAGCCCCTCCTCAATAGATTTTTCTAAGATCTTCGCCTGCTCTTTCCTGCATTTCGTAAGTTTCTTTGAATGTGAGCTTAATGTCTTCTCCGCCCTGTCACGCTTTTTTGCCAGATCTGCCGCATAATTTTCATAATCCTCAAGTTTCACGATCTTTTCTTTCTGCCTGTCACAGTACTTGAGGATTTCCTGTATGCTGCCGGCATACTTTGTCTTCAGGCGGTTCAGCTCGTTCAGCCGCTTTTCCGTATCGTAAAAGTCTTCCTCTGAAAATTCAAATCCCTTGCTGTAGCCTAACAGCTCCCTGTTAAAGTCGTTTAAAAGGCTGTCGATTTCCGCAAGCTGCTGGCAGAGCGACTGCGCTTCAGCGTCATACTCTCCGATCTCCGACATAGCGCGGATGGCACGGCTCAAATTCTCGCTGGCGCTCTCGTTATCCCCGCTTGTGTAGGCATACGCTTCCGCCACGCTCTCGGCGATGCGCTTGCCGTTGGACATCTTCCGGTAAAGGCCCTCAAGCTCCTCATCCTCTCCGGGAAGAAGGCCCGCCTCTGTAATCTCGTCCACCTCAAACTGCAGAAACCCAAGCTCCTTTGCCCGCTGCGCCTCATCCATGGCGGATTCCTCAAGCTCCTTCTTATATTTCCGGTAATCGGCAAAGGCTTCCCGGACAGCTGCCTTAAGCTCCTTCATGTCCTCCCCTGCAAAGGAATCCACGATCTCCAGATGGTTTTTCGTGTGCAGAAGCGACTGATGCTCATGCTGCCCGTGTATATCGATCAGCAGCGCGGCAGCCTCTTTCAATCGCGCCATCGTCACCGTCTCCCCGTTGATCCGGCTCACGCTGCGCCCGTCCATCAGCCGGCGGCTCAGCGTCACCATCCCGTCCTCCGGGAACACGTCAAGGTTCTTAAGCCCCTCCTTAAGCTTTTCGTTCTCCGCACAAAACGTCAGCTCTACAAAGCCGAAATCCGCCCCCTGACGGATGATATCCTTTGTGTACCTTCCGCCAAGGGCAAGGTTCACAGAGCCGAGAATAATGGATTTCCCGGCTCCCGTCTCACCTGTCAGTATATTTAACCCTTCTTTAAAGTCAACCTCTATCTCGTCGATCAAAGCGAGATTCTTCACATGTACGCTCTGTAACATATCAAACTCCTACAGGACTATCTTCCTAATCTTATCCATAACTTCTACTGTCTCATCCACGCTTCTTACGGCACACATAATCGTATCGTCTCCTGCGATACTGCCTACGATCTCATGCCACTTCATTGCGTCAAGGGCCGCGCAGACCGCGGACGCCATCCCCGACACCGTCTTTATCACAAGGATATTCTGCGCCATGTCCATGGACACGTATCCATCCCTTAATACCCGGATGTACTTTTCGCCCATGCCGCTGTCTGAAGACTGGTGGGGCGCATATCTTTGCTTTCCCTCGCCGTCCGGAACCTTTGTGAGCTTCAGGTCCCGAATGTCTCTTGACACCGTCGCTTGGGTCACCTTGAACCCCTCGCCGTTTAAATGCTCTGCAAGCTCCTCCTGCGTCTCAATCCGGTACCTGCCGATCAATTCAAGAATTTTTGCGTGCCTGTTTCCTTTCATGTCCTTAATTTCCTTTCATTTTCCGGCGCAAGATTTCCAGAAAGCTCATCCTGCTCAGCCGGATAAGCTTTGTCGCCGCCTCTGCTTTTCTCACCGTCACCCGGTCTCCGGTCTTCAGCGAGACTACATCCGCCCCGTCAAAGGTGGTAAACACCTCCTCCGTTCCGCCGCCCCTGCCTTTTCCAATCTCAATCACGATCTCGTCGTCTGCCGACAGCACGATGCTGCTTGTATTGAGCGCGTGGGAGCAGATGGGCGTGATCACGATGAGCGCTGCCGTCGGCTCCACGATAGGGCCTCCCGCGGAGAGATTGTATGCCGTTGAGCCGGTGGGGGTGCTGATGATGATTCCGTCCGCCTCATAGGAGTTTAAAAGCTCTCCGTTGACATAGAGCCGGAAATGTATCACGCGCAGGACCCCTTTTCTCGTGACGACGATATCGTTTAGCGCCACATCCTCCCCGCCGTTCTCAAAACAGCCTTCGAGCATCATCCGGCTCTCCTGGGCATAGTTCCCTGAAACAAGCTGCTGCACGGCTTCCTCGATGCCGCCAAGCTCCACTTCCGTGAGATACCCCAGCGTTCCCATATTGATTCCCAGTATGGGAACATCCCTTTTATGCAGCACTCTCGCCACCTCGATAAGGCTCCCGTCACCCCCGATCACAATCGCACAGTCCAGCCTGTCCGGAACAGATCCTTTTATAATTCTTTTATCCGCGTCTTTCCGGCAGAGTATGCAGCTTTTCCCTTCCGCCTCCAAAAGCTCTTTCACATGATTGGTTACGATATAGTCCGGGTCTTTCCCGTCGTTTGTAACAATATAAAATGTATCCATCTGTTTATGCTTCTTTCATTCTTATGTGGCAGCCAGCGTCTCAAATGCCCTCTCTACCGTTTCCTCTATCTTTACGCCCTCGCACAGAGTTCCTTCTTCCCCGCATTTTTTCAGGTGCACCAGATATTCAATATTTCCTTCCGGCCCCCGTATAGGCGAGAACTCAAGCTCCAGCACATCAAAGCCGTGTTCCCTGGCGTACTCCGTCACCATGCCGATCACCTCTAGGTGGGTGCTTTTTTCCCTGACCACGCCTTTTTTCCCTACCTTCTCGCGCCCCGCCTCAAACTGGGGCTTTATGAGGGCGACGATCTCCCCGTCCTGCGTCAGGTACTCCCGGATAGGCACGAGCACTTTTGTCAGTGAGATAAAAGAGACGTCAATAGAGGAAAAATCAACCGGCTCTCCGATATCTTCCGGTCTTACATAGCGGATGTTTGTCTTTTCCATGCAGACTACCCTGCTGTCCTGCCGGAGTTTCCAGTCAAGCTGCCCCCTGCCAACGTCAATCGCAAAGACCTTCTTCGCCCCGTTCTGCAGCATGCAGTCCGTAAATCCTCCTGTGGATGAGCCGACATCCGTACATACCCTGCCCTCCACCGAGACGTTAAAATTTTTAAGCGCTTTCTCAAGTTTCAGCCCGCCCCTGCTTACATAGGGAAGGGCATGGCCCCTGACCTCTATGCGGGATTCCTCCGAAAACGTGGTTCCCGGCTTATCCTCCTTCTGCCCCTCCACATATACGTTTCCGGACATGATGACTGCTTTCGCCTTTTCCCTGGACGGCGCCAGATTCCTTTTCACAAGAAGTACGTCTAATCTTTCTTTTTTCATAATTGTCTGTATGCCTCTGTTATTTTCCGGATCATGCTGCCTGCGTCAATCCCGGCCTGTTTTCTGAGAGTCTCTACATTTCCATGCTCCACATACTGGTCGGGAATAGACAGTGCCAGCACCTTCACTAATAGGTCTCTTTCTGATACGTATTGTAAAACACGCTGTGCACATGACCCTTCTCCCGAATTTTCTTCTATCACCGCAATCAGCTTGTGGCTCTTTGAAAGCTCCGTGATGCGCCCTTCGTCAATGGGCTTTGCAAACCGGGCATTCACAAGGCTGCACCCAAATCCTTCTTCTTTCAGGCCCTTTCGGACCTTTACTGCCTCCTCAAACATATGCCCGACGCAAAACAGCGCGATATCCTCTTCCTCAAAGATCATCTCGCTCTTTCCCAGCTCAACCGGAGCGCGGTACTCTTCAAACCCGTCGTATGCGCTCCCCCTTGGATAGCGCAGCGCAATAGGACCGTCAAAGCCCACTGCGAACCGTACCATATCCGCAAGCTCCCACTTATTCTTCGGCGACATGACTGTCATGTTGGGGATGCTGCCAAGGTATGACAGGTCAAAAATCCCCTGATGCGTCTCCCCGTCGCTGCCCACAAGCCCTGCCCGGTCAACTGCGAACACTACCGGCAGCCCCTGCATGCACACGTCATGGACAAGCTGGTCGTACCCCCTCTGGAGAAATGAGGAGTACACTGCAAACACTGGCTTTACCCCGCCTGCGGCAAGGCCTGCCGCAAACGTCACCCCGTGGCCCTCCGCTATGCCCACGTCGAAAAACTGTTTCGGATAAAGCTCCCGGAATCTTGAAAGCCCCGTGCCGTCCGCCATAGCCGCCGTAATGGCCGCCAGGTTTTTATTTTTCCTCGCCTCATCGCACATGACCTTCCCGAACACGTCCGTGTAGGTATCTTTTTTCTTTTTTGCCGTAACCTCCCCAGTCTCGATATCAAAAGGCCCGATCCCGTGAAATTTATCCGGCGCCTTTTCTGCCGGGGCGTAGCCTTTCCCTTTCTTAGTCATCACATGGACAAGCACTGCCCCGTCTATCCTCTTTGCCTCCCCCAGCACTTTGCAGAGCGCCTTCATATCATGTCCCGGGATCGGACCCAGGTAGGTGATCCCCATATCCTCAAAGAACATCCCCGGCACGATGAGCTGTTTGATGCTGCTTTTTGTCTTCCTTATATGTCCGATCAGTTTCTCCCCCATGACCGGAACTCTCTCAAGCGTCCTCGTCACGCCTTTTTTCAGCCCTGTATAGAGATCCGCAGTACGCAGCCTGTCCAGATACCGCGACATGCCGCCTACGTTTTTTGAGATGGACATATCATTATCGTTCAGTATGATGATAAAATTCGTCTCCAGCTGCGCCGCGTTATTGAGGGCCTCGTATGCCATCCCCCCGGTGAGGGAGCCGTCGCCGATCACCGCGATAACGCTGTAGTCCTCCCCCCTCATATCTCTCGCCTTCACATAGCCAAGCCCCGCCGAGACGGATGTGGAACTGTGTCCGGTATCAAACGCGTCGCAGGGGCTTTCCTTCCGTTTCGGGAATCCACTCATCCCGCCGTACTGCCTCAGGGTGTCAAACTGATCCTTTCTCCCGGTAAGGAGCTTGTGGGTGTAGGACTGATGCCCCACATCCCAGATAATCTTGTCCTTCGGGAGCTCAAACATCCGATGGAGCGCAATGGTAAGCTCTACAACGCCCAGATTGGAGGCGAGGTGCCCCCCGTTTTTACTCGTCTTTTCTATTAAAAACTGGCGGATCTCCTCCGGCAAGACGCAAAGCTCGTCAAAGCTTAATCTCTTTATATCGTTTTCTTTCCGTATCCTCTCTAACATGGCAAGAAATCCTCTCTATCTTTCTCTGTTGATCAAATACAGGAGCAATTGTTCCAGATATTCATTTACACCTGGAAGATCCTTAAGCCCCGAAATCGCCTCTCTTGATTTTTCCTCAACAATCCGTTTTGCCTCCGATATGCCGCAGAGCGTCACGTAGGTCGTCTTCTTGTTCTTCTCGTCGCTGTGCACCGGTTTCCCCAGCGCCTCTTCCTGCCCGGTCACATCCAGAATGTCGTCCTGGATCTGGAACGCGTGGCCGACATTTCCCGCAATCCGCTCCACCGCCTTGACATCCGCATCTTCCGCGCCGCCCAGCACCGCGCCTATCATCATGGAAGACTCAATGAGAGCCGAAGTCTTCAGCTTATAGATCGTGTCAAGCATATCCCCTGAAACTTCATGCCCTGTTTCCTTTACATCGATGACCTGGCCTCCAATCATGCCGTAGATTCCTGCTTTCCTGCTCAGGATTCCAAGGGCCCTCCCCACTTTTGCCGCATCGGCCGTCCTGTCCTCAAAGGCAAGAGCCGCAGTCTCAAATGCATAATTAAGGAGCGCGTCGCCCGCCAGGATACCCATATCCTCCCCGTACACCACATGGGTCGTCTTCCTTCCCCTGCGGTAGTCGTCATTGTCCATCGCCGGGAGGTCGTCGTGCACAAGGGAGTAGGTGTGGATCATCTCCTGCGCTGCCATGAAAGAGTGCAGGGCATCCGCATCCTCCTTTCGTTTTACGCCGCCTGAAAAAAGCAGGTATGTCTCCTGCATCAGCATGGGCCTCAGGCGTTTTCCTCCCGCAAGGAGGCTGTACTCCATTGCTTCCATGATGATTTTCTGATATCCCTCTTCCTTCGGGAGAAACGTTTTCAGTATCTCCTCAATCTCTCTTACCTTCGCTTTCTGCTGCTCTGAAAACCTGTCTTTAGAATTCATGCTCTTCTCCTTTGTCATCAAGCATAACCATCTTCTTTTCTATCCTGTCTATCTTCTCTCCGCATCGCTTTAAAAGCTCCATGCCTTTATAGTAGAGGTCAAAGGACTGCTCTAAAGACACATCCTCCTTCTCCATGCCGCGCACTACCTCGTCAAGTCCCGAAAAAATATCCTGGATCCGTTCTCCGCCTTCTCTCTTTTCCTCATTTACGCTCATAGCCCTAATCCCTCCTCTGCTTTTTCCACAACTGCCGTCACGATGCCGTCTGTAACATAAATCAGCACTTCTTCTCCTTTTTCTGCCTGCCGGATGCTTTTCATCGCATGCCCGTCCCCTGTCCGGACATAGGAGTACCCCTGCTCAAGCTTTGCCAGGGGAGACAGTCCTTTCATCTTCTCAAGGTACAGGGAAAACCTGTGCCTTGTTTCTTGAAGGGCGTTCTCCATCCTCCGGCGCATCCTGTCGTCGTAATCCGCCGCCCGCTGCCTGTAATCCCGCAGAACATTCTGCGGATGGAGGTAGGAAAGCTTTGTGCGGTACTCCTGCAGCCTCAGCCGCTCTATATCGACCTTCTGAGACAGCAGCCGCCTCATCCTGAGCTTATATTCTTCCAGCATGCCCGCCGCCTGCGCGTACTCATACACGGCAAGCTCCGCAGCGGCCGACGGGGTAGGCGCCCTCAAGTCCGCCACGAAATCGGCAATGGTGGTATCCGTCTCATGCCCCACCGCTGAAATGACAGGCGTGCGGCAGTTAAAAATCGCCCGGGCCACTTCCTCCTCGTTAAACGCCCACAGATCCTCCATGGAACCGCCGCCCCTGCCTGCGATGATTACGTCAACGCCCGACTCGTCAAGCGCCTTAAGCCCCTTGGCAATGCTTTCTTTCGCCCCCTCCCCCTGCACAAGGGCAGGGTACAGCACAAGCTGCACATAGGGGTTGCGCCTCTTCGCCACGTTCATGATATCCCGGATGGCGGCGCCGGTCGGAGCCGTGACGATCCCGACCCGCCCTGCATACGCCGGGATCTCTTTCTTATACTCCGGGGCAAACATGCCCATCTCAGACAGCTCCCGCTTAAGCGCCTCAAACCGCTCATATAGCTCCCCTGCGCCTGCAAGGATGATCTCTTTGGCGTAAAGCCTGTAATCGCCGTTTCTCTCATACACGCCGATGCTGCCGAAGACGACGACCTGCTGCCCTTCGCCCATACGAAAAGAGAGCCCGCCTCGCTGCCCTGCGAACATGGCGCAGGCAATCGTTCCAGACTCATCCTTTAACGAAAAATATATATGTCCCGACGTATGGTACTTGCAGTTTGACACTTCGCCCCTGACGTAAATGCGGTTCAGCAGATAGTCCTGGGCGAACATATTCTTGATATATGCATTCACCTGTTTTACCGAATATACACTCCGCGCCATATCTTACTCCCTTTAAGGATTTACAAGCTTTGCCAGCACTCCATTTATAAATGAGGGGCCGTCGTCGCTGGAATATCTCTTTGCAAGCTCTACCGCTTCGTTGATGGCAACCCCTGCCGGAACGTCTTCATCCCATTTTATCTCATAGACGGCAAGGCGTAAAATCCCAAGGTCTACCTTGTTCATCCGCGTTGTCTTCCAGCCTTTTGACGTGTCATTGAGGAGCTTGTCGATCTCCCCAAGTTTCTCCCTGATCTTGGCGGCTTTCGTCCCGATATATTCCAGGTCTTTTTCCTTCGCATCCTCAATCTGCCCGAGATACAGCTCAGCCTGCGCCGGCATCTCCTCCGCCCCGTTAAACTCCATCTCGAACACCATCTTAAAGATGTGGTCTCTTAATTCTGTTCTCTTCACTTAATTCTCCTCCGGCATCTCCACTCCGGTAATACGGATATTCACGTCCGCTACATCAAGCCCCGTCATGTTCTCGATGGCCGCCTTCACTTTTTCCTGAACCTTCGCCGTAGTCTCTTTAATATTGTAGCCGTATTTTAAATTCAGCGTCAGGGCTGCCGTCACGATGCCCTCCAGGACATCTACCCTCACGCCCTTCGTCATGGACTTCACCCCGAGCCTGCTCGCGATATCTTTCGGAGAGCTGCCCGCCATGGATGCCACGCCGTCCACCTCCATCGCCGCAAGGCCTGCAATCACCGCCACAACCTCATCCGCGATCTTAACTTCCCCAAGATTCTCTTCTGTCTTTATTGTATACGTATTCTTCTCTTCTTTACCCATTTCATGAAACCTCCTGTCTGGTTTTGCGTAATTTTTATTATAGCAAATTTCTTTTCTTTTGCAAAGTCTTTTAAGCTACTTCGCAAATTCTGTCAGTATCAGCCCCTCGTTCCTCTCCTGGGTCATGCGGATGCTCCACTCGTTCACAAACAGGAGAAGGGGGCGCTCTTTTAAGTCTTTTACCTTCTTCATGTCCGAGGTCCCCGTAAGCTTGTCCAGGTTAATATCCTCGTTCCCGATCCAGCGGATATGCTCATACGGAAGGCTGTCCATAAGGATCTCTACATTATATTCGTTTTCCAGCCGGAATTTTAAGACGTCGAACTGAAGGACGCCCACCACTCCCACGATGATCTCTTCCATGCCCGTATTGTATTCCTGGAAGATCTGGATCGCCCCTTCCTGGGCAATCTGGTTGATCCCTTTGATGAACTGCTTGCGCTTCATCGTGTCCACCTGACGGACTCTCGCAAAATGCTCCGGCGCGAAAGTCGGAATGCCCTCATAGGCAAACCGGTCGCCCGACGCGGTAAGCGTATCCCCTATGGAAAAGATTCCCGGGTCAAACACGCCGATAATATCCCCTCCATAAGCTTTCTCGATGATCTTCCTCTCCTTTGCCATCAGCTGCTGGGGCTGCGACAAGCGCACTTTCTTTCCCCCCTGCATATGGTACACGTCCATCCCCGCCTCAAACTCTCCCGAGCAGATACGCATAAACGCAATCCTGTCACGGTGGGCTTTGTTCATGTTCGCCTGTATCTTAAAGACAAACGCCGAAAAGTCCGGCTCCTCCATAGGGTCTATCTTTCCCCTGTCCGACATCCTTGGAAGAGGGGATGTCGTCATCTGAAGGAAATGCTTTAAAAAGGTCTCCACGCCGAAATTTGTCAGCGCAGAGCCAAAAAATACCGGCGACAGTTCCCCCCTGCCCACAAGCTCCTGGTCAAACTCAGCCCCCGCTCCGTCCTGAAGCTCGATCTCCTCCATAAGCCTGTCCTTCTGCTCCGGGGTGATAAGCGCGTCTATCTCCGGGCTGTCAATGGGCACTTTCCGCACTTCCCCCTGGGTCGTTCCCTTATGTGTCTCCGAGAATATCTCAACCTTCTTCGTACCTCTGTCATAGACGCCCCGGAATTCCTTCCCGGAGCCGATGGGCCAGTTTACCGGGCAGGTAGCGATGCCGAGTTCATTTTCAATGTCGTCCAGAAGTTCAAATGTGTCCATCGCCTCCCGGTCCATCTTATTAATAAATGTAAAGATCGGTATATGGCGCATTGTACAGACTTTAAACAGTTTCCTCGTCTGCGCCTCCACTCCTTTTGACGCGTCTATCACCATCACCGCGGAATCCGCCGCCATCAGCGTCCGGTACGTGTCCTCTGAGAAATCCTGATGCCCCGGCGTGTCCAGGATATTGATGCAGTACCCCCCGTAATTAAACTGGAGGACCGAGGATGTCACCGAGATTCCCCTCTCTTTTTCAATCTCCATCCAGTCGGACACCGCATGCCGCGCCGTCGCCTTCCCCTTTACGCTTCCCGCCAGGTTGATGGCTCCCCCGTAGAGCAGGAACTTTTCTGTCAGCGTCGTCTTTCCTGCGTCCGGGTGGGAAATAATCGCAAACGTCCTTCTCTTTTCAATCTGTTCTTTTATCTCTTTTGATAGCTCCGCCATATACTGAAACTCTCCCGTCTTTCTATTTTTCCTTTTACAGTCTTCTCTATTATATCAAATACTTTTTCCTTTTCAAGACATTTTAAAAGGAGAAGCTTGTCACTTCTCCTGGTCATTGATCGGATTGATCACTACGCTCTCCGCAGACACCCCTGTCTTTCTCGTCACGATGTCCGTAATCTGCGCCCGGCTCGCCTCGTTAAGGTCCTTGGCGTTCACGACTACGTCGGTGGATTCGTCGGAGATGCTCACCACTGCGTCCGTAAATCCTTTGGATGCGAGAAGGGTCTCCGCCGCCGCCTCTTTTTCAGACATCTCCGTCACCTTTACCATCTGTGAGACGGCATCTTTTTTCTGCTCATTGCTCAGCTCTTTATTGTCGATAATCTGCTGGAGAGTCTCCTTATTCTTTGCCCGGACCTGCTCCCTTGTCATCTTTGCCTGCGCTACGACCGCATTGGCCTCCCCGCTTGTAAGCACTGCCTCTCCCGGCGTTCCTTCCTGCCCTTCTTCCCCTTCCGTCTCGCTGTCCTGGCTTTTTATCTCGCCGTCGGCGCTTGCAAGGTCCTCCTCCGAGATATCCAAAAGCTCCTGATTCGCAAGCTCCGCGCTCATCTTCTGCGCGTCGTCTTTATCGCCAAAAAGCCTCCCTGAATAGTTCAGATATCCCGCCGCCGCGATCATGACTGCCAGCGCCGCTATGATCATCTGATTTTTCTTGAAAATATTTTTCACCTTGTTTCCTCCTCCTATTAAACATTTCATTCTTTTTTTACTATTCTAATCTTATGCGTGTCTATTCCAAATAATGCCTGAACTGACTCAGTTATATTCTGCACTGCCACCGCGTCATCGCCTCCTTCTGCTACGACCACCACCCCCTCGACCCGGGGAGCCACCTCCTTGCTGACGTAGGGCGCCTGGCCTTTCTGGCCTCCCCCGCTGCCCCCGAAACTTCCGGAGGCCTCCCCGCAGTAGACGGTGGACTCTCCCCTGGAACTGTTCTTCGTCTCCCTCATCCCTCCCTGGCTGTCTTCTTCGCTCACGGATTCGTCCGTGCCCTCCACATCCTTCTCCACGATTTTTTCCGCCGATTCCTTCAGCGTAATCATGACGGTCACATCCCCCGCCCCCTTCATCTGGGACAGGACTTCTTCCAGCTGTCTCTCCATGCGCGCTGCATACTCCTGCTCCGTTATGTTCTCCCCGCTCCCTGAGTCTTCTCCTTCTCTCCACCCCTCATCCTCCCCCGTCTCTGCCCCTTTCCTCCCTCTCTCCACAGGAATCGCAATGACAAGAAGGAGCACCCCGAAAAGAAACGCAATCAGCAGCCGGTCTTTCCTCTCCCCCCAGTTTTTAAGCCTTCTGATCCATTCATCTTTCTTCATCAACCTGAATCTCCTCCACTTCAATGTCTCCGATGCCAGCCTCCTCATATCCGTACCTTTCAAGGTACTGGGCGGCATGTTCCATCTCTTCTATCTTTTTTTCATATTCCCTGCTTTTGTAGAAATTCATCACCTGTCCGTCTGTTCCTAAAATCTTCAGTACCGGCGCCGCCATCATAAATACAAGCACCAGCCCGGTAAAAAAACGGATATATTTTTTGTAGCCGGAATCCGGCAGAGCATGGAAGACCGCCGTAATCAGGATCAGATATACGGACAGGTCCTGCGCCCATTCATAAAGATACCGAAACATAACCCCTCCTCAGACGCTGCCTGTCACAAAAGAGACGACGGCAATCGTCAGCAAAAACAAAAAACCTGCCGTAAAGCTGACTCTCATCAGAAGCCTGCACCCGTCGCCGACGCACTCCACGCACCCTGCTATCCGCTTATCCGACAAAGGCTGGATCAGAGCCGCCGCCAGCTTGTACATCAACGCCACAAGACCGGTCTGAGCCAGCGGTATGATGCACAGCGCAAGGCAGATGAGCATCCCCGCGACCCCGATTCCGTTCTTCACAAGCACTGCCGTTCCGAACACTACCTCCGTCACCCCGCCAATGGCATCCCCTACCCCCGGTATCGCCTCCGCCGTGCGTGTAACGGCGCTCCTCTTTACAGTGTCAACGGCAGGGCTTATCATCCCCTGCACTACATTAAACCCAAGCGTACACGCCACAAGCGTTTTCAGCAGCCAGGACACCATGACCTCAATAAGCTCCGCAAACTTGCTCAGATATTCCTGGGATGACAGAAAATCGAGCACTTTCACCATTATATACACATGGATGGCGGGAATAAGGAAATATACGATTACCACCTCCGTCAGGTAGATGAAAAACAGCACCAGGTTATAAAACGCGACTGCCGTGACGCTCCCTTTCGCAACCGAGACCGACAGGAAATACACCGGGCAGAACACGCTCATAAACATTGTCAGCTTTTCAATGCCGCCGCTTACCCATTCCATCACAAGCTGAAACGAATTCAGGCACAGTGCGATGAGAAGGAGATAGGTGATGTAAAAGCTCATCTCGCATACCTGGCGGCTCCCGAACACATTAGAAAAGTGATGGAACACCGCGGCTATCAGCCCCAGCACCAATATATGCGCCAGGTTCCTCCTGCTGCCCTCAAAGGCATATGTAAGCTGCCGGCACACAAGCCTCCAGAGAAGTTCCAGAGAAAACTTCTGGTCTCCCGCCAGTACCGGCTCAAGTATCTCTTTAAATCCCGGCTCATCCTCAGGAAAAAGTTCCCGGAGAGCCTTGTCCACATCTCCGTAATCAAAGTTGTCAACCATCTCCTGCTGCAGTTTCCCGGTTTCTTCCTGAACCTCCTCCTTTTCAGAAGCCCATGCCTCCATCCGCATGCCCGACAAAATAAACAGAAACAATATGCCGGCCGCCGCCATGCCTGCCCGTCTCCCATTCCTGCACTCCCTTCCCCCGCTCATGACAAAAACCCCTCAATCGTATCTAAAAGCGCCAGGAGGATTGGCATGCTCAGCACCAGCACCGCCAGTTTCCCAAACACCTCAATCTGTCCCGCTATCGCCTGATATCCTGCGTCCTTGCATATGTTGGAAGAAAAATCAGCTATGTATGTGATTCCAAGCATTTTGAGGAGCGTTCCCACATATGCCGTGTCCATGCTGATATAATTTCCAATAGTCTTTATGGTTCCTATAATATTTTTCAGATATCCTAATATCCCGAAAAAGATTAAAAGGCTCAGCCCAATGCTGATATAGATCCCGTATTCGGCTTTTCCCGCCTTAAACTGCACCGCCAGCAACACCCCCGCCACAGCCGCTGCCGCCACCTGTATCATATTCATGTCCTCTCTCCTCTCAGCCTACAATGTAAACAGGCTCTTGATCGACTCAAACAGATCGTATATATACGGCACAATCCAGAACAGAACAAGGAGAAGCCCTGCAAGGCTGGTCAGGAATGCCTGCTCCTCCCTCCCGCTGTGCTTTAGCACCTGGCTGAGCACAGACACCAGAATCCCAACCGCCGCTATCTTAAATATCAAATCTACACTCATGTCCTGCCTCCCCGCATTTTAACGCTCTCATATCAGGAGAACCGCAACAAGCATGCCGCCCAAAACGCCAAGGCAATGGCAAAGCTTCACTTTCACCTGCATCTCCTCCCTGATTTCCTGTATCTCCAGATTAAGCTGTTCTTCATAATGCCTGAGAATCTTTAGCTGCAATTCCAAATCCGACGCGCCAAGCTGCCCTCCAAGCTGAGAAAGCCTGCAAAGCTCCTTCTCCGGAAGCCCGCTTTTTTTCAGATGCCTGCCGACTCCGTCCTCCCAGATTTCCTCTAAAGCCCGGCCGTCTCTTTTTTCCATAGAATCCCTTACAGATAAAAGCCACTCCCTGTAGGGCTCCTTCAGGCTGCCGGATATATCCCGGAATATCTCGCCCAGATGGGCATGGGCATACCGGATCTCACTTTCTATCATGCAGAGGATCCTCTGGAGATACTTCATCTGCCGGTACTGGTTCCGTACAGCCTCTCCTTTGCGTACCCCCATCAGGGCAGCCGCCCCTATAACCAGCAGGCAACCCGCAAGCTTAACCGGCATCATACAGCTTCCTCCCTTCTCTGTCAAAAATGTGTTTCACGTTCCCTCTTTTTTGCAGGACGACATATCTTCCGAACCTTTTCTCCCTGATAAGCTCCGACAGCACTGGTTTCTTATTTATGTCTTCCATAGAATCCCCGTGAGCCGTGGCGATCATCCTGCACCCGCAGTGCATGGCATAGGCGATTGCCTGTACATCCTCCACCTGCCCGATCTCGTCCGCCGCCAGCACCTCCGGGCGCATGGAACGTATCATCATAAGCATCCCCTCAGCCTTAGGGCATGCATCCAGCACGTCCGTCCGGATTCCCAGGTTGTTTTGGGGTACTCCAAGATAGCACCCCGCAATTTCGGAACGCTCGTCCACAACCCCTACCGTCCGAGGCTTCACATATCGGTTCCCATCCGAAACCTGCCGCACAATGTCGCGCAGCATAGTAGTCTTCCCGCATCCCGGAGGAGAGATCAAAAGCGTGTGGAGCACCTCCTGATGATAGGATATGTATGGAAATATGCTGTCCGCGCATCCCATAACCTCGTGAGCCATCCGTATATTTACTGATGAGATATAGCGGAGGTTGCGTATCTTTCCGCCCTCGATGATTGCCTGTCCTGCCATGCCAACCCGATGCCCCCCACTGACTGTAATGAAACCCTGCCTCATCTCCTCCTCAAAAGCATACAGAGAGTGATGGCTCGCCCGTTTGAGCACTTCCCCCACCTCTTCCTTCGTCACTGTATGAAATTTCCCGCCCCTCTCCCCGGGCATCCGCTCCTCTCCCCTGCACAGTAAAAGCAGCGGCTTTCCTGCCCTCAGGCGTATCTCCTGAATCTCCGAAAGCCTCAGCCTTTCCCCCTCTATCAGGGTCTGCAGGCTCCCCGGCAATAGATTAAATACCTGTTCCTCTCTCATCTTTGTCCACCTCTTTAACCTCAATATATGCGCCCCTGCTCTGTTTATGACACACGATTTATAAATCTGTTCTTTTCTGCAAAACATTATTTGACACTGCATCATGAATATCATACAATGAGAACATATAACACGATTTTTAACTGCAAAGCAGCTTATATATTCAAAAAGGAATGTAGATGGAGGACAGCGTATGAAAAATATCAAAATAGTTGCTGCTGCGGCATTTGCCGCAATCGCATTATTTATCCCATCCATAACCGCATCGGCGGAAAGCGTCGGGGAGACCGTGAGCCGGAACACGGCTGCAGAGCTCCGGGCGGTACAATACGAAAATAATGAAACAATTGGGGCATTGCTGGCTCCGTCCTGGAGCAAGTCGCAAATACTATCTAAAAAAACAGAGATTGCCATTCGTGAGGGAAAGAGCCCCGCTGACATCACTGACGAGCAGGCGATTAAAGAACTAAACAAGGAAAATATAAAGACAATGTCCTTTGAAGATTCTTTTGCAGAAGTACAGGCAAAAATTGATATCTTTATCCAAAAAATCATTGACAACCCTAATAACCCACAAATCGGGGCAGACAAATATAAAGATAAAATACTGCAGAACAAAGAAAAACTGCTGCTGGGCCTTACCTACCTCAACAGGCTTTATGATTTCAATATGGGAGGACATAACCTCATGGACGCTCTCCTCTGTGAATCAAAACCATCCAAGTACATAACTTACCCTAACTTTATCGGCAATGTTCCGGACTGGCTCATATATATCGGGGGTATCGGAGGCGATAAATTAAAGATTTCTAAAAATGCCGCTGCATTTGGTTTTGGAAGTCCATTTTGGCCAATTACTGATACTGAGTCACTGGATGCTTTCCTAGAAGAGTACAGAAAAAAATGGATTCCGAATACTTCGATGGATGAGTGGTTTTTACAGGAAAGCCCTGCTTTTATAGTAGAGAACAGATCTGCCTGGGATCAGAAAAATGCCGGGATATACAGAAGGCTCTATGATAATGCAGAGTTCCGCAGCTACATTCTGCCGCTGCTTACGGTGTCGGAAGACAGCATCTATATGATTGCCAACTCTGCCACCATCACATTTGGAATCGTGGACTGCTATATCGACAGAAATTTAAAAGCCAATCCGACGCGTTACGGCGAATTGCGTGAAAAATTCCGGCAGCAGATGAAACAGGCTGCTAAACAGCAAAGTGCCTTTATTGATTTTTGGCACCGGATTGCGACACCGGAGCAGAAAGGAAAATTTTCATCTAATCGCATCGTTTTGGACAGTCTAAGGATTGATCCTGATACGAATGTCCAATGGTCGGATAAGTTCGGAAAGAATGCCTCGCAGGGGGTCAGGGAGTTTATCACTCCTCTGAATCTGTACGGTCCTTACATGTTTGCCGATGGCGTGGCAGAAGGCTCAGGAATCCGCTACTATCTGTCAAAGGCATTGACGGAACGGGGTCTTGCAACATATGCACATGAGCTGACTCACATACTTGTCTCTGAGGCAATGCTCAACGGATATGGCTCACGGGACGGCATGCTGGCTGAAGTCTATCCAAGAGGACTGTTTGAGCCTTACGAACTGAATGACCCTCCTGCATTTAATCTGAATTTAATATATGACCGCCTGGCAGTCAGCGACCGATATCATAACGGCCAGCCCGAGCGCTTTCAAAGTGAGGCGGATCTTAAAGACTATATGAGCGGCATCCTGGATGTCGTCTATACGCTAGATTATGCGGAGGCAGACGTTATACTTGCGAAAACCCCGGAAGAAAAAAAGAAATGGTTCCATAAACTCGAGCAGATTGAGGATCCGAAAACAAGGGTTAATCAGGGGGCTGCCGGTTCCGTGCATTTCCTGGATTCGGTAACGGAACTGACTCTGGATGAGGCAAAAAACCTGCTTACTATCGACGATCTGATTCGCGGCAGCATTATCGCATCCCGCTATGAAGTAAACGGAACAGAAACAATCGGAACGATGGCGGCAAACGGTTATTATGTGGTGCCGCTCTTCAGCGCCAACTACGCCGGGGTGCAGAATGACAAAGGTGTAAGCGGAGACGTCACGATACGGCGGCAGGCGTTTGAGCTGTTGGCCGAGTATGGATATTACGGCGGCATGGTTCCCTACATATCAAACCAGTATAAGGCATCCGCACAATCAGATAAAACCATTCTTTCAGACAAATATATCCTGAAGAAAATATTCGGCGGCTCCTATGAAACGATGGCTGATTTCAAAAAAGCGATGTTCCAGAGGAGGAAAGACAGGGCAAACGAATTAAAGCCCGTCACAATTACATGGAACAGCCAGTCCATCACAATCAATAGCTTTGATAAACTGTGCCAGCTGATGAAAGAAGCGGTAGAAAGCGATTTAGTAAAAATTAATGCAGCGCAAAACGGCTCTAACAATATCCGCGCACAGCAAACGCAGGTTGAGCGTCTGAAACAGGAGATTTTTAAAGCCTATTTAATCCAGACAAATGATTTCAGCGATTCCATCTACGGAGCTGCGCCGCCGGTAGACCCATCAGAGCCGGATACTACGGATCCTGATCAGCCGGGAAATTCCGGCAACAACGGAACCACCACTCCCGAAAACCCTGACACCGGAACTACTACGCCCGAAAACCCTGACACTGGGACCACCACTCCCGGAACCGGCACGCCAGGCACCGGTACTACTGTGCCAGGCGCTGGTGCAGCCAAACCGAACACAGGGGCAAGCACTGCGGCTGTAACGCCAAAGCTGCTCCTCTGCAAGGTATCCGCCGCAAAAACTTCACATACCATCCGGTGGAATGCCGTAGGTTCGGCCGACGGCTACGACATATACGGGGCAAAATCTAACGGAAAATACGAAAGGATCCAGACAGTCAGCAAAAACTCCGTAAAATGGACGCATAAAAAGCTGAAGAAGGGAAAATCGTATAAATATTACGTCCAGGCGTACCAGGAAATCGGCGGAAAGCGCATTGTCATTGCCAAATCGCTGGATGTCTACAGCACGACGAAGGGCGGGAAATATGGCAATGCTTCAAAGGTAAGCGCAAAGAAGACACGCATAAGCGTAAAAGCAGGCAAGAAAGCCAAGCTCAGCGCAAAAGCAGCCGGAAAGAAGTTAAACAAAACCGCAAAAAAGATGCGTTATGTTTCATCCAATCCATCCGTTGCGAAAGTTTCTTCAAAAGGAATCATTACCGGTAAAAAACGCGGCAGCTGCACAGTATACTGCATCGCCCGGAACGGCGTGTATAAAAAAATAAAGGTAACAACCAAATAAATCCAGATAACGAAAAAGACCACACCGCCTCAAGTGTGGTCTTTTTCTATATGCATATGGCTTTATTCTGCCACGTCTTTCATGCTGAATGAGAATCTTCCCATCTTGTCTTTTCCAAGGCACACAACCTTCACCTTATCGCCAAGGGTCAGCACGTCCTCCACATGGTTGACTCTCTCCTTGGAGATTTTTGAGATATGCACCATGCCCTCTTTTCCTGGAGCAAACTCAATAAACGCGCCGAACTCTTTGATGCTGACAACCTGTCCTTCCAGTAACTGCCCCGCCTCAAAATCCGTCACGATGATATAGATAAGCTTTCTCGCCTCATCCATCATCGCAGCGTCTGTTCCGCATATGGACACGCTGCCGTCATCCGTAATGTCAATCTTTACGCCGGTTCTCTCAATAATGGCATTGATCGTCTTTCCGCGCTGACCCACCACGTCGCCGATTTTCTGCGGGTCAATCTGCATCTGGACAATCTTCGGCGCGTAAGGTCCAACCTCCGGCCTCGGCTCCTCGATTGCCTTATTCATGATGTCATTGATAATATAGGTTCTTGCTTTTTTCGTAGCGGCGATTGCCTCCTCGATAATCGGCTTTGTAAGGCCGTGGATCTTAATATCCATCTGAATAGCAGTAATGCCCTTATGGGTACCTGCAACCTTAAAGTCCATATCTCCGAAAAAGTCCTCAAGCCCCTGGATATCCGTAAGCACCAGATAATCGTCATCCGTATCGCCTGTAACCAGTCCTGCCGAGATGCCTGCAACGGCAGACTTGATCGGTACGCCCGCAGCCATCAGCGACATGGAAGACGCACATACGCTCGCCTGGGAGGTGGAGCCGTTGGACTCAAACGTCTCAGATACCGTACGGATTGCGTATGGGAACTCGCTCTCGCTCGGAAGAACAGGCACAAGCGCGCGCTCTGCAAGAGCACCATGCCCGATCTCACGCCTTCCCGGCCCTCTTGAAGGCCTCGTCTCGCCAACCGAGTAGGACGGAAAATTATAATGGTGCATATATCTCTTTGAAGTCTCCGCCTCATCAAGCCCGTCCAGCCTCTGAGCCTCGGCAAGGGGCGCAAGAGTCGTAACCGTGCAGATCTGGGTCTGCCCGCGGGTAAACATGGCAGATCCATGGACTCTCGGAATCAGGTCAATCTCCGCCGCAAGAGGACGGATCTGGTCAATGGCCCTTCCGTCCGGGCGCTTGTGGTCTTTTAAGATCATCTTGCGTACAGTCTTCTTCTGATACTGGTACACAGCCTCCCCAAGCACTGCCAGCCACTCTTCATTCTCGGCAAATGCCTCTTCAAGTTTCTCTGTAATGCCCCGGATATTTTCTTCCCTTACCTGTTTTTCATCGGTAAATACTGCCTCCTCCATAGCCTCCGGAGGCACGATCTCTTTTATCGCAGCGAACAGCTCTTCCGGAACGGCACAGCTTTCATAGGAATGTTTCGGCTTTCCGCACTCTGCCACAATCGTGTCAATAAACGCGATTACTTTCTGGTTCAAATCATGAGCCGCAAAAATCGCCTCTATCATTTTCTGCTCCGGCACTTCATTGGCTCCGGCCTCAATCATGATTACCTTTTCTCTCGTTGACGCAACGGTAAGCGCAAGGTCAGATGCTTCTTTCTGAGCAGCTGTCGGGTTAAAGACAAACTCATCGTCCACAAGCCCTACCTGGGTGGAAGAAATCGGCCCTTCAAAGGGAATATCCGAAATCGTAGTAGCGATTGCCGCGCCAAGCATCGCCGTAAGCTCCGGCGAGCAGTCCTGGTCTACAGAGAGCACAAGGTTCTCAAGGGTCACGTCATTACGGTAATCTTTCGGGAACAGAGGGCGCATGGGCCGGTCGATGACACGGTCTGTAAGAACTGCGTTCTCTGATGCCTTTCCTTCCCTCTTGTTGAATCCTCCCGGAATCTTTCCGACAGAATACAGTCTTTCATTATACTCGACGCTTAATGGGAAGAAGTCGATTCCCTCCCTTGGTTTCTCTGACGCTGTAGCCGTACAAAGGACAGTCGTATCGCCGTAATGCATGAGGACAGCCCCGTTAGCCTGTTTTGCCACCCTGTCTACATCTACCCGCAGAGTTCTCCCTGCCAGTTCCATCTCAAACTTTTTATACATATTTATCTCCTTTTCTCATTGAAATTCCGATTGCGTTCAGGTCTTTCCGAAACTACTGAAAAAAACACTTTAAGCCAAAATGCCCTTTTCAGTGGTCTCGGGACAAGCACCCTTACCCACAATCTTAATTATTATACCACACCCGCCGCAAATATGCTACTAAATTTCTCATCTCGCCGCAACAAGGTTAAGCCTGCCTCTCTATGCCTTACTCAAAGCATTAAAAAAACTGCCATAGGCAGTTTTTTTACTTTTATTATTTCCTTAATCCCAATCTCTCGATCAGAGTACGGTATCTCTCAATGTCAACCTTTTTCAGATATGCAAGAAGGCCTCTTCTCTGGCCGACCATCTTAAGCAGCCCTCTCCTGGAGTGGTGGTCCTTCGGGTTTGCCTTGAAGTGGTCTGTCAGGTCATTGATCCTTGCTGTCAGCAGCGCGATCTGAACTTCCGGTGAACCGGTATCTCCTGCACTTCTGCCGTAATCTGCCACAATCTTTTCTTTCATCTCTTTTGAAATCATGTTCAAAATCCTCCTTAAATATAATTATAAACGCCGAATATCAAGCAACGGCTGGAGCAACCAATCACCGAACACCGGCTCTTACCGCAGTCAAGTATATCATATGTAGTATCTTCTGTAAAGAAAAATATTATACTTCCTCATCCAGCTTTTCTTCTTTCCGGCTGTCAAAAGGCTCAATAATCGCAAACGCAATATTTGTGGCGTGGTCTGCCACACGCTCAAGCCCGGAAACCGTATCAGAAAATATCATTCCCGACATGGGCGTGCACTTGTTTTTCGCAAGGCGTTTCACATGCACTTTCTGAAGGCTCCTCTCCTGCTCGTCAATCTGGTCCTCCAGCGCCAGGATCTCCTTCATATGCTCCTGGTTGCTGTTGGTGAACATGTCAAGGGAATATTCCAGCAGCGTAATGACATCTTTCATCATGTCTTTGAGCTGTTTTTTCGCCTTATCGCTCAGCTCTACCCCTTCCCTGATGCGTGTTGCCGCCGAATCCGCAAGGTTCTCCGCATGGTCGCCGATGCGCTCGATATCATTTACCACATGGAAGAGCCCGCCCAGCTTCTCCGCGTCCGACAGCGGCAGATCCATCTCATTGACCCGCACAAGGTAATCCGTTATCTTGCTGTTCATGAAGTCAATATATTGCTCAATCTTATATACCTTCTGAATCTTTTCCTCGTCCTCTTCGCACAGGGCATCTATCCCAAATCCAAGATTTTTAATCGCAACCTTTCCCATATGCTCAATCTCATGGATCGCGTCCATCACCGCCGTAGACGGAGACATCATGGACTTCTTGATATAAAGCAGCTCAAACTCGTCTTTTCCTTCATCGTCCGTTCCCGGCACCGCCTTATAGGTAAGCTTGACAATCCAGCCCATGAACGGGAAGAGCATCGCCACCTCGAATACCTTCATAAGCGTATGTACATTGGCAACCGCCCTGGAAAGGCTGCCGCCGGATATGTAGAGCAGTCCGTCCGTAATGGGATTGAGCGCTACCATCAGGATTACAAACATGATAGCCGAGCCTATCAGGTTGAAGAAGAAATGTATGAGCGCCGCCCGTTTTGCATCCTTCTTTCCGCTTAAGCTTGCCGCCAGCGCAGACACGCAGGAACCGATATTGCATCCCAGGATCATAAACGGACAGATCTTAAAGTCCAGAAGACCCTGAGACACCATGAGAAGTATGATTCCCACTGTCGCGGATGAGCTCTGCAGCACAGATGTGATAGCGATTCCCACCAAAATAGCCGCAAAAGGATTCTTAAGAGACGCAAGGAATTTCAAGATTGCCTGAGATTCCTTGACCGCCTGCATACTCTCTCCCATAATGCGGAGCCCCATGAAGAGAATTCCGAAACCGAGAACGACCTCTCCAATCTTTTTCACGCTCTGCTTTTTTGAAAACATGGTCATGATGACGCCCACGATGACAATGAGCGGCGCGATATCCGAAAGGTTAAAGGCAATAAGCTGCCCTGTCACCGTCGTTCCGATATTCGCTCCCAGTATCACTCCCGATGCCTGCATCAGGTTCATAAGCCCGGAGTTTACAAAGCTTACCACCATGACCGTAGTTGCGTTTGAAGACTGGATGATGGCGGTGAACACAATACCTACCACCATCCCGATAAACCGGTTCTTCGTAAAAAACTCAAGGATTCCCCTCATCTTGGCGCCGGCCGCCTTTTCCAGGCCTTCGCTCATAAGCTTCATGCCGTACAGAAAAAAACCTAATCCGCCAAACAATAAAAACACTTCCGTAATACTCATTTGTATTCTCCTTTGCTACTCTATCCCAAAGTATTTCCTGCCATACATAATATCTTTATCCACATGTGCTTTCATCTCTTCTACGCTGCCGAATTTTTGTTCCGGCCTTCTGAATTCCAAAAATTCTGCTTTCACTTTCCTTCCATACGCATCGCTGCCATATTGGAACAGAAAACTTTCCAGCACAACCTTATTGTCTTTTGAAACCGTCGGTTTCACGCCCACATTTGAGATTCCCGGATACTTAATCCCGTCGATCGTAATCTCGCTGATATACACGCCCTTCGGCGGAACCAGCTTATATTCGGGCCAGGCCACATTCATCGTAGGGAAACCGAGCGTCCTCCCAAGCTGATTTCCCCTCTCCACTCTTCCGTTCACCTCAAAAGGATATCCAAGCAGATAATTTGCCAGGCGGACATTCCCTTTTTTCAGAACATCCCGGATGTACGTGCTGCTGATGACATGCTCCCCGTAACGTTCCTTCTCCACCACTACCAGTTCGTATCCGTATTCTTTTGCATACTTTTCCAGCGTATGGACATCGCCGCCCTGGTCTTTCCCGAAGTGAAAATCCGCTCCTACCACCACATATCCTGCATTGAATACACCGCAGACTACCTTGCGTATGAACTCTTCCGCCGTCATGCTGCGGAATTTTTCCGTAAATGGGCACTCCACAAGATAATCCACCTCCTGGCTCAGATGGTGGCAGCGCTCCCTGCCTGTCATCAGGCGTTCCATGTGCAGATGTTTTGCTTTCCACAAGGGGCGCATGTCAAAGGCACACACAATGCTGACCGTATTATTTTCTTTTTTTAGCCTTTGAACCGTCTCTATCAGTTTCTGATGTCCCAGATGAAGACCGTCAAACTTGCCGAAGGTAACCGCCGACCTTCTTCTGTCCAGATAATGGGACAGCCATTTCACATAGCGCATAAACACTCCTTGTAACTCTATTTTTCGGGAAAAAACATCTTTTCCAGACGATACGTTTCTTCCGTCTCCTCCCACTTGTACAGGGCAATGAACTGCCCCTCGCTGTCATACAGGCGGATTTTCCCGCCTCCCGTCTCATCTGGGCGCTCCTCCAATGCCTCTTGGGGCAGCGGATTTCCGTTTTTCGCATAAAGCTCCCAGGATTTTCTGATCTGTGCCTTGCAGTATTCCGGGAACATAGCGTCCACAGGCACTACCCTGGCTGCCAGACTTCCTGCCTGCGCCAGCTCTTCAATCTCTCCCAGCGTCAGCGCATCTTCTATATGAAATCTCCCCACCCTGGTCCGGCAAAGCTCTTCCATGCATCCTCCGCACCCGAGCTTCTCCCCGATATCATGGCACAAGGTTCGGATGTAAGTACCCTTTGAGCAGGTCACAGACATGCGTACTTCCGGAAGAGCCGTCTCCAAGATCTCCGCGCTGCATATCTCTACCCGGCGCGCTTTTCTTTCTACTTCCTGCCCCTTTCGGGCAAGCTCGTAAAGCCTTTTCCCCTGAACCTTGACGGCAGAGTACATAGGAGGGATCTGGTCGTACTCCCCCTGAAACGAAAGCACGGTCTCCCTTACTTCATCCTCCGACGCATCTAACGGGCGCTCAGACAGCACTTTCCCGGATATATCCTGCGTATCCGTCACCTTTCCCAGAAACATCACTGCCTCGTATGTCTTATTTTCATCAGTCAAAAGGCTGCAGACTTTCGTTCCCTTCCCGAGACAGACCGGAAGCACCCCCACTGCGTCAGGGTCTAAGGTTCCCGTATGGCCAATCTTTTTCTGCCCGGTGATCCCTCTCAGTTTCGCCACTACGTCATGGGAAGTATAGCCTTTTTCTTTATATACATTCAGTATTCCGTGCATCATCTTTCTCTCTCCAGCTGTATCTC
Source organism: uncultured Dorea sp. (assembly GCA_910578455.1). Lineage (GTDB taxonomy): Bacteria > Bacillota > Clostridia > Lachnospirales > Lachnospiraceae > MD308. The sequence continues at coordinate 38,120 of CAJTQA010000027.1, forward strand.
AATCTGGCGGGAAAGGTTGTTGATCACGTCGTAAGGGGTTCCTGCCAGCGTTAAGCCTGCCGCCTTTTTATGGCCGCCGCCACCGAAATATCTTGCGATCTCGCTGACATCCACCAGATCCCCGGAGCGCAGGCTCACTTTATAGACGTTCGGATTTATCTCATCCATAAAGATTGCCACTTCCACGCCGCTTGTATTACGCAGCTGGCTTGCTATCCCGTCCAGGTCGCTTCTGTCCACGCCGAAAAAGTTCATCTCCCGCCTGCGGATATATGAGGCGATGCATTTCCCGTCCAGGAATACGATGCTCTCCAAAAGCGCCCGCCCCAGAACCTGGTGCTGGGCATAGGTCTTTTCATAATACGTCTCCCGGATGATCTTCGGGGCGTCCACGCCTTTAGACAGCAGCTCTGCCGCCGCCATGTGGGTGGACGGAGCCGTGCAGGAATACTGGAACACACCTGTATCATGGACGATTCCAAGATAGATCGCCTCCGCAGAGCGAAGGCTCACATGCTCTTTCTCCATCAGCCCATATACAAGCTCCGACGTAGAGCTTGCTTCCGGCACGACATGCTCGGCCTCTGCAAAGCTCTGGCCTCCTACATGGTGGTCAATGCACAGCGTATGCTTTGCGCCCTCAAACAGAGGGGCGGAAAAGCCGAGACGTTCAAGCCCCCGGCAGTCCAGGCATACGAACAGGTCATATTTCTTATCTTCCCCCACCTCATGGCGGATGTCCTTCGTTCCTTCCAGAAACGCAAACTTCCCAGGAATTTTCTCCAGATACACATCCACCTCTTTCTCTGGGTATTTCTCCTTCACGTACCAGTACAAGCCCATGCTGGCGCCCACACAGTCGCCGTCCGGCCGTATATGCCCGCCGATGGCAACTGTGCGCGCCGCATCCAACATTTTATTCAGCATCCTCTTCACCCTCTGCCTCCAAATCTGATGTCTTCAAATCCTTCGTTACTTCGTCAATTCTCTTTGACATGTTCACCCCGTACTCAATAGACTGATCCAGAACAAACCGTATCTCCGGCGTATTCCGCAGATTCAAGTTTCTTGCCAGCTCCCGGCGGATGTACCCCACGGCGCTGCTTAACCCTGCAAGGGTGTCCTCCTGCGCTTTTTCATCCCCCAGCACGCTGATATATGCCTTGCAGGTCTTAAGGTCCGGCGCAACTTCTGCCGCCACCACGGAAGTCCATGCGGCAACCCTCGGGTCTTTAAGCCCGCCTCTGATAATATTGCTCAGCTCCCGCTGCACCTCCGTATTCACCCTTGTATTTTTTATACCTCTCTTTTTCATTCCATCGCTCCTTTATCCTGAACGGAGCTGCATGCTCCGCCCTATCTCGGAATTTCCACCATCTTAAATGCCTCTACATGGTCTCCTTCTTTTACATCGTTAAAGTTCGCAAACACAAAGCCGCATTCATATCCTGCCCGCACTTCCTTCACATCATCCTTGAAACGTCTCAGAGATGCCAGAGAGCCTTCAAAGATTACGATACCGTCTCTTGTGATACGCACTGAACAGTCTCTCTCGAACGTGCCGTCAAGCACGTAGGAGCCTGCGATCGTTCCGACGCCGGACGCTTTGAACAGCTGGCGCACCTCTGCATGACCGAATACTTTCTCCTCGAACACCGGATCGAGCATGCCCTTCATCGCCGCCTCAACGTCTTCGATCGCGTTGTAGATGACGCGGTACAGACGGATATCCACGCCCTCGCGGTCCGCCGTCTCTTTTGCCGTAGCATCCGGGCGCACGTTAAATCCGATGATGATCGCATTGGATGCCGACGCAAGGCTTACGTCTGACTCGTTGACCGCTCCTACGCCGCCGTGGATGATCTTTACCACCACTTCGTCATTGGACAGTTTCAGAAGGCTTTGCTTGATCGCCTCCACGGATCCCTGCACGTCTGCCTTGACTACAATGCCAAGCTCTTTTAAGTTGCCCTCCTGGATCTGGGTAAAGAGATCGTCAAGAGACAGCTTTGATTTCGTATCTTCCAGAAGTTTCACTTTGCTCTGGGAGATAAATGTCTCCGCAAAGTTTCTCGCCTCTTTGTCATTGCCGCATCCTACAAACACTTCGCCTGCATTCGGCACATCGTTAAGCCCCAGTATCTCCACCGGAACGGACGGGCCGGCCTCTTTCACGCGCCTTCCCTTATCGTCCATCATTGCCCTTACTTTTCCGAACGCGGAGCCTGCTGCCACCGCATCCCCGATACGCAGAGTTCCTTTCTGGACAAGAACCGTCGCCACTGAGCCCCGCCCCTTGTCAAGCTGCGCCTCAAGCACAAGGCCTCTTGCCCGGCGGTTGGCGTTTGCCTTCAGCTCCATCACTTCCGCCGTCAGGACGATCATCTCCATCAGGTCTTCAAGCCCCTCGCCCGTTTTTGCGGACACCGGCACAAATACCGTGCTGCCGCCCCAATCTTCTGGAATAAGCTCATACTCTGTAAGCTCCTGCTTTACACGCTCGATATTCGCGCTCGGCTTATCAATCTTATTCACTGCTACGATGATCTCAACGCCCGCCGCCTTTGCGTGGTTGATCGCCTCAACCGTCTGCGGCATCACGCCGTCATCTGCCGCCACTACAAGGATGGCAATATCGGTAGAGCTGGCGCCCCTCATACGCATGGCGGTAAAAGCCTCGTGCCCCGGGGTATCCAAAAACGTAATGCGCTCTCCGTTTACCTCCACCACATAGGCTCCGATATGCTGCGTGATCCCTCCGGCCTCTCCGCCGATTACATTGGTGTGGCGGATCGCGTCCAGAAGGGAAGTCTTACCGTGGTCAACATGACCCATAACGCACACTACCGGAGGACGTTTCTTCATCTTCTTCTCATCTTCGTCTTCCTCTTTCAGAAGCTCTTCGATGACGTCCACGACTTCCTCTTTCTCGCACAGGATGTCATATTCCAGTGCGATCTCCTCTGCCGTTTCATAATCAATCTCCTGGTTTACCGTCACAATCTTTCCCTGCATAAACAGTTTCTTCACGATCACGGACGGCACGATCTTCATCTTATCGGCCAGCTCTTTAAGCGTGAGTATCTCCGGAATCACAATAGACTTGATCGCCTCTTCTACCTGCTGCACTTTCTGCTGCGGTTTCTGCATCTGAGGTTTCTGGTCATTCTTCCTGCCTTTGCCCTTCGGCATCCTCTCTTCCTCGTCGCGGCGGTATTCTTTTTTCTTGTAATCGTCTTTTCCTTTTCCTTTGCTTCTTTGAGCTTTCTGAGCCTCGATTGCCGGAGCCGGTATGGAAGAATCATTTTTCCGCCCGTTTCTCCTGTCGTCGCCCCTCTGTCCAAATGGCTGGTTTTTATCTCTGTCGCGGCTCCTGTCACGGTCTCTGTCTCCGAACCTCCTGTCTGACGGACGGTTCTGACGGTCTCCCGGACGGCTCTGGCCGCGATCTCCGCTGCGGTCTCCCGGACGGCCCTGGCGGTCTCCGTTACGGTCGAACGGACGGCTCTGGCGGTCTCCGTTACGGTCAAATGGACGGCCCTGACTGCGCTCTCCGTTGCGGTCAAACGGACGGCCCTGGCCACGATCTCCGCTGCGGTCTCCCGGACGGCCCTGACGGTCTCCGTTGCGGTCAAACGGACGGCCCTGACTGCGCTCTCCCGGACGGTCCTGACGGTCTCCCTGCGGCCTTCCGTCACCTCTGGACCGCTCTGCAAATGTTCTCGGGCGGTTTTCTTCCTGCTGCCTGTGTACGCCGCCTTTGCTTCCATCCGGTTTCGCCGCCGGCTGGGGCTTCACTGCCGGCTGTGCCTTCACCGCAGCCTCTTCCCTTGCCTCCGGCATTCTTGCTGCCGGTTCCGCTTTTTTTACTGCCGGCTTTTCCTCAGCCGGCCTTACAGCTGCAGGATTCGCTGCCGCCGGTCTTTCCGCTGCCGGCCTTTCTGCCGTCGGTCTTGCATGTTCCTGCGGCTTCACAGTCGTCTCTGCCCTCTGTACGGGAGCCGCCTTTGACGGACGTCCGTTGTTCGCCTGCACCTGCCTTACCTGAGAATTAAGCGGCTTGCCTGCCTGGCGTTTCGCCCCCGGACGCGCTCCTTTCTGCGTATTCTGAGGGCGAAGCACACGGACAATCTTTTTCTTCGGCGCATCCTCGCTCTTCTCCGGCATCTTTTCCACCGGCTTTTCCACTGGTTTCTCCGCCGGCTTTTCTTCTTTTCCTTTCCTGGAGAAAAAGTTCCTCACCTGATTGGCCTCCGTATCTTCAATAGAATTCATATGGCTTTTTACGCCCATATCTTTTCCGGCCAGGAAATCCATGACCTCTTTGCTCGTGGCTCCGATTTCCTTCGCCAGCTCATATATTTTAATTTTCGACATAACCGCTACCTCCTCTACGCATTTGCTCTTCCGTACCCAAATGTTTTTTCATTCCTCCTGCAAATCCCTCGTCCAGAACCGCAAGCGACGCTCTCAATTCCTTTCCCATCGCGCGCCCCAGAGATGCCTTATCCGAATAAAAATAGACCGGCACCTTATAAAACTCACACATATTCCTGAATCTCTTCTTTGTGTTTTCCGATGCATCCTCTGCCACGATCACCGCCGCGGCCCGCCCTGACTTCACCTGTTTCTCTGTGCTGAACTCTCCGCTTGCCGTCTTTCCTGCTTTCGTCGCAAGGCTCACCAGCGACAATACTTTATCCTGGCTCAATCTCCCTCATCTCCTTCTCAAGAGATTCATACACTTCCTCAGGTATGGCCTGCTTAAAAGAACGCTCCAGCCCCCGGCTCTTCACCGCCCTGTCAAAACATTCCTTCCTCGGACATATATATGCGCCCCTGCCATTCCTCTTTCCGGTGGCATCCAGCATAAATTCATTTTCCGCCGTACGGATAATGCGAATCATCTCTTTTTTATTTTTCATTTCCTGGCATCCCACACATTTACGCATGGGACTTTTTTTATTCCTGTTCAAACTTTCACCTGCTTTTTATTCTTCCGACATCTCGTGGAACTCAATCTCCTCATCGCCATAGCCGGCATCGTACTCCGCGCCGCAGTCTTCTTCATATCCTTCTTCAAAGCCTTCTGCGCCGTCCTCATAACTCTCTTCGTCGTACATCTCTTCCTCAAATACTCCTTCGCCAAGCTCCATATAGTTCTCCGGAAGCTCTCCTGACTCAATCGCCTGAGTCTCGCTCTTTATGTCAATCTTATATCCGGTAAGCTTTGCCGCAAGCCTTGCGTTCTGCCCTTCTTTTCCGATGGCGAGAGACAGCTGACCGTCCGGAACAATCACGCTGGCCTCTTTCTCGTCCGGGTCTGCCATGACGGAGATGACTTTCGCCGGGCTGAGCGCATTCTCAACCAAAATCGCCGGATTGTCGCTCCAGTTGATAATGTCTATCTTCTCTCCCCGCAGCTCGTTCACGATAGCGTTCACCCTGGCGCCGTTCATCCCGACGCATGCCCCTACCGGATCTACGTCCGGGTCGTTGGACCATACGGCAATCTTCGTCCTGCTGCCCGCCTCCCGGGAGATGCTCTTGACTTCTACGATGCCGTCCTTCACCTCCGTGACCTCAGACTCAAACAGCCGTTTTACAAGCTCTCTGTGCGTCCTGGACACAAGGATCTTCGGCCCCTTTGGCGTGTTCTTAACTTCTACCACATAAAGTTTCACCCTCTCCGTAGGCTGGAACACCTCGCCTTTCACCTGCTCGTTCTCCGTCAGCATGGCGTCTGCCTTCCCAAGATTGATGCTGACGTTCTTGCCCACATAGCGCTGCACGATTCCTGTCACGATGTCTTTTTCTTTTTCAAAATACTGGTTGTATACAACCTGGCGCTCCTCTTCCCGGATCTTCTGCAAAATCAGGTTCTTTGCATTCTGCGTCGCGATGCGCCCGAAAGATTTGGACTCGATCGGAATCTGCACAATGTCTCCCATGCCGTAAGAACCGTCAATCTCATGGGCATCCTCAAGGCTTATCTGCTCTAAGCTGTCCTCTACGTCCTCCACCACTGTCTTTTCCGCAAACAGACGGTAATCGCAAGTCTCCCTGTCCATGACTACCTTCACGTTTTCTGCTTTACCGAAATGATTCTTGCAGGCATTGAGAAGTGAATTCTCAATGGCATCCATCAGTGTATCCTTGCTGATGCCTTTCTCCTTTTCCAATATATTCAACGCTTCTAATAATTCTGTATTCATCTTCGTCTCCTCCTAAATCAAAAATCAAACGCAAGGCGAATAAGCGCAATATCGCTCTTGTCAAACGCTTTTACAGTTCCGTCTTCCAAAATCACTGTCACGGTATCCGCATCATAGCCTTTCAGAATGCCTGCAAACTCTTTCTGCCTGTCTATCATGCAGTAAGTACGGATTTCCACCTCTTTTCCAACGCTCCGTGCAAAATCCTTTTCCTTCTTCAGCGGCCTCCCAAGCCCCGGCGAACTGACTTCCATAATATAGCTGTCCTCAATATAGTCCTTCTCGTCCAGTATGTCGGATAACCTCCGGCTGACCGCCTCACAGTCGTCAATGCTGATTCCGCCCGGCTTATCAATATAAGCCCGCAGATACCACGTTCCGCCCTCTTTCACATACTCCACGTCCACCAGCTCAAACCCGTATTCCTCCACGATGGGAACAAGGATTTCCTCTGTCCTTTGTTCATAGCTTTCTCTTCTTGACAATCTTACGCTTCCTTTCTCCGTACAATATTACCGTCACAGCTCTTTACCAACAAAGAAGAGTGAACTTTCCGTCCACTCTTCTGCCGATTTCCTTTATGCAACTATAGAAAAGTATAGCACTTACACTGGCAGAAATCAAGTGTTTTTTACGAATTCCGCCCTTTT
>CAJTQA010000028.1 GCA_910578455.1 uncultured Dorea sp.
ATATTATCACATTTTCCCCACAAAGTAAAGAACAAGTTTTCACTTTATACGCACTTTATACGCAACTTTATACGCAATTACAGGATAAGCCTCTTTTTCTCCCTGTCGTAGTAGTACGCATGATCCGACAGGATCTCCTCTTCGGCAACCTGCGTACGGTTAATCTCTCCCACCATCTGCGACAGCGGCTCCTTTCCTGGGGCAGCCTTCTCCGGAATGATAATCACTTCATGAATACTGCTTGGCAGCACATAATAATTGCTTTTCAGGTACATCCCGATCCCCTCCAGCCTCCGGTCGTAGAGTATCGCTGCCGATCCATAGCTGCGTATCCGGTTGCTCAGCACATACATATACTCCTCCCCGTCCTCCTGGGGCATGTCTGAAAGTTCTTCTATCACTTTGCTCATTGTAGAAAAATCATCCGGAAGGAGACGGCAGGTATTCTCCGATGCCTTCTTATACAAGTCTTCCCCGGACACGCCCCACATCCGCGCATGTTCTCTGTTTACGGCCATGGTGGCCGTGCCGTGCCTTGTTATCTCTAACAGCACGCAAAACACAATAGCAAGATCCAGATAAGGGATATGCGGCACATTTTCTAAAAATTTCTCATTTGCGCCTCTGTTTACCAGACGATAGATGATCCTGTCTTCCACTTTTTCATAATCCGTCATCTTCTCGGCATCCCACGATTTACGAAAACGGACTTCATGATATAGGCGCAGGATATCCGCGGCAATGTGATCCAGGGAATTTCCGTTCTGGAACTGCCGGTAATATTCTTCCAGGTAAATTGTCGGGGATATATTGATTCCCCGCTCTGTCAGCATAATCCCCTTCCGGGTGACGCCGTTGTTTTTCTCTGCCGTGTGGGCACACACTTCTATCTTGTCTCTTACCACCTCTTTTACTTTTGTTTCTACTGCCTGTACAAATTGATAATAAGTCATAAATCTCCTTTTGCCGGGCGGTATTCGTTTTCATATGCCTTTTCTGAATTATGGCAGGAACTCTGCCTTCGGAATTATCAGAATTGATAAAATATTATGGTATTACCATTATAAAAAAGCCCCGCATAAAATGCAAGGCTTTTTTTCATTTCCGTCTCATTATGCTCTTGAAAGGTAATCTCCGGTACGGGTGTCAATCTTAATCTTCTCACCCTGCTCTACGAACAGCGGAACATTTACCTGCGCCCCTGTCTCCACGATTGCCGGCTTTGTCGCTCCCTGAGCGGTATCGCCCTTGAAACCTGGCTCTGTCTCCGTAATCTCAAGCTCTACCGTGAGCGGAGGCTCTATCGCAAACACGCTGCCCTGATAAGAGCTGAGTTTTACATTTTCATTCTCCCTTACGAATTTAAGCGAGTCGCCAACCGTCTCGGCATTAACCGCAATCTGCTCAAACGTCTCATTATCCATGAAGTTAAAGAGGTCTCCGTCATTGTACAGATACTGCATCTCTTTTCTTTCAATGTGCGCGTTCTCAAATTTCTCCGTCGGCCGGAATGTTTTTTCCACCACGCCGCCATTAATGATGTTTTTCAGTTTTGTACGGACAAACGCCGCTCCCTTTCCAGGCTTTACATGCTGAAACTCCAATATCTGATAAACATTTCCCTCAATTTCCACAGTAAGTCCATTTTTAAAATCGCCTGCTGATACCATGCTAATCCTCCTTAAATTGTGCCCGAATGGCACTGTACGTTCTTTTCACTTTTATAATTCTATAATATATTACGCCTTTTTTCAACCTTTTTTTATCGATGCCCCTGATTCGTCCGTGCTAAAAACCTAATTTTTTTTGCTCCTCCCATAAAAGTACAAAACAATCCTCTCCAGATAGCGTTTCAGGACAATCTGCATCTCTTCCCTTGGATGAATCGGCTTCACTAGAATATTGCTTATCCCAGCGCGCTTTGCCCCCCACACATCGGTAAAAAGCTGGTCTCCGACAAACAGCGTGTCCGCTGTCTTGGTCCCCATGATCTCCATTGCCTTTTTATAATTTTTTGTGGACGGCTTATGGGCATTATAGACATAATCCACCTGTATGTCCTCGTTAAACATTTTAACTCTCGGCTCCTGGTTGTTCGAGATCAGGCAGCATCGGAAACCAATTTCCTTAAGCCGTTGAAACAGCTCCTTCGCCCGCCTGTCCGCAGGCGCTCCGTGAGGCACCAGCGTATTGTCTATGTCGAAAATGAGGCCCCTTACCCCCTCTTCATACAATTTTTCATAATTGATCACATAAGCAGATGCCACATATCTGTCCGGAAAAAACATATCAAACATTATTCTTCACCCTTTTTATACTTTTAAGTTTCTGCGCCAGCTCCGCGCATATCTGCAAGACATCCTTCCCGTCGGTATCGATTACGATGTCCGCCGCTTTTTCATACCGCTCCCGCCGTTCTTCCATGAGCTGTGCAATTGCCCCGGCATTTTTCCTTCCCTTAAGCACCGGCCTGTCATTGCCAAGGCTGACCCGACTAAGTATCACTTCCGGGCTTGCGGTAAGCAGCACCACATATCCGTTCTTCTTCATCCTGTCCACATTGCATTCCCGGAGGGGAACCCCGCCGCCGCAGGATATGACGGTGCTTTTTTCACACTCCAGCTCCATGAGCAGTTCCGTCTCCCGCTCTCTGAAATACTCCTCTCCGTAAGTTTCAAAAATTTCCGGGATGCTCATCCTCTCCCGTTCGGCTATCGCCTGATCCATCTCCACTGTCTTCATGCCGAACATCCGGCTTAAGCTAGCCGCCACCGTGCTCTTCCCGACCCCCATAAATCCAATGAGGGCGATATTGAAGTCAAAAGATTCTCTGTAATTTTCCTGCTCTTTCATGCCGCATCCCCCGCCGTCTCAATTGCTTTTTTTATATCCTCCCTGAAACCTTCCCACGCTTTCTCGTTCTCGACAAAATGTTTCGGGCAATTTTTCCCGGTCACGTCATAATGCCGAATCACATCCTCCTGGCTCAGGTCAAACTTCAGGCAGAGCCAGGCACAAAGCCGCACCATAGATCTGTAGGTAGCCTCCGTAAACTCGCCGCTTTCGTCCGGATGGCAGCACTCGATGGACACGGTGTCTATGTTCCGCTCATTGGAGGCATATGCCACCTCCCATGTGGGCACGCACTGGACAATCTCACCGTCAATCCCTACGATAAAATTACTGCTGCTTTTTGTCTGGTGGCTGTCTTTAAGACCTTCGAAATAATTCCGGTTTGCGATGGCTGTCGCTCCCGGGTTCGCAGTATAGTGCACGACGATTCCCCTGATCTTCCCCGTCTCGGTTCCGGGCCTCGAATAGGGATTCACCGTGAGCAGCTCCACGTCAATATCCGGTTTGGAGGCATCAACCTTGTCATTTTCCATCTCAAAATAATTTCTTGTCAGCAAAGACGGCTTTACGATCTTTATAACAACAAGCGCAATCAGGATAACACTCAGCAAAACAAGGCCCAGCTGCATCCTCTGCCGGACCTTCTTTTTCTTCTGCGCGCCATTAAGCCCGCTGCCGTTTTTTTTAATCTTCTGATTGTTTCCTTGTTTCTTTTTTCCTGTGTGCTTCTTTTTCATCCTGTACTTTCTCCATCCGTTCTCAAAAACATCCTGTCAGTAACAATCATACCACATATTTTTGATAATAGAATGAATAGTTGCTTAAAAACTTATGAAGATTCCCTGACCTGTACCGGCTAAGGCATCTGATAAAAACGATAAACCGTCGTAGTGTCATAAGTTTCCCCTGCCTTTACCACAGGACCCTCAAAATGCTCTTTATGGACTGCATCCGGAAAATACTGAGTCTCAAAGCAGGCTCCGTGCCGCCTGAGATATCCGGCTCCGCCCTTCCCCTCTTCTCTCTCAAGGAAATTGCCTACATAAAACTGCATTCCCGGAAGGTCTGTCGATACCTCCATGGCAATTCCCGTCTCCAAAGAACGAAGATTTGCAACAGGGCGCAGGCCGCTGCCCTTTAATACCCAGTTATGATCGTACCCCTGCCCGAAATTCAATGCTTCATAGTCTTCTTCTATATCTCTCCCAATCGCTTTATATTCCCTGAAATCCATAGGAGTTCCCTCTACAGGCACAATCTCTCCGGTAGGGATGGATGCCGCATCTGCCCTTGTATAGGCGTCTGCCGCGATCATCGCTTCGTGGGAAAGGATATCTCCCGAATCATGGCCTGACAGATTAAAATAGCTGTGGTTCGTAAGATTCAGAAGGGTGTCTTCCTCCGGCCGCGCGAGGTAATGGATCTTAAGCTCATTTGCCTCCGTCAGCTCATAAGTGACCGACACCTTCACATCCCCCGGGTATCCCTGATCGCCGTCAAAACTGTCCAGGAGGAACGTAACGCTTCTCTCATCTGCGTCTTGCGCCTTCCACATACGCTTATTGTAGTAATCTCTTCCTCCATGGAGGGAATTTCCATTGTCATTGTCCGTCAGCCTGTAGCTTTTTCCGTTCAGCTCAAACGATGCTCCGCCGATGCGGTTCGCAACCCTTCCGACCGTGGCGCCGAAATGACATGTTCCTTTCTCATAATCCCCTGCCGTATCATATCCCAGCACTACGTCCTTCTGATTCCCGTTTTTATCCGGCACAAGCAGCCTTACCAGCGTTGCCCCGTAATCCGAGACCGCCGCCTCCATGCCGGCTGAATTTTTCAAAATGTATAAGCTCGCCTGCTCCGCGTCTCCTGTCTTTCCAAACTCACAAATCATCTCTTAACCCTCTTGACTGTCTATTCATTTACGCTGTAATTCGGTGCTTCCTTCGTGATATGTATATCATGGGGATGGCTTTCCTTTAAGGATGCGGAAGATATCTTTACAAACTGCCCGGTCTTCTTTAAATCCTCAATCGTTGCCGCCCCGCAGTAGCCCATTCCGGAACGCAGCCCGCCTACAAGCTGGAATACGGTATCTTCTACCAGCCCTTTGTACGCAACCCTGCCTTCCACTCCTTCCGGCACAAGTTTTTTCGCGTCCGACTGGAAATACCGGTCCTTGCTGCCGTTTTCCATCGCCGCGATAGATCCCATGCCGCGGTATACCTTGTACTTTCTTCCCTGATACAGTTCGTAATCTCCAGGGCTCTCATCGCATCCTGCAAGCATGCTGCCCATCATGCAAACATTTGCCCCGGCTGCAATCGCTTTCGTCATATCGCCGGAATACTTGATCCCGCCGTCTGCAATAATTGGGATGCCGTACTTATCCGCCGCCTCATAGCAAGCCATCACCGCAGTGATCTGAGGAACTCCGATTCCCGCCACCACGCGGGTGGTGCAGATAGAGCCCGGGCCAATCCCTACTTTCACCGCGTCTGCCCCGGCTTTAATAAGCGCCTCGGCAGCGGCAGCCGTCGCCACGTTGCCGGCGATGACCTGAAGTTCCGGGAACGTTGATTTTACCATGTCCACGGTGCGGAGCACATTCGCGGAATGCCCGTGGGCCGAATCCATCACAACCACGTCAACCTTTGCTTCCACAAGAGCTTTCGCCCTGTCAATGCAGTCCGGCGTGATGCCGATTGCGGCCCCGCACAGGAGCCTGCCCTGGGAGTCCTTTGCGGACAGCGGGTAACGAATCTGCTTCTCAATATCCTTGATCGTGATAAGACCCTTTAAATTAAAATTGTCGTCCACGATCGGCAGCTTTTCCTTCCTTGCCTTTGCAAGGATCTTCTTCGCCTCATCAAGCGTAATCCCTTCCTTTGCCGTGATAAGGCCCTCGGATGTCATGCACTCTTTTATCTTCCTTGTAAAGTCTGTCTCGAATTTAAGGTCGCGGTTTGTGATGATGCCCACCAGTTTCCTGCCCTCCGTGATCGGAACGCCCGAAATCCTGAATTTCCCCATAAGATTATTGGCATCTTCAAGCGTATGCTCCGGAGACAGGTAAAAAGGATCCGTGATAACGCCGTTTTCGGAACGCTTTACCTTGTCCACTTCTTCCGCCTGCCGTTCAACGGACATGTTTTTATGGATGATGCCGATTCCCCCCTGCCTCGCCATGGCAATCGCCATGCGATGCTCCGTCACCGTATCCATGCCGGCGCTCATCATCGGTATATTGAGCCTGATCTCTTTTGTCAGATGCGTTGACAGATCCACCTGATTCGGAATCACTTCTGAATATGCCGGTACTAAAAGCACATCGTCAAATGTAATGCCTTCTCCAATAATCCTTCCCATGATTGTTACCTCTCTTCCTCTCTTATCGTAAATGCAGTTATTTGGAATTATTAAATGCTATAATAACGAATACCATATCCCTTTGTCAACAAAATCTTTCCTTTTTCCGCATATTTTAAGCCTGCCGACACACTACCGGACCACCTTCCGGGGAGCCAGCATGGAAATCCCTTCAATAATCGTATCATTAGGCTCAAAGATCAGCTTTGTCAGCTGCCCGTTGCTTGCCACCACCAAAGCATATTTCCTTCCGTCCTTCGAGCAGGAGCTAAGGTCGAGCACCCTTGCCCTCTGGTACTGGTTAAGCTGAGGCGAATCAGCCGGCGCAAGGATCTCCACCTCTTTTACATTTGCAGAAAAAAGACGTTTCCTTTTTGATTTGTGCATGATCTTATCAATATCCAGGTCTCCATTTATATACAGGTACTCATATTCCACGTCCAGCCGCGTCATCAAAAACCACACCAGCGCGATAACAACGATAGGAATAAGCAGCCCCACGGGAAAGATAAATACTGTCAGCACGGAGACAATCGCAAATGCGGCAAGGACTGCCTTTGTCACCAGATCTTTCGTGCTTGTCTGCTTTTTAATTAACTGTTCCGTATAAAAGTCATTCATACCCATATCCTCCACTTGTTTTCTTCCGGTGCCGAAAATTCCGGCACTGTTTATCTCTTCTGGAACATTGTAACATATTTTATACGAAAATGGGAACTCTCCCGCAAAGAGTTCCCAAAAAATTCATTTATTTTTCTTTCTTACATCATGCCCATTCCTGCGCCCGCGCCCGCCGGCATTGCCGGAGCATCTTCCTTGATATTCGCAACTACAGATTCCGTAGTAAGCAGTGTAGATGCAACGCTTGTGGCATTCTGAAGCGCGCTTCTTGTAACTTTCGCAGGATCAAGGATTCCGTTTTCAACCATGTCCACATACTCCTCTGTCAGCACGTCGAATCCGGTTCCCGCCTCAGACTCTGACACTTTGTTGATGATCACGGAGCCCTCTAAGCCTGCATTTGCAGCAATGTGGAACAATGGAGACTCTAAAGCCTTGAGCACGACATTCGCACCGGTCTTCTCATCGCCGCTCATCTCTGCCGCCATCTTAGCAACCTCTTTTGCAGCATGGATATACGCGGAGCCGCCTCCTGCGATGATTCCTTCCTCCACTGCCGCTCTTGTAGCCGCAAGGGCATCCTCCATGCGGAGTTTCGCTTCCTTCATCTCTGTCTCTGTCGCAGCTCCTACGCGGATAACTGCCACGCCGCCTGCCAGTTTCGCAAGCCTCTCCTGAAGTTTCTCGCGGTCAAAGTCAGATGTCGTCTCCTCAATCTGAGTCTTGATCTGGGCTACGCGGTCAGAGATCTCTTTCTTATCCCCGCATCCGTCTACGATTACCGTATTTTCTTTCTGTACCTTAACGGATTTCGCGCGTCCAAGCTGATCTAAAGTCGTCTCCTTAAGATCCATGCCAAGCTCGTCGGAAACAACCTGGCCGCCTGTCAGGACAGCGATATCCTTAAGCATCTCTTTCCTTCTGTCGCCGTATCCCGGAGCCTTAACTGCCACTACGTTGAAGGTTCCTCTCAGCTTATTGACGATCAGGGTGGTAAGCGCCTCGCCCTCGATATCCTCAGCGATGATAAGGAGCCTTGCGCCGGACTGCACGATCTGCTCAAGGAGCGGAAGGATATCCTGGATATTGGAAATCTTCTTATCTGTAATCAGGATATAGGGCTCCTCTAAGTTTGCCTCCATCTTATCCATGTCTGTCGCCATATATGCGGAGATGTAGCCCCTGTCAAACTGCATTCCTTCTACAAGGTCAAGCTCTGTCTTCATAGTCTTGGATTCCTCGATGGTGATCACGCCGTCATTGGAAACTTTCTCCATAGCATCTGCCACCATCTCGCCAACCTCTGCGTCTCCTGCGGAAATCGCCGCAACCTTCGCGATCTGGTCTTTATCCTTCACCTTGCTGGACATGCCCTCAATCGCCTCTACCGCCTTTTCTGTCGCTTTCTTCATACCCTTGCGGAGAATGATCGGATTCGCCCCTGCCGCCAGGTTCTTGATGCCCTCATGCACCATAGCCTGTGCAAGAACGGTAGCTGTCGTTGTTCCGTCGCCGGCCACATCGTTAGTCTTTGACGCAACTTCCTTGATAAGCTGTGCGCCCATGTTCTCGAACGCATCCTCAAGCTCAATCTCTTTGGCAATCGTCACACCGTCATTCGTGATAAGCGGCGCGCCGAAAGATTTGTCAAGCACGACATTTCTTCCCTTCGGTCCAAGGGTTACTCTTACTGTATCGGCAAGCTGGTTCACGCCTGCCTCTAATGCTCCTCTGGCATCTGCTCCATATTTGATTTCCTTTGCCATGATCGTATTCCTCCTGTTTCTTTATTCTATCATTAACATTGTTCTATAATTGGCTCTGTTATCTCTTACTCCACGATTGCAAGGATATCATCCTGCTTTACGATAATGTACTCCTCATCATCAAGCTCTACCGTCGTTCCGGCATATTTGGAATAGATGACTTTCTGGCCCACGGACACATTCATCGTAACTTCTTTTCCGTCAACGGTTCCGCCAGGTCCTGCTGCAACGACTTCCGCCTGCTGCGGTTTCTCTTTCGACTGTCCCGGAATCACGATTCCTGACTTTGTTGTCTCTTCTGCAACTAATTGTTTTAAAACGACTCTGTCGCCAAGCGGTGTTAATTTCATATGAATTCCTCCTTA
The DNA here is from genome assembly GCA_910578455.1 of uncultured Dorea sp. Classification (GTDB taxonomy): domain Bacteria; phylum Bacillota; class Clostridia; order Lachnospirales; family Lachnospiraceae; genus MD308. The sequence continues at coordinate 8,972 of CAJTQA010000028.1, forward strand.
AAATACTCTATATTTGTTAGCACTCATAAAAAGAGAGTGCTAAAACTCTAGATATAAAATAGCACTCTCTTCCTGTTTTGTCAACACACTTTATTTAGTTTACAGGATTTTTATAAAATCCGTTCCGAACATACAGCACGACAATTCTTCCCAGCTTATTAAAATATCTTTCCTTAATGACGCCCTCGCACAGAATCTCCTCCGTCTCCGTCTTCAGGGTACATTCATAAAGAGCGTCCAGGGAAAAGAGCGGCAGCTCGTTATCCCCTGTTAATAGATATATGCTTTCCTCCTCGGAATTATACGTTATAACCTGACATTTATACTCATTTTCATTAAAATGGCCGTTTTGCAAAATTACTCTCTTCATCCTGAGGCTTGCAGGATATCTCTCATACATGGCGCTGGCTCCTTTTAAGCATTCCGCTCTGCTTTAATCTTCTCTATCTCCGGAAATACGTACTCATTGACAACTTTGATATAGGTTCCCTTCATTCCTGAAGACCTGGACTCAATCACTCCCGCGCTCTCAAACTTGCGTAGGGCATTTACGATAACAGAACGGGTAATTCCCACCCGGTCCGCCACCTTGCTGGCAACCAGTATCCCTTCCATCCCTTCCAGCTCCTCAAAAATATGGATGATCGCTTCCAGCTCCGAAAAAGAAAGGGTGCTGATGGCGGACTGGACGATATGTTCTTTCCTTGTCTCTTCCGCGCTCTCTTCATTCACGGAACGCAGCATCTCAAGGCCTACCACGGTAGTTCCATACTCGCTCAGGATAATATCGTCGATCTCATACAGCGAATCCTTCTTGTAGATAAACAGAGTGCCCAAACGCTCCCCTGCAATCTCAATAGGGCATACGATCGCCTGAAATTCCTTTCCTGCCTCCTCGGAAAATCCCAATGTTTCAAAATTCACATTCTCCTTTGTTGAGAGGACAAGAAGAAAACGTTCGTTCAGCAAATAGTCAATATGCTTCCCCACTTCATTTTCGATCAGCTCGTCAATGTAGGGAACATCCTTGCATTTGCTCCTGCCCAGGACTTTTCCTTTCTTGCTGACTACCAGTACGTTAGAATCCAAAATTTCCGTCAGCACATCGCAGATATCATTAAAAACAACTTTGCTGGAATTGTTATTGTGAAGCAATATATTAATTTTCCTTGTTTTATCTAACAATTGTACACTCATTTATCTTCCTCCACTTTTTGATGTAATATTATCACACAATTAATGAATTTTCAATAAATTTTACACATAATTTGTTTTCTTATTTTTTATCTTCTGACTTACTTTCCACATATCCGCACTGTTCATTCGAACAGCTGAGTTTATTTCCCTTTTCTACCATATAGCTGCCGCAGCGTGGGCATCTCTTCTCCGAAGGTTTCTGCCAGGACATAAAGCTGCACTCAGGATTATCCTCACATCCGTAATACTTCCTGCCCTTTTTCGTCTTCCTTAAGACGACTTCCTTCCCGCATGACGGACAGGAAACGCCGATTTTTTCAAGATACGGCTTTGTATTCCTGCATTCCGGAAATCCCGGGCATGCCAGGAAACGACCGTGAGGGCCGTACTTGATGACCATGTTGCGCCCGCACTGGTCGCAGATTACGTCCGTCACCTCATCTTCAATCTTAACCGATTCAAGCTCCTTCTCCGCTTTTTCCACCGCGTCCTCAATGTCCGGGTAGAAGTTCTCGATGATAGTCTTCCAGCTTACCTTTCCCTCGGCAACCCCATCAAGAAGGCTCTCCATATTCGCTGTAAAGTTCACGTCCACGATGCTGGGGAACGACTGTTTCATCATATTGTTTACGACTTCGCCAATCTCCGTCAGGTACAGGTTCTTATTTTCCTTTGCCACATAACGCCTGTTAATGATAGTGGAAATCGTCGGGGCATAGGTGCTGGGCCGCCCGATTCCAAGCTCCTCCAGCGTCTTGACAAGCGCTGCCTCCGTATAGTGCGCGGGCGGCTGGGTGAAATGCTGCCTGCTCTCAAATCCTTCCTTTGTCAGCTTAGAATCTTTATCCAGGCTCTTGAGCAGCACGCCGCTTTCTTCTTTCCCCTCGCCTGCCTCGGTATATACGGTCCGAAATCCTTCAAACACCGGTTTAGACGCAGAGACTGTAAAGCGGTATCTGCCCGCCGCGATCTTTACGGATGTCGTCTCGTATCTTGCAGGCTGCATCCGGCTGGCGACAAATCGTTTCCAAATGAGCTGGTAGAGCCTGAACTGGTCTCTTGTAAGAGAATCTTTCACAGCCGCCGGGGTTCTGGACACGTCCGTAGGCCGAATGGCTTCGTGGGCATCCTGGATCTTCTTCCCGTCGCTGCCTTTTGCTTTCCCGTCAGCCACAAACTGCTGGCCGTACTGAGCCGAGATGTATTCCCGCACATTTTTATCCGCCTCTTCCGAAACTCTTGTAGAATCCGTACGAAGGTATGTGATAAAACCGACTGTTCCGTTTCCTTTGACATCGATGCCTTCATAGAGCTGCTGTGCGATACGCATTGTCTTTGCCGTGGCAAAATTGAGACCCTTAGATGCCTCCTGCTGCAATGTACTGGTGGTAAACGGCACTGGGGCTTTTTTTGTCCTCTCGCCCTTTTTCACCTCCTCCACATAATACGGCACATTGTCAATCTCTTTTATGATCCCGTCCAGCTGTTCTCTGGAGCGGATTGTCATCTTTTCCTCATCCGTTCCGTAAAACTTCGCTGCCAAAGGCTTCCTCTCACCCTCCACCTTAAGGTTCGCCTCAAGGCTCCAATATTCTTCGGGTATGAACATGTTAATTTCTTCTTCGCGGTCCGCAATGATACGCAGAGCCACCGACTGCACCCGTCCGGCGCTCAGCCCCCGCTTTACCTTCGCCCACAGTAGCGGGCTGATCTTATATCCCACGACCCGATCCAGCATCCGGCGCGCCTGCTGCGCGTCCACCAGATCCATGTCAATCTCCCTTGCATTCTTAAGCGAGGCTTTTACGGCATTCTTTGTAATTTCATTAAAGCTGATCCGATACGTCTTTTTGTCTTCCAGCTTAAGCGCCTTCGACAGATGCCACGAGATAGCCTCCCCCTCCCGGTCCGGGTCGGTTGCAAGATATATCTTATCCGCCTTCTTCACTTCTTTCCGAAGATTTGCAAGGATGTCTCCCTTTCCGCGAATCGTAATGTACTTCGGCTCAAAATCATGCTCTACGTCAATCCCCAGCCGGCTCTTGGGCAAATCCCTCACATGGCCGTTTGATGCAGCCACCGCATAATTGCTCCCCAGAAATTTTTTAATTGTCTTCACCTTCGCAGGCGACTCCACAATTACAAGATATCTAGCCATAAAACCACTGCCTCCGTCCAGGATCCTGTCAGGTCCTTATATAATAATTTTTTGAAATTTCTTTTACCATCCCTTTAAGTTCAAGGGAAATCAGAAGTTCTAGGACCTTCCTGGCAGGAAGTCCTGTCCGTTCTGACAGGCCGTTCACTCCTCTCGGTGTGAAATCGAGACAACTATACACTAAATTTTCTGTAGTTTCAAGCATTTTTTCATTTTTGTTTATTATTTGTCCAACTTTTTCACTGCAAAGACTCATTTCTTCCAGCAAAACCTCCGGCGATACCAGTATCCCGGCTCCCTCCCGTATAAGATGATGGCAGCCCTGGCTCAGAGGGCTTGTCGCCGGCCCCGGCAGGGCATAGACATCCTTCCCCTGTTCCAATGCCATGTCGGCAGTGATGAGGGAGCCGCTTTTTTCTCTTGCCTCCATCACCAGCACCACGTCTGACAGGGCGCTTATAATCCGGTTCCTCGCCGGGAAAAATCCCGGAAACGGTTTTGTTCCCGGAAGCTGCTCGCTGATAATCCCTCCGCTTTGCTGCAGATCCATATACAGCCCGAAATGTTCTCTCGGATAACAGATGTCTGCGCCGCATCCCAGGATCCCGAAACTTTTCCCTCCTCCGTTCAGGGCTCCTCTCTGACCCGCCCCGTCAATCCCCCTCGCCATTCCGCTTATGACCTGCACTCCCGCCCTCGCAAACGCCTCCCCGTAAGCCAGCGACATCTGTTCCCCGTAGGGAGTGCATTTTCTCGCCCCCACGATCGCCGCCGATACTTTTCCCTCCTCCGGGAGAGCGCCCTTCACGTATATGGCGTAGGGCGGATTCTGAATGCAGCAAAGCCTCTTCGGGTACTCTCCTGCAAAATACGGCACAAAATGGATTTCCTGCTTTTTCATTCTTTCATATTCTTCCCGAAACGGATTCTTTTTCGCCAGCAAAAAGGCCTGTATCTCCCTTTCCTTTAAAAGTCCGGAGGCCCGCAGCTCTTTTTCTTCCATATAATAGGCTGCCTCCGCGTTCCCTGCCAGCTCCCTGAGCTGTCTCTTCCTGCCCGACGGCACCCCGGAAACCGCCGCCAGCCAATACTCGTATATCATATGCATATGCTGCTACCTCCTCCAATATTTCTTATCTGCAGTCCGGTACCCGATTGCTTCTTTCAAATGCGCTCCGCTGATATCCGCCTCCCCGTCCAGGTCAGCAATCGTCCTCGCAACCTTCAATATCTTATGATACGTCCTCGCCGTAAGCCCCAGGGCGGCGAAAGCCTGTTTCATCAGCAGCTCCTCCTCCCTGCCCAGACGGCAGAACCTTTCTGTCTCCTTCACTCCCAGCAAGGCGTTCCACCGCGCCCTGCTCCCGGCAAGCCTCTCCCTCTGCACAAGCCGGGCAGCCTCAACCCGCTTTCGGATATAAGCCGAAGCTCCCCCGGCATCCTTCTGCCGTATATCGGCAAAACCCACTTTCGGCGTTTCTATGCATATATCAATCCGATCCAGGAGCGGCTGGCTTATGTGGGCAAGATACTGCTGTATCTGCCACGGCGTACAGCTGCACTTTGAAAGATCCGGGTAATTCCCGCAGGGACAGGGATTCATAGCGGCGACAAGCATAAAGTCCGCAGGGAACTCGTAGCCCCCTCGCGCCCTGTTTATTCTGATCTTCCGCTCTTCCAGGGGCTGTCTTAATACTTCAAGCACCTGCTTTTTAAATTCTGCAAGCTCATCTAAAAACAATACCCCGCCATGCGCCAGGCTGATTTCCCCCGGAGAAGGAATAAGCCCTCCTCCTGTAAGGGCAGCTCTCGTCACTGTGTGGTGCACGCTCCTGAAAGGCCGCTCCTTCATCAGCGGATTCTCCTTGTCTACCATCCCCAGGACGCTGTATATCCTTGTTATCTCCAGGCTTTCTTCATATGAAGGCTTTGGAAGAATTGTGGGAATCCTCCGGGCAACCATCGATTTCCCGCTGCCTGGAGGACCGATCAGCAGAATATTGTGGCCGCCTGCCACCGCTACTTCCACAGCCCGTTTCACGGCATCCTGCCCCTGGATATCTCCAAAGTCTACCTCATCCTCCCTGCATGTCCTGCCTGCGCCGCCGCAGGATCTTTCCGCGCATGGGAGCTGTGTTTCCCCTTTCAGAAACCCCACAGCCTGTCCGAGAGTTTCCGCCCCGAACACCTCAATACCGTCCGCCAATGCTCCCTCGGACGCGTTTCCCTGTGGGAGGATGCATCTCGTGCATCCAAGATTCCGCGCTTCTGCCACGATTGGAAGGACTCCCGGAACTTCCCTCAAGCTTCCGTCCAGGCTCAGTTCACCGATTACCATTGTTCCTTCCAGCTTTTTCCCCGGAATTTCTCCAAGAGCCGCCAGCATGGACAGCGCGATGGGAAAGTCAAAGGACGCCCCCCTTTTCCTGACGGTCGCCGGAGCCAGGTTGATGATAATCTTTTTCGCGGGAATCTGAACGCCGGAATTATGTATCGCAGTCTTCACCCGCTCTGACGCCTCCTTTACCTCCGACGACAGATAGCCCACCATATGTATCATCGGAAGGCCGTTGCTTATATCTGCCTCTACGTGCACAGGCTCAACATGGAGACCATCGATAGCCGCAGACATTACTGTGCTGAATGACATTTGCATACTCCTTTCTTCTGTTTAAGATCAATCATAAGTGATAGCAGGCCGAATCGGCCGGATAAATGACCGGAGACTGACTGGGGGAAGAAACCCCCGTCTCCAAAAATATGCTTATATCTTATCGGAAATGCAAAAGAATGTCAACATTAAAAATGCTCTCTTAAAAATACTCTCTCAGCTTTTCAATCGCGCTCTTCTCGATTCTTGAAACGTAAGAACGAGAGATGCCCAGATGCTTTGCTATCTCCCGCTGCGTATACTCTTCCTCATTATACAGGCCATATCTCATCTTAAGCACCAAGCGCTCCCTGGGCGACAGCTCCGACTCCACTTTCCGGTACAGCATCTTGATGTCATCCTTAAGCTCCGCCTTGTGGTGGGCGTCATCCTCATTTGTTTCTATAATGTCAAAAAGCTGTATCTCATTTCCTTCTCTGTCCGTTCCGATCGGTTCATACAGAGACACTTCTCTGGAAGACTTCTTCTTCGCCCGGAGATTCATAAGAATCTCGTTCTCTATACATCTGGCGGCATAGGTTCCGAGCCTTACGCTCTTGTCAGGGTTGAATGTAACCACCGCTTTGATAAGCCCGATAGTTCCCACTGACAGGAGGTCTTCGTTGTCTTCTTCCAGCGTCTGGTATTTCTTGACGATATGAGCCACAAGGCGCAGGTTTCTTTCAATAAGGACATGTTTAGCCTCTAAGTCACCCTCCGTATATTTTTGCATATAATAATTTTCTTCAGCGGCGGTGAGTGGTTGGGGAAATGATTTCAAAAAAAAGCACCTCTTGGCGTACTTAATAACAGTGTATGTGCAAGAGGGGCTTTTTGTGCTTTTCCATATATTTAAAGGTTATTTATTTTGCCGCAACGGCTCCTCGCGGCGCAGGATATCGTAAATGTCAGGGGCCTCGGTAAGCTCCACGAAAAGCACCTGTTTGGGGTGGGGGGCGCTCTCCTGCAGGGTGCCGTCTTCGGCAGCGATGCTTTTTACCGTCACGGATATGTTGCGGCCGTCGGGTTTCATGATCTCGACAGCCTCGCCGACGGTGAATTTGTTGCGCTGCTCAATGCGGCAGGTATTTCCCTTCACTTCACCCACTATCCCCAGATAGGTGTATTCTTTTACATACGTGTTGCTGTCGTAAATCTGGCTCTCATCCCCGGGCTTTCCAAAGTAGAATCCTGTCGTGAACTGACGGTAGGTACAGTTCGATATCTGGTCTAAATACCAGGGCATGTTTTCTTTGTACTTTTGGGGTGATTCCAGGTAATCGCTGATGGCTTTCCGATAGGTCCGCGCCACGGTCGCAACATAGAGGGCGGTCTTCATGCGCCCTTCTATCTTAAAGCTGTCGATTCCCGCCTCGATCATCTCTGGGATATGCTCTATCATGCACAGGTCTTTTGAGTTAAAGATAAAAGTTCCCCGCTCATTTTCATAGACCGGCATGTATTCCCCAGGCCGGGTCTCCTCAACCACCGCGTATTTCCAGCGGCACGGATGAGTGCAGGCTCCGTGATTCGCATCCCTGCCTGTAAAATAATTGCTCAAAAGGCACCTTCCGGAATAAGAAATGCACATGGCTCCGTGTATAAAACTTTCAATCTCCATCTCTTCCGGGATATTTTCCCGGATCTCCCGGATCTCTTTTAATGACAGCTCCCTTGCGGAGACAACGCGCTTTGCTCCAAGTTCCCACCAGAAACGGTAAGTGCCGTAGTTCGTATTGTTGGCCTGAGTGCTCACATGCCTCTCAATCTCCGGGCAAATTTCCTTTGCCATCATAAAAATTGCCGGATCCGCGATAATCAGCGCGTCCGGCCCCAGGGCTTTCAGTTCCCTCAGATATTCTTCCACTCCCGGAAGGTCTTCATTATGCGCCAGTATGTTCACCGTGACATGCACTCTGGCTCCGTGACGGTGGGCAAACTCAATTCCTTCCCTCATGTCTTCCATGGAAAAATTTTTAGCCTTGGCGCGAAGCCCAAAAGCCTGGCCGCCCACATATACCGCGTCGGCTCCGTATATCACTGCCGTCTTCAGAACTTCCAGGCTGCTTGCCGGAATCAGAAGTTCCGGGCGTCTTTTTTTATCTCTCATCTTCATTCCTCTTTCCGCTCCTTCTTCACGCTCAGCGCCACTCCGTCTCCCAGAGGAATGATGGAGGTCTGAAGGCAGTCCGCGTGTTTCAGCTCATACAAAAACTCCCTCATGCGGCTGTGGATCGTCCGGTTCCTCCTCTCAACGGCAAACCTTGACTCAATCACGTCTCCGTCCTGGAGCACATTGTCCGTCATCATCATGCCTCCCGGCTCAAGAAGGCGCATGGCCTCCGGAAGGTAATGGATGTACTGCCCCTTAGCTGCGTCCATAAAGATAAAGTCATAGTTTCCCTCAAGCGTCTTCATCACATCCAGCGCGTCTCCCTCAAGGAGGGTGACCCGCCCTTCAACCCCTGCCCGCCGGAAATTCTCCCGCGCCGCAAAGATTCGCCTGCGGTAATTCTCGATTGTAGTGACATGGCCGTCTTCCGGCATATACTCACACATTAAAATCGCCGAAAAGCCCACTGCAGTTCCTATCTCCAGCACCCGCCGGGGCTTTTTTGCCGTCATGAGCACTTTCAGGAAACTCTGCGTCTCTTTCCGTATGATCGGAACTGACTGCTCCAGCGCTTCCTGTTCTATCCTCTCAATAATACCACTCTCCGGAGATTCCAGAGAGTGGATATAAGTCGTTATTCTTTCATCGGAAATCATCTTACACATCCATAATTATCGGCAGTATCATCGGTTTCCTCTTAGTTCTCTTCCAGATAAACTCATTCATCCGGTCACGGATCACAAGCTTTATCTTGCTCCAGTCCGCATTTCTCTGATGGCACAGGCAGTCTTCCACTGCATCGGTGAGAATCTGTCTCGCCTCTTCCATCAGCCCCTCGGACTCCCTGACGTAGACAAAACCTCTGGACACGATGTCCGGTCCCGCAAGAAGCTGGTTGCTCCCTTTCTCAAGCGTAAGGACTACGATCAAAATCCCGTCTTCCGCGAGATGCTGGCGGTCACGGAGCACGATATTCCCTACGTCTCCCACTCCAAGCCCGTCTACCAGTATCTCCCCTGTCTGCACCTTGTCCACTACGGCGGCTTTCTCATTGTTTAGCTCCAGCACATCCCCGGAATGGATAAGGAACACGTTTTCCTTCGGTATCCCAAGATTTTTCGCCAGGGCTGCATTCGCCTTCCTGTGCCGGAACTCCCCGTGTACGGGAACCGCATACTTCGGTTTCACAAGGGAATAGATAAGCTTAAGCTCTTCCTGGCATGCATGTCCGGACACATGGGCATCCTGGAAGATCACGTCCGCACCTTTTTCCGACAGCTCGTTGATAACCTTTGACACTGATTTCTCATTTCCCGGAATCGGATTCGAGCTAAAGATTACCGTATCCCCGGGCATGATCGTAACTTTCCGGTGCACGTCCGCCGCCATGCGGGAGAGCGCCGCCATGGATTCTCCCTGGCTGCCCGTCGTGATAAGCACGGTCTTTTCCGGCGGATAGTTTTTAAGCTGGTCTATCTCTATCAGAGTGTGTTCCGGAACGCTTAAATAGCCCAGTTCCTGGGCAACCTGGATGATGCTCACCATGCTCCGCCCTTCCACGACTACCTTTCGGCCGTACTTACACGCCGAATTGATGATCTGCTGAACTCTGTCAACATTAGACGCAAAAGTCGCAATGATGATCCTCGTATTCTGATGCTCCGCGAAGATGTGGTCAAATGTGAATCCCACCGTCCGCTCGGACTGAGTAAATCCCGGCCTCTCCGCATTAGTGCTGTCCGTCATAAGCGCCAGAACGCCTTTTTTCCCGATTTCAGCAAACCGCTGCAAATCGATGGCATCTCCAAATACAGGCGTATAATCCACTTTAAAATCACCCGTATGCACCACGATTCCCGCAGGGGAATAGATTGCAAGGGCTGCCGCATCCTGAATGCTGTGGTTCGTCTTGATAAACTCAATACGGAACTGCCCAAGATTAATAGACTGCCCGTGTTTTACCACCTTTCTCCTGGTGCTGCGTAAAAGATTGTGTTCCGTCAGCTTCTTCTCTATGATTCCCATGGTAAGCTTTGTGGCGTAAATCGGGAGATTCATCTCCCGGAGGACATATGACAATGCCCCGATATGGTCCTCATGCCCATGGGTTATTACAAATCCTTTCACCTTCTGAATATTGTCTTTCAGATATGTGATGTCCGGTATGACCAGATCGATTCCCAGCATGTCGTTTTCCGGGAATGCCAGACCGCAGTCCACCACAATAATACTGTCTTCATACTCAAAGACAGTTATGTTCATTCCAATCTTCTCTAAACCTCCGAGCGGAATGATACGCAATTTTCCGTTGTTCTCTTTTTTCAACGTTCCACCTCCAACTGATTATTTCCGTTTCCTTTCAGGCATTCTCTGCAATGTCCATAGAACTTTAATTCGTGGTCAAGTATGCAGAATCCTGTCGCCCTTTCCACATGGCGCTCCAGCTCGTCCAGCAGGTCGTCCTTAAACGGCTCCACTTTCCCGCATCCTCTGCATATCAAATGATGGTGGTGATGCCTGTTCGGCGCGCCTTCGGTTTCCCCGATCTCATAGCGCGAGCACCCGTCACCCAGATTGATACGATCCACCAACTGCATTTCCATCAACAGCTGCACAGTCCGGTAAATTGTCGCAAGCCCGATCTCCGGGTAATCTTCCTTTACCAGATCATAAATATCCTCAACAGTCATATGCTTGTCTCTGTGGCACTCAAGCACTTCCAACACAAGCAACCGCTGATTCGTTACCTTAAGCCCTTTTTCTTTCAACTTTTGTTTGAATCTTTCCTGATTGATAGGCATAATTTACTATCCTTTCAGAACCTTTGCTTTTGTATATGTAACGCCAGCTACCCGTCTATGTCAACATCCTCCAGGAGTTCCTCGAATACTTTGGAGACCGCCGAAAGCTCGTCGTCGTCTTCCACGATCTCATAGATGCTGTCATCGGAATCCTGAGGCGCGGTATCCTTTAAAATCAGGCACTGCGCGTCCCCTCTCTCCGAATCTGTTACCAGTATATAGGATATCCCGTTGATCTTTGTCTGCTCCAGGACAAAGAACTCTACGGTCTCTGACATTTCTTCGGACGTAAATGCGATTTTCTCCATAATTACCTACCTTTTCCCACTCATAGAAATACTATCCAAATATCCTTGCAATATAAAAACAGCCGCAATTTTATCAATATATTTTTTGCGGTCCTCACGTCTCACTTTGTTTTCAATTAAAGTCCGTTCTGCTTCTACTGTAGTAAGACGCTCATCCCACATGACGACCTCAAGGCCTGTCCGTCTCTTCAGCATCTCACCAAATTCCATCGCTTTTTCCGCACGTTCCCCAATATCATTGTTCATATGCTTTGGAAATCCCACCACGATACGTTCCGCTTCATACTCTGTTGCCAGCTCTTCTATGCGCGCACAGGTTTTCCTCAGCTTATTTTCCTCTTTGCGGTTTATGGTCTCGACTGCCTGCGCGGTAATCCCCAGGGCGTCGCTCACCGCCACCCCCACAGTCTTCGAGCCGTAATCCAGGCCTATCACCCTCATAGCCATCCGTTATGCTCAATATATGTCTTGAGCATCTCTTCCACTAACTCATCCCGCTCCATCTTCATAATCAGGCTTCTCGCGCTGTTATAGCTGGTAATATATGTCGGGTCTCCTGACATAATATATCCGACAATCTGATTCACCGGGTTGTACCCTTTTTCGCTCAGAGCTTTGTACACAATCTCAAGGATATCTTTTGCTTGAATTTGTGGACCGCTTTCTACCTGAAAAAACTGAGTGCTGCTTAAATCCCTCATATACTCACGTCCTCCAAAAATACTTCTTTCTTATTCTAACCTAAAGCCATTCAAAATTCAATGTATTATTTGCAAATGGCTTTCAATTTCTACATTAATTATCTGATTTATCTGATTTTTCTCCGATTTTTGTCTGATTTTGACATATTCCATCGTATGCCCGACCTGATATGTCTCTCCGTCCATGATACTTTCTTCTTCCACCAGCACTTTTCTGGAAGTTCCGATCAGCATCCTCTCATAAGCCTTTTCTTTTTTCCGGCTCATCTCCAAAAGAATTGCGCTTCTCCTCGCTTTTTCCTCTTCAGGTACCTGTTCCGGCATCCCCGCGGCTTTCGTTCCTTCCCGCCTTGAATACTTGAAGATATGGGTTTCATAAAAGTCCGCCTGATCGATAAATGCCCTGGACTCTTCAAACTCTTCCTGCGTCTCCCCCGGGAATCCCACGATAACGTCTGTCGTCAGGGCCGGATTGTCAAAATACTTTCGGAGCAGGACGCATTTCTCATAGTATTCTTCTTTTGTATACCGCCGGTTCATACGCTTTAACGTGGCATTGCACCCGCTTTGCAGCGACAGGTGAAAATGAGGGCAGACTTTACGCAGCGAAGAGAGCCTCACTGCAAATTCTTCCGTGATGATCCCCGGCTCCAGCGAGCCGAGCCTGATCCTCTCAATTCCGTCCACTCCATGCACCTTTTCTATCAGCGGCAGAAGAGTCTCCCCCTCTTCTTTAAAATCCGCCCCGTAAGAGCTTAGATGAATCCCGGTCAGCACAATCTCCTTATAACCCTTGCCCGCCAGTGTCCTCACCTCGTCGAGGACGCTCTCCGGCCGCCTGCTCCTGACCCTTCCCCTGGCAAAGGGAATGATGCAGTAAGAGCAGAATTGGTTGCACCCGTCCTGTACTTTGATGTAAGCCCGGGTATGTTCCGCAGTCTTTCCAAGGCGCAGCTCCTCATACTCCCCCGCATGGCTGATGTCAATCCTCCCGTCATAAAAATCACCGCTGCCAAAAGCTCTGCTCCCCCTGTGCTCTTTCTCGTACTCTCTCAATATCTCTATGATGTCTTTCTTCCTGTTATTCCCCACAATGATGTCGATGCAGCTGTCCACATGCCCTTCCTTCTCCTGCACATAGCATCCCGCAGCTATGACTACCGCATCCGGGTTATTTTTTCTTGCCCGGTGAAGCATCTGCCTGGACTTGCGATCCGCCATATTTGTCACCGTGCAGGTATTTACCACGTACACGTCTGCCTTCTCTGAAAACGGCACGGTCTCAAAACCGTTCTCCTCGAAAAGCTGCTGCATAGCCTCCGTCTCATATGCGTTTACCTTGCACCCTAAATTGTGAAACGCCGCTTTTTTCATAGGTAGTTCCTTTCTGACATTATTTCAAACATTTTCTTGACTTTTATGGTTCGTGCCTATAATATGGTAATGATAATAAAAGGCATCAAGGAGGTAAAATGAATGAAAACAGTACAAATTTCTTTAAACTCTATCAATAAAGTAAAATCTTTTGTAAACGACATTACAAAGTTCGACTGCGACTTTGACCTTGTATCCGGAAGATATGTCATCGACGCAAAGTCCATCATGGGAATCTTCAGCCTGGATCTGTCCAAATCCATCGAGCTGAACATCCATGCCAGCGAATCAGAAACAGAAGAGATCCTCAAAGTGCTGGAAACATACCTTGTATAGTTTCTGAATGTCCGGGGATCCGCCCTTTTACCAGCCAGACCCACCGCCGGGTGGAATCTGGCCCTTTTTATTTTATATCAATGATCTCTGCCGTATCAACTGCTGTCTGCACAAGCTCATCAATCTTCTCCGACAGCCTTTCCTCCGAACGCCTTATCACGTCCACATTCGGTTTTGTCACAGGATGTTTCGCCACGAAGATCGTGCAGCAGTCCTCAAAGGGCTGGATAGATGTCTCATAAGTACCTATCCTTTCCGCAACTTCCACAATCTCCTGCTTGTCAAACCCAATCAGCGGCCTGTATACCGGAAAGCCGCACACATCGTTCGTCGCCGCAAGGCTCTGCATCGTCTGGCTTGCCACCTGGCCAATGCTCTCCCCTGTGATAAGCCCAAGGCATCCGTCCTTCCCCGCAAAATGCTCCGCGATCCTCATCATATAGCGCCGCATAATGATCGTCAGCTCATCGTGGGGACACCGGTCATAGATATACAGCTGTATGTCCGTGAAATTCACCACATGGAGCTTAATCGGCCCGGAATATTTCGCCACCTGTTTTGCCAGGTCCAAAACCTTCTGCTTTGCCCGCTCGCTTGTGTAGGGCGGCGCATGGAAATATGTCGCCTCTATCCCCACTCCCCTCTTGGAGACCATATAGCCTGCCACAGGACTGTCGATGCCGCCCGAGAGAAGGAGCATCGCCTTTCCGTTTGTCCCTACCGGCATGCCCCCTGCTCCCGGTATGATCTGGGAATACACATAAATCTCATCCCGCACTTCGATATTCACCGTGACATCCGGACGGTGCACATCCACCCGAATGTCCGGAAATGCCTCCAGCACAGCCTCGCCCAGGTCACGGCTGATTTCCATGGAATTTTTCGGATAAGTCTTCTTTGCGCGCCTGGACTCCACCTTAAACGTGATTTCCTTATCCGGGTACATCTCATCCATATAAGCAACCACGTCTTCTTTCAATTTTTCAAATCCTTCGTCTGCAAGACGCACCACGGGGCAGATGCCTACCAGGCCGAATACCCTCTTCAAATGCTCCGCGGCCTCTTCATAGTCGTAATCCCCCTCGCAGTCCACATAGATGCGCGCTTGTTTCTTATAGACTTCAAACTGTCCGTCCACATCTTTTAAGGCCCGGCGTACCTGCCGAACCAGCGCATCCTCAAACAGATATCTGTTTTTTCCTTTAATCCCAATCTCACCGTATTTCAGTAAAAATGTATGAAACCTCATTTTTCTTTCTCCTCGCTCTCTTCTACCGCCTCGTGTATTTTCTAAGGGCAGGCACCAGCTCTTTCAGTGTCTCAAGAGTATAATCAATCTCTTCCCCCGTCGTGAATTCCGACATGCTGAACCTGAGCGTGGCATCCAGAAACTCCTGGCCCGCTCCGATTCCTTTCAGCACCCCGCTCACCTGGGGATGGTTAGACGCGCAGGCAGAGCCGGAAGAAACATAGATTCCTCTCTCCTCTAGTGCATGGAGGAGAACCTCACTGCGGATTCCTGCAAAGCCCACGCTGATGATATGCGGCGCGGAAGTCTCGTCATACAGCCCATGTATAGTCGTATTCTCAATCTCCGACACTCCCTTGATGAAATGCTGCTTTAAGAGCCTCATTCCCGCAACTTTCTCATCCAGATTTTCATAGATAAGCTTCGCCGCAAGACCCAGCCCTGCTATTCCCGCCACATTTTCTGTTCCGGAGCGGATATTCCTTTGCTGCTCCCCTCCGAACACGATCGGTTGAATCTTCACCCCGCTGTCAATGTAAAGGGCGCCGATCCCCTTCGGCCCGTGAATCTTATGCCCGCTCACCGAACACATGTCAACCTTCAGCCGTTTTGGGTAAATGCGGTATTTCCCGAACCCCTGCACCGCGTCCACATGGAACAGGATGTTCCGGTTATACGCCTTGACGATCCCTGCCGCCTCCTGAATCGGCTGCACAGAGCCCACTTCATTGTTCACGTACATGACCGACACCAGAATCGTGTCTTTGCACAGCGCGCTCTTTAAGGCATCCAGCCTGATCCTCCCGTACCGATCCACCGGGAGGAACGTAACCCGGAAACCTTCCTCCTCCAGATGGCGCATCGTATTGATAATGGCAGGATGCTCGATCGCAGACGTGATGAGATGGTTTCCCGCCCGGCGGTTTGCCCGTGCGGCTCCGATGAGAGCCAGATTATCGCTCTCTGTACCGCCGGATGTGAAGAAAATCTCTTTTTCCTGCACTTTCCACAGCTTTGCCAGCGTTTCTTTCGCTTCTTTTATATATCGTTCTGCCTCCACGCCCTTCTTGTGCATAGAAGACGGATTGCCATAATCCTGGCACATCACCTTGCGTACAAGGTCGCCGACGCTCTCATATGCACATGTTGTCGCAGAATTATCCAGGTACACTTCTTTCATACAAATCTATTCCTTTTTTCTTTTCTTTATTATTAGAATATGTGGCTATTCCTCCAGTTGGAACATCAACATGGATAATGTTGCGATTCCGGCTGTTTCTGTCCGGAGAATCCGTTTTCCAAGCGTGATGGCCTTCGCTCCCGCCCTCTGCACTTCCTGCGCCTCCGTCTTTTCAAAGCCGCCCTCGGGCCCGATGAAGATGCCGATGGACTGTCCCGGCCGAAGGCCGCCTATCACCTGCCTCGTATTGCTTATCCCTTCCGCCAGCTCGTAAGGGAACAGCAGTACATCAATGTTCTCTGCCATCTTAAGAGCCTCCTCCCAGAACAGAACTTTTTCTATCTCAGGAACAAGCCCTCTTCCAGACTGTTTCGCCGCGCCCTTTGCTATCTCCTGCCATCTCCGCCTTTTCTTGTCTGCCTTTTCTCCGCTGAGTTTCACTACAGAACGTCGCATTGCTACTGGAATGACCTTATAGACTCCAAGCTCCACTGATTTCTGTACGATAAGATCCATTTTGTCCTGTTTCGGAAGCCCCTGGAACAGATAGATGCGTGATGGCAGCTCCGTATCGTTTTCTTCCTGCCTCACGATTTCAAGAACCGCCCTCTCCGCGCCGTCATTCCCCGTCTCATAGCCTTTCAGCCTGCACAGGTATTTCAAATTATTTCCGTCGCTCACCATCAGCTCTTCACCGCTCTTCATCCTGAGGGCATGTTTCATGTGATATACATCCTCGCCCGTTATGAAAATACGGGAATTTCCCGCCTGCTCATGAGGAACAAAAAAGTGCTGCATCTTAATTACCCCCTGAACCTCTACATCTGTTTCTGCGAAACGACAGATACCCACTCTCCCTGGTGGTTTACCTCCAAGACCTCAAGCCCCGCGTCCTCCACTGCCCGGACAACATCCTGTTCCTTATCGTCTATGATGCCGCTGGTGATATAGACAGCTCCCGGTTTCATCTGGTTTATGACCACCGGGGTAAGAGGGATGAGCACATCCGCAAGGATATTGGCAAGCACGATATCGTACTTTTCGTATCCTGCTTCCTCCTGTATCCTGGCATCGTCAATGATGTTTCCAATTATGACATCATACTGGTCTGTCCTGATTCCATTTGCCTCCATGTTCTCATGGGTTGCCGCAATCGCACACGGGTCGAGGTCTGTTCCAAAAGAATGCCCCGCGCCGAATTTCAGGGCAAGCATCCCCAAAATACCGCTGCCGCAGCCCACGTCCAGTACAAGCGCGTCCTTCTCCACATATCTTTTCAGGGCGCGTATGCACAGCTGGGTCGTCTCATGCATCCCCGTTCCGAAAGCCGTTCCCGGGTCGATATGGACGATCATCTTGTCACTGTCTTCTTCTCCTGCCTTCTCCCAGGAAGGAATCACAAGAATATCGTCAATATAAAACTGATGGAAATACTGTTTCCAGTTATTGATCCAGTCAATATCCTCTGTCTGAGACTCTTCAATTACGCACTCTCCAAGATCCAGGAATTCTTTCATCTCTTCCAGCTCTTTTTTTATCTCTTCCAAAAGAGCTTTATTGTCCTCTTCCGAATCCAGGTAAAAGGTCAGGTAAGCCGTTCCGTCATCCTCCGGGATATCTGGCAGGATGTCCACGAACATCTTCTCCTTATCACTCTCAGATAGCGCTACCCTGTCCTCAATCTGCACTCCTTCCACTCCAAGTTCTGCAAGCATGCTGCTTATGATATCTTCCGCCTGCGTTGTCGTCTTTAACCGATACTGATTCCACTTCATATTTCTACCTCTTTAAGATCTGCCTTTCCATAAATATCCCGCCCTTAATACAGCCCTCTGTAAAAGTTCAGATACATATGGAGATTGATCGCCGCATAATGCCATAGCGCATAAAACTTCCCGGTTCCCTCCGGCTCTTCAGCCGGGCACATAACATGGTCAAATCCGAATTTGTCCGCATAGTGGGCAGCTTTCCTGAGATGCCAGCTATTTGTCACGACAATACAGTTTTTAAGACCATTCTTTTCCATTAGCGGTTTCACAAGTTTCATATTGTGATATGTGCTGACCGCCTCCGGTTCTGTGATCACCACGTCATCAGGCACCCCCAGCGTCCGGGCATATGCTTTCATAACCTCCGCCTCCACGTAGGAGTTCTTTACTGCCGCCCCGGAAAAAATAAGCTTTTCCGCCTTTCCCTCCCGCCACAGCTCAACAGCCTTCTCTACCCGTGTTTTCATGACTCTTGAAGGCACGCCGCCTTCTCCCGCAGGACAGCCGCAGACAACCGCACAGTCATATCTTTCCCTTTTCCACCTCTTTTCAGGACGGGCAAACACAGCCCGGAAAGTCACATAATTTGACAGGAGCATGCCTGATGCAGCGCCTGCCGCAAAAAATAACCTCTTTTTCATACCCATTCCCCAACTTTTGAAACATTGGCAAGAACTCCATGCCGTATGCGGGAAACCAGGCAATCGTTCCGCACATATGACGTGGAGTTCCTGTCATCTTATTTTAATCCAGGTCAATAAAGTCTACCTTAAATGTATCATCCGGATCAGGATGTTTTTCTTTCTTCGGACGTTCACTGAGCAGATCGTCCAAATCATCGATCGTCAGCTCTTCCGTGCGGCTCTCTCCCCCGTAGACGACAAACTCATCTTTATCAACATCATCCAGAAGGTCTCCGTCATCATATCCAAGCTCCGCCGTCTCAAATCCGGTTTCCTCAAAGCTCAGCTCTTCCGTGGCAAAGCTCTCCTCTCCAAAGCCCATGTCTTCCGTAAAGCCCATGTCCTCCGTAAAGCCCATATCCTCCGTGAAACCCATGTCTTCCGTAAAGCCCATATCCTCCGTGAAACCCATGTCTTCCGTAAAATCCATGCTTGACGTTGCAAAATCATCGTCTATGTCATAGCCGCCCTTCTTGCCTCCGCCAAATCCCGGCAAACTTTTCTTTTTTTCCTTTTTTTCTTTCTTCCCTTTCGCCGCTTTCGGATCCGGTTCCGGCATGTCATTCAAGCCGTATTCCTCATAGATCTCATCCAGCTCTTTATTGAGGTTGACGTTCTTTACTCCGAGGATAAATATGAGGAGAATGATCACAATCAATCCAAGTCCGCCGAAAAGCACGATCTTCTGAATATTTTTTGATATAAACTTCTCCGCTTTCCCGAGAAGGCCTTTCGTTTCTTTCTCCTCCTCGTCTCCGCTGCCTGGTTCAAAGCGCTGGTAAGTATTTTCCTCCACATCATAGCGGTAATAATCCTTTTCACCCAAATTATTCATGGCATAAAGGATATAATACCCGTCCTCGTCCGCCTTCTGCCATACCGGAAAAGTCTTATCCTCCAGGGTGAGATCCGCCTGCTGGTATTCTTTGGGCAGATTCACTTCCGACGTATCACTGAGAAGGATGATAGAAGTCTTGTCGGATATCGCAAGTTCCGCATATGTGGAAAATGTCGCATTCTCCTCATTATAGAGGAAAAAGCTCCCGCTGTCTCCATTTAAAAGATAGCCTAAAGTCACGCCGCTGTTCTCGTTCACGACCATCTGCCGTTCCTGTCCGTCCAGAGATACAGTTGTCTTGGCATAGCCTGTCGGTATATCCCCTTCAGAAAATTTATCCGTCAGCATATAAGCCGTTCCGTCTACCTCCACCTGTATATCCTCGGCGGATGAAGAGGAACCGCTGTCTTTTTCTTTTTTCTTTATCTTCGAAGGATCGCCCGCCGCAATCTTTACGGTAGAATTGCCTTGGTCAAGCGTAAGCTCGCTGCCCGACGCAGATGCAATCGTCGCGCCGGATATGGTGATCTGCGTGCTGCCTTCCTTAAGTGCCTGGAATTTCAGCATAAACACCTGCTCGGAGGAGCCTCCGTTTCCTGCCAGGGTTACTGAGCCGTCTTCCCCAGACTCCGCCCCGTCACCCGAATCAAAGCTCAAAGCCTCGCTGTCATAACTTAACTGTACCTCCACGTTTCCAAGTGATCCTCCTGTAGACCTTACCGCACACTTTACCTCTACCATGTCTCCCACCTTGGTTGACGGGTCGGAAAATGATATCTTCCCGTCCGCCGCAATGGCGACCATGGAAAAGCATGGCACCAATAGGCATAAGGCCAATATTACGCTGCTGATTTTTTTTCTTATCTTCATTCTTTTATCCCCCTTCCAGCGCGTCTATTCATCTTCTGTATATTCATCCTCTGTGTATGAATCATCCTCATAGCCGTCATCTTCCATGACATCCGCATCCTCATAGCCATCCTCTTCCTGCAGGCCGTCCTCCTGGCCGTCTCCGCCTTCTCCCGCGTCCTCATCCAGCTCTGCCGGCCTCACCACGCCGGTCAGGTTCATGATTTCATCCGAAATCATCTGCACCGTGTCCGACACCTGCTCCGTTGCCTTGTGGGGATATAAAAATTCATGCAGTTCACGGACATTTTCCGCAAGGCCCTGAGCCACCACCACATCTCCCGCCTCAGGATAAGTGACCCCGTCAGTCTTTTCAAACGGGAATCCTTCGCTCTCCGCAAGCTTATACTTCATGAGCGCTGAAGACATGCCGATAATCTTTTTCAGCGTAAAGCTTGTAGATACCTGCGGGAACACCGTATCTATGATCTCATTGAGCGTAGCAATATCTGTTGTCTTGACTTTCTCAAAAAGTTTCATGATTACCGTGCGCTGACGCTCCGTTCTCTTATAGTCGCCGCCTTCCAGCTTACGCAGCCTTGCATAAGTCACTGCCTGCGGCCCGTCCATCAGGTAAGTTCCTGCTCCGTCCAGCTTGTTCGCTTTCTTCTTGGCGGCTTTCGCAGTCTCTCCCACATAGTCATTCAGCATGTCTGCCTCCGCATCCGTAACCTCTATCTCAATTCCGCCCATCAGATCCACTACATCCGCCATTGCCTTAAAGTCTACCGTAGCATAATCCTCAATATCAAGGTCAAGGTTCTTATTCAGCATGCTTATCGCTTCCCCCGGGCCTCCTACAAAATATGCATTATTTGCTTTCTTGTAAGTGTCATCCATCTGCCGCAGCAAGGTATCCCGGTATATGGATGCCATCCGGATTTCTTTCGTCTCGTTGTCAATGGCTACGATAATAATCGTATCGGCATGAGTTCCCTCTTCCAGCTGCCCTTCCCTGGAGTCGCCTCCAAACAGCGCCACCGTCGTATACCCGGTAAGTTCTATTCCTTCATTGACCTCTATATTGTCTTTATCTATATCCACCCTCTGGAATTTATCGTACTTTGCCATAACGAACGCTACCGCCATCAGCGACAGCAGGATGATCGTCTCGAACATCAGGATAACTGCCCGCAGACGCCTGCGCCTTCTCCGTCTCTTTCTGGCCTTTGCAGCCCTGATCGCTGCCAGTTCTCTCTTTCTCGCCATATCAGGCCTCTCTTTTGCATAGTTTTTTCAGGGTTTTACACAATACTATCCTATACTACTATATTCTGGCAAAAAGTTCAACCATCTATTCGACAGTAACTGATTTCGCCAGATTTCTCGGTTTATCGACATCACATCCTCTTCCCACCGCAATATAGTACCCAAAGAGCTGGAGGGGGATGATCGCCAGCGAATTTGTAAAATACCTGTTTGTCTCTGGAATATAGACCACATAGTCCGCCGCGCGCTCCACTTCCGTGTTGCCCTCGTTCGTTACCGCCAGCACAAACGCGCCTCTCGTACTTACTTCCACCATGTTGCTGAGCATCTTTTTATACAGCTCCTTCTGCGTAAGCACTGCCGCCACAAGAGTTCCCTCCTCGATCAGGGAGATGGTTCCATGCTTTAATTCTCCCGCCGCGTAAGCTTCCGAATGGATATATGAGATTTCTTTTAACTTCAGCGAGCCTTCCAGCGAGATTGCGTAATCAACGCCCCGCCCGATGAAAAATACATCCCTTGCCGCAAGGTATCGGTTCGCGAAACGCTGGATCTTCGACTTATTATTAAGAAGCATCTCCACCTGTGACGGAAGAGCCTTTAAATCTTCAAGCATCTCCTGCAAAACCTCATCCTTCATCTGTCCGCGCTCATATGCGAATTTCATAGCCAGCAGATAGAGCGCGATAAGCTGCGCCGAGTATGCTTTCGTAGTGGCTACCGCAATCTCCGGCCCCGCCCATGTGTACATCACGTTATCTGCCTCTCTGGCGATAGAGCTTCCCACCACGTTTACGATCCCCAGCACCCTTGCGCCCTGTTTCTTCGATTCCCTCAGAGCCGCCAGCGTATCTGCCGTCTCCCCGGACTGGCTGATGACTACAACTAGCGTCCTCTCATTTAAAATCGGTTTCCGATAGCGGAACTCGGATGCAAGATCCACCTCCACAGGGATTCTTGCAAGTCCTTCAAAGACATACTTGCTCGTAACTCCCGTATGATACGCGGAACCGCATGCCACGATCATGATCTTATCAATGTCTTGAATCTCCTCCGCCGACATGTTCAGCTCTTCTATCACAATTTTTCCTTCTTTAATTCTCGGAGAGAACGTATCCGTGATCGCCTTGGGCTGCTCGTTCATCTCTTTCAGCATAAAATGCTCATAGCCGCCCTTTTCCGCCGCATTTACATCCCATTCAATCCGGACGCATTCTTTTTCAATCGGTTCCTCATCTACCGTGAAGAACTCCATAGAATCTTTCTTCAGGCGCACAATTTCCTCATTTTCGATAAAATAGACATCCCTTGTATACTTGAGGACTGCCGGAACGTCCGAGGCTATGATGCTTCCCCCGTCCGTATGCCCTACGATGAGAGGACTGTCCTTGCGGACGGCATAAAGCTCATCCGGATGATCCCTGAAGATAATGCCCAGGGCGTAAGAACCCTCCATGCGGTGCATGATCTTTGTCACGGCGCGCAGCGGATTCCCGTCATAATAATGGTCAAGGAGATGGGCGATAACCTCTGTATCCGTCTCCGACATAAAAGAATAGCCTTTTTTTTCGAGTTTCTTTTTCAGTTTCAGATAATTCTCAATGATGCCGTTATGTACCACCACAATGCTTTTTTCTTTATTAAAGTGGGGATGGGCGTTGATATCGGAGGGAGAGCCATGGGTAGCCCACCTTGTATGGCCGATGCCAAGAGTTCCCGGCATTGTCTCCCCGCCATGGGTAATCTCATTCAAGACTTTAAGCCTTCCCTTGGACTTTGCCATGCTGACCTCGCCGCTGTCGTAAACGGCGATCCCCGCCGAATCATATCCTCTGTATTCCAGCTTTTCCAAACCGTCTAAAAGAATTGGAGCCGCCTGCTGGCTTCCGATATATCCTACGATTCCACACATATACTCATCCTCCATCCGTCTTTTTTTCTCACAGTAACAATGATATTCGTTTTTTGACCTGATTTTTCACTTTTAGACTACATTTTAGCAAAAATCACCTTAAATGTAAACTAAAAATATACACCAAAAAGGTGCTGCACACTTGTAACTTTTATATCTTCCTGATAAAATATTTTATATCTCAAGAGGGCGGTGATCTATATGGCTCGTGATGCTGCGGCTATATCCAAAAATATGAGCAAGATCCGCAGCAAAGATACAACTATCGAGCTGCGGCTTCGGAAAGCGCTCTGGCACAGCGGTTACCGTTACCGCAAAAATTATAAGGCGCTCCCCGGTTCGCCGGACATTGTCCTTACAAAGTACAAGATTGCCGTCTTTTGCGACAGTGAGTTTTTTCATGGGAAAGACTGGGAAATCCTAAAACCCCGCCTTGAAAAAGGAAGCAATCCTGATTATTGGGTAAAGAAAATCGAACGCAACCGTTCCCGCGACTGTGAAAATGATAAAAAGCTGCTTTTCCTTGGATATACTGTCATTCATTTCTGGGGAAAAGACATCCTAAGACACACTGACGAATGTCTGCGGGTAATCGAAGAAACCATTTGGGATATCAGGCTTGCTGATTGTCCGGAAATCAATCTAAAATAGTTATTAACAAAAAATCTTCCAGGAACATCTTTCTTTCCCGGAAGATTTTAATTTATGATTTGATTTTATGGCGTGGCAGATTCCCCGCCGTCGCCTCCGCTGCTGCCGCCGTCGCCTCCGCTACTGCCGCCGTCGCCTCCGCTGCTGCCGCTGTCTCCCCCGCTGCTGCCGCTGTCTCCTCCACTGCTGCCGCTGTCTCCTCCGCTGCTGCCGCCGGTATTTCCTCCGCTGCTGCCGCTGTCTCCTCCGCTGCTGCCGCCGGTATTTCCTCCGCTGCTGCCACTGTCTCCTCCGCTGCTGCCGCCGGTATTTCCTCCGCCGCTCGGTTTCTTATTTCCGCCTCCGCTGCTGTCGCTATCCGGCTTTTTGTTTGACGTTCCTGTATCCGTCTGATCCGGCTCCTTCTTCGGTTTCTCATAAACCGTCTGACGCTCCTGCTCACGGTCTTCTTTCGTAGGCGTATAGGTCTGCTGTTTCAGAGTAGAATCATCCGTCGCTGTTCTCTGGCCGACCCTCGCCACAATAGAACTGCTCAGATTAGACACTGTGCTGGACACGTTGTAATCCGCCTTATCAAACAAGAATTCATGCAACTTTGCCACATTTGAATCCAAGGTAACCGGTATGACGATGCTTCCCAGCCCGGATATCGTGTCTGTAGTCTTGTCAAAGGGGAATCCTGAGTTCTCCGTAAGCTTATACTGGGCAAAGCTTTTCGCGTAGTAAAGAATATCCGTCGCCGAAAAGCTAGTCTTGACTGTCGGTAACACCTCGTCAATCACCTTGTTGATCGTTCCCAGGTCAGACTTCTGCGCCTGTTCCACAATCTTTTCTATCACAAGCCTCTGACGCTCGGTCCGGGTAAAATCTCCTCCCGCCGTGGAGCGGATACGGGCATATGTGGTCGCCTGTACGCCGTTTAACTTCTGAAGGCCCGGTTTCTTTACTTTCTTGGCTTTCTTCCCCGCTGCCTTCGCCGTCTCTTTCACAAATTTATTCAGGTATTTGATCTCAACTTCCTGAACGTCAATCTCCACGCCTCCGATCAGGTCAATGGCATTGGCGATTGCCCCCCAGTCCACAGTCACAAATTCCTGGATATCCAGGTCAAGATTCTTATTGAGCATATTTATAGCCTGCGTCGGCCCTCCGAACGCATACGCCGCATTGCACTTTTGGAGATGGCCGTCCTCAATGTCAAGAAGGGTATCCCGGTATACGGAAACCATCCTCACTTCTTTCGTCTCCTTGTTCAGGCTCGCCACGATGATACAGTCTGTACGCGTGCCCTTTTCAAGCTGGCCGTCCCTGGAATCTGTGCCGAACAATGCTACGTTAAGATACCCGGTTCCCAGATCCTGTTCCTCAACCTCTTTATTGACAACAATATCGTCCGCAACCTCCTGCCTGTCCAGCTTGTTGAGCTTGGATGCGGCAAACACAACTCCCGATGCCGCAATCGCCAGAAATGCGCCGCCAAAGCACACTCCTATCTTTTTTCCGACACTCAGGCGGCTGAACCAGTTGCCATTCTTTCTCCTGCGCCTTCTTCGTCTTGCCATATTGCAATCGTACCTCTTTTCCTTCTTATTGATTAACCTGCCTTTACTTTTTCAGCAGCTTTATCCTGCTCTTTTTAATATAACCGGTCCTCGTCTTCCCGCTTAACTTCACGGACACCTTGTACCAGCTCCCGCTGCTGCCGACTACCGTGATCTTCGTTCCCTTCTTTTTAACCGTACCCAGCTTTTTCGAAGACGCGGATGCACTTTTACGCAGCGCAAGCTTCTTAACTTTCGTCTTCGCCTTGACCTTGCCTTTCGTCTTTACCGTGACGGCTTTTGAATAGCCGCCGTATGCTCTTCCGTTAAAGACTACCTTATACGGACGTATCCTGTACTTATACTTTGTACTTGCGTTTTTGCTGCCATCCGTATAGGATGAGCTCTTAGACGAGGCAGTCTTAATATTAGAATATGCTTTTTTTGAAGAATTATAACGCTCTATGTAATATGAAGATGCCCCCGCAACCTTAGTCCAAGTAAGCTTCACCTTGTCAAATGCAGATGCTTTTCCTTTAAGGCTTGTCGCTTTAAGCTGGGTAATCCCGGTATTGAAACCGATGCACTTTCTCTCCTGGCCTGCCGCATTCGGGTAAATCTTGTAAGAGTAAGCCGACCCTGCGGTCAGGGAGCGGTCTGTGTAGGATGTACCCGTCACGCCGCCTTTTAAAAGCACATAATTGCCGCTTGAGTTCTTTCGGTAAATATCATAGCTTGCCGCCCCGGACCATGCGTCCCACTTCATGCTGACGGAGTTCGTAGTGCTCCCCGTAAGCCTTAACGTATTCAGATACCGCCAGTTGCCGTCCACAACCTTGTTTCCCTTAATGCCGTCTATCTTCTCTCCGTCGGAATACTGCCAATACTCATACTCGCCTGCGTAGCTGGTGGACTTGGTGTAATTCGCCATCCAGATGGGATATTTCTGGCTGAAGTCCGCCGCATAAGTTTTATCGGAAAACATCGTCTTATTCGCATATACCATCGGAGTGTAGCCAAGCGCCTTCACCCGGTCGCAGAAAGAAGTGCACACCGTTGTGGCCGCTGCCTTGCTTAATTTCGCTTTGTAAAGCCTTCCCACCCCGGTTGCCACATACTCAAAATCCAGGACTACCGGAAGGTCTATCTTATACCCTTTGATCTTGCTCACGATAAAATCAGCTTCCTGCACGGCCTCTTTCGCCGAAGTTGCCTGGGAAAAGATATACACGCCGATCGGGATGCCTGCGGCATTCGCCTCTCTCATATTCTCATCCGCTTTTACATCCATGACAAGCTTTCCGTTGCTGTAGCCTCTGTAGCCCACACGGATAATGGCAAAATCGACTTTTCCCGTCGCCTTAGCTTTTTCCCAGTCTATATCGCCGTTATGATAAGATACATCCACGCCGTGCTGCATGATGCAGTCACTGTATTTTGCCTGATGGGAAACTGCCTGCATCTGGAGCTTTGAGCTTGCCACATCCCCGGTCCCCCGTCCGGTCAGACGGTACTTTCCCGGATCTTCCGGATCGATCTCGATCGGTTTTTCCTCTTCAGCCTCAAGCTCTTCTTCCTTCACCGGCCCGTCCGGCTGTTCTTTTTCCTCTTCTTTCGGAGTATTCTCCTCATTCTCTTTTTTCTGGCTGTCTGCCCTGTCGCCTGACGGCTCTTTTTCTTTCTCTTCCTGTACTGCCTGATCTGTCTCCGGTTTCCCGGGCATCTCCCCTGATTCTTCCTCCTGCGGCTTTCCTGAAACCTCTCCCTCCGGCGCCTGTTCATCTGATGCGGAGCCTTGTTCCTCCCCCGGGTTTTTCTCCGGTTCTGTCTCCTGAGTGCTTACTTCCGCCGATGCCTCCTGCGCCAGGGCGTCCGCCGGAACTGCCGTAAACAGCATGCACCCCGCCAGAAGAAAGGCAAGAATATTTCGTCTTTTTTTCATTCGGACATCTCCTTAAACTATCATTCTTTTTCACGTTCCTTAAAAAGGCTATACACTGCACTTATTATACTCACAGCAGTTCCGTTTGTCAAACCATACGGCCCTATTTTAATCTATTCTTAATTAATATGTAACAGTTAAAGCCGCATACCTGTTTTTGAATCTCCGGCAGTTCACTCTATACATATTGTCCTTTTTTTGATAAAATGTATAAGATATTGAATTTTATTTATGGAATATGAGAAATTAAGGAGATTTATTATAATGTACAGAGAACAGAATGCCACATCAAAAACGATCCTGACCGGAATGGAGTTTTTCACCCTCTTCCTGATATTTTCAGGCATTGCCGTCCAGCTTGTGCTGGGGAGGAACAATATGCTGTTTTTCCTCCTCCGCCTTGTATTCGCTCCCTGCATGGTTTTTCTTGCAGGAATGTACGCGGCATCCTTTCATAGGAATATCCGTTTCCTGTTAAGCAAAGCTGCCTGCTATGCCTGCATATTCGCCGCTTTCGGGGTTTTCAACCAGGTTGTATTGAACCACCGCAATCCTTTCCAGAGTTTCATCCGGGTGGTTACGATGGTATTGATCCCCACTCCGTCGGAAATGTTTTTTACCGCCGCCGTCCTGTTTCTGTGCGCTGCCCTTGCCGCAAAACACCTTGAAATGATTCGGAACAACATACGCCTTTTTGCCTTTTTAGGCATTTTCTCTGTCCTTATGGCATTTTTTCCGTCAGACATCTTCGGCTATCCTGTCATCGGCGTGTTTACAGGATGCGACACCTATGCTGACGTAGCCCTGATTCCCTACTTCGGATTCTTCCTGGCAGGGATCTTCGCAGAGCCATCCGAAGACTGCCGCCTCTCCCGGAAAAAATTTGCAGCGGCAGGTATTTTAAGCTTTTCCTGCGCCGTGCTGTTTTTCACGCCTTTAAAGCCTGCGGCTCTGATCGGCGTATCTGCCCTCCCGGTTCTTGTCATCTATACTTTCTGCTGCCGCTGCCGCCTGTACCATAATCTCACGGAATGGGCTGTAAAGGTTTTAACTTCATGTCTTTCAATGGTCAGGCAGCTTGTCCGGGATTTTGCAGACAGCAAGAAAAAAGCGATGCCCCTGTATTTTGCCGCCTACACCATGCTTTTCCTCGCCACGGCAGCCGGAGTATTTCTCCTGTTTATGGAGTACGACAACAGCATTGCATGGACCCATGACGCAATCTCCCAGTACATTCCCAGAATCCACTACTTTATCGGCCATGTGCGGGAATGTCTCTCCGGGCTGTTGAAAGGAGATATAAGTTTCCCCTCATACAGTTTCCGAAACGGCCTGGGAAATGCCGTCACCTTAAGTTATGAGCCGGTGTACTGGCTGTTTGCTCTTTTTAACCCCTCCGACGTGGAGTCTGCCTATAACATTATCACGCTTTTCCGCTTTTTCCTGGCGGGGCTGTCTGCCTCTGTATTTTTCCTGTACCACAAAAGAGGCTACTTTGAGAGCCTGATCGGCAGCATGATGTACACTTTCTGCGGGTTCGCCATCTACGCAGGCGTGCTCCATGCCCACTTTATCGCCCCGATGATCTTCCTGCCCCTTCTGATGATTGCCACGGAAGAAGTATTCCGGAAAGGAAGATGGTATCTGTGTACGATCGTTGTGGCAGTCGCCCTTCCCGCCAACTATTACTTTATTTATATGAGCACCATCGCCATGGGCATCTATTATGTCGGCCGTTTCCTCTTCACAAAGGACAGCGGGAAAAAGACCTGGAAATATTTCTTTACCGCGACTCTTACTTTTGCAGGCTCCTACCTGTTGGGCGTGGTAATCGGGAATATCTCCCTCTTTACTTCCTTCGCCTCCTTTATGAGTTCCGGCCGCCCGGGCAATTCCGAGCTTTCCACCCTGTCTCTTTTTTATTACAGGGATTCCTGGCTTGTACGGCTCTATACCTATTTTATCACTTCCGCCGCAACCCCGGGGGCATGGCTGAAACTTGGGTTTATCCCTCTGTCCTACCTTGCGGTGGTGGCTCTCCTTATGAAAAAAGGCAATAAGCTGCTGAAATTTTTATTCCTCACCTGCATCACATTCTGCATCTTCCCGTTTGCGGCATTTGTACTGGGAGGGTTCAGCAATATTACCAACCGCTGGTGCTATATCCTGGCGCTTTTGGTCTCCTACATCACCGTGCGGATGTTCCCGGAGCTGCGCGCCCTTACCCGCAGGGAGCTTAAGATTATGTTTCTGTCCGTTGTTCCCTACGTGCTGATCATACTGATGAACCGCGACTACCGCATGGATTACACCCTTGCGTCGCTGTCTCTTTTGCTCTGTAACTTTGCGGTCGTACTGTGCATGAATAAAAATGTAAGCATTATAAGCCAGCGCTCCGCCAAAGCGATGCTCATGGCGCTCTGCTGCGGCGCGCTCATAATCAACGCCTACTACCAGTACCTGGGAGGGAAAAATACATCCGAAGGTTCCTTCGTAAAACAGGGGCACGTCCTGTCCGAGATTACGGACACGCCAATGAAAGCTCTCTCTGATTTCCCGGACAACAGCTTTTACCGCGTCTCTACCGCGGAAATCCCGAGGAAGAACCTCTGCTCCTCCCTGATCATGAACTACAACAGCATTGCCACATTCTCCAGCACCATCAGCAGCCCTGTCATCAACTACAACGTATCCATGGGCAACACTGCCTGGAATCTGGTGCAGCTCGGGGGATTTGACAACCGCACTTTTATGAATTCCTTAGCATGCGTGAAATATTACTCCTTAAAAGATAAGGAAATCCCAAGGCTGCCCTACGGCTACAAGGAGATTGGCACAAAGAAAGAAGGCAAGGCAGACTATCATATTTATGAAAACAGCTATGCCCTTCCCTTAGGATACACCTATGATTCCGTCTTAAGCGAGGAAGATTTGGAAAAGCATACTGCATTAGAGCGCCAGGAAATCATGCTCCAGGCCGCCGCAGTAGCTGAACCGGGCAAAACATCCCTCAAAGATGCCGCCGCCCTTTCTTCCACATCCAGGGAGGCAAAGATTACAGACTATCAGGCGCAGGGCCTTAAGATTGAAGGAAACAAGGCTGAGATTTTAAAACCGGGGGCAACCCTCACGCTTTCTTTCGAAGGGCTTGAAGACTCCGAGACATACCTTGTATTTGACGGTTTCTTAAATTCCGCAAAAAATAATGACGAACATCTCGTAAAGCTTGCCCTATCCTGCGGCGATTACAGCAGGAAAGTAGATTTCCGCTCCGCCAACCACACATACAGCACCGGGCAGGACACTTACCTGTTCAATATGGGATACCGCCGGGACGCGGCATCTGAGATGACCATTACTTTTAATGAAACCGGAACTTTCACTGTCAAGTCCTTAAAAGTATGCTGCCAGCCGATGGAAAGCTATGAGTCCTACATCAAAGCCCTGTCCGAAAATGCTCTTGAAGACGTGAAGATCTCTTCCAACACCATCACCGGAAAAGTCTCCGCGGACAAAGAGAAATTCCTTGTTTTAAGCATTCCTTACCAGAAAGGCTGGACTGCTTATGTTGACGGCAAAAAGACGGACATCCAAAAAGCAAACCTTATGTATTCCGGTCTTTTCCTGGATGCGGGCGAGCACCAGATCCGGCTTGAATTTGAACGTCCGGGAATCAAGGCGTCCCTGTGCATATCCGCCGCGGGCATTGTTATTTTTATCATAGCCTTGATTATCCGCCGCCGCCGTATTACAATGGTTAGACAGAGCACTATTCATGAATAAAGGAGACATCTGATGATTAAGTTTAATATTCCGCCCTGTGTGGGAAAGGAAACAGAATATATTGCCCGCGCCATCGCAGACAGGAAAATCTGCGGCGACGGCGCATTTACAAAAAAATGCAATGAATGGGTGGAGGCCAGCACGAAGACTTCCAAAGCGCTTCTTACCACCTCCTGCACCCACGCCATCGAGATGGCTGCCCTTCTGTGCGATATACAGCCCGGCGACGAAGTCATCATGCCGTCCTACACTTTCGTGTCCACGGCAAACGCTTTCGTTCTCCGGGGCGCTGCCGTCGTGTTCGTGGACATCCGCCCCGACACGATGAATATTGACGAAAACCTCATCGAGGATGCCATTACGGACCGGACGAGGGCAATCGTTCCCGTTCACTATGCAGGGGTGGCCTGCGAGATGGACAAGATTTTAGAGCTTGCTGAGCGCTACGGTCTGAAAGTCGTGGAGGATGCCGCCCAAGGTGTGATGTCTGAATATAAAGGACAGCCTTTAGGCTCAATCGGCGATTTCGGCTGTTTCAGTTTCCACGAGACAAAAAATTACAGCATGGGCGAGGGCGGGTGTCTTTTGATCCGCGACGAGGACATGGCTGAGCGCGCCGAGATCATCCGTGAGAAAGGAACCAACAGAACCCTGTTTTTCCGCGGCATGGTGGACAAGTACACCTGGGTGGACGCAGGCTCTTCTTACCTTCCCAGCGAGCTCAACGCCGCATATCTTTACGCCCAGCTTGAAAAGGCGCAGGAAATCTTTGACGACCGGATGGCGTCCTGGAACCTTTACCGGGAACTTCTCTCCCCCCTTGCGGAGGATGGGAAGATCACGCTCCCCTCGATTCCGGAAAATTGCAGGCACAACGCACACATGTTTTACATAAAGGCAGCCGGCCTGCAGGAGAGGACCCGGCTTATCGGGTACTTAAAAGAGCACGGCATTACCGCCGTCTTCCATTACGTTCCGCTGCACTCTGCCCCGGCAGGCAGGCAGTTCGGAAGATTCCACGGAGATGATGCCTACACCACGAAAGAGAGCGAGCGGCTTATGCGCCTGCCTATGTATTACGGGCTGAAAGCCGATGATGTGGCTGCCGTGTGCAGCAGGATCAGCGAATTTTACCGATAGTGATACAGGAGTTAAAAACGATGCTATATTCAATCATTATCCCTTGCTACAAGTCTTCAAAGACGATACGCAAGGTCGTTACACTTACAATGGAAGAGATGGAACGCCTCGGGCGCACTCCTTATGAGTTCGTCCTTGTAGACGACTTTTCGCCCGACGGGGGGGAGACTGTCGCAGAGCTTGAATCTCTTGCCGATGAATACCCTGCTGTAAAAATTGTTGAGCTGGCAAAAAATTCCGGGCAGCACAATGCCGTCATGGCAGGCCTTAACCATGCCTCCGGCGATGCCCTCATCGCCATGGATGACGACATGCAGACCCATCCTTCCCAGCTCCCGGTTCTTTTTGACGAGTTTGACAAAGGCCATGACATTGTATACGGCTATTACCCGCAGAAAAAGCACAGTCTGTTCCGCAATTTCGGAAGCTATGTCAACTACCTTTCCGTCCGGATCCTGATCGGGAAACCAAAGGATATGAAGACATCCAGTTTCTGGATTATCCGAAAGTTTGTCCGGGATTACGTGATTCAGTATAAAAGCCAGTACACCCACCTTCAGGGTCTTTTCTTACGCACGACCCGGAATATAAGCTGCGTTCCCGTCCGGCACTTTGAGCGGGAAGTCGGCAGTTCCAATTACACTTTCAAGAAACTTGTCGGTCTGTGGTCAAACATTATGGGCTACTCCATCGTTCCTTTGAGGCTCGCCACCTACTGCGGCTACCTGTTTTCCATCCTTGGGATTCTGGGGGCTGCCTTCACCGTCGCGCGGAAACTTCTGCACCCTTCCATGGCGATTGGCTGGCCTTCCATGATGGCGGCCATCTGCTTTTTCGCCGGAGTGAACCTTTTATTCCTAGGGCTGATCGGTGAATATCTGGGCCGGATGTTCCTTGGCATGAGCCGGTATCCCCAGTTTGTAGTCCGAAAAGTATATGCACAGGAAATCCATATGGACAAGAAAGAAAACGTTCATTCAGATACACAAAATGATAAGACAGCGCCCGAACCGGACATTCGGTGACCTGTCACTGCAAAAGGAGGTTGCATTATGAAAAAAATCATGATCCTCGGCGCCGGCATCTACCAGGTACCGCTGATTAAAACTGCAAAACGTCTCGGCATTACCTCTGTCGTTGTCAGCATCCCCGGAAACTATCCGGGATTTGAGCTGGCCGATAAAGTGTATTACGAAGACACCACCGATTACGAGACTATTCTGGAAATTGCAAAAAAGGAGCAGATTGACGGCATCGTTACCGCAGGCACGGACGTGGCGGTCATCACTATAGGCAAGGTATGCGATGAGCTCGGGCTTTGCGGCCTTACTTTCGACGCCGCCAAAATCGCGGCAAACAAAATCTTAATGAAAGCAAGCTACGAGGAGCACGGCGTCAGGACAGCCCGGTTCCGTAAGATTCCTCTGGACGAAACAGACGTTTCCCGCCACCTGTCATCCCTCTCCTTCCCGCTTATCTTCAAAGCTGTAGACACTTCCGGCAGCCGCGGGATTATACGGGTTGATTCAGAGGAGGAATTTGACGCCGCCATCCAGAATGTAAAGGAAAACACAAAATCCGATTCCTACATCGTGGAGGAATTTATAGAAGGGGAGGAATTCGGCGCTCAGGCATTCGTCTACCGCGGAGAAGTCACCTTTATCCTCCCACACGGCGACGAGGTATTTAAAGGAGATACGGGAGTTCCGGTAGGGCACTATGCACCCTATGAGCTGGAGCCCGGCATCATCGAAGACGCAAGGGAGCAGCTCACCGCTGCCATCAACGCCATGGGGCTTGACAACTGCGCCATCAATGCGGACTTCATCTTAAAAGACGGAAAGACCTACGTCCTGGAAATCGGGGGGCGCTCCGGAGCGACCTGCCTGGCAGAGCTTGTATCTATCTATTACGGCTTTGACTACTATGAAAAGATCCTGCGATGCGCCCTAGGGGAAGACGTGGCATTTGAATGCGGCAAAGCCGCCGTGCCCAATGCAAGCAGGCTCTTGATGAGCAAAGACAAAAGCGGCGTTATTAAAAGCCAGACCGACAAGAATCCGGAAAATCCGGATATCTTTGAAGTCCAGTTTGATTATAAGCCGGGAGACCGGGTGAGAAAATTCCATGTCGGGCCTGACCGCATCGGACACGTCATCACCAAAGGAGAGACTCTTTTGCAGGCACAATCAGCCCTGGAGGCGGCATATAGCAATATAGAGATTCAGATTGTCTCAGAATAATAACACAGAGCCGGAAACTGTTTGCCTAAAATTTTCTTGAAACAATATTGATTTTTTTAGTGAAATCCCGTCTTTGACACTTTAAAAAAAATAAAACTGCTGCAACGCATGATTTATAA
>CAJTQA010000029.1 GCA_910578455.1 uncultured Dorea sp.
GGAAGCCTTCACATTTCATGACAATGAAGGCACAAATCATGGCGTGGCTGGAAAAGCCTTTACGTCCCGTTTTTGGGTATTCCCGAACGAAAGACAGATCAAGATTCAGGAAAAGGGAATCATAAAATTTAGCAACAGGTTGAGAGGTAAAAAGACGGATGTCTTGAATGATTTGTTGACGGTAGATAGCAATCAGCTCCTTTCGGTGAATTTGTTTTGGCAACTTAATTATACCATTTGGAGCTGGTTGTTACTATAAATACAGAACCAAAGGTTCTGGGAGTGATAAAAGAGGTTGCCATGCCTCGCAAATCCGCATAAATACTGAATGTGTGAAGTTTTGCTCATGGCTATGATAGTATATGAGCATAGTTGATAAAAAATTGCTTTTTCAATGATAAAATATGCTTTTAAGGAGGAATGAGATATGGCACAGAGCATTTTAATTGTAGACGATGAAAAAGATATTGTATCAATGTTGAGTCGATATTTTTATAAAATTGGTTATGTAGTATACACAGCAATTAATGGAAAAGAAGCACTGAATGCAATCACAAAGCACCCAGATATTATTTTATTAGATATAAATATGCCGGATACGAATGGATTTGCGATTTGTGAAAAAATCAGGAATTATGTGTCCTGTCCTATTATTTTTTTAACAGCTCGGATTGAGGACTGTGACAAAATCAAAGGATTTGCAATCGGCGGCGACGACTATGTTGTAAAGCCTTTCTCTATTGATGAATTAGAAGCTAGAGTTGCTGCTCATTTGCGGAGGGAAAAAAGACATAATTCATTTGCAATAGTCCAATTCGATAATAACATAGTAATTGATTATTCTGCACGAACAGTTTTTTACAAAAAATCTGAAATAAATTTTACAAAGAAAGAGTTTGATATTATCGAATTTCTTTCACAAAACAAAGGAATTATTTTTGACCGTGAAACAATTTATGAAAAAGTATGGGGGTTAGATGGTACTGGAGACAATTCTGTTATTACAGAACACATACGCCGGATAAGAACAAAATTCCTTTCTATGTGTAACAATCCTTATATAGAAACTGTTTGGGGGTGCGGATATAAATGGAAAAAGTAAAACAAAAAAATGTAATGTATTATATTGACAATATGAATATTAAATTTTCATTTATTTTTTATGCTCTTATTTTTCTGATTGCTGGCATTACTATAAGCATTATATCAATTACTTTTGTAGATGATTTTAGAATGAACCTTAACTATAAATATGAGGACATGACAGCAAGATATAATATACCTGAAAATGGTTCATTTACAGCAGAATATAACCAAGACCAAACAGAATATACGATATATAATGCAAATAGAAAGAAAGTATGTAATTTTGTTGTAGACTATAAAAAGGAACGTCCGGTACAAGAATATATTTATCCTAATCATGTCTCTTACATTGAAGTTTCACCAAATTTTACAAAACATGATAGAATTATAGATTCTGCTTTAGGTGTGATTAATATTGTCATCATTCCTATTGTTCTTTCAATTAGTATGATGCTTTGTGTGACTATTTTTATACGCCGGAAATTGGCAAGACCGATAAAATTACTAACGAATGCATACAAAAAAATTGAAAACAACGAACTGGATTTTACTTTGCCTTACCCGTATAAAGACGAGATGGGTAAATTGTGTCTCGCATTTGAAAAAATGAAAAATTGTTTATATCAAAATAATAAAAAAATGATACGTCAATTTACTGAACAGAGGCGATTAAATGCTGCTTTTTCGCATGATTTACGAACACCTTTGACATTACTTAAAGGTCATACTACAATGTTACTTTCATTTATTCCCAAAGGCTTAGTTTCGCAACAAGAGGTACTTGACGAATTATCAATAATATACAACAATGTAAAGCGGCTTGAAAATTATGTTAATTCTATGACAAACCTATACCGTTTAGAAGATATTGAAATAGAAAAAGAAAACATAAATTTTGACTTATTATTAGACACTTTATCAAATACAACGAAGCCGCTTTGTTCTGATATAAAATATACTATTAAAACAAATTGCAGTAGAAAACAAATTCTGTTTATCAATCTTGAAATTGTTAATAGAATTTATGAAAATTTGATATCTAATAGCATTAGATATGCTAATTCTATGATAGATATTGATATAAGCAAAAAAAATGAATATCTGTTGATTACGGTCTCTGATGATGGTTGCGGTTTCAGGAGTACAGATATAGAACGTGCTACACTACCATTTTACAAATCATCGCAAGATACTTCGATTGAACATTTAGGACTGGGATTAAACATTTGTAAGATATTATGTGAAAGACACGGAGGTACAATAATGATTTCAAATAATCAAAATGGAGGAGCCTGTGTTACAGCTTGTATAAAAATTGTATAAGTTGATGAAAAATAGACATTTCCCCTATATAATTGCAATAAGCACTTATACAAGGAGGTTTTTGAAAATGAGAAAAAGTATTTGTATTATTTTAATATTTGCTGTAAGCATTTTGTCCGGGTGTGATTCAACATCAGATAAGGAAATTATATCATCGCAAGATTTTAAAGAATTTTATGAAGTTTCGTCTTATGGAACTGAGGAAAAAATCAATATCCTATCAGATGTCAAGCTCACATCAAGTAAAAAAGATAACTCTGACTTGGGAAACGCAATATTTTTTTTAGAAAATAACTCTGACAAAGAGTATTATTATACTAAAGGTTACTTTGAAATCGAAGCAGAACAATCAGATACATGGTATCAATTGACACAACTTTATGAACCATCAAAAGATAATGAAGATGATGTGGTTATAAAGCCTAATGAAAGGTTAAGTTTATCATATGATATTTCTTCAGTATACGGAGAACTCCCATCAGGACGTTATAGGATAATTGTAAGTGTTTTTTATTTTGAATCACCTAAAGATTGGGATTATGATACTTATTATTTGGCATGTGAATTTACACTAAAATAGCATATCAGAAAGGAAACGAATGGAAACTGTAAAATGGATATACTGTCCTATATGCAAGAATAAAACAAGAACAAAAATCAGAAAGGATACTGAATTGATAAATTTTCCATTGTATTGTCCAAAATGCAAACAGGAAAATCTTATCAATGTTATAAGTTGAAAATAAAAATAATCAAAGAGCCAGACACTAAGATGCAGAGCCGATAATTTAGAGGATTTTATACCTCATAGATTATCAGCTTATTTTTATTACTTATCATCGTATTTCGTATTATCAATAAGCAAATAAAAATGG
Source organism: uncultured Dorea sp. (assembly GCA_910578455.1). Lineage (GTDB taxonomy): Bacteria > Bacillota > Clostridia > Lachnospirales > Lachnospiraceae > MD308. The sequence continues at coordinate 3,285 of CAJTQA010000029.1, forward strand.
AGAAACTAATTTTCATCTACTTCCTTTGACTTGATGATTCCATCAGCGACGCTCTCTACAATCACTAAATCCTTATCGGACAATTTTTCGAGCTGCATTTCCAACTGCCGTCGTCTGGTGCTTTTTGCCGGATCAGGCGCAGAAAGGAAAAATTCATCAGTTGACACATTGAGCAAATGCACAAGGTCATAGAATACCTGTAGGCTTGGGTGCTTGCCCTTATTCTCAATGTTGGTTAAGTAGCGTGGGTCAATCTCAATCATTGCGCCCACTTGTTCACGGGTTAAACCCTGTTTATTTCCGCGGGTAACGAGCCAAGCGGGCATGCTTGCATGCACATTTGGCGATTGCCGCGAGGGCTCTGAAATCGTACCTATCCTCTTTTTTACGCATAGTAAATCACCTCACTACATTCTACAGTTCCTATGGAAGAATGAACAGGTATGGAAAAGCGTGTTATATAGTCTTGTAGTTCCTATTATGTGTAAAAAGATACGAATACGCTGCAAATGCGGTTAATAAAAAACCGTTGTTTACAGCTCTTTTTGAGATACGGATTATGATATATTCTCTCGAACGACGGTTGAAAAGCCGCCGTTTTTCTTTTTCCTCACGGTGCAGACATAAGGTTATTTTGTTTCAGCGGCTATAGGAGGCAGCCGCTTTGAAAGAGATTCACTATCCGTTTCTTCTGGCAGAAAAATTACTGTCAAAAAAATCTTAACCATTACAGCGGCAAAACAGACCCTTGCATATGGTTTTTCAGATGATATAACAGGAACTATCAAGAAAGTACATGGACAATATTTTCCTATTGTTCCTGTGCTTTTTTGCTGCTTGACAATATTTTTTGAATTTTTTCCCAGATTTGCAACAAATCACGTCTACGCAGCGAGTGTTAGTGCGAAATGGGAAAGAAATCTCTTATCCCCTTTCAGTTTAGCCAGAAAGGGGGTGAGATTATGAAACCATCTTCTTTCCAAAATGCTATCCGACTTCAATTTGATTGTCTGGCAAAGCGTGTCGTTGATACGACCGTCAAGGACTATCAGAGGGAGTTAAGCCGACACGCAGCGCACGTAACGCCATTTTCTGAATTGCCGGAGCAGGCGTTAAGCGGTATCGGCACGACGGACGAATACGATTCCGATTATTCCTGCTTTGAAGTTTTAGGAATGAAAGTCAAGGTGAACAATGAGCAGTTGGCAGAAGCATTAAAGCAATTGCCGGAGAAAAAGCTGGATATTCTGCTGATGTTTTATTTTCTGGAAATGTCTGACGCTGAAATTGCCGACCTGCTACAGATTGACCGGACGACTTCTTTCCGAAACCGCAGGAAATCACTGGAAGAAATCAAGAAGATACTACAGGAGGACGAGCTATGAAATCCGCAGAAAAATGTCCGTCATTCACTGTTATTTCCGCTGCCGCCGACGGCGACGCACAGGCAATCGAAAAAATACTAAAGCACTATGACGCTTATATCTCAAAAGCCAGCTTGCGCCCGTTGTACGACGAATACGGCAATATCTACATAGCCGTGGATACGGAACTGAAAGGAAGAATCAGAGCTACCATGATGGAAATGATTCTGAAATTTGAAGTTGAGATAGTGTAATTTGGTTTACCTGTTGACAACTGAATAGAGCGGATAGATACGTTTGATATGCGGAGAGCCGGTGGAGATTACACGCTATGACCTGTAAAAAATAAAGAGAGCGATTCATGTAATGCTTTACAAGCAACTGTTGGAAAGGTTGTTGCCATGACCTGCATATCTGGATAATGATACACCCGTATGACACGGTTCGCCCATCAGAATGGGAAAGGTGAAAGTCCTGTGGAGCTTGCCAGAGCCATTTATCTGCTAGTTATGGAATATTAAAAGGAGGTGCATAAGAACAAGGGTATATCTATTCTAACAATTAAAATGAACGATATAAAGAGAGGTATTTTTTATAATGAATAAAACAAAATACAGAATAACAAACCAGCCGCTTACTGTAGATATAGAACATTTATCCGCTATGCTGTCCTGTGGTAATGCTACTGCAAGAAAAATCGGAGAGCAGGCAAAAGCAAAGATTATCATAGGTCGCCGGGTTCTCTATTCTGTGGAAAAGATAAAAAAATATTTGTCATGTCTCGAAGAATAATATCGAATATATGTTTATATTTTCTGTGATTAGTGGTATAATATTTGTAGATAAAACCACGTCATGGGAACATTAAAGGGGGCAAAAGAAAGGATTGATTCTCATGGCAAATAGCAGAAAAGACCATAAAGGGAGAAAATTAAGAGAGGGCGAAAGCTGGCGTAATGATGGCAGGTACAGTTACCGTTATACTGATATAAGGACAGGAAAGCGACAGACAATTTATGCACAGGATTTACCAGAGCTTAGAGAAAAGGAAAAGCAGATTGCAAAAGATATAGATGATAACATTCTGACTGACAATGCAATTAAGAAGATGACGTTGAACACCTTGTTTGAAAGGTATCTGGCTACTCGTAAACTGGCTGATTCCACCAGAGTAAACTACACTAGGATTTGGAAAAATCAAGTGAGAGATGAAATAGGGAATATCAAAGTTGTACAGATTTTACCATCACATATTAAAGGCTTTTATTCCAAACTATCAAAAGTCGGCTATGCTCATTCGACGATTAAAAATATTAATACTATGATTTATCCGGCTCTCGAAATGGCAGTTGATGATGATATTATCCGTAAGAATCCAGCAAAGGGTTCTATCAGTGATTATGGCAGACCGGCAAAAGAACGGGAAGCGTTGTCAATTTCACAACAGGAAAAGCTCATTGATTTTGTAAAGCAAAGTAATGTCTATAATGTCCATTATCCAATGCTTATGATTATGATAGGTACAGGATTGAGGTGTGGTGAATTAATCGGGCTTACATGGAAAGATGTAGACACAAAGGCAAGGAGACTGAATGTAGACCATCAGCTCATTTATAAAAATCTGGGTGATGGCTGCCGTTTCCACATTTCTACTCCCAAGACTGATTCTGGTATCCGAGTTATACCTATGACGCAGGAAGTACAGAAAGCGTTTGAAGAACAGAGAAAGATTAACTTTATGCTGGCAAAGGATAAGTCAATTGAAGTAGACGGCTATTCGGGGTTTGTTTTTACCGCTAAATCCGGCAGGCCGCTTATGCCATATGGGGTAAACAGTGTATTGTACAATATTGTGGACGCTTACAATAAAGAAGAAGTACAGAAAGCAAAGAAAGAACATAGAAAAGCAGAACTACTTCCAAAAGTATCCGCTCACGTTATGCGTCATACAGCCTGTACCAGAATGGCAGAGTGCCGTATGGATATTAAAGTTTTGCAGTATATCATGGGGCACGCTCATATTGATGTGACAATGGATGTGTATAACCACTTGGGAGACAGAGAAAGAATCGAACAGGAAATTGCAAGGCTGGATAGTATGGCGGTAAATTTCTGACACAAAAATATAAAAATTGGTGTCAAACTGGTGTCAAAACCTATGAAAAGGACAATTACAGGAAAACAAAGTGTGTGCAAACCATTGATTTCAGGCGGTTTGCAAAAATTATCAGAAAAAATTAGCACTCAACTGTTGACATTGCTAACAATATGTGTTATATAATAACTATAGCAATTAAAACAAATAATTTTTATGCCGCTTACTGGCAATACTAAATGCAGTAAGCCATATATTTTAAGGAGGAATGTTTTATGTTACTTGCAAACAGAAATTATAATTTATTTGACGAGATGTTCAACGACCCGTTCTTCAAACGTCCTTTTGAAAACTCTTCCACACAGATCATGAAGACGGATATTCACGACAAAGACGGAAACTATATGATTGAGATGGAACTGCCCGGATATGCGAAGGAAGACATAAAAGCAGACTTAAAAGACGGATATCTGACCATCACCGCATCCAGGAACGAGACGAAAGAAGAAAAAGACGCAAAAGGCAACTGCATCCGCAAAGAGCGTTACACCGGAAGCTGCAACAGGAGTTTCTATGTGGGCGACAATGTAACCCAGGATGACATTAAGGCCACGTTCAAAGACGGAGTCCTCTCCCTTCAAGTGCCAAAAGAAACTCCGAAAGCAATTGAGCAGCCAAAACTCATCACGATTGAATAATCCATTAGAAAAACTGCCGCGCCGGTTCATTGCAGCCGGGCGGCAGTTTTTATCTTTTATCCGTTATCTTTAATTTTGATCCTTCAGTTTTAACATTTCATATGACATATATTTTTCTCTGTATTTCTTTGCCACCTTCGAAACATGCGGATTCTCTTTTATAAAATACCTCCACAAATAATCTTTGCACTCCTCCGCATAATCAATATTGATTCTCGGAGATACCATGATCTGCTCCTCCGGCACATCCTCATACGGTTTAATAAAAAGCGATGAACCGCAAAGATCATATCCGTACTGTTCCTTCGTGATTCCCAGCGCTCCGCACAGTTTCCCTGGCCCGTTGCAGAGCGAAATGAGATTTTCCGTTTTTCTCCGCCGTTTCATTAATTCTATCCCGTCTACAGGCTCCAGCGCACGCACCAGTATCGCCTCCGGCTTCGTAGGCATGTTCACCACAACATTGAAACAGTCATACATCCCATAAATCGTAAAAATATATGCAAAGCCTCCTGCTCCATATTGAATCTTCGTTCTCTCCGTCTGCCGGTTCCCATAGGAATGCGCCCCTTTATCATGCGGGCCGGCATAAGACTCGACCTCAACAATCAGGCCCGAAACAATTCCCTCCGGCGTCTCATGAACCAATAGCTTTCCCAGCAGTTCAGGAGCCACCGCATTAACATCTCTCATGTAAAAATCCCTAGTAACCATAGCCGCCCCCTTATCAAAGGCAGAACTCATCCTCATATCCAACCTGCCTTCCCCGCAGACGCACCCTCTTTTTCCGCCAGAAATTCCAGCTGAAATAGGCCCTGTCCTTTATGTCCATATAAATTTATCAATACTTTGTTATGTTCTTCTTTTTGGCCATGGATGGTCAATGCATTTTTTCATAATGTCAACCATTTCCAGCACTTCGCCAAACTGTTTCCGGTCATATACATTCAGCCACGGCTGCGAACCCAAAAGCGCATGAGGCACCATTTCTGCGAGCCGGCAAAATACTCTCCCCGCAGTATCCTTTACTGCACCCATCTCAATTGTATAACAATTCTGGTGACGGTTATAAATCACCAAAGTACCTTCCATATCCTCTGTAATATCTCCAAATTCAGGGATGCTGACACTTTCCCCTTCACGTGACGTTATGTATGCTAAGACTATCTCTTCGTAAGGAATTACATATTCATCCAGCCGCGCGTCTATCAGCCTGATTGATTCTCCGTCAAGTACAAGTCCTTCAACACATAACAGAATATTTACGTACTTCATACGTTTCTTTCCCTTCATTCCGTCTCGTTTTTCTTTTTTAATAATACGTGAAATATGTTTTACCGCAGAAAAACACTCTGCGGTACTTTTGAAGTGTATATTAGCCCTACACGGAATAATTATAACTTTTTAATCAAAAAAAATCAAGCAAGATATTCGCCAGCGGAACTGTCAACGGTTAGTATGAGTTTTGAGAGCAAATATATCATTACTAATCGCAAGCTCTTGCCTGCAGCCCGCCATCCATCAGGTAAATTGCCGGATTCATGGCGACTCCGTTTTTTTCCACCTGGAAATGAAGGTGGTTCCCGGTGGAATATCCGGTCGTGCCGGAAAGCCCGATCTGCTGACCCTTCTCAACCTTCTGCCCAATCTTCACATACATTCTGGAATGATGCATATACTTGGTGACAAGTCCGTCTTCATGCTCAATGACAATGAGATTCCCCGCGGCTCCTGCCCTCCCTGCAAATGTAACGGTTCCTGCCTCCGCCGCATAGGTGGGGATATTCTGGGAACCTGTTCCCAAGTCAAGGCCCTTGTGGAACTTATTATCAAAATCCCGGTGGCCGAAGGTACTGGTAACATGCGAACCCGGGCATGGATCTGCAAATGTTCCGATCATCTTGTTAAAATCCATCAGCGTCATCTCATCAAGCCGGTAAAGATCGTAAGTTTCCATCGTTTTGATAAGACCCTGTCCGTAGTTGATTCCTGTCGCCCATCTCCCGCCTATCTTCATGGCAAATGTATTTGCGTCCGTTACGCCCCTGATAAGGTCTGAATAGACATTTTTAAGGAGCTTGCTGCGATCCTCGATGCACTCTGTATATGTATTATATACACGGAATCCCGCCTGGATTGAGTAGATTGAGCCGCCGGATGTCATCTCATTTGTCTTCATCACGGCGCTTCCAGCAGTTCCGGTACCCTTGATTCCGAAAAGGTTGCAATACTGATAAGCAAGGTAGGACAGACCCTGCCCGTTCTTGCCTCCCGGTCCGTATTTTCCGTATCCGGACTCCTTGATAATCTGTGCAATTGTCACAGATGCAGGAAAACCTGTCTCATCCTGTGCTTTTAATGCCCCAACCACCATTTCTTGAGTAATAAATGAAGGAATTCCTTCAATCGGCACTTCTACATTGTAACAAATCCTGTCGCCAATCGCTGTAAATGGCTTTGACGCCCGGAAGTAAGGGTTCGGCGTAATCTTTGTTTCCTGAGTTTCCGGTTTCTGCAATGTATATTTCTTTCCGGCGTTATCAGGCTCCGGCTGTTTCAAGGCAAACATATCATCCTTACTCTCAGCTCCATCGGGGCCTGTTATCCCTGTATCGGTTCCTTCTCCGGTCTCTCCTCCGCTGGCATTCCCGTCCGTTCCGCTTTCGGTTCCGCCGTTTTCGCTGCCCACATTCCCGGTTCCGATTCCTTCTCCGCTTTCTCCTCCTTCATTTCCGCTGCCACTTTCGCCGTCTTCGTTCCCGGTTCCTTCGCTTTCACCGCCCACATTCCCGCTTCCGGTTCCTTCTCCGCTCTCTCCGCTGCCTTCGTTCCCGGTTCCTTCTCCGCTCTCTCCACTGCCTTCGCTCCCGGTTCCTTCTCCGCTCTCTCCACTGCCTTCGCTCCCGGTTCCGCCGCTTTCGCCGCCCACATTCCCGCTGCCGGTTCCTTCCCCGGTCTCTCCTCCGCCGGCATTCCCGTCCGTTCCGCTTTCGGTTCCGCCGTTTCCTTCGTCTCCCGTTTCTTCCTGCTTTCCATCTTCTCCCGAGCTTCCGGCGCTCTTTTCCAGCTCCTTATTCTCTGCCGATTTCGGCTCCTGCGCCTCCGTCTTTTCCGTTTCCGGCTCCTGCGCCTCCTCCTTTTCTGCCTTCGGCTCTTCCTTTTTTACTTCCTCCTGCGGCGCTGCCTTTTTTGTTTCCGCTTTCGTCTCAGCCTTCTTTTCCTCGTCTTTCTCAACCAGAGCCTTGCCGTTGCCTCCGAACACCACATATTTTCCGTCGCTTAACACATAGTGATATCCTTTCGGCAATTGATACTCTGTGCGCGCCTCATACTCCTTCGGAGTCTCTTTCTCTGACGCATACACAGCTGTCTCTGTAATCGGCAGAGCCGTTGTGACTACCGCCGCAAGTGTCAGTACCTGTAAAAATTTCGGATATTTCATTCAAAATCAATTCCTCTCTGTTTCTATATTTTTCAATCCTGGGAAAATGCCGCGCCTTTCTTATTCTTCTCTGTCATCCTGCCGCGTTCCCATGATGCTTAAGAGCGCGCCTGCAAGGATAATGCACACCCCTGCGATTTTCCCGTACAGTGACGACATTACAGTAAGCACTTTCCCCATATAGGGTATAGTAAGCTCTACTTTCCCGATAAAATTGGCATACTCCACCGGAACAGGGTCATCTCCGTCATTAGCATCTCCTTTTGTGTTAAAAGTTCCCGACACTACATTATTCATCACTACCCGATGGGTAATGATACTGCCTTCCTCCACGGAGCTGTAAAACGCAATGACATCCTTCTCCCTGATTTCCTCCGGCCCCATAACATTTACATATATCAGGCTTCCCACCGGAATCGAAGGCTCCATGCTGCCCGTAATTACATTGTACATCTGATATCCAAAAATACCCGGCAGCACCAGCAGGGAGCACAGGGCTATCATAATGATGATAAGCCCTGTCCCAGCCATGTTGCAGATGCTGCCGGCACTTCTATGTTTTCTTTTTCTCCTGCCCATCGCTACTTCTCATCATCCGGCAATTCTACAATGTCCGTATCATCTGATGTCACGGCCAGAGCTTTCTGCCGTCTCTTCAGATAGAATACTGTAGCTGCCAGCGCCGCTATCGCCGCCGCTCCGATTCCGATATAGATCGGGAGATAGCTCATCCTAGTTCCTCCCCGGTTGCCGTTGGCATCCAGATTTGCCTCCGGCACAGCCTCGTCCTCTATCTGGTCAAGATCCTGAAGCGCCTGGGGTGTCTGCTCATCCGGCACCGGAACTGCCGCGTCGCCGCCTACCGCATCTGCCGGATCCTCTGCTCCTCCTGCCGCTGCATCATCACCCGCCGGGGCCGCCGCATTACCGCCTGCTGGAGCCGCCGCCTCTCCCCCTGCCGGGGCTGCCGCTCCTCCTGCAGCCGGAGCTGCCTCTTCCTCTTCACCTGCCGGAGCATACCGGAAATCAAACACATTCTTTGACTCGTCCGTAGATAATGTCTTTACCATATTAAGAGCCTGCGGCTGGTAGCCGTCGATGTATCTGGAGGACACATACTGGCGCTCTCCTGGATTGCCGTAGTAAGTATCGCTCCCCAAAAGCTCATTGCCGTCCTCGTCAAGGTAATTGACCCTGTATGCAACCAGGTTGCCGCTGATGCCGTATGCGATGACGTAATCCCTGTCGCTGGCAACCCGGAAACTGGATTCTGTCGCCTCAGAATTATCTCTTCCCGAACGGCGGATTCCCTTTACATAATACTTGCTGTCCGTGGACTTCGCAGCATCCTGTGGGCTCATATATACCGTATCGCCATATTTCAGTCCGGTAATCGTAATCTCCGCACCGCTCTTTGACACCTTTGCATTGGCCGGAGCGGATATGCCGCTGCCCGTAAGCTGCCCCTGGTTCCCGGCATAGAGCCTTACCGTATAGCTGTATTCCTCATCAGCAGCCAGCGCGCTCTGTCCAAAGACAAAAACTAAACTTGACAGAAACAAAAGGCTCTTTCGTATCTTTTTAAAATATTTCATACTATCTCAGCCTCCTTCTTCCTGCCTGTGCCCCGGACACTGCCGCAGACACGCTGCCTTTATAAGTTTCTTCCTCCTCAGGATCACGGCGCAGCCGCATCAATACCGCCAGCAGGAATACAAGCCCTGCCCCCAGAGTCAGCAGCACAAAGAGCATCATCTGAGTCTGGTCTCCCGTCTTTATGACCTCACGCCTGTTTCCGCTGCCATTACCGCCATTGCCTGTGCCGTTCCCGGCAAGCTCCGTGGCAAAATCCATCTGAAGCCTTGCGATGGTATTCTGGTAATCGTTGACAAGCGTCTCGCCGTCCAATGCCACCTTAAGCTTTACAACTCCTGTATCGCTCTTTTTCATGCGATCCAGGTAAAAGTAATTGTCAAGGGTCTTTGTCGCCCCGCGGAGCCCCTCGCCGTTGATCCTTCCGTCGCCGCCAAACTTCTCGCTGGAATAAAGCGTCGTAGTCTTCTTATCTTTGTCCGTATAGGTCAGCAGATAGTCATATGCGCCGCCTGCCGCCTCGCCGGCATCCTCAAGAGTCTCCAGCACCTCATTCTTCATGTACCAGTCCACTTCGCTCTTATAGTTGTTCTTAAGCTTGATGGTAAGCTCCACCGAGTCTCCCGGCTGCAGCGCGATAACCTCGTCATTAATCTTAGAGCTATTGAAGTTGCTCTTCATCTTCTTTCCGTCAAATGCCACCTGCCAGCCGGACGCCCCTTTCCTGTCCTCCGCCTGGGCCGTAAGGGAGGACGCAAAGATCAGAGCCGCCGCCAGGCCAAATAATAGTCTTCTCTTCTTCATCTTCTCAGCCCCTCCTTATAATATCCCGAGAGCAGAGGCATCCACGCCCCATGCGCTCCTGATGGCATCCTGCGCGTTGTGGGTCTGCACTGCGTCAACCTCCACGTCCACCTTGAACTGAACGCCGTCATACTTGTAGGTTGTCGTGATCACATTGCCGTTCTTCTCCGTCTTCACCTCGGACGCTACCTTCTTGTCGATGCGGATCGTGTCGGCAAAGGGCTTTGACTGAGCGCCTGCCTTCAGGATTCCCTTATAGAAAAGCTCCGTACACTCTTTCGTGCTCTTCGGGTTCTTCACCCAGTTTTCCTGATTTACAAGATGAAGGTCGATAAGGTCCGGCGACAGCGCCGTCACCTTTGAGCCGTCCGGGTTTACCCAATACTTGTAAATCCTTACTCTCGTATACTCGTCTATAGTTCCGCTGTTTTTCACAGACAGCTTTTCATCATACTTTTTATTGAGCGCCAGCTTTTCATCCTTCTTAAGCATATTCTTAAGGAGTACCGCAGACGCGCTTCCATTGTTGCCGGTCTCATTCCATTTATTTTTGTTATAGTCACGGCTGCTTACAGTCTCTCCGTTTTCCAGGAGGCTTACGCCGATCTGGGATACGGTGATCTCTGCCGTATAGTTCTCACTGTAATAAGTAAGCGCCGCCCTTGTGCTTCCCACTGCGCTGGCAAGGAGCATCACCACTGCCAGAACCAGCAGCCCGTATGTTACTTTCCTTCTCTGAGAGGCTTTCCTTCTCTTCATTAGTTTTTGCCTCCTCTCTGATAATCTGAGTAGACGGTATCCCACTCAGCGCCCGGATTGCCGGCGTCATCATAGATGACCGGCGTACACTCCTGTACTACAACTACATTAAAGGTATCTTTGTCAAACTCTTCCGGCACGATAATCTTTACATCCAGCTGGGAGCTTGTAGAATGTGCCCTAAGCACCGGACGGTAATACCAGTATCCGTCTCCTCCGTCATACCAGCCATCGCCGCCTCCAACATTTTTATACTCAATGCTCACCAGTCCGCTGTAAAATGCGCGCACCCTTACAAAGCAGTCGTTATCCTCTACATTTTCAATGGTTATGTGCTTTGTCATCTCACTTACATCCTCATGAACCACGGTCTGGATCCTGAGGCTTACCTCTCCGCCCCCTCCTGCCGATACATAAGTCGTAAAGTATGCCATCGAGCTCTGTATAGACAATGCTGCCATCATAGCAAGAGCTGCAGCCGACATCGCGATTACTTTACTATATTTTCCTATTCTCTTCATTCCTGTCGCAGCTCCTTCCTAATTTGCAGCCTGTGTCCACTGCCAGTTATTGTTATTATCCTTGTCAAACTGGTTCGTCACGCCGTAGCCTCCCCGGTTTCCTCCATCATAACGGTTGGTAAAGGAGACGGATGCCTCACTCCCGGCTCCTGCCTCTAACGCCGCGTCAGATACGACATTTACCGTCTTTTCACTGTCTCCGTCTATTTCGTAGCTTGCCCCAGAGTAGACTTCTGTCACCGTAATCTTAATCCCTGCCGGCACTTTGTCAAGCACCGCCGCCACCTCTCCGGCTCCTGTGTGGGTAGTGCTGATTACATTGCTGTATACAAGGACATCATGCTCATCTCTTCCCTCCACCTGAAAGACAAATGAAACCTGCCCCAGAGACTGGTTGTAATCCGCCAGCGTCTTACGGATGTTAAGCTTTCCGTACTGCTGCTCACTCTCCATCTTAAGACCCACCTTAGCCTCATATACCCATTCGTCGCTTCCTGTTCCCGTCAGAGCATACTCGCTGCTTGGCAGTGCCGTCAGATACGGAGTGAACTTATATTTAACAGAGTAATCATCATTGTAGCTCTCAGCCGGAACAATCAGGTAAAGTCCTGTGGATAGCCCGGTAAACTCCGCCGACGCCCCGGACACCCCTTCGCCAGCGGCCGGAACTACATTTTTCTGATCTACAGGAATCACTCCTTTTAAATGCTTTGCAGCCTCCTCAGACAGAGTCCGCCAGGCAGCGGCCGTAGCCTCGCTTGCGGATGCCTCGCCCACGTCGTTAAAGTCCATGCCGGCAAAAGCATCAATACCTGTAAACTTGCCTGATACATTCACATCCGCCACCCTATAGAGCGCCACCGGGATGCCGGCCTTGCCGTAACCGCCTTCATACCCCTCCTGCTCTACGGCCACCGTAATACTGCAGTCATCTTTTCCCGTGTCAATCCCGTTTGCCGCCTGGGTCTGCATCCGCCCCATGAAAGGTACTGTCAGCAGAAACGCCAGGGTCAGCGCACATCCTTTTGTCAATCTTTTACTTATCTTCAACTTTTTCCCTCCTCACGGTTCTTCTTTTCCTTTTCCAACTTAGTTTCTGTCTGCCGTCTCCTTTTCCCCATGACGCGCCGCATCGCCAGTATGATAAGCACCGTCACTCCTAAGCCTGCCAAGAGATACAGCATATAATAATTCTGAATGGCCTGAACCATCGTATCTGCGGGCGTAGAGTCAAGCTCTCCGTCGTAGGGAACCCTGTGCCCCCGAACCAGCAGCCTGTGGCTGTTCACTCCGTAGGGCGTACAGGTGAAAAGTGTCACATAATCCTGCCCCTCTACTACCTTGAGCGCCTCTCCCAGTGCGTCAAAATCATCCTTTTCCACCATGGGAAGTATCTGATCCACCTCATAGGCCATATCCTCATCGAGGATATGCAGATAGAACCTGTCGCGCTCTTTTAACTGGTCAATATCTGTAAATAGCTTTGCACTGGGGAGGCCCCTGTGGGCTGACAGCACACAGTGATTGCCCTCTCCCCCTACCGGGAGTTTCGTGCCGTTCATATGCCCCACGCCGGTCTCAAGCACATCATCCGCCGTGCCGTGATAGACCGCCAGCTTAATGTTGATCTTCGGTATTGTGATGTACCCCATCACGCCGTCTCCGGCAGCGTTTAAAACCTTCCAGTAGGGAGTGTCCGAGATATCCTCCTCCCCGTCAACGCCAAAGACATCGGTAAGTATGCTGTTCTCCCCGAAGGACTGATTGTACTCTCTCGCCGCCTCCCAGGCCGCCGTAAAGTCCTCCTCCGTCATCTGGCTCACTACTGTGTCGTAGTTGGAGATAAGCCTTGACTGGCGGTAAGTATTCCACTGGTTGGAGATTGTAGGATATGCCAGTATGCCAAAGCCAATGAGGAATAAAAGAGCAAACAGAACTGTAGAAACTTTTCTCTTCATGCCTGTTCCTCCGCTTTCTTTGCCAGTTTCTTCTCCCTTTTATATAAGAAGAGACAGAATGCTCCTGTTACCAGAAGTCCTATGATGACCCACAACAGGTAACTGGTGTGGAGACTGGTATTGCCAAGAGGCACGCTTTCGTCCTCAATCTCCGGAGTATATGGAACCCTGTGCCCTCTCACAAGCAGCCTGTGGCTGTTCACCCCGTAGGGGGTGCAGGTTAAAAGCGTTACCAGATCCTGGCCCTTTTCCACCGCCAGGCCGCTGGTGTCGTCCGGCTCAACTACCGTAATCTTATCTACCTGATAGCAGAGCATATCGTCAAGGATGCAAAGGAGAAAATGATCCCCTTCCTCCAATTTGTCAAGATCTGTAAACAGTGTGGCGCTTGGAAGCCCCCGGTGCGCCGACAGAACCGAGTGGGTATCCTCCCCTCCCACGGGAAGAGAGCTGCCTTCCAGATGGCCCACCGCCGTCTCAAGCACTTCCTCATCAACCGTGTGGAACAGCGGGAGATTCACATTAATTTTCGGAATCCTCACATATCCCATCATGCCGTCGCCTGTGAGGTTTAACGCTGACATATACTCGTCATCCCTTTCTGACGACTCTTTCGCGTCCGCGAAAGAGTCCGGAAGGATACTGGGCAGGAGCCTGGCATTATAGTCATTGGCCTGCGCCCATTCCTCCCCGTAATTGATCTTCCCGGCAGCCGCCATCTTTTCCACTGTAGAATCGTAATTGCTGATGAGTCGTTTCTGCCTGTAAGCGTTCCATTGGTTTGCGATAAAAGGATACAGCAGTAAGGACAACCCGGCTAAAAAAATAACTGCTATTAAAATTGTGCTCTTTTTATTCCGCATCCGAACTCTCCTTACTGTTGTAGTTTCTTAGTTGCAGCTTCTTATAGGTACTTCGGGGCAGGACTGCCCCGAAGTGTAAGTACATTATTTTACAGATCTTCTGCGGCTTGCGAAGAATAAGCCGGCAGCGATGATCATGATTGCACATCCGCCGATTGTGAAGATCGTAGTACCGATACCGCCGGTTGACGGAAGGGAACCAATCGTAAGATTCACTACAGAATCAACTGGCGACTCAACTGACTGTCCGTAAGTTACATCTGCAGCATTCTTTGTAACTACAGTTCCCTCTGCATCTGTATAAGTTACCTTAACATCGTAGGTCGCTGTTCCCTTGTTATATTTAATATTCTCAAAAGTTACCGTATAAACAGTTTCATTAATTGTATATCCAGCCGGTGCAGCTGTCTCTTTCAAATAATAGGTCTTATCAGCGTCTAATCCGTTAAATACGATTTTATCATTATTGCTGTCAGTTGTTGTATAAGTGCCAACGGCATTTGTCAATTCTTCATCATCATAAAGAGTGAATGTCGCGCCTGCAAGAATATTTCCGTCTCCGTCTACTTTGTTAAGTACGCCGTCAAATCCAAATGTATAAGTGTATTCTGTCTTCGGAGCAGTCTCAGCAGTTCCGCCTTCACCAGGTTCTCTTGAATACTCTAATGTTACATTATTCTCACCTGCTGCCGTAATCGCCTCTTCAGTAACTGTCGCATAATATGTGATTACAACTGCGCGGTCTGCCTCTGATTCTGCTGCAAGGCTGCTAATAAAAGCAGAATCGAATGCAAATGTATAGGTATTTCCATTTTGAGTTGCATCACAATTAGCTGCAGCGTCTTTTCCTCCAACTGTAATTGTGATGCCTTTCGCTGTATTATACTCTAATCCTTTGACAATCGTATCTTTCAGTGTGTATACAGGATTAACATACTCTGCACTATAGGACGGGATTGTTCCTGTAAGTGTAAACTGAACGTCACTTCCTACTGCTGCGTCTTTATCCTCTTCTTTAACCTCTTTGTCTACTGTACCTGTAATATCCGAAGATTTTGCATATGCATCTGTAGATTTAATTGTCCAATTATCAGATGCGCTTACGTTGCCTGCCTGAATGCCATTAACGTCATAGTATACACTGACAATCATCGGATTATAAACTGTTTCGTTACCATCATTCGGAGTAGCAATAATCATCCATGTACCAACTTCCAGCTTGTTGCCATTTGTAAACTCCACTCCATCCGTTTCAGTAACTGTCTTAGCTAAATCGGTAATGAAAGCACTGTTTAGACCTTCTACATCTCCATCTTTGTCAAAAGCCACATCACCACTCTTACCCGAAAGCGTGGTCCATTCGTATCCTACAAAACCAGCACCTGCGTACTTTGCATCGATAATCTGATACGCCTTGAGTGTTGTGTTATCAACGTTCTCAATTGTCACCTCCTTGGAATCCTCCGGCTTGGGCTGTGCCGCCGCAAATGATGTTACGCTCATCCCTAATACCATTGCTAATGATAATAGCACTGCGAAAAACTTTTTGAATTTGTTCATATTTTTTCTCTCCTTTTCCTTGTTTTTTGGTTTTTCACCATTTTAATTTTTGCGCGTGTATTGCACGCTGTTTTTATATGTCATCAGCAGGCCGCCTGCCATAAGCAGTATACCGCTGAACATATACAAGTAGATACCTTTGCCGCCTGTGGATGGCAGTGAATATAAGCGGGCATTATAGATTGAAATTTTGTGGACATCATCCTCAGTTATAAGTGCTATAATGTCTTTGTCTCCTGATATCTGCCCCTTCAATGCGTCCACATCCAATTTACCTTGATTAAATGTTAATATCCATTCTTTTTCACTGCATGAATATCCTTCCGGAGCTCTGGTTTCTTTTAAGATATATCTGCCGTCCAATTCACTCAAATCAGCATCTTTTCCATCATTCTTCCACTGAATCATACCATTGGCATCTGTTTCTCCCGTCAACACCCTAATTAAGCGGGTCTTTTCATCTGTCAGAGAAAATGCTGCCCCTTCCAGTACCTTTGTCTTATCACTTAAACTGCGCTTAACAACTTCCCAGGTTGAATTGTCTTTTTCTCCATAAACATTTTCAAATATCAATCTCTCCTGGGCATCCTTCCTTACCACTACTTCTCCCGACTGGCCTGGTACGGGTGTTTCCTGCTCTCCAGAACTTATTCTAGTTACAGTTGTCGTTAGTCCGTATGGATCTATATCTGCATTTTCCTCTCTTACTGAAATCGTATACACCTCTTCACCTATAGGAATGTCATAATAGTTACGAACACCTGTATAAGATCCATTTCCATTATCTGTCCACTCCATATCCAATGCCTTTAATTCTTCAGGAATGTGTCCTTCGAGAGGTCTTTTAACTAAGGTCTCGACTGATATATTAAATGTAAGAGTCTCTATCTTCTTCTTTAATGCTTTAATCTTTTCTGCCGAACCTTTTATTTCATCTATTTCTTTCAGACCTTTGACTGTTTTAACAATCCTAAAATTAAATGTATCTTCTTTAGGTTCGGGCAGATGCTGGCTAAACCACACATCGTCTATAAAGTTTCCCATGGTTGGATTCTTTTCCGCAGAGACAAAGAAAAATCTATTCAAGTTATACTGAGGAGTATATATACCGCTATGCTCTACCCATCCGGATGAATCAACAGTATAATTCTGTACATACACACCTGGATAATCGCTCCGATGAGCTATCAGATAGTTCACTTCATCCTGTGTATCTATTTCCTTAGTATGAGCTACATTATCCTCTACTGGTACCCCTTCCATTGCTACAGACGTGGGAACAATTACCAAATACATCTCATTTGGAGACCGATTCGGACGCGCCCTGTGAGAAAATGAATAGTTTAATTGAACACCTTTTACTGTAAGCACATCTTGATATAATGACCCTGTGCTTTCCGCATTTAACTCAGCAAACTGAATACCATCCGCCGCCCTAAACTCACCATAGTTATCGCCATAATAAGAATCTATGCGCCCATCTTTAACTCTGGCTATTTCTATCTCTCCTCCAGCTGCGGTTGTTTTCCAGCCTTCAACATCTTCCTGGGGATACTGCTTATATAAAGTACCTCCTTCATTTGCCACAGAAGGCCTTTCAAAACTTCCATTCTGCAATTCAGCATAATATGATATTGATTCCGGCTCTGACGATCCGATCACTTTGTTTCCTATACATAATTCAACTTTATACTTAACGCTTTGGTTACCATTACCCAGTGCTCCGCCATCCAAAGCAACATCTAGTGAACTGCCATATTCTCCAGTAATTGAAGACATATTGTTATCGTATTCCTGATTCTCAACTGCTCTGTAATCTCCTCCGTTTATGCTCTTATACCACACATATTGAATTACCACATCATCATCCGCATTATCATTCTCATTTTTCTCAACAGCCTCTTCAAATTGCCTCAATGAACTTCCTGATAATGCAACATCCAACCGCCCTGTTGAAATAATATTATTATCAATATCTATCCCCAATAATTCTATTTCCGTAGGTTCATACACGATCCTCAAACAATGATTCATAAGTTCCCCAAAATGAAATCTAAGAACCACACCATTATTTAAATAAAAGTTCATCATCCCATCAGAATCCCTCATCACACTATCTGTTTCACAAAAAGAACCATCCGAAGGATTGCCTATCATTATTTTAATTGGTTCATAATTTATACCATTAGCTGACATCACCTTCCATTCAGACGCCAATTCATTTCGTAAATTTATCGTCTCCCCAACTGGCGCATTTATTCTTAATTCCTCTTCCTCTGCCCCTGTTCCTTCTATCAGCTTATTACCACTTTCATCTACATGCTCAACATCCAGACGAATATCAAAGCCATTTATACCCCAGCTAATCGTAAAGATTGAAAATTCATTTGCCACCAGCTCTACCTTCTCAACAGCCGCATCTTTCTCCGCCGTTGTGATGTTCGTGGTACTTGCCTCCGTCAGATTCTCCACCTTAACTCCGCCGTTCCCATTTTCTTTCAAATGGTTTACAGCCACTTCGGCATTCTCAGATATGCCCTCCGGCGCTACCGCCTCCTTAAAGTCCATAGTCACTTTGACTTTGCCGCTCGGCTCTATTTCCTTGCCGTCCAGCATGAAACTGATGTCGTATGCCAGGAATCCCTGCATCTCCTGCTCCTTCTTCTCGCTCTCTTCATTCAGCTTCTCCCTTGTCATGTCGTACTGAGCGTTGACCTTCTCTGCCTCTTCCTTTTCTTCGGCAGACATGCCGCTGGTGATCTTCTTTTTCTCAATCCGCATTACAGAAAGCTCTGCTCCCTCCGGAACAACTCCCTCGTCAGCCTTCACATGGATGATCACGCCGCCGCCTTCGTACTCCGAGTCAAATGCAGGACTTGGCTCCTCTGTCTCTCCCTGCTCTTCTTCATTCTCTGCGTCGTCAGGCTCCACTCCCTTAAATGCCTGCTCGATCTCTGTCACCTTTATGTAGGCGAAGATCTGGCTGTCGCCTGTGCTGTATTTTACTTCCTTAACCTCGTTGTCGATATTGCCCTCGATAACCTTGATTTCCTTCTTGTCTTTATCTGAGGATGACACGATTCCCATGGCGAAATCAGTCTCGCCCTTTTTCTTCTCGAAAAATACGATATCGCCTTTTTCCGGCTCATATCCTTCCGGAGCGGTAAGGAAACTTCCGTTGACCTTGCTGAACTTGTTGTACCATTTGTTGGTGTCCGTTGTATTTGGGAATACGTCGGACTTTGAGATTCCCGCGTAGTGGATGCAGAAGTTTACAAATGCTGCATCCCAGTCTGCGTATGCCTCTCCCGAGAAATCGCCGTAACGGGTATAACCCTTTTGCTCTCCGTTCACCTTCTTGTAGTTCTTCGCGCTTTCCTTGTAGCCTATTTGCTTGTCGGCAGCCGTCACAAGGTCTTCGCCCCAGGCATCTTTCCACTTAACGTTCTTATACTGTTTATCCCAGTCAGACTTTTTCTCTACGTCGGCCTCTCTGTCGATGTAGCAGTTTTCCTCATGGGCATGCTCTTCCTTTCCGCAGGCAATCTCTTTTTTATAGCACTTGTCTGAGTGAGTATGTCCTTCGCTTTCCTCTTCCTTGCAGGTAAGCTCTTTCTTCTCTTCGTAGCATCCCTTGTCATGGGCATGCCCTTCGATGCCCTCTTCCGGGTTCGCCTCGCACTCTTCCTTGTCGCACACGAGCACTTCTTCTGTCTTGTAGCAGCTGTCGTCGTGCTTGTGCCCTGCGCTCTCCTTCTCCTCGCATGCAAGGATGTTCTCATAGCATTTATCACCGTGCTTGTGTTCTTCGGTTCCGCAAGTAGCATCGCCTGTCATGGCAACTCCGGGCCGGGCCATGCCCCACACTACGCCGCCGATTACGATAACACCGAAAAATGCAGCGATTATTCCCATCTGTCTGCGCCTTCTCTGACGCGCTTTTAACTCCCTCAACCGTTCTTTCATTAATTTTTGCATCTTCTCACCTTCCTAGTGCATTATTCCCATGCGGGCCATCGGCCACATCCTGAATACTACCTTTCCAACAATCTGGTCGCTTTCCACGCAGCCGATAGACTTTATCCGGCTGTCCATGGAGATTGCCCGATTGTCTCCCAACACAAATATTGTTCCCTCCGGCACCTCGTAGGGGAATTCCAGGTCGCATTTCCCCAGCGTCTTCTCCTTCAGGTACGATTCGCCTAGCCTTTCGCCATTGACGGATACATTTCCCTCCCGGTCGATATCTACCTCGTCTCCCGCGCCTGCCATGACGCGTTTCAGAAGTATCTTTCCTCCGTAGTAGAATCCGACGATATCTCCCTTTTCCACCGCCTTTGTCTGGCGGAGGATGATCACCTCGTCTTCATTAAGAGTCGGTTTCATGCTGGAACCGTTGATCTGCACCAGCACGAAGATTCTTGTGGCCATCAGAGCCGTCAGCGCGGCTGCCACGATCAGAATCCCTGCCATATTAAGGATCGCTCTCCTGAACTCTCTCTTAATCTTCTCCCGCATCAGCTCTTCTTTCAGCGCCGGGATGGAAGGGATCTCAAGCTTTTCTTTATTATTATTCATGAACGCCACCCGGATCGGCCAGCGGGGCTCCTCCCTCGTCCGGCATCTTTACGACTGCTGCGTCAGTACCGGTCATCTTTAAGCCCCGGGGCACTGACTGGAACTCCCGGCGGGTCATCGCCTGTAAGGTCCTCCTCCTTGCCGCCTGCTGCCTGCTGGTTTCCTGGGAAACCCGGCTCTCCTTTTCACACAGCTTTCGGACGTTGGTCAGATATTGGTCCGCGCATTTCTGAGCCGTCTCGAAGATTCCGTTAAGCTTAAGCGCCGCCTCCGCTATAGAGCCGGCCTCCGCAAGCTCAATCTCCCTTGATGTCTTCATGTCCTCGATGGTCTGTTTAAGCTCCTCTATCTGCGCGTCTTTCTCATTCAGCCTCTGATCCTTGATGTTCAGCTTTATCTTCAGACGCTCGTAGCTTTCTTCCATCTCAGCCATCCTTGCGTTTGTCTCATCCATCTCTCCCTGTATCCGCTCTGTCTCCTCGCACTGCACAAGCAGCATCTGCAGCAGCTCTTTGCGGTTCAGTTTCCGTAATTCTTTACTTGCCATATGCGCCCCTACTCTCTATTGCTTTTCTCTCTGTCCTACCTGTTTTTGCCTTACCCGGCCTCTTGCCCGTTCTGTCCGCCACTCCCGCCCTTTTGCTCCGCCTCGTCAAGAGCTCCGTCGATGATCTTCATCAGCTCAAGCGCAGAGCGGAAATACACTGTCTTGTCTTTTTCCAGGTAGGTGACCCTGCCCTGCCAGCTGCTGTGCTGCCGGTGCTGGACTCTCACTACAAAAGTTCCTATATCTCCACGTTTACTTAACATTTCATCATCTTTCAATACCCTCACCAACTTCCTTTTACGGTAATCATGCGTACTGCCATTAATATCTCTGTCTCCATTTCCGGCATGGGGAAAATCTAATGAGTTGAACAATTCTTCGGCAATCCATGCGACTTTCTCATATCCCTGAAATGGAATCCCCTCATCTTTATATCCGTGGTACAGACGGCCTGTGAGCGTTCCGCCTTCATGTCTGTCGGCACACAGCACGATTCCGTTCGGTGTTCCGATATAATGCCCGCTCCTAGCCATCCGTTTCACATCCTTTCCATACGTTCTGCATTTTCTGGTACTATAATAACAACCCGGCACTATCCATATCCCTATCCATTTTAATAAAAAATGCGTATTTTTTATTTTTTTCACTATTAGCAGTTTATCTATTGCGTATTTCGCTGCCGCGGTTCGACTCGCCCTCCGTCACGCCTCGCATATGATGCAGTCAACATGGTACTGCACCCCAATCCTCTGCCTACCCACAGTAAACTTCTGGCTTATGCGCCTCTCTATGATCTCACAGTTTTCTCTTGTCGTATTCACCAGCATCACAAGGAACTGGCCTTTCCCGTATTGGCTTACTACATCGCCGTGCCTGATGGAGTTCTGTATGGCGGCCATAAGCCTTTCTGACAGTTCTTTCATCCGGAATCCTTCTTCCATCGGATTTCCTTTGCTGTCCACCAGCGTACAGAGCATCAGGTATCCGCTCTGCCCGCTGCGCTCCATCATCCGGCAGAAGATGCGGTAAGCGCCCCTGAATACCGGGTAGGAGCATCTATATCCTCCCGCTATTTTGTCCGAGTCTTCTTTCAGGCACTTCTGTATCTGGTTTAATGCCATGCACGGATAGTTCGCCCGGTTCCCCAGGGCATCCATCCGCTCCGTGACTTTTGACGCCGGATAGATCCCTCTCTCCCGGAGGTAGCTGTCGGCAGTATCCGCATACAGCTGCCTGACCTCTTTATGGCGCCCGCTCTCTATCAGCGCCTCCAGCGTGAGGCTCTCCCAGTCTGAAAACGGGTTCGTCTTCGCCGCATAAGTTCCCAGCTCCTCCAGGAGGAACCAGTCGTTTCTCTTCCTTATAATAGAGGCAGCTCTTTCCACGCTCTCACAGAACATGCTGTGATAACGCCTCGCCTCTGCGCCTGCCCACATTACGCCTGCGTAATCCGACAGGAATTCTCCCTTATATGTGTAGCATGCCTCCAGGTACAGCCGGAGTTTCTCTTCCTCTCCTTCCGCCGATGCCGCTTCCTTGTACAGCCGGTCGAACTTTTCCGCGTCCTCACTGACAGGTATGTCAGAAGTCCAGTAATAGACGCCGTTCTTCAGCTCGATATAATTCTTCTGCGGCAAGCCCATGTTTTTTAGTTTCCGTTTTGCCTTATATATGATTGTCTGCAATGCCTGATGCCTGTTCTCCACATCCCTATCTCCCAGCAGTACCTCTTCAAGCCTGTCTCTGCTGACTCCGCTCTGCACATGATGCAGCAGTATCTGCATCAAGCTGGTAAAATAAGTATCCCTTGCTTTCTCCCCGGTCAGTGGTTTTTCCCCGTAACTCATCTGAAAATTCCCAAACATCTGCACATGCAGTATAATTTCCCTCTCCATCTCGCTTTCCTTTCCCGCACATTCGACTTAATATGTTTTAAATTATCCATCCATAGCCGTCAGGCGCATTCTCCGTCAGGTACATTCTTTCATCATGTCAACCATTTTCAGCACCTCATCAAACTGTCCGCTGTCATATTCGTTCAACCATGGCTGAGAACCAAAAAGCGCATAGGGCACACGTTCCGTAAGTCCCCAAAGTATCTCTTCCGCACTCTGTCCTGCCGTGTCTGTCCGTACCGCAAAGCAGTTTTGCCGGCGGTTACAGATTACCAAAACTCCTTCCATATGTTCTGTAATGCCCCAAATCTCCGGAATGCGGCAATCCTCCCCGTCACGCAGGACTATGTATACCAGCACCATCTCCTCATAAGGAATCTCATATTCCTCTAGCTGTCCGTCAACTATCCTGATTGATTCTTCCTTAAACTCAATGTCTTTCGCGCATAGGCAAATACTTACATATCTCATGTCTTTCCCTTTCATCCTGTCTTTTTCCCTTTCGTGGCATATGGGCAAACATGTTTCACCGCAGAATAATCATTCTGTGGTAGAAAGGCCGGCTCTTTTGCATCATCATTTTCGGTAAAACAAAAAATGCTTTGGAAATCCAATTCCAAAGCAAAAAATATGCAAAGTAAACCTGCTGTTTTTTATAACTTGTCAGGTTTATTTAGCGTACTTTAAAATATCTCATTTTACTGTTTGCAACATAAAATGAAAATATATCGGCATATATATGTAAACGCCTGCAATAATATTGATTTTTGGGTAATAAAAAGATATAATTACTTTGCATGTGATAAACACGTTGCCCAGCATACCACAGAATGATTATTCTGCGGTATTCATATTATCAACTGCATTCTGTTCAGTATTTTTTCATGTGCGCTGGCACTGGCTGCCACATAGATTCTCGTTGTCTCAATTCTGCTGTGCCCCAATACATCTGCAAGATGCGCCAGGTTTTTTTCAACATCATAAAATGCCCGGGCAAACAGATGCCTCAGGTTATGCGGAAATACTTTGTGAGGCTCCACTTCGGCCGCAAGGCACAGCTTTTTCATATCATGGCAGATATTGGAGCGATCTACTGCCTTCCCCCCGCGTGTCCGGAACACAATCCCATTCCCAATTCCTTTTTTCTTCACATATGCCCCAAGCCTGCATCTTAACTCTTTTTGAAGTATGATTGTCCGGTTCTTACCTTTCAGGTGGATCTGCGCCCTTCCGGTCCTGATCGCCTCCACTGTTATAAAGCTCAGCTCGCTGATGCGGATCCCCGTACATCCCAGCGTTAGCAGTATCAGGTACATCCTTTCATCTTTCCTGCCCCGGGCGGCGCTCAAAAGCCTTTCGTATTCTTTCCTGGACAACTCCCTTGATTCTTCCAGAAATGCCTGCCTCTGTACTTTCAGCAGGCGCAGTCTCATCTCCGGCATGCCGCAGTAGTTCAGATATGCGTTGATTGCCGACAGGCATCCGTTTACTGTCTGCGCCTTCCTGCTCTCTAAAAGCCCGTCCCTGTACTCAATGAGCCGCTCTTTTGTTATCTCCTCCCCTGCCAGATACTCTGACAGGAGCTCCACTGAGCGCACATATTTTACGACAGTGGCTCTTGATTTCTCATCATTATACAGACATTCCTTAAAGTCCAGCAGAGATCCTTCCGTGATCTTATTCATGCGATAGTCCTCCTTCTTTTGTACTGCATTATACAGGAAAGAAGAAGATATTGCATTTCCACTCAAAAATCACTCAAGCTCTGCTGTCACACCATCTATTTTCGCGAAACGGCATTCCCCCAGTTCATTAAGCTCTGCCTGCCCGTTCGTCCCTTCCGTAATCTCTGCAAGTATCTCCCCTTTCAGCTCCTTTTCAAAGATTACTTCCAAAAGTACCGCGTCCGAATATTCTGACTTCAGTATATGAATCCCCCGCTGCCCTAAAATATACTGTATTTTCCCCAGTCCTGCGTAATCCGTCCGTATTTCCAGTTTAACACCGTATTTTTTGGTTATAATAACAGAGGAAGACAATCCCGCCCTGGCCGCGCCGGAATATGCCCTGACAAGCCCTCCCGTTCCCAAAAGAACACCTCCGAAATACCTGGTGACTATGACCAGCGCATCGTGCACCCCGGCTCCCAAAAGGACGTCAAGCATCGGTTTCCCCGCCGTTCCCTGAGGTTCCCCGTCGTCGCTGCAGCGCATCAGCTCATTTCTCTCTCCCAGCACATACGCATAGCAGTGATGCCTGGCATCCCAGTATTTTTTGCGGACGGCTTCTATAAGCCCAAGCGCCTCTTCTTCCGACTTTACCGGAATGCATGACGCAATAAAGCGCGACTTCTTTTCAACGATCTCGCCCTCTCCGCCCTGATATATAATTTTATATTCTTCTGCC
This sequence comes from uncultured Dorea sp., assembly GCA_910578455.1. Lineage (GTDB taxonomy): Bacteria > Bacillota > Clostridia > Lachnospirales > Lachnospiraceae > MD308. Next base: position 28,368 of record CAJTQA010000029.1, read on the forward strand.
ATTTTTCTCTCTCCCTCACGGCATGATACATAGCCGCTCCTGCATATTTTACGGATATTAAACAGTATAACGAATTTCTTAAGATTTTCCTACCAAAATATGAAGTTTTCATTTTTTTCTTTATTTAAAGATATATATTTGCTATAATTACCAGAAGTGAAGGAGGCAAGCACTTATGAACTATAGTAAGAAAAAAGCTGCTCAAAAGCAAAGGAAGATAACCTCCAAATCCACCATGCAGGGCAAGAGGGTCGGCATCCGCCTGTTAAAGGCTTTCTTTCTGTGCATCCTCGTCGTTGGCGTGGCAGGATTAGTAGGAGGCGGGCTGTTCGTCAAGAAAATCGTGGACGATGCCCCAAAGGTTTCCCCCTCGGACGTAAAGCCTCAGGGTTATACTACTTTTGTGTATGCAGATGATGAAAAGACAGAAATTGAACGATTTGTAGCTTCCGGCTCCAACCGTATCTACAAGTCCATTGACGAGATTCCGGTGGATCTCCAGCATGCGTTCGTAGCGATTGAGGACGAGCGTTTTTATGAACACAACGGTATTGACATCCGGGGTATTGCCCGGTCGGCGGTTTCTCTGCTTCAAGGGCATATGCAGGGAGCCAGCACGCTGACCCAGCAGCTGATTAAGAATAACGTATTCCCTAACTTTGTTAATGAACAGACTTTCTATGACAAACTGCAGCGTAAATTCCAGGAGCAGTTCCTTGCCCTCCAGATTGAAAAGCAGATGAGCAAGGATGAGATCATAGAGGCTTATATGAACACGATCAACCTTGGGCAGAATTCCCTGGGCGTACAGTCTGCCGCCAAGCGTTATTTTAATAAAAATGTAGAAGAGCTTTCTCTTTCTGAAAGCGCCGTGATCGCAGGCATCACCCAGAACCCTTCCCGGCTGAACCCGGTGACGAACCCTGAAAAGAATGCGGAAAGGCGCAAGAAAGTATTGAAAGATATGCTTGAACAGGGCTATATCACTGAAGATGCCTACGCGGAAGCACTGGCAGACGATGTATATGCGCGAATTCAGAAAGCCAGCAAAAAAACGGATGACAAAAATCCTTACACCTATTTCGTGGATGCACTTTCAGACCAGGTGCTCCGTGACTTGAAGGATAAACTGGGCTACACGGAAACGCAGGCCTACAATGCGCTCTACAGCGGCGGTTTAAGCATCTATTCCACACAGGATCTGGATCTTCAGAAAATCTGTGACGAAGAGATGAACAATGACGAAAATTATCCTTATCTCAAAGAATATGGCCTTGATTATGCCCTGACCGTCACCCGTGCCGACGGCTCCATCGAGAACTACTCTTCGGGGCATATCAAAAAATATGCCAAAGAAAAGCATAATAAGACGCAGGGGCTTTTATATTCCAGCAGCAAAGAAGCCAAGAAGATGGTAAAAGAGTGGAAGAAAACCATCAAAAAGGAGGGTGACACCTACGATGAAGTCATCAACATCACCCCTCAGCCGCAGGCTTCTGTCACCCTCATGGATCAGAAGACCGGCCAGATCAAAGCCATGGTCGGCGGGCGGGGCAAGAAAAAGAGCAGCCTCGGACTGAACCGTGCTTACAAAGGTTCCAAAAGGCAGCCCGGCTCCACTTTCAAGGTACTTGCAGCTTATGCTCCTGCCATGGACGCATGTGACAAAACACTGGCCACAGTCGTCCGCGACGAGCCGACAAAATATAAAAACGGAAAGCAGATTAAAAATGCAAGCAGGGGCTACAAAGGCGATGTTTCTTACAGAAAGGCTATCGCCAATTCCATTAATGTCTGCGCCGTTAAAGTCAGCAATGAGATCACTCAGCAGCTTGGATTTGACTACTGTGAAAAATTCGGTATTACCACTCTTGTAAAGAGCAAGAATATCAATGGCAAGATTTACAGCGATATTAACGAGACTTTAGCTCTGGGAGGCCTGACCGACGGCGTATATAATTATCAGCTCTGCGGCGCGTATGCAGCCATTGCTAACGGCGGTGAGTACAATCGTCCGATTATGTATTCAAAAGTTCTTGACCACGACGGCAATGTCCTGCTGGAAGGAAAAGCTGAATCACACCGCGTACTGAAAGAAAGCACCGCCGCCCTTGTGACGAGCGCGCTGGAAAGCGTTGTCAAGGAAGGTACGGGAACAGCCTGCCGTCTCAGCAACATGCCGGTAGCAGGAAAGACCGGTACGACCACATCAAACAAGGACTTGTGGTTCTGCGGTTTCACTCCTTATTACACTTGCGCGGTATGGGGCGGCTATGATGACAATAAAGAATGCAATAACGACACCCGTTTCCGTTTCCGCATCTGGAAAGGAATTATGGAGCGCGTGCATGATGACTTGGAGTATCAAGAGTTTGAGATGCCCGATTCTGTCGAAAAAAAAAGCGTCTGTAAATTAACCGGCATGCTTTCAAGGGCTGGAAGATGCCCGTCTGTCACAGAATATTTTGACACCGATGTCCTTCCGGACGAAGTCTGCTCAGGGCATGGGGATGTCGATGACGGAGATGAAGACGACGAGGACGAAGAGGATGAGGATGAAGAGGAAGAAACACCACCGGAGGAAGGCGATGGAAATCAGCCTACAACTCCCACCACGCCTACCACCCCGACGCCTCCAAGCACTCCAAGCCCGACCCCTCCTAGCGGCAACGGTAACGGCAACGGCGGCGGCACTACCCCTGGCGGCGATGGCAACGGCGGCGGTACTACTAATCCTGGCGGCGATGGCAACGGCGGCAACAGCGGAGGCGATGGTAACGGCGGCGGCACTACTCCTCCAACTGGCGGCGACGGCACTACTACTACACCTTAACGCTTTCTATTAATAGCCTACAAATAAAAACATCTGGCAGAGCAATTATCTATCTCTGCCAGATGTTTTATTCATTTTATGCTGCAATCATATTTCTTATCGTTTTGCCTTATCAATCACCAGTTTTGCCGCCCCGCAGATTCCTGCGTCGTTGCCAAGCTCCGCCAGCAGAAATTTGGTGTGCTTATTCGCAAAAAAGGCTCTTTCCTGATAATTTTTTTCAATATATCCCAGAAGGATTTCCCCGGCCTTTGACACGCCGCCGCCAATCACGATAACAGCCGGATCTGTCACGGCTGCAAGGTTGGCCATCGCATGCCCCAGATAAGCGCCAAATTCTTCTGCAATTTCCTCTGCCACCTTGTCCCCTTCTTTTAAAGCATCGAATACGGTTTTGGCGGAAACCTCCTCCAGAGAAACTTTGCGGAGCGCGCAATCATCATCATTCTTCGCCAGACGGATTCTTGCAAGCCTTGCGATTCCCGTAGCAGATGCGTACTGTTCAAGGCATCCGCGATTGCCGCATCCGCATCTGTCCTCTTCTTCATAATTCACGCACAGATGGCCAATCTCGCCTCCTGCGCCGCCGCTCCCGACAATCGGGCGCCCGTCTACGATTACTCCGCCCCCTACGCCGGTTCCAAGTGTTACCATGATCAGATCTTTCTGCCCTTTTCCGGCTCCCAGCCACATCTCACCAAGCGCCGCTACATTAGCGTCATTTCCCACTTCTACGGAAAGGCCGGTAAGCTCCTGCATCTCCCTCTTTACCTCTTTGTATCCCCATCCGATGTTCGCTGAATTCCGTACAATCCCTTCCGCATTCACAGGCGCCGGAACCCCAATCCCTACGCCTTCTACATCATCTCTTTCAATCTGATGCCCGGCGAGCTTTTCCTTCAGAGACTCCGCAATATCCGGCAGTACTGCGCTGCCGCTGTCCTCCCTGCGGGTCTTGATCTCCCACTTATCCACAATCGTTCCGTCTGTCTGAAAAAGCCCGATCTTTACTGTCGTTCCTCCGACATCCACTCCAAAACAATACCTCATCTTCACCCTCCTTTAGCTATTTCTCTTATATGCTATAATCTTTTTTTGCAAGATTTGCCTGCACCCTCCGGTACAGCTCCTGAGCCGCATTATAGCCCATTGATTTCTGGCGGTGGTTGATCGCTGCCGTTTCAACAATGATCGCCAGGTTTCGCCCCGGACGGATAGGAAGCTGATGGCACACCACTTTCTTTCCCAAAAATTCAGTATGCTGCTCTTCAAGCCCCAGACGGTCGTACTCTTTGTCCCGATCCCAGTCCTCAAGGGTGATTACAAGATCGATATTCTGAGTCTCACGTACGCTCAGCACACCAAAAAGATTCTTGACATCCACAATGCCGATGCCGCGCAGCTCGATAAAATGCTTGGTAATGTCAGGCGCACTTCCGACCAGAGTCTCGTCACTCACCTTGCGAATCTCCACGACATCATCGCTTACAAGCCTGTGCCCCCTCTTGATAAGCTCCAGCGCCGCCTCGCTCTTCCCGATGCCGCTCTCTCCCATGATCAGGACTCCAACACCGTACACGTCCACCAGCACTCCATGGATGGAGATGCATGGCGCAAGCTCCACATTCAGCCACCGGATAATCTCTGCCATGAACTGGGAAGTCTTTTTGTCCGTAGAAAAAACCGGGATATTCCTCTTATTTGCCTCCGCCAGCAAAAACTCATCCGGCTGGAGGCTCCGGCAGAATATCAGGCAGGGTATCTCATATGACAGGAACGTTTTGTATACCTCCTTTTTCTTCTCCTCATCGAGCATCTGCAAAAAAGAATACTCCACATATCCGATCACCTGCACCCGCTCAGACGCAAAATGGTCAAAATATCCTGTCAGCTGCAATGCGGGGCGGTTGATATCCGGCAGTTTCACCTGCTTTTCTATGTGATCCACATCAGGAGTCAGGTCCTTTAGGTTCATCTTTTCTACTACTTTACTCATTTTCACTGTATTCATCTTGTCCTTCTCCTTTAGCATTCAATTGGTAATAGTATAGCATATTAATGAAAAAAGCGATACACGTCATTGGCTGATTTTTCATTCATGGAAGGCAGTTTTTTCAATTCCTCCACCGTGGCATTCTTAATCGCATCTATATTTTCAAAATGTCTCATCAGATCTTTCCTGCGAATCTCACCTATTCCCGGGATGTCGTCCAGAATGGAATGAATCTGCTGTTTCCCTCTCAGCTGCCTGTGAAATGTGACTGCAAACCGGTGCGCCTCGTCCTGAATCCTCGTAATCAGACGAAACCCTTCTGAATTTCTGTCAATCGGTATCTCAATATTCTGATAGTACAGCCCTCTCGTCCGGTGATTATCATCCTTGACCATTCCGCAGACTGGTATGGAAATGCCCAATTTTCCAAGCACCTTTAGGGCCGCATTCACCTGCCCTTTTCCGCCGTCCATCATGATCAGATCCGGAAATGACGTAAATCCTCCCAGCTCCTTTCCTTCTTCCCGCTCCCTGATGCCATGTTCAAACCTCCTTGTCAGCACTTCCTCCATGCTGGCATAGTCATCCGCGCCTTTCACCCCTTTAATCTTGAACTTCCGGTAATCATTGCGTTTCGGTTTCCCCCGCTCATAGACAATCATGGAACCTACTGAGGCAAATCCGCTCGTATTGGAGATATCGTAAGCTTCCATGCGGATAATCCCCTTAATCCCTAAAAGGCTTTCCAGCTCTCTCACCGCGCCCACGGTCCTCCCTTCTTCCCGCTTAAGCCTGTCCCTGTCTGCCTTTAATACCATATCTGCATTTTTCTGGGCAAGCTCCACCAGCTTTTCCTTCGTACCCTTTTTCGGAACCCGTATATGCACCCGGTGCCCCCTCTTCTTCGTAAGCCATTCCTCTATGACACCCGCCTCCTCAATCTCCTCCTGAAGCATCAGCTCAGACGGAATATAGGGGGTGCCTGTATAAAACTGTTTGATGAAACTGGCCAAGATCTCCTTTTCGCTGTCTCCCTTTGCGATTTTCAGATAAAAATGATCTCTTCCGATGAGCCGTCCGCCGCGTATGAAAAATACCTGCATCACCGCGTCCTCTTCCTCGCAGGCAACTGCCAGCACATCCCTGTCCTCTCCCGCCGTGTCCGTAATCTTCTGTTTCTGGGCGATTTTCTGCACGCTGGATATCAGCTCCCGGTATTCTATCGCCTTCTCAAATTCCAGATTCCCGGATGCCTCCTGCATCTTCCCTTCCAGCTCCTTAAGAATCAGCTCATAATTCCCGTTTAAAAACTGCAGCACCTCGTCAATCGCTTTCCGGTATTCCTCCCTGGATATATACCCCTGGCAGGGCGCCTTGCATTGATGGATATGATAGTTAAGGCATGGCCGCTCCTTTCCTATGTCCTGGGGCAGCCTTCGGCTGCAGCTGCGTATGCAGTACAGTTTTCGGATCAGCTCTATCGTATCCTTTACCGCTCCTGCGCTTGTATAAGGCCCGAAATACTTCGACCTGTCTTTTTTCATCTTCCGTGCCAGCATGATCCGCGGAAAGTCCTCATCTGCCGTAACCCTGATAAAAGGATAACCCTTGTCATCCATCAGCATCGTATTGTACTTGGGCCTGTGCTCCTTAATCAGATTGCACTCCAGCACGAGAGCCTCAAGCTCAGAATCTGTCACAATATACTCAAATCTCGTAATATGCGTGACCATCTGCTCTATTTTAACCCCTTTGTTCCGGCTGCTCTGAAAATACTGGCGCACCCGGTTCTTAAGGCTTATTGCTTTTCCTACATAGATGATGGCGTCTGACTCGTCATGCATAATATATACTCCCGGCTTTCCCGGCAGTTTCTTTAACTCTTCCTGAATCTCAAACATTTTTTATCTCCTGCCTCTTGATTAAAAAGAACATTCCTGACAAAAACTGCTGCAAAGCCTGAAAGCCTTGCAGCAGCTTCTATTTCATTCCAATACGCTCTTCCGATTCCTTCTTTTCATCAGGATCAATATTTTCCACCTCCCGGAAAATCTCCATAAACTCTTTCCCGGTAATGGTTTCCTTCTCAATCAGGAAATCCGCAATCTTATCCAGGGACTCCCTGTGTTCTGAAAGAAGTTTCTTCGCCTCTTCATACGCAGCCTTTAATGACTTCATAACTTCTTTGTCAATCTCCGAGGCCGTCGCCTCTCCGCAGTTGGCAACTGCCCTTCCGTCCAGATAACGATGCTGTACGGATTCCAATCCGATCAGCCCGAACTTCTCGCTCATGCCATACTGCGTAATCATGGCTCTCGCAATCTTCGTCGCCTTCTCAATATCGTTGGACGCTCCCGTCGTAACCGTGTCAAACACAATCTCCTCGGCCGCCCGTCCTGCAAGCGCTCCCACAAGCATGGCCTCCAGCTCCTTTTTCGTGTTCAGGAACTTCTCTTCCTCCGGCGTCTGCATTACATACCCCAGAGCGCCCATGGTGCGGGGAACAATGGTAATCTTCTGTACCGGCTCGGAATCTTTCTGCAGCGCGCTCACAAGCGCGTGCCCAACTTCATGGTAAGACACGATCCGCCGCTCCTCCTGGCTCATGATCCTGTCTTTCTTCTCTTTTCCTACAAGCACGACCTCCACTGCCTCGAACAGATCATCCTGAGAAACCGCCATCCTGCCGTGCTTAACGGCTGTAATCGCAGCCTCATTGATCATATTGGCAAGGTCGGATCCCACAGCGCCCGAGGTGGCAAGTGCAATCGCGTCCAAATCAACCGTCTCGTCCATCTTTACATCTTTAGAATGAACCTTAAGGACATCTACCCGCCCTTTCAGATCCGGCTTTTCCACCACAATACGGCGATCAAACCGCCCCGGCCTCAAAAGTGCCGGATCAAGAATCTCCGGCCGGTTCGTCGCAGCCAGGAGCACCAGTCCTTTGTTGCTCTCAAATCCGTCCATCTCAGCCAGAAGCTGGTTGAGCGTCTGCTCCCGCTCATCATTGCTGCCCATCTGGTTGTCACGGCTCTTTCCGATGGCATCAATCTCGTCGATAAAGACAATACACGGAGCCATCTGCTGCGCCTGCTTGAACAGGTCGCGCACACGGGAAGCCCCGACTCCCACATACATCTCCACAAACGCCGAACCGCTGAGCGAAAAGAACGGAACATTCGCTTCGCCCGCAACCGCTTTTGCAAGCAGCGTCTTTCCGGTTCCCGGAGGCCCTACGAGCAATGCGCCTTTCGGCAGTTTCGCCCCGACGCTGGTATACTTCCCCGGATTATGCAGAAAATCCACAACCTCCTGCAGAGACTCCTTCGCTTCTTCCTGCCCCGCAACATCCTTAAACGTAACGCCGGTCTGTTTCTCCACATACATCTTGGCATTGCTCTTTCCAATGCCCATCATGCCTCCGCCCTTCGCCATCTTCCTAGTCATATACACGAACATGCCGACGATAAGCGCTACCGGAAGGAAAGTAAAAAGCACATTGAGAACCATCACCGAAGTCGTATCCGGTATCTTATGCTTATACTCCACCCCAGCTTTAAACAGGCGGCTTGAGAGATTCACGTCATTTACGATACCTGTATAATATTCCCTGCCGGCCTTTTCTTTGCCTTTCTTCTTCGCCGTAACGACAATCTTGTCGCTCTGTATCTCAACTTTTTCAACTTCGCCTTTATCAACCATGGCAAGGAACGCATCATATGTGATTTCCTCCGAATTAGTCGCATCCCTGAGCTGATAGAGCGCCAGCACCATGATTGTCGTGATAAGCGTCACCAAAATAACAAAGGAAATGCCCTGCTGGTTCTTGTTATTATTTGGCTTTTGGTTATTTTGATTATTTGGGTTATTCTGATTGTCCATTTCTTCCTCCTGTGTCACTTCTTACTATTATAAAGACAGCTCATCCTGAAATCAATAAAAACATTATGAAAAGATTGTAAAATTCCTGTTCTTTGTAGTATACTTGGTAATGTAGTTGTCCATGCAGGATTAAAATGTTTTTCTAAAATTTTAAAGGAATGATAATATGAAAAAAGGATTTGACAATGAAAAGTATCTGAAAATGCAGTCGTCCCACATTATGGAACGAATTAAAAAATTTGACAATAAACTCTACCTGGAGTTTGGCGGCAAGCTTTTTGATGATTACCATGCTTCCCGCGTCCTCCCCGGATTCCAGCCGGACAGCAAGATGCGTATGCTTATGCAGCTGTCTGACCAGGCCGAGATCATTATCGTCATAAATGCCGAGGATATTGAAAAAAACAAGATCCGCGGCGACCTTGGCATCACCTATGATGTCGACGTACTAAGGCTCATGTCAGTCTTCAAAGAACGCGAGCTGTACATCGGCAGTGTTGTCATTACCAAATTCAGCGGTCAGGAAAGCGCCGTACTCTTCCAGAAACGGCTTGAGAAATCCGGCATCAAAGTATACCGTCATTATCTGATTTCCGGTTACCCGTCCAATATACCGCATGTCGTCAGCGAAGACGGCTACGGAAAAAATGAATACATCGAAACATCCCGGCCTCTTATCGTAGTCACGGCTCCCGGGCCCGGCAGCGGCAAGATGGCAGTCTGCCTGTCCCAGCTCTACCATGAGCATAAACGCGGCATCTGCGCCGGATATGCTAAGTTCGAGACATTTCCGATCTGGAACATCCCCTTGAAGCATCCGGTAAATCTCGCATATGAAGCCGCCACTGCCGATTTGAACGATGTCAACATGATCGACCCGTTCCACCTTGACGCATACGGGGAGACAACCGTAAATTATAACCGCGATGTTGAGATATATCCTGTCCTTAGCGCCATGTTCCGGCGCATTTACGGTGAAAGCCCTTACAAATCCCCAACAGACATGGGCGTAAATATGGTAGGAAACTGCATTTGCGACGACCAGGCCTGCCGGGAAGCATCCTGCCAGGAAATCCTGAGGAGATACTACGACTCATTGAGAAGGCGGCTTTTCGGCTCCTGCCCGGATGAAGAAGTATATAAAATCGAGATGCTCATGAACCAGGCAGACATCACGGTCCATGACCGAAAAGTGGTAGATGCCGCCCTTGCCATGGCAGAAAAAAGCGGCGGCCCTGCCGCTGCCTTGGAGCTGCATGACGGAAGAATCGTCACCGGAAAGACCTCCAACCTTCTCGGGGCCTCCGCCGCCCTGCTGCTGAACGCCCTGAAAGAGCTTGCCGGGATTGACCACGAACGCCATGTTATTTCCCCGGAAGCTATCGAGCCAATACAGAAACTTAAGATCCAGTATCTGGGCAGCAAGAACCCGCGCCTTCATACAGACGAAGTGCTGATTGCACTGTCTGTCAGCGCAGCGACTGACGCAACCGCCCAGCTTGCCCTGGACCAGTTGCCGGAACTGAAAGGATGCCAGGCACATACTTCCGTAATGGTCAGCTCCGTTGACATCAAGCAATTCAAGAAACTGTCAATACAGGCAACCTTCGAGGCGGTCTTTGAAAAAAATATTATGTTTTTTGCCGGAAAGAGCATGTAAATTACTCTTTACAGAAAAAAAGAAAAGTGCTATAATAGGCACATGCAGATATGGTTCATCGGTAGAACACTGGCTTCCCAAGCCGGAGAGGCGGGTTCGACTCCCGTTATCTGCTTTCTTATTTTGGGGTATTAGCGCAGTTGGGAGCGCGCAACATTCGCATTGTTGAGGCCAGGGGTTCGAATCCCCTATACTCCATTTTGAAAATGCCAAAACGACCACATCTGAGGTTTCCACCTTTGATATGGTCGTTTTTATATGCAGTATTTCTCTTCCTACTTAGCTGCTGTTTCAGCAAATTCCTTCGTCACCAGCTCTTCATAAGGCGCCCGCTTTGTAAGCTCTCCCGCCTCCTCTAGGATATCCTGCAGAAGCTCAAAGCTTTCTTTTTCAAACACCAGATTGTCTTTCCACGTATCCTGCTCATAATAACGGGTTACAATTGTAGTAAGCGTATCCATACCCGTCTCTTTAAACTGAGGCTGAATCACTGCAGCAATCTCCTCGGGCTTATGTGACTGTACATAGTCCATGCCCTTCTGAAGTGCATTTGTAAATCCCTGGATTACTTCCGGATTATCTTTGATATAGCTCTGCTTTGCTGAAAACGCAGTGTAAGGCACGTATCCGCTGTCTGTTCCGAGAGATGCCACCACATAGCCGTCCTTCTCTTTTTCAAGCGCTGTGGCAGACGGCTCGAACTCCACGCTGAAATCCCCCTGCCCGCCGGAAAATGCTGCCGCTGTGGAGCCAAAATCAATGCTCTGGTCAATCTTTACGTCCTTCTGCGGGTCGATGTTGTTCTGTTTCAGGATATACTCGAATACCATTTCCGGCATACCGCCCTTACGCCCGCCAAGCACATCTTTCCCTTTCAGATCTTCCCATTTGAAATCCGGCATCTCTTCTCTTGCCACAAGGAAATTCCCGGCACGCTGGGTAAGCTGGGCAAAATTCACTACATAATCATTAGCCCCTTCATTATAGGTGTAAATAGAAGCCTCAGAACCCATAAAACCAATGTCCGCACTTCCGGAGATGACAGCAGTCATCGTTTTATCTGCCCCAAATCCAGTAACTAATTCAAGGTCTACTCCTTCTTCATCAAAATACCCCTCTTCTATCGCCACATACATAGGCGCGTAAAATATCGAATGTGCCACTTCATTCAGCACTACTTTCGTAGTTGCAGGCAATGCCTCTTCTTTCGTCTCCCCGGACGCTCCTTCTGTGCTTTCTGTTTTTCCTTCCCCGGCATTTTTTGTGTCCTCCTTGGTTGAACAAGCGAGCAGCAGTGTCATCATCATGACAACCACCATTGCTAAAGCCAATAACTTTCTCATAATGTCCTCCTTTATGGTTTCGACGGTATATTATATGTGTACTTTCGGAAAATGTTAAAGCAAGTTTTTTGCATTTATGCCGATAATAAATATAAGCAAAGTCCAGAAGATACAGACAGGAGGTGTCAAAAAACTTATGGAAATCCCAAATATACCAACTATAAATACACCCAACACAAAGCCGGCAGCGCCGCAGATTCCTGCCGATGAGCTTACAGAACTGGAACAGCTGAAAGCCGGCCAGACACTGTTGGACGATGCATTGGAAAATGTAAAAAACAGCCAGGAGACGCAGAAAGAAACCGACCGCGCCGAACTGGAGTCCAAATCAGAGACTGAACAGCCTCCTGCCAAAACGGTAGACGAACGGATGTGGGATGATCTGGCTCGCTGGCGGCCCAGTTCCGGGATATCTGTCGAGAAGAATTTAAGCCAGATACAAGATATTTTCCGGCAGCTTGCCAAGGAGATCATGTCCGGCTACCAGGGAGCTCAGCAGCTTGCCCTGCTTTCCCAGCTAGACACCCTTACCATGGATGCCCTGCAGCAGTTAATGGATCAGCAGCTGCAAGAGCTGCTGAAATTCCTGATGCAATACGGGCGCCCGGATTCTCTCCAGAAACTGGCAGACACGCTGTTTGAAAATATTGCCGGCAGGAAATCACTCACTGCCTTTGGCTCAGGTTCCGCGGGAAGTTCGTTCCCCTCGGCCGGTGCTGACGGAAAGACTGCGTCCGGACAGTCCTCCCAAGGTATTATCTACCAAAAAGATTCCCGCAGCGTCCGGATAGATGAAGACTACCAGACTTCTGTGGGCAAGGCTGAAAAGAGCGGAACGCAGGTTCTCTCCATGCTTCAGCGGGGCGGTTTTTACAACGGAATCAAAGCGTTTACCCCCAATGACGTAGAAAAGTTCCAAAATTTTGTACGATATTTAAAACAGAATTTTCTTGGGATTCCCCCGGAAAAAGCAGTTCGAACAAGTGAGGAATATCTGGGAGTATCTGCCGGGATACTGTCGTTAAAATCCCAGGCGTTTGCATCCGGAAACGGTTTGAGCGCAGAGACGGCATCCGCATTAAAATACGCCGTCAATACTTATATCCAAGAATATTTTTTGAACGCCAGCCAGGGCTTAAAGCATGCATCCCTTTCTGGCAGGAACGGCTCCGCCCCTCCTTTCCAGGCTGACGAATTTCAAAACATATATCGTTTTATCACCAATGCATACAATGAGAAGAGAGATGCACAGAGCGCTATCCTGAACGGGCTGCAAAAAGCTTTCGAGCGATTCAGCCAAAAGCAGGCAGATCCTGCCTATCAGCTTATGGAGCGGTATGCCCCGGGCCTTGGTTTTTTCTCCAGGACGGCAATCTCAAACCTTGAAAAAGAGATGTGGAACGGCTGGCAGGCAATCTGCAAGGACTGGAATGCCTTTTTGCGCTATGCGGAAGTTTCAAAAGACAAATCTCAGAATTTCGACTATATCCAAAACCGGGATTATTATCTGGCAGGCCTGTTAGCTGCCGAAAGAAACCTTTCCGGGCAAAAAGAAAAAAAGAAAAACTTTTTCCACAACCTTACGAGATGGGGCATTGCCATATTTATCATCGGCATCATCATCTTTTTACTGATCCTCACAAATCTCTGATAAAGACAAGGGGGAAACGCCCTAAAGCGTTTCCCCTGTCTGCATCTTTTCCGTAATATAATCCCGCACTTTTTCTTTCGGAACGTTCAGCGCTACCGCAAGTTCTCCGTACAGGAATTTCTCTGCGCTGCTCAAATACCTGTCATCCACATTGATTACCTTTTTCCCTACCGCCAAGCGGTCTCTTTTCCTGATATAAGACGTCTTCATCAGTGCCATCCATGACCTACACTGGTTCTTAAACAACGCCTCCTTATAAAGGAGTTCTCTTTTCTTTTCATCGGTGATGTCCAACAGGCTTATATTAGGCATGTCAGCAATCAGTTCTTTCGCCTCACCGGATGATATCACCTTCCTCAGCTGCTTTTCCTCACCATTTACAGGCATATAAAGAATCCCGCCCACATTATACAAAGGCTTTAGTGTATAATATTCTTTTTTTCTGTCAGAACATCTGATATCAAGCTTTCCGATACTTGTTACTTCACAGACACCCTCCTTATAGTGCGCCACTTGATCTCCTATTTGGAACATACTTACCTCCTGTTCATTTGCAAAACCTCACTGTACCCTTTCTGACCTCTTTTGTGCCTGTCCACTTAATGATCTGCCGGAATCTTAATTTTTGCTCAATTATTAAGAAAAGCGTACAATCAAAGCATCTTTCGCTTATAGATTGTACGCCAGTTCTCTGGTATATGATCTATGAAGTTTACGATTTGCCGACACAATCCTTTCTTTTTATATTATATCACGCAAATCGCATTAATGTAAGACATTTTTTTGAAAATTATGCATCT
>CAJTQA010000030.1 GCA_910578455.1 uncultured Dorea sp.
TGAGCCATAAAGAAAAGGATAAAATATTGAACATTTGCGGCCTTTCATGTATACTAATAAGAGGATTGTAAAGGAGATGCGTGCATCGATGGAAGAGCGGAAAGTTCCACAGGAAGAGTTAGGCGGGGAGACGGAGCGGGAAGAATATTCTTTTTTACAGGAAGTCATTAAGGATGAAGAGGGAGGCAGGAAGAGACTAAAGAGAGGCATTTTTAAAGCGACGGTGTACGGTGCCTTTCTGGGTATTGCTGCCAGTGTATCGTTTTGCCTGTTCAGGCCGTGGCTTGAGCCGCATTTTAATGACAATCCATCAAAGGTTGAATTTCCCGAGGATGAAGAGGAGAAGGAAGGGGATGGAGACGCCGGAGGAGAGGCGGATGATGGCAAGAAAGAAGAGAAGAAAGAGCTGGATGAAGACAGTTACCGGCGTGTGCTGCAGAACCTGAATACAGAGGCAGCCAGGACGAAAAGGTGTATAGTGTCGGTAAGCAGCATAGCGGACATAGCCGGGCAGGAAAAGGCGGACAGTTCTGCCGGAATCCTCATAGCGGACAACGGTATTGAGCTGCTTGTGTTTTCAAAAATCATAGATACGAAAGAGGGGGAAAATATCTGGATTACTTTCTCTGACGGGAAACATCACATGGCAGCGGAGAAGATGCGAGATTACAATCTTGGATTCTGTGTCTATGCAGTCGCGAGAAATGAGATAGAAAAGGACACATGGTCCGGTATTGAGCTTGCACAGATGGGTAATTCCAATTTGGTAGAAAACGGCGAGGCGGTCATTATACTGGGCAGGCCTTTTGGAGCCGACGAGTCTGTGAGTTACGGGGTAGCCACTGCGGAGGAGGAGTATGTGGATCTGGCAGATGGGCGTTACAGGCTTATCAGCACGAACGTTGCGGGTGCAAAGCAGGGCAGCGGGGCAATTTTTAACCGCTGGGGAAGCCTGATCGGCATCATCAGCCCAACCTCGCTTGTGGAAGGGAACAATGGAAGAATCAGCGGATACGGCATATCGGACATTAAAGATATCGTGGAGCGCCTGTCAAACGGAACACCCGTGCCGTATACCGGGATCTGCGGCATGGACGTGACGGAAGAGCTGACAGAAAAGGGAATGCCGCAGGGTGTCTATGTGAAGGAGATAAAGCCGGATTCTCCGGCCATGGCAGCAGGCCTCCAGAGCGGAGATGTGATAATAGGCATTGACGGGCAGAATATCGTAAGCCTGTCCAATTATCACAGCATCCTGATGCAGAAAAGCGAAGGAACGCTGATAAAGCTTCAAGGCTGCCGGCAGGGAGCAGGTGATGAATACGTGGAGATAGAGTTCAGCGTCACAATCGGAAGCAGAAATAATAAATAGCTATTATTACATAAATATATAATGGAAAGAGGCACATTGGTTATGAGATATATCAATACTCTCGTTGAAGGAGAAACGATACGCAACATTTATCTCTGCAAGGGGAAACGCTCTGCGGAGACAAGGAACGGAAGGCCTTATGACAGCCTGATCCTGCAGGATAAGACCGGAACGCTGGACGGCAAAGTCTGGGATCCGAATTCCAGCGGGATAGCAGATTATGAGGAAAAGGACTTTATTGAGGTGTTCGGGGATGTCATCCTGTACAACAATAACCGGCAGCTCAATATCCGGCAGATAAGAAAGGCGCAGGAGGGAGAGTATGTGCCGGCGGATTATATGCCCACAAGTGAGAAGAACACCGATGGCATGTATCAGGAGCTTGTAAAATATATAGGCAAAATATCAAATTCGTATCTCCGCCAGGCAGTAGAGTATTATTTTGTAAAAGATGAGGCATTTATAGAGAAGTTCAAGCTGCACTCTGCAGCAAAAAGCGTTCATCACGGATTCTCCGGCGGGCTCTTGGAGCACACGCTCAGCGTGGTTAAATTCTGCGAGTATATGATAGGGGCGTACCCGATTCTGAATGCGGATCTGCTTTATGCGGCAGCAATCTGCCATGACATGGGCAAGACAAAGGAGCTGTCACCGTTTCCGGACAATGATTATACCGATGACGGGCAGCTTTTGGGGCATATTGTAATCGGGGTGGAGATGGTGAGTGAAGCGGCAGGGAGCATCCCTGAATTTCCGGGAAAGCTGGCAAGCGAGCTTAAGCACTGCATCGTGGCGCACCATGGGGAGCTGGAATACGGATCACCCAAAAAGCCTGCGCTTGCGGAAGCCTTTGCCCTTCATTTTGCAGACAGCGCGGATGCGAAGATGCAGTCTCTGGCAGAGATATTTAAAGAAAAGAACAGTAATGACTGGCTGGGCTATAACCGGCTGTTTGAGACAAATTTAAGGAAGACTATTATATAAGGGAGCAGTGAACGCATCTGAAAGGTTGCGGTTTATATTGAAATATTAAGATATGCAGAAAAATGATGTTTTTGAGATAGAGATTACAGATATAGGGGTAAATGGAGAGGGCATCGGCAAGACAGACGGTTACACGGTATTTGTAAAAGATGCCGTAATCGGCGACGTCATAGAGGCAAAGCTCATGAAAGCGAAGAAAAACTACGGCTATGCAAGGCTTGCGAAGATTCTTCGCCCCTCCCCGGACCGTGTGGCTCCGGTCTGCCCCATGGCGAGGAAATGCGGCGGCTGCCAGATACAGGAGATGTCCTATGAAAAACAGCTTGCATTTAAAGAAAAAAAGGTAAGGGGGAACCTCTCGCGCATCGGCGGCGTGCTGGAGGAACTCCTGGACCGTATAATGGATCCTATCGTGGGAATGGAAGAGAGCGCTGGTCTTAGCGCTCCGTTTTACTATCGGAACAAAGCCCAGTTCCCTGTCGGCGAGGATAAAGAGGGAAACCCTATTGCGGGATTTTACGCCGGGCGCACCCACAGCATCATCCCCAACATAAGCTGCGCGCTGGGGGTGAAAGTAAATGAGAGAATCCTGAACATAATCCTCGACTTTATGAAGGAATATAACATAAAGCCTTACAATGAGACAGCACATGAAGGAATCGTCCGCCATGTGCTGATTCGCTATGGGTTTCGGACGAAAGAGATCATGGTATGCCTGGTAGTGAATGCAGACAGGCTCCCCCACAGCGGCGCCCTGGCAGAGAGGCTGGCAGGGATAGAGGGAATGACAAGCATTACCCTGAATGTAAATAAAGACAGGACGAATGTGATTCTGGGGGACAAAGTAAAGCTTATCTGGGGGCAGGAATATATCACAG
This sequence comes from uncultured Dorea sp., assembly GCA_910578455.1. Lineage (GTDB taxonomy): Bacteria > Bacillota > Clostridia > Lachnospirales > Lachnospiraceae > MD308. Next base: position 3,235 of record CAJTQA010000030.1, read on the forward strand.
ATTATATCGGAGATGTAAAGTACCAGATCTCTCCGCTGTCGTTTTATCAGGTGAATCCGGTGCAGACGGAGAAACTTTACCGTCTTGCGGTGGAGTATGCGAGAGTTGGCGGAGAATATAGAGCGTATGGTCGGGAAAGGAACTGCCTTGCAGCGGGGAATGAAGAAGCCGGCGGAGAATATAGAGCGTATCGGAAGGAAGGAAATCAAAAGGAATCGGAAGAAGAGCTGAAAAGCCGGGAAAGCTTTGGAAAAAGTCCTGTAGTCTGGGATCTGTACTGCGGGATTGGAACGATTTCTCTGTTTCTGGCGAAAGAAGGATGCCAGGTGTGCGGTGTGGAAGTTGTGCCTCAGGCAGTTGAGGATGCCAGGAATAATGCCGCGATAAACGGAATAGAGAATGTCGAATTTTTTGAGGGGAAAGCCGAGGAAGTGCTGCCAAAGTATTATGAGCAATATGAAAAGAACCATGGCGGGGAGAAAGCTCATGCAGATGTGATCGTCGTGGATCCGCCGAGGAAAGGGTGCGAGGAGGCACTGCTCAAGACGATGGTGGATATGGAGCCGGAGAGGATTGTGTATGTGAGCTGTGATTCGGCTACTTTGGCGAGAGATGTGAAGTATCTGAGGGAGAGAGGATATGAAGTGGTGAGGGGGAGGGCGGTGGATCAGTTTCCGCATACGGTGCATGTGGAGACGGTTGTATTGATGTCAAAAGTTAAAGAATAGGATAGCGAAAAAGTGTAGAAAACAAGGGATTTCCGGGAGTCAGGGCTTGTCAGAGGACAGGTTTCGATTCCCGGATTTTTTCATTTTACGGGTAAGTGGGAACTGGTCTACTGTGAAAAAAGGTGGAGAGTTGAGTGGTTGATTTAGATATTAGGGGTGTTGAGTTGACAGGGGGGATAAATGGTATGTGGAGTTGACAGGATTGACATTTGAAGAAAAATAAGGGAAACGGCATCCTGGATGGATATGAGGCTCTGTTTGTACGAAGATGTTTTCAGAAATGTATAGGTAGTCATTGGCATACTCTCTTACTGGCTTGCGTACCATAAATTGATACAATGCACCCAACTTGCGTGAATGGGTGCATTTCAAATTTACATATAAAGTTCTTGCTTTTGCTCCTGCAATTGGCAGGGGCTTTTTTTATGGCAAAAGAAAAGCACATCTTTCCCGGTGTGGGAGTGATGTGCTTCAGATGGCATCCATCAGTTCAAGAAGGATTTGCTTTTGCCTATCTGTCAGGCTACTCCATTTTGAAAAGAGTTTCTGTTGTTCTTCGGTCAATTGCGCTTCTTCACCCTCGGCAAAGAACTGAGCCAGTGTGATACCAAATGCCCTGCATACTGCCTCCAGAGTTGGCAGCGTTGGTGCGTTATTTCTGTTGAACATATTTGTAACGGTGGAATGGGAAAGGTTTGCCTCCTTTGCCAGCCGATAGTCCGTCCAGTTCCGTTCCTCCATCAGTTGTCTAATCCGTTTCTGTGTATCCATATCATCACCTACCTATCTGTATCTATTCTAAGTCCCAGAATGGTGGTATAATAGTCACAATCGGTAGCTATCATATTTCCTAAAAGGGGTTTATACAGTTATAGTATTGTAGATGATGGAAATGCTATTCGCAAAAGACTGGAGGTAGAATAATGCAGGAGCATATCTTTGAAAGAATGGCGCGGGAGAGAAACATTTCAGTTGAGGAAATGCGGGCGATAATTTCCGATAGAATTGGCAAGGGGTGGAATGATAAAGATCCGGTCAAACGGGAGCAATGGAGAAAAATTCCCTGTGCTGGAGATGTGCCAACACCAGATGAATGGCTGAACTATGTGGTAAAGAAGATAAAAGATGATGGTCAAGAAGGGTTATTACGGAAATATTTAATTTGGTAGTTATATCTTGAATGCTATACATCTGATTGTAGTGATCCGCCAGCTCATGCAGGAGTATGGTTGGCAGCTTGAAGTTGGGGGCAAGGTACTCGGCGCGGAGATTGATTTCTCGCTACTGGCATTCTGTATCTCGTTGATACTGTACCAGCCATGTGCTCTGTGCCCTCCGTCTTGCGATACAGTGATGGCAGGGAGACTCACTTGTCCTCATAAAAATCCTCGTTGAACAGATCGAACATTTCCCCGGTTTCCTATACACATTTAAAAGCCTATTCTGGCGGGGATTGGATAATTCCAATTATCACCCTGTCAACTACTACCGAAATCCCTTGATGTTCATCAGATTTTATTCCTCTAAATGTGCAGACAAGAGGTTGTATTTATGCTGTTTATGCTGTTCTGACCCAGCATAAAAGATATAGTGATTGACAAACCAGGCTCTCCATAGTATTATTAGAAACAAGAGTTATACCTCTCAAAAGGAGATAAAGGCATGATTATGAATTTTCATTTAACCGATCAGCGTAAAAAGAAAATCAGCTCTGTACAATCCATACCGATGAAACATTGTGCAGAGTATAGCGTATAAATGACGCATTTCGATTTCATCGGGAAGCCATAAGGGGGATTTTATACCCATTTTGAGAAAGTGGCTTTCCATGCAGTTATAATGTGTATGAGGCTATGGACAATGTTTTGTCCATAGCCTTTTGTTTTTGGCGCTGCTATGCCAGAGGCAGAAGGCAGATACATTTGTGTATCTTTGCTTTCTGCCTTTTTCGTTTGTATCAGAGAATATGCAGGAAAGGGTTAATAAAAATGAGCTTATTAAAAATTGACGGACTGACACACTCTTTTGGTGAGAATGTGCTATACAAAAATGCAGGTTTCACACTCAATAAAGGAGAACATATTGGCATTGTCGGACAGAATGGAACCGGCAAAAGCACTTTAATCAAAATCTGTACAGAGCAGATCATACCAGACAGCGGGCGCATTGTCTGGCAGCCGAATACTACGATTGGTTATTTAGACCAATATGCGGAAATCGACCATACCTTAACGATGAAAGAATTTCTCAAATCCGCTTTCACAAAGTTATTTGAAATGGAGGCACAGGCGTTGCAGCTATATGAAAGAGCTGCTGACGGTGATACGAAAAGCCTTGAACTGGCCGCCCATTATCAGGAACAGCTTGAAGCCCATGACTTTTATTCGATAGATACCGCTATTGAGCGTGTCGCCAATGGGTTAGGACTTCTTGCGATTGGCCTTGACCGTCCGATTGCTGAAATGAGTGGCGGCCAGCGGGCAAAAGTGATTTTAGCAAAATTACTGCTGGAAAAGCCGGATGTCCTGTTGCTGGACGAGCCGACCAATTTTCTTGATAAAGATCATGTAACATGGCTGGCGGAATATTTATCTGCTTTGGAAAATGCTTTTTTAGTGGTTTCCCATGATTTCAATTTTCTGGATAAGATAGCGAACCGCATTTGTGATATAGACAATGACACGATTACAAAATACTACGGCACATATTCCGAATTTCTGCGGAAGAAAACCCTGCTGCGGGAAGATTATGTACGGCAATATGCGGCCCAGCAAAAGGAAATTAAAAAGACAGAGGAATTTATACGGAAGAACATAGCGGGCAGAAAAGCAAAAATGGCGCGGGGACGGCAAAAGCAGCTTGACCGAATGGACAAAATGGAAGCCTTAGACCAAAAGGAAATTATTCCGCACTTCCATTTTCCCGTACTTCCATTAACCAATACAGAACACTTGTTGGTGAAACATCTGGCAGTTGGCTACCATTACCCCGTTTTATCAAACATTGAATTTAGCATTAAGGGAGGACAAAAAGTTGTTATTACTGGATTTAATGGGATTGGAAAATCGACACTATTAAAAACCCTGATTGGGGAAATTCCATCTATGCAGGGCCATTTCAAATTTTCCGATCAGGTTACTATCGGATATTTTGAACAGGATTTAGAGTGGAAAGAACCTGAATTGACGCCCATTCAAATTGTTGCCAATGCTTATCCCAATATGGTGACAAAAGATGTCCGCAAGCATTTGGCACGATGCGGAATTTCCAGTAAACACGCTATGCAGTCCATAGGAACATTAAGCGGCGGCGAACAGGCAAAGGTAAAGATGTGTCTGCTTACTCTGCCCCCCTGTAATTTCCTGATTATGGATGAACCTACAAACCATTTAGACGTACAGGCAAAAGAGGCTTTGAAAACAGCCCTTTCAACTTTTGCAGGAACGGTACTGCTCGTATCGCATGAGGAAGCATTTTATCGAGATTGGACACAACGAGTTATCAACATTGAAAAGAAATAGAATACAGTCCCCGCCTGACGGGGAAAGAAAAAACGTTGCCGGGCAGGTTGCTTTCGTATGCTCAATATACATATCCATGACCAATACCTTCCGAGAAAATGTGAAATTGAATATGGAGTGCAACGAACCGTTTTTCTAGGTCTGCAAAGATACGACAGCAAAGTTTGTTTACACGTTTCCGGATGAGCGGGAGGAAACACTGGTAATTGAATATGGAATATCTTCCATCTGCCAAACGAAAGAAAACGCCATCGTACAGCAGGTAATCAGCTTGATGGAAATATCTCTTCGAAATTAGTTGTTGGTAAGGCGGGGCAATTACCTGCCAAAATAAGCCAGTCTGTCTTGTACAGATTGGCCCATTACAAAATGCTTGCTTTTTACAAAATCCGCTACACTGTCAACCATACATTTTAACACCAGACTTATAAGGTAATAGCTGCTTTAGAGAGATCATTTGAGGAGGAATCAGAACAGATAAATCAATTTCTCAGACTTGACAAATGGAGCCAAAATGATTATAATCAGGAACACATTATCAGAAAGAGGTGAGCATGATGTTGTTCGGAAAAGTTGGCATTGATTTCGGCTCCAAACAAGTTTATACCACGAAACATTGTGCGGAGCCTTTTCGGAAAGTTGATCTATAAACGGGGAGGCCGAGGTAGATATAGGCTGCCTTTGGTTTTTGTACCCTTTTAACGGATCAAAAATAAAAGATTGACTGTTTAGGCCACAGACAATGTTTTGTTTGTGGCCTTTTGTTATGCCCATTTTAGGGCAACTATGCAGAGGGCGCACGGTTTTGTGTGTCCTCTTTTTTTTGAAAGGGGAATTGATATGACCGAGGAACAAAATCTATTAAGTGGGAGCGTACCAAAGAAATTGGCTGCTTTTGCGTTCCCGCTGCTTCTGGCAAATATCCTGCAATCATTCTACAACGTAGTGGATATGTTGGTAGTCGGACAAATTGTAGGTGATACGGGACTGGCAGCCATCAATAACGCATCGAAGCTATGCTATATTATTAACTCCATTTGTATTGGAATGACAATGGGAGGAGCTGTCTTGATTGCCCAATACAAAGGAGCAAATGATAAAAAAGGACAAGCTGAAACTTTCCAAACACTGGCTATACTTTCTTTTGTGTCTGCTCTGCTTGTAACTGTTATCGGTTTGATATTTTACCAGCCGCTTTTTCGGGTATTAAATGTTCCGGCAGACGCATATCAAGATGCCTGCGATTACATGAAAATCATTTGCTGGGGAACAATATTTGTCTTTGGATATAACGCTGTGTGTTCTGTACTCAAAGGCTTAGGTGACTCCAAATCTCCTCTTTATTTCGTAGGGATCGCCACGATCATCAATATTGTTTTGGACATTTTACTGGTAGGCCCTTTTGGAATGGGAACGGCCGGGGCTGCTTATGCCACTATCACAGCACAGGGAATTTCTTTCGTGATTTCTATTTTCTATTTAAGAAAGCATAAAGTATTTTTCTCCGCTAATGTTCACAAGAAATTTGCATTGCATATGGATAAACTGGTTTCCATCCTTAAAGTTGGGCTGCCTACCGCAATTCAAATGGTAGTAGTAAACACGGCCTATCTGCTTGTAACAGGTATGCTAAATCAATTTGGTACTTCTGTATCTGCTGCTTCTGGTGTCGGATTGCAGATCAATACCTTTGCCGGTATGCCCTGTTGGGCTATCGGACAAGCGGTTACAGCGATGGTAGGCCAGTGCATGGGTGCCGGAGAGATAAAACGAGCGCGGAAAGTAGTTAAAATCGGTTTGCTGCTGAATATTTCTGTAACCCTCGTTGTTGTAATTGTCGTTCAGGTTTTTGCCGAACAACTGATCCTGCTTTTTGGCAGTACCAGTGCAGAAGTAATCAATGACGGAGTGTATTATCTGCGGGTTTGCTGTGGTGTCAATAGCCTAATTTACGCTGCCATGTATACGTTGGACTCTTTTGCGATTGGGGTAGGTGTTGCAAATATTGCTATGCTCAATGCGCTGCTGGATGCGGTAATTGTACGTCTGCCGGTGAGCTGGCTTCTTGCCTTTACACTAAGTATGGGCTTTCCGGGTATTTATTATGGACAGGCCCTTTCTCCGATTCTACCTGCGATTGTAGGATTTTTCTATTTTCAAGGTAAAGGTTGGGAGAAGAAAACACTTATTCATGATAAAAGATAAGAACAAAATTCTTTTTTCAAGTTGCGGTGAAATCAGCGATTTTACTTTTACAGCAAGGTGGGCCAACTACCTGCCAAAGTGGGCCAGTCTGCCTTGTGTGGATTGGCCCATTTTGTATAAGGGGGAAAATTGTATGTGCAGCTCCTAACCAGCATTTTGATGGACTCATCCATTCAAAAAATTTTTTCAAATTATTTTTCAAAAACTTTCCGGTTTGTACCCCTGAGATGTGTTCTGGTTATGTGAGGAGGCGAAAAACAACCAGCTCAAATCTGCAAAAAGGAGGGATGTGGCATGATGTCTCCCTCTGACTATGAAAAACGGATTGTTGCCATGGTGGATTCCTTTACCAAGACAGTAGCCCGGAATTTCAGCAGAAATCTCAAACGGGCAAAGGCAAACCGGAAGAAGCATTTTTCCGATGAATCGATAGACTATCTTCTTGAACTTTTAAGCCACGACGACAGGTACCCGTCTGACCATTTTGTGCTTTATGCGGACGAGCTATCCTGCGTGGTTCACAGCGAAACTTTATATAAAGCACTTTGCTCCCTGCCGGAGAAGCAGCAGAAGGTCTTACTCTTTGACTTCTGGGGAGCCCTCCCGGATGGGGAAATTGCAGCCAGAATGGAGGTGACGACTCGCACTGTCTACAACCTAAGACAGCGCGCATTTAAGGCAATCAAAACTTTCTATGAGCAAGGAAGCTCAGAGCCATGAATTAACCTATGACCTAATCAAGCGAGCGGTTCACGGCGACCAGGAGGCAATCGAAGCATATCTCCTGCATTATGATAGCTATATCAATTCTCTGGTGATGTATGACGAAGTCGGCCCGGACGGCCAACTACATTCCTACATTGATGAGGACATGAAGATACAAGTACAGATGAAGATCGTGGACGCATTACAGAACAAATGGAGGAAACTCATATGATACTCATGCCGGATTTATTTTCCTTCGCCTACGTCCCGAACTGGTACTCCCAGCTTGATATGCTGGCGGAGATGGCCCTGCCGGAACCGTGGCGATTTAAAAACCCTATATACTTAGTGTCTGCTGATTAAGTGAAAATCCATTGATTTCACTGACTTTTACAGCATTTTATGATAAAATAAATGCAAGGTTTTTAGCAAAACCACTTCATTTTTCTTGCAGTTTTCATAGAAGACTACCTGCATAAAGGAGCAAAAAAGCATGTACAAACGGTCGGATACTTCACAGCACACTTTCCTTGATTTCAACCAGCCCCTGGGCCTGCATATGGATCCGGCAAACCGCTGGGTCAGGATGGCAGACAGAATCCCGTGGGACGAGTTTGAGCGCAGGTATGCAGGGCTGTTTGAAAGCGGTACCGGAAACCCGGCCAAGCCGCTGCGCCTTGCACTGGGCTGCCTGATCATCCAGGCCCGGTACCAGTATCCGGACAGGGAGCTGGTAGAACAGCTGAAAGAGAACCCATACTACCAATACTTCATAGGCCTTCCCGGGTATCAGGAGAAAGCGCCGATAGATGCCAGTACCCTGGTGCTCTTCCGCAGACGCCTTACAGCGGACATCCTACGGGAGGCCAACGAGTACCTTCTTGAGAGACAGGACGGGGAAGAGGGACAGGATGACGGCCCGCCTGCCTCCGGCGGCAGTGGGGGCACCGGGGAGGAGGCGAACAGCGGGACGCTGATACTGGACGCCACATGCTCCCCTGTGAACATCCGTTATCCCCAGGACTTCGACCTCCTGAATGAGGCAAGGGAGAAGCTTGAGGCAACCATCATCCGTTACTGCAAGGGCCATGGCCTGCCACGCCCGAGGATGTACCGCCGCCAGGCAAGGAAGGACTACCTGGCACTGGCGAAGATGAAGAAGCGCAGCACGAAGAAGATACGGGCAGCCATCCGCAGGCAGCTCTCCTATGTGCGCGGGGACCTCAGATACGTAGGCGGCCTGAAGGAGAAGGGATATGTGCCAAAAGAAAAGGAAGCACAGCTGCTGGGGACGATTGAAAAAGTATATGAGCAGCAGGAGTACATGTACAGGAACAGGACACATTCGGTGGCAGACCGGATCGTGAGCATCAGCCAGCCCTGGATCAGGCCAATCGTCAGGGGCAAGGCGAAGACGCCTGTAGAGTTTGGGGCCAAACTGGACCTGAGCATCGATGGATCCGGCTATGGGAGGATTGAAAAGATATCCTTTGATGCCTACAACGAGTGCGGCTCCCTGGAAGATGCCGCAGAGCGCTACAGGAAGCGCACCGGGCACTATCCGATGAGGATCCTTGCGGACCAGATCTACCGGACAAGGGACAACCGCAGGTTCTGCAAGGAGCGCGGGATCCGCCTGTCCGGGCCGAAGCTGGGCAGACCCAGTGAGACGGCAAAGCAGGACAAAAAGAAAGAATATCAGGACAATGTAGACAGGATCGGAGTGGAACGGGCATTCAGCTTATGCAAGAGATGCTATGGGATGGGGCTTATTGTGACCAAGCTGGAAGAGACCCAATTGACATCGATTGCGCTGTCTGTATTCGTGATGAATCTTTTCAAGATTCAGAAACGAATACTTTCTGCCATTTTGTGCGTGTATCGACTTTTGGATAATAAATATACATTTTACAGAATCCCTTGCATTTAACCAGACTTAATCAGCAGACACTACTTAACGAAAAATCCAGATACTCCGATTTTGGAGCGATATATTCATGCGATCTTTAAAAAACAACTGATTGACTACAAGGAAGAACGGATACCCAGCAATGCAGCAAAATTCTTCCATATAGAAAATGAGTTTTGTTGTTTCCATACGGGCCTTTACACCAAGAGATATAAGGCGATCTATGCCTGTTTCGACCGGAATAAAAAGAAGGACTCTATGTTGGAATGGTATTTCAGGGGCTTTGCGGATGAACTTTCTCCGCTACTCCGGCACATTTCACCATTGCCAGAGAAGCCCAGCTACTATATGACGCAATATGGCGTCAATTATAACCCGGAATGGCCGATCCGCGTCAACGTGGATCATATCCTTGGCGATGAGGAAAACCTTTCCCGTATCCCGGCAGAAATCCGCGAAGCGCAAAACCTGCCCCTGCTTTTGGAAACGGCAGTTGAGTTGGCGCGGCGGAAGGCTGTGGTGGAACCGAGTATTGTGGTCCCACAGGGGTATCAGGGCCGGGTGCAATACTTGCTGCCGATCTGCCTGACCGATATGGAGCAGCCAGACCTTGCCATGACCCTCACGATCATGGACGGGTATTACTTGGGGAACACCTGCCTCACCTTAGAAATGGCGTACCTCAACGCGCGGCTTCTTTCCAGACCGGTGGCGCATTGGCTCACGGACATTGTGGAATAGCTGCGCACAGATCGCAGGCTCGCTCCCCGGTAGCCGGATCGGCTCTGGCGGAAAGGAGTGACCGGTTTGCGTCAAAGCAAGAAGGAGGTTGAACAGGATGACATAAGAGACAAAATGCGTCCGGTATACTGCCCGAAATGCGGGTGGAAACTGCTGGACGCGGTAAAGGGTACAAAGACATTGATTAAGATCCCCCACAAGGGCCGGTATCCCGATTTATATGTGAAGTGTGGGCACTGCGGCGCGGAGGTTGGGATCATCAAAACTGAATAGCTACCACCGAATGTTCCGGGCTGGTTCCGGGACTTACCGGATAGCTGCGGCAATACGACAGCCCCCATAAGGAATGTATATGACGGGCGGGCAACGGACAGCGAAGCCGGGAAACCGGTGCGGCGTTTGTCTGAGCATGATGCACGAAGGGGTGATTTCATTCCATCATCTGTGGTTGCCCCTTCATCACGCTGTCTTGAAAGAAAGACAGATGGGATATTGAGCCTGGCAAGCGGCACTTTTGTGCTGCTTGTCAGGCTCTTTTTTTCGTTTTAGCGGCAAAGGTGCCGCCTGCCGGGCTCCGAAAGGAGAACGGCAAATTGAAAATCAATTACACATTTGCAAATGGTGAGACCTCAGATGTAGAGGTCAATGAGGAAATCGGAAACTTGATTCTGGATTCCAGGCGGGAGGAAAGCAATCAGGATCGGAAAGAGCGGTACCATTGCTATTCCCTGGATGCGGCGGAATATGAAGGCGCGGATTATGCGGACGGCAGTACGCCGGAGACAGAACTTTTCCGGCAGCTTGAAAACCAGCGGATCAAAGAGGCGTTTGGGCAGCTCTCGGAGGTACAGCGGCGCAGGCTGCTGATGCTGGCCGAAGGGGTATCCCTCCGGGAGATTGCCCGCCGGGAGGGCAAGGACATTAAGACTATACGGGAATCCATCGAGGGAGCCAGGAAAAAGTTTTTGAAATTTTTCTGAGACATCCCCCCTCAAACCGTGCTTCAAATCTCCGTATGTTGAAGGACATCCCGATACCGTCCTTCAGAAAGCAGAGGTGATGAGATGAAACACACATTGCAGATCCGTGTTTCAAAAAAGCCCGTGAACAGCGGCGCGGTCAGTGTGCGGAATGTCTCCGTGCGGGAGCGGTTCATGCGTTTCCTGCTGGGGGACAAGGTCAGGCTGACGGTCATCGTTCCAGGCAGCACGGTGGAGGAACTGTCCATCCGGGAGGTTGCGGAAGGAGGGCTGGCGCATGAGTAAGATGAAACTTCTTCTGGACGTGGTATCCGATCTCCGTTCCCTGGCAGACAGTTTGCAGGCGGTGGCGGACGCTGTCGCACAGGGCGGACAGGAGCAGCCGGACCAAACCACGGAGGAAAAGCCGACTCAGAAACCGGAAAAGAAAAATGTTGCAAAGCAAGTGGAGAAGGCAGAGCCAAAGCCGCTGACGCTGGAACAGGTGCGGGCGGCTCTGGCGGAGAAGTCCCGTGCCGGACACACATCGGAAGTAAAGGCGCTCCTGATCAAGCACGGTGCGGATAAGCTGTCGGACATTGACCCGGCGGAGTATCCGGCGCTCCTTGCGGAAGCGGAGGTGCTGTGATGGGAAAACACGCATTGCTTTCCGCATCCTCCAGCCACCGGTGGCTGAATTGCCCGCCTTCCGCAAGGCTTTGCGAGAAGTATGAGGATGCGGGCAGCGAGTATGCCCAGGAAGGGACGGACGCCCACAGCCTGTGTGAATACAAGCTGAGACAGGCGCTTGGCATGGATGCCGCTGACCCCACGGAGAACCTTTCCTTCTACAACGAGGAAATGGAGCAGTGCGCTTTGGACTATGCGGCCTATGTGCTGGAACTGGTGGAAGGCGCAAAGAAATCCTGCAAAGACCCGGTGGTGCTGATTGAGCAGCGTCTGGACTTTTCCCGTTTCGTCAAAGACGGCTTCGGAACCGGCGACTGCGTCATCATTGCAGACGGTACTCTCGATATTGTGGATTACAAGCATGGGAAAGGCGTGGAGGTGTCTGCGGTAGAAAATCCCCAGATGATGCTGTATGCCCTGGGCGCTCTGGAATTGTTTGACGGCATCTATGACATTGATACCGTCCGCATGACCATCTTCCAGCCACGCCGGGATAACGTGAGTGTCTGTGTCATGGCAAAGGATGATCTTTTGCAGTGGGCCTATAACGACTTGACCTATAAGGCGAAACTGGCCTATGAGGGCGGCGGGGAGTTTGCCTGCGGGGACTGGTGCCGGTTCTGCAAGGCGAAGGCGGTCTGCCGGAAGAGGGCGGAGTACAACCTGGAACTGGCGAAATACGATTTTGAGATGCCCGACACACTGGAGGACGCGGAGATCGCTGCCATCCTGGACAAGGCGGATGAACTGGCCGCCTGGGCTGCGGATGTGAAGGAATACGCGCTCCGGCAGGCGCTCAGCGGGACAGAGTATCCCGGCTACAAGGTGGTGGAGGGGCGCTCCAACCGCCGGTATATCAGCGAGGACGCGGTGGCCGATGCCGTTTCCCAGGCAGGATATGATCCCTACGCCAAAAAGGTGCTGGGCCTTACGGAGATGCAGAAGCTCCTGGGTAAAAAGAAGTTTGATGAGCTGCTGGGCGGCCTGATTGAAAAGCCACAGGGCAAGCCCGTCCTTGTGCCATTGTCCGATAAGCGGCAGCCTATGAATACGGCACAGAATGATTTTAAAGATTGAGGAGGAAACCAGAATGTCAAATAAAGTCAAGAACCCGATGAAAGTGATCACCGGCCCCAATACCAGATGGAGCTACTGCAACGTGTGGCAGCCCAAGTCCATCAACGGCGGCACCCCCAAGTACAGTGTCAGCCTGATCATCCCCAAGTCGGATACGGTCACCATCAACAAGATCAAAGCGGCTATCGAAGCAGCTTATAAGGAGGGCGAGGCCAAGCTGAAAGGCAACGGCCGGAGCGTACCGGCGCTTTCCGTCTTAAAGACGCCGCTCCGTGACGGGGATGCGGAGCGCCCGGACGATGAAGCCTACGCAAACGCCTACTTCGTCAACGCCAACAGCGCCACGGCTCCGGGCATTGTGGACGCGGACCGCCAGCCGATCCTGGATACTTCCGAGGTTTACAGCGGTGTGTACGGCAGGGCGAGCATCAACTTTTATGCGTTCAATTCCAATGGCAATAAGGGGATTGCCTGTGGCTTGAATAACCTGCAGAAGATCCGTGACGGTGAGCCGCTGGGCGGCAAGTCCCGCCCGGAGGATGACTTTGCGGATGAGGACGAGGATTTCCTCTCCTGACACAGAAAACCGCTGGAACCGGGTGGCGGGGGTATCAGCCCCTGCTGCCCCTTTGGCGGTTGAAGGGAGATGATGAAAAGAAATGAGGACATTGTCCATAGATATTGAGTCATATTCGGATGTGAATCTCTCCAAATGCGGCGTGTATAAATACGCCTCCTCCCCTGCCTTTGAAATCCTGCTGTTCGGCTATGCAGTGGATGGCGGGGATGTGCGCGTGGTCGATCTGGCCTGTGGGGAACAGATTCCGGATGAAATCCTCTCTGCCCTATCAGACGCTTCCGTTACCAAGTGGGCGTTTAACGCCATGTTCGAGCGGGTGTGCCTGTCAAACTTCCTGGGGGAATGGCTGGAGCCGGAAGGCTGGCGCTGTACGATGGTGTGGGCTGCCACGCTGGGGCTTCCCCTCTCTTTGGAAAGCGCCGGCGTAGCGTTGGGATTGGAGAAACAGAAACTGACAGAGGGCAAAGATCTGATCCGTTACTTTTGCGTTCCCTGCAAGCCGACCAAGGCGAATGGCGGCAGGACACGGAACCGCCCGGAGCATGACCCGGAGAAATGGAAACGGTTCAAGGCATATAACCTCCGGGATGTGGAGACGGAAATGCAGATACAAAAACGGCTCTCTCACTTCCCGGTGCCGGATGCCATCTGGGAGGAATACCACCTCGACCAGGAGATCAATGACCGTGGTATTGGCGTGGATATGGAACTGGTCCGGCAGGCCATTGCGATAGATGCCCGCTCCCGTGAACGGCTGACCGCCGCTATGCGGGAACTGACGGAACTGGAAAACCCGAATTCCGTACAGCAGATGAAACAGTGGCTGGCAGACCAAGGGATGGAAACGGATACTCTGGGGAAAAAGGCAGTGGCGGAGCTGGTTAAGACAGCGCCGGAGCCCCTACGGGAGGTTCTCTCACTCCGGCAGCAGCTTGCCAAGAGCAGCGTGAAGAAATACGCAGCGATGGAGAATGCGGTTTGCGCAGACGGACGGGCCCATGGAATGTTCCAGTTTTACGGGGCCAACCGTACCGGCCGGTTCTCCGGGCGGCTGATTCAGTTGCAAAATCTGCCCCAGAACCATATGGGCGATTTAGCTGAAGCGAGGGCTTTGGTGCGGAGCGGTAACTATGAAGCACTTTCCATGCTTTATGAAGATATCCCGGATACCCTCTCCCAGCTCATTCGCACGGCATTTGTGCCGCAGAATGGCCGGAAGTTCATTGTAGCGGACTTCTCTGCAATCGAGGCGCGGGTAATCGCCTGGTTTGCCGGGGAGCGATGGCGGCTCAAGGTTTTTGAGGATGGGGGCGATATTTACTGCGCATCGGCAAGCCAGATGTTCCATGTTCCGGTGGAGAAGCATGGCGTCAATGGACATCTCCGTCAGAAAGGAAAAATCGCGGAACTGGCCTTGGGCTACGGCGGATCGGTGGGCGCATTGAAATCCATGGGTGCGCTGGAGATGGGGCTTGCCGAGGAGGAACTGCAGCCTCTGGTAGATGCGTGGCGCAGTTCCAATCCCATGATCACGCAGTTCTGGTGGGATGTAGACCGGGCAGTAAAGGACTGTATCAGACAGAGAGTCCCTACGGAGACACACGGGCTCCGCTTTGATTACCGGAGCGCCATGCTCTTCATTACGCTCCCTTCCGGCCGGCGGCTCGCCTATGTGAAACCAAGGATCGGAGAGAACCGGTTTGGTGGGGAGTCGGTGACTTACATGGGTGTGAGCGGTACGAAGAAATGGGAACGGCTGGAAAGCTACGGTCCCAAGTTTGTGGAGAACATCGTCCAGGGTACTGCCCGCGATATTCTCTGCTATGCCATGCGGACTCTGCGTAATTGTGCCATTGTTGCCCATGTGCATGATGAGGTCATCATTGAGGCCGACCGGCGGATGTCGGTTGCGGCGGTGTGCGAACAGATGGGCAGGACGCCGCCCTGGGCGAAAGGGCTGAAGCTCCGGGCGGACGGATATGAATGCGAGTTTTATCAGAAGGATTAGAAGGAGGTGCAGCCTATGGGCATCAACAAATATAACAGCGAGGGCTACTATGACCCGACGGTCTATGAAGCCTTCTCCCATATCGAAAAAGAGGAAAAAGCGGCAAGGCGTGTGTATCGGCCGCTGGTCTATATTTGCTCTCCCTACGCTGGTGATGTGGAACGGAATGTGAACATGGCAAGGCTATACAGCTGTTTTGCAGTACGGAATACCTGTATCCCGATTACACCACATCTGCTTTATCCACAGTTCATGGATGACGGCAGCCCGGCGGAACGGGAACTTGCCCTGTTCATGGGAATGGTGCTGCTCACGAAATGTGAACAGGTATGGGTGTTCGGCAGCGTCATATCATCGGGGATGCGGGCAGAGATTGCGAAAGCAGAAAAGAAGAACATACCGGTGCGGTATTTTACAGAGGAATTGGAGGAGATGCCATGCGCGAATTAAACATTGCCTACGGCAATAACCGGCAGGCGAAGAGATGGGTTAACAAGACCATCGGGTTTGATGATTTGAAAGAACGGCTCAGAGTGACTATCCGTACCACCGAGTCCGCCGAGGAATATGCGAAGATGAGCCGTGCGCAGCGGGACACAGCCAAAGACCACGGAGGTTTTGTGGCGGGTGTACTAAAGGGTGGCAGGCGAAAGGCCGATACTGTGGAGAGCCGTTCAATGGTGGCTCTTGACGGTGACCGTATCAATGCTGATTTTCTGGAAAGCTATGAATCACTCTGTCCCTATACCTCTGTGCTGTACACCACCCACAGCAGCACGGAAGAAAATCCACGTGTCCGGCTGGTGTTCCCGCTGACCAGGGATGTGACCCCGGAGGAATTTGTGGCGGTCTCCCGCTATCTCGCTCAGATGCTGGGTATCGACTATTTTGACGAATGTTCCTACCAGCCTAATCAACTGATGTACTGGCCGTCCACGCCTGCAAACGGTTCATTCGTGTATAAGGAGACGGACGGACCGTGGCTTGACCCAGATACAATACTCAGTGAACATCCGGAATGGACAGACCCCACAAGGCTTCCAACCTCCTCCAGGGAGAGCAAGGCGAA
This sequence comes from uncultured Dorea sp., assembly GCA_910578455.1. Taxonomy (GTDB): domain Bacteria; phylum Bacillota; class Clostridia; order Lachnospirales; family Lachnospiraceae; genus MD308. The sequence goes on from CAJTQA010000030.1 coordinate 19,427, forward strand.
TACCACTGCACAGCAGAAGGTGCAGGACCCGTTGACCAAGGAAGGTGTCGTGGGTCTGTTCAACCGTACCTATTATCCTATCAGCAAGGCGTTGGAGGCATTTCTCTCTGATGTGTATGAGCCGACCGATAACGAGAGCCGCTGGCATCTGATTGCATCCTCCAGTATGGCTGGCGTAGAGATCAAGGAGGATAAGTTTGTTTACAGCCACCATGCCAAAGACCCGGCGTACCTGAAGATGTGCAACGCCTTTGACATCATCCGCATCCATCGCTTCGGGGATCTGGACGACAAAGCCTCCTATAAGGCCATGTGCGAGTTTGCCATGGAGCAGGACGAGGTGAAGATGCTGGCGGCAAGCGAGAGAACAGCCGGTGCGGAGACAGATTTCTCCGGCGGCGAGGATATCGACTGGCAGAAGCATTTGCAGTATGAGCCTCGTTCTATGGTGCTAAAAAACAACCTCCACAACATCACCCTGATCATGGAGAATGACCCCAACCTCAAGGGCATTGTGTTCAATCAGCTGGCAGACGGCTTGGAGATCAAGGGCGAGGTGCCATGGAAACATCCGGCAAGGTTCTGGCGCGATGCGGATGATGCGCAGCTCATCAGTTTCGTGGATTCCCATTATGGCTCGTTTTCAGAACGTAACTACCGCATTGCGGTTACTAAAGTGACGGACGACCGTTCCTATCACCCTATCCGGGAAATGTTCGAGTCCCTTCCGCCATGGGATAAGGTCAGGCGGGCAGAGACCGTGCTGATCGATTATCTCGGTGCGGAGGACAACCGCTATGTCAGGGCGGTCACCAGGAAGTCGCTGTGTGCGGCGTATATGAGGGTACATTATCCCGGCATCAAGTTTGACAACATGATTGTTTTAAATGGGGCTCAGGGCATTGGCAAAAGCACCCTGATTTCCTCTCTGGGCGGGGAATGGTTCTCGGACAGCCTTGCCCTTTCTGACATGAACGACAAAACAGCCGCTGAGAAACTGCAGGGGTACTGGATTCTGGAGATCGGCGAGCTTGCGGGCATGAGAAAGGCGGACATCGACAAGGTCAAAGCCTTTATTTCCAGGCAGGACGACAAATACCGTGCCAGTTTTGGGCGGAGGGTGACTCCGCACCCAAGGCAATGCGTGTTCTTCGGCACGACCAACAGCGAGAACGGGTATCTCCGCGACATTACCGGCAACCGCAGGTTCTGGAACGTCAAGGTTACCGGCCAGGGAAAGTGCAAGCCTTGGGAGATGACCGCCGAGGTGGTTCAGCAGATATGGGCGGAGGTCGCCGAGATCGCCAGGTCGGGAGAAAAGCTGTATCTTGATGCTGACCTTGAGGCTTACGCCAGGCAGGAACAGCGGGAAGCGATGGAGCAGGACGACCGTGAGGGCATCGTGCGGAATTATCTGGATATGCTCCTCCCCGATGATTGGGACAGCATGGATTATTACCGGCGCAGGGAGTATATCCGTGATATTGACGATCCGACCCGGGTTGAAGGCACTGTGAAGCGCCAGACCGTGAGCAATATCGAGATCTGGTGCGAATGCTTCGGCAAAAGCAAGGAGGAGATGCGCCCCTCGGACTCCTATGCCATATCCGCCATTATGGTGCGGATCGAGGGCTGGGAGAAATGCGGGGTGCGGCAGATGCTCCCCATCTATGGCCGGCAGCGTGTATATACGAGGACAACCTGACCCGTCCATCACCTGTCCGGGAGTTGTCCATGGCCGGAAAACGCAGTCAGCACAAGGGCTTTCTGCAATTTTGTGGACAACTGGACAGAAAAAACTATAAAAGACAAAAACATGGAGTTTTATATGATAGAACCCGTCCTGCACACGGGCGAATGCGCGTATTTCGCGCGTAAGGGATTTTTTCGTCCACTTGTCCGCAGAAGCGGCAAAAACGCAGTGATTACAAAGGTTTTTGCTGTGGACAGGCTTTGTGGACAAGGGATGGACGGGACAACGTTGAAAGGAGAAATCGGAAATGATCAGAAACGGAAGACCTTATACGAATGAGAACGGATTAATCGATGGGGCGCTGCTCACGGATCGTGAGGATGATGTGATCACAGCGGTTGACGGATGGATCAGAAAGAATATTCGAGCCGGGAAGAAGATCCTACAGGGACACACGAGTTACGGGATGAAACACTTGCTGGAACGTGACACGGGTGTTTACCTCACAAACAACGAATTCAAGGACGCTATGCTGCTTGCCGGATATCGACCTGTGAATCCGAACGATTTGAACTGGAAGTACCGCATTGAGCTGACACGGGAAATCAATGACAATCCCAGCCCGTTCTTCCGCTGGGCGAGGAACTTCGAGGCGGATGCCACGCCATGCGGAGATTTTGTCCGGGATATGCTTTACGACTTCGAGTTCCCGGTCCTGGCAGAACATGATGTTATTGCACGGTACCTTGGCCGTATCGGCGCCTGCAGCGGAGCAGTGGAAGCATTCGAGATGTTATGGAGGGAATATGAGGGAACAGCAGATTGAGCAGAACCTGGCAAAAGCCGTAAAAGCGGCAGGCGGCATCGCACCGAAATTTACCTCTCCCGGATTTGCCGGGATGCCCGACCGTTTAGTGCTGATGCCGGGCGGACACATCGGCTTTGTGGAGGTAAAAGCACCGGGAGAAAAACCGAGGCCCCTGCAGCTTTCCAGGCACAGGCTCCTTCGGCGGTTAGGTTTCCGGGTGTATGTACTGGATGATGAGAAACAGATTGGAGGGATCATTGATGAAATACAGTCCTCATGAGTATCAGAGATATGCCACGGAGTATATCGAGACACACCCTGTTGCGGCGGTGCTTTTGTCGATGGGGCTTGGCAAGACGAGCATTACCCTGACCGCTTTGAACGACCTGCTGTTTGATAGCTTTGAGATCCACAAAGCCATCGTGATTGCGCCTCTCCGTGTGGCACGGGATACCTGGCCGGCAGAGATTGAGAAATGGGACCACTTGGGCAGCCTGATCTATTCCGTAGCTGTGGGAACAGAGGCGGAGCGGCTGGCGGCGCTGAGACGGCAGGCAGATATTTACATCATCAACCGGGAGAACGTGCAGTGGCTGGTAGAGACAAGCGGCATCCCCTTTGATTACGATATGGTGGTGGTCGATGAGTTATCTTCTTTCAAGAATCACCAGTCCAAGCGGTTCCGTGCCATGATGAAGGTGCGGCCGAAGGTGGGACGGATCGTGGGACTGACCGGGACGCCCAGCAGCAACGGGCTGATGGATCTGTGGGCTGAGTTCAAGCTGCTGGATATGGGACAGCGGCTGGGGAGGTTCATCAGCCAGTATCGTACCCAGTTTTTCTTGCCGGACAAGCGCAATGGGCAGGTGGTGTTTTCCTACAAGCCCCTTCCAGGGGCGGAGGAACAGATCTACCGGCTAATCTCTGACATCACGATTTCCATGAAATCCACAGATTACCTGCAGATGCCACAGTTCGTTTCCTCCGGCTATGAGGTGTATCTCTCTGAGGAGGAAGTGCAACGGTATGTTTCCTTCAAGCGGGATCTGTTGCTGCAGCTCCCGGACGGGGAAATCACCGCCGCCAATGCTGCGGCTCTTTCCGGGAAGCTCTCACAGATGGCAAACGGTGCAGTATACACGGATGAAGGAGAGACCATTGCCATTCATGACCGGAAACTGGATGCCTTGGAGGACATCATCGAGAGTATGGGAGGGAAACCGCTCCTGGTGGCTTACTGGTTCCGGCACGACCTGGAACGGATCACTGAACGGCTCCATAAGCTGAAAATCCCATTTTCCAGGCTGGATTCTTCGGAAAGCATCCGCAGATGGAATGCCGTGGAACTTCCGGTGGCCCTGATCCACCCAGCATCGGCGGGACACGGGCTGAACCTTCAAAGCGGAGGTTCCACCCTTGTATGGTTTGGACTGACCTGGTCCCTGGAACTTTACCAGCAGACCAACGCCCGTCTCTGGCGGCAGGGCCAGCAGTCCGATACCGTGGTGGTGCAGCATATCATCACGAAAGGTACGATTGACGAGAGGATCATGAAGGCCCTGTCGGAAAAGGACACCACACAGGCAGCGTTGATCGAAGCTGTGAAAGCGGATCTGAAAATCTGAGCCAAGCCATGAAAACAAGAGCCAATCAAAGACAATCTGTGACAATCCGGGAGAAATAAAAAATCTTTGATTGGAGGTACCGGGTATGAGCATTATCTGGAAGTATCTTGATAAACGGTCGGCGGCTGTGGACGCCTTGAAGGATTACGGCAGCATGAAATTTATTATCGGCCACACGGATGACGAAATCAAAAGAGCCTATGAGAAAATGGAAGGCATCAGCAGCCCGCAGCTTGACGGGATGCCCCGCAGCCATAATCCGCAGGCTTCAGAGGAGAGGATCGTCAAGGGCATTGAGGAGATCGATGTTTTGAAGGAACGATACCGGCAGGCGGTGGAATACATGGCGTGGTTCGTCCCAGCCTGGAAAGAACTGACAGAGGATGAACGGTATGTGCTGGAAGCGTTCTATGGTGAGGACAACCAGTACGGAAGTAATGCCGCTGACGATGTGGCAGACTATTTCCAGATTGAACGGGCTTCCGCATACCGCAGGAAGAACCGGGCGCTGGAGCGCCTGACCATCCTCCTGTTTGGGAAAGTCTGATGTCCACTTTGTGAGATGAAGTTCCCAATTGGACATGGTACGATAGTAATATCGAAAATTGCATAAAGACAGCCAGCCTCATGGGAGAAATCCTGTGGGGCTTTCTTTATGCCCGGAGGAGGTGAGCCGATGCCAAGGAAACCCAAGCGGCCGTGTTCCTACCCCGGCTGTCCCAAGCTGACGGATGGCAGGTTCTGTGAGGAACATCAGAGACTGGAGAACCAGCGGTACGAAAAATACAGCCGGGACCCGGTAGCAAAGCGCAGGTACGGACGGGCATGGAAACGCATCCGTGACCGGTACATGAATGCGCACCCGCTTTGTGAGCGGTGCCAACGGGAAGGCAGGCTCGTAAAAGCGGAGCAGGTGCATCACATCAAGCCTCTGGCAGAGGGCGGTGATCACAGCGAAAATAATCTAATGTCCTTATGTTCTTCTTGTCATGCGAAGATTCATGCAGAACGTGGGGATCGCTGGCACAATCACTAAAGGCCCCAGGGGCGGTCAAAATCTCTACGGCTCTGCCCCGTGGGAACGGGCGTGGAGTCTCGCGTGCGAAAAAGGCGAAATCAAAAGGGTAATAAAGGGCGGCCGGCTGCGGCTGCTCATTTTTTCGAGGAAAGGGGTGAGAAAATGCCGACAAAATCCAATAACACAGGCGGGCGCGGCGGTGCGAGACCCGGTGCGGGAAGGAAGAAATCCGCTGTCAGGGAGAAAGCCGAGAACGGCAATCCGGGCGGACGCAGATTAGAAGTGCTGGATATTCCCGAAGTCGAGGGTGTCGATATGCCAAAGCCCCATGAGTTCCTCTCCGCCGAGCAGCGTGACGGAAGTACGCTCCAAGCGGAGGAGATCTACACGGAAACCTGGGAGTGGTTAAAGAAGGTGGGCTGCGCGGCGAAGGTGTCGCCCCAGCTATTGGAGAGGTACGCTATGTGCAGCGCCCGCTGGATTCAGTGCGAGGAGATGACCAACCGCATGGGATTCCTCTCCAAGCACCCAACTACCCAGAAGCCGATCCCGTCCCCGTTCATCAATATCGGTATCAACTACATGAACCAGGCGGTGCGGCTCTGGAACGAGATCTTCCAGATCGTGAAGGAAAACTGCAGCACCGATTACGGGGAGATTTCTCCCCAGGATGATTTGATGGAGCGTCTGCTCCGGGCAAGGAAGGGGTGAAGTCATGTTTGAGAAAGTAAATCCGTGCCACCCGGATAAGGTGGCGGACCGTATCGCCGGCGCTCTGGTGGATGCGGCGTACAGGAAAGAAGAAAATCCCAGGATTGCTGTGGAGGTTCTCATCGGTCACGGCGTCAGCCACATTATCGCGGAGAGTTCCGTACACATCCCGCTGGGTGAGGTGTATACCATCGTGAAGCGCATTGCCGGGAATCTGCACACGGATTATGTGAAAGTGCCGCAGGAAGGGCACCTTGCCGGGAACCAGGCAGAAGGAATCCGCTGCGGCGACAACGGCATCTTCAAAGGAATGCCAGTCACGGAGGAGCAGAAAGCCCTCTGTGAGATCGCCAAAAGTGTGTATCACACTTACCCTTTTGATGGGAAGTACATCATTGACGAGGCAAGGCTGATCCTCTGCCAGAGCAATGCGCCCACAGCGGAACTGAAAAAGCTGTACCCCAACGCCGAGGTCAATCCCCTGGGCGACTGGACGGGCGGCACAGATGTGGATTCCGGCGCGACCAACCGGAAGCTCGGCTCTGATATGGCCGATTCGGTAACGGGCGGCGGACTGCACGGGAAAGACCTCTCCAAAGTGGATGTGTCTGTCAATATCTACGCTTGGCTGAAGGCGCAGGAAACCGGGAAGCCCGTGCAGCTTGCCTGCGCCATCGGGGATGATACGGTGGACGGCATTCCCTATAGAGAAATCGTGGAGACTGCCCGGAGATACATCCAGAACCTTGGCGGTTTTGAGAAATTTGCGGAATGGGGGCTGGTGCGATGAAGACAACAACGGAAATGCAGCTTGTGCCGATTGCCAAGCTGGTACCCTATGTGAACAACGCCCGCACCCATTCCCCGGAGCAGATCACAAAACTGCGCTCGTCCCTGCGGGAGTTCGGCTTTATCAATCCCGTCATCATCGACCGGGATTTTAATGTGATCGCCGGTCACGGCAGAATCCTGGCGGCAAAGGAGGAAGGCATCACTGAGGTTCCCTGTGTGTTTGCAGACTACCTCAGTGAAGCTCAGAAGAAAGCCTATATCATTGCGGACAACCGTATGGCGATGGATGCCGGATGGGATGAGGAGCTTCTGCGGGTAGAGATTGAGTCTTTGCAGGGTATGGACTTTGATCCCCTGCTGACCGGTTTTGATGAAAAGGAACTGGCAGACCTGTTTGCGGATGATTCCGGCAGTGAAGCCAGGGATGACGATTTTGACCTGACCGCTGCGTTGGAGAAAGCCTCCTTTGTGGAGCGGGGCGATGTCTGGACAATCGGCCGGCACCGCCTTGTGTGTGGAGACGCCACCTCCGCCGAGGATGTAGCGAAGCTGATGGACGGCAGGAAGGCCAATCTCATCGTGACGGACCCGCCCTATGGCGTCTCCTTTAAAAGTTCCAGCGGCCTGACCATACAGAACGACTCCATGAAAGAGGAGAAATTTTATAACTTCCTCCTCTCTGCTTTTCAGTGCATGGCGGAGCATCTGGAGAAAGGCGGCGCGGCCTATGTGTTCCATGCAGATACTGAGGGGCTGAACTTTAGAAAAGCGTTCATTGACGCCGGATTTCATCTGGCTGGCGTGTGTATCTGGGTGAAGAACTCCCTGGTGCTGGGACGCTCAGACTACCAGTGGCAGCATGAGCCTGTGCTGTATGGATTTCTCCAAAACGGCAAGCACCCGTGGTATTCCGACCGCAAGCAGACTACCATCTGGAACTACGACAAACCGAAGCGCAACGCCAACCACCCGACCTCCAAGCCTCTGGATTTGCTGGGGTATCCCATCGGGAACTCCACCCAGGAGAACGCCGTGGTGATCGACACCTTTGGCGGTAGCGGTTCTACCATGATGGCCTGTGAACAGATGAACCGTGTCTGTTGCATGATGGAACTGGATGAGAAATACGCATCGGTCATTCTCCGCAGGGCCGTGGAGAACGGCATCCCGCCGGAGGATATTTTTGTAGAGAGAAACGGAGAGCAGATCCCATACTCCAATCTTGTGAAGGAGGTGGAGACATCGTGAACCCTATATATATCCATAGTAGAGAGCCGGACAGAGTCGGAAGAGATACACCAGATCCGTAGACTCTTACCCTGGGTAGTCTCTTTGACGGCTCCGGTGGTTTCCCGTTAGGCGGCTTGCTTTCCGGCATTGTGTACTACTCACAATTCCCGGAATTTTTGTTGTGACATATTTTGTGCCGGATTCGCTTGCTATTTCCGCTGCTTAGAGTGATTAATGTAGTACCGAAAAACAAGGAGGTACAGGGAATGCGAATTGAATTTCACAGAACAGGCGCGGAAAGGAAGGCGCTGGTAACAGCCATCGGGGAAATCCTGGAGGTCAGGCCGAAGTATAAAGGGATGCCGAGCGCCGCTTACGAAATCGGCTACTTTACAGTAACGAAAGAAGGTACGCTGGAATTTGATGACCGGGCCGACAGCGGGGAGGTGGAAAACCTGCTGGAGCAGCTTGCTGACCGGGGGATCGTTGCAGCACCCGCAGAAATGGCACAGGCATGGCTTAACGCAAGGGCAGAGGAATTATCCAAGGCAAGTGAAAACGAGCCACAGGAGGCGAACGTGGGGCTTACGGTGGAAATCCCGCTTGATAAGGTATCGTTGGGCAATCTTACTAAGCTGCTGGAAGCCAAGGGCAAACTGATACGGAAAGCTTTGGGGATCAGCGAGCTTTCCTTTGAAATCATGGAGGACCGGGTGGCGTTTCCTTGGTTCGAAGAACTGCCCGATTCCGATGCTGCTAAAGCCTACACCCACTTCATTTCCGCACTCTGCGAGATGAGCAGGAATGCCAAGCGGGTAACAGCGACTGAGAAACCGGTGGAGAATGAGAAATACGCATTCCGCTGTTTTCTGCTGCGGTTGGGATTTATCGGCAGCGAATATAAAGCGGAGCGCAAGATCCTGCTGAAGAATCTGACCGGGTCCTCGGCTTTCAAGGATGGGGGTGTGAACCATGAAGTTTCCAAGTAGAGAGATTGTGGAAAGCATCCGCCGGGAATATCCCGCCGGCACCCGTGTGGAACTGGTGCAGATGGATGATGTGCAGGCTCCGCCTGCCGGTATAAAAGGCACCGTCAAAGGTGTGGATGACACCGGTTCCCTCCTTATGCGCTGGGATAATGGCAGTGGCCTGAACGTGGTCTATGGGGAGGATATTGTCCGGAAAATCCCTGTGGTCAAGACAGTCTGTTATGGCAAAGCCAAAGAATGGTACAGCCGTGCGGAGGCAGAGCAGTTTTTCTTTCATGCGATGATGAATTCCGAGGGCAGTGAACAGAGCCGTTATATGAAAATATATACGGAATTGAGATTGGGAAACACACTCTGTACAGATGAGGAGGAATGATCAATGGAACAGGATATTTTAGAGCAGCTCTATTTTGGCAGGATTGTGCCATGGGAAAACCGGAATGATAAGACGCCGGAGATAGAACAATGCAGTGAACAGGTTTATCAGGACATGGAGCATTTGACGCAGTTACTGGATGAGAATGGAAAAAAGATTCTTGAAAGGCTTATGGATAACCGTTCTGAACTGGAAAGCCACCAGATCCTGGAGGGATTCAAGGATGGATTCCGGCTGGGGGTTCAGCTTACGGCAGCAGGTCTTGGAAATAAAAATAAGCTGTAAAACACACAAATTCTGCCCGGAATCATTGTGTAATATATAGTGCGGAATTAACTTGCTATTATCCCCTTTTAGAGCGAATATGTGTACACCGAAAGGGAAAACACACAGCCGCAGGGCAGAAAAATGGAGGATTTCAGAATGAATGAGAAAACAGCAAGGCAGATTGCAGAGATGAAAACACAGACAATCGGGGTCGAGGTGGAGATGAACAATATCACCCGGCAGAAGGCTGCGAAGGTTGCGGCTACCTACTTTGGCACAGGCAGATATGAGAACACTGCCGGCCGCAACGGATACAGCACTTGGAGCGCATGGGACAGCCAGGGGCGCGAGTGGAAATTCCAGAAGGACGTTTCCATTGCGGGACCGGAAGAACAGGAATGCGAACTGGTTACCCCGATCCTGACCTACGGTGACATCGAAACCCTGCAGGAGCTTTGCAGACAATTAAGACATGCAGGTGCAAAAAGTGATGCCAGCCGGGGCTGCGGGGTCCACATCCACATCGGGGCACAGGGGCACACGCCGCAGAGCCTCCGGAACCTTGCCAACATCATGGCGAGCCACGAAAGCCTGATCGCCGAGGCGCTGAAACTGGACCGGGGCCGCATGAGCCGTTACTGCCGCACGGTAGACCCACGGTTTTTGGAGCAGGTTAACCGCAGGAAGCCCCGCACGATGTCACAGCTTGCGGACATTTGGTACACCAGCAACGGCGCAAGCTGCGGCAGGAGCCACCACTACAACGACAGCCGCTACCATATGCTCAACCTCCACGCCACCTTTACCAAAGGCACGGTCGAGTTCCGGCTCTTCCAGTTCGATGAGCCGACCGCCGAGCGCAGGGGCGGCATCCACGCAGGGCAGCTTAAGAGCTACATCCAGCTTTGCCTGGCCTTAAGCCAGATGGCGAAGAATGTGAGGACGGCAAGCCCTAAGCCCCAGCAGAACGAGAACCCCAAATACGCCATGCGCACCTGGCTCCTCCGCCTGGGCTTCATCGGCGAGGAGTTCGCAACGGCCAGAGATTTCCTGACCCGCAATCTTACCGGGGACACAGCCTTCCGGCACGGCAGGGCCGCCGCTTGAAGGACACGCAGGAGTTAGCCTCCTGCCACCTTTCCCCTGACCGCTTCGGCGGTCTTAAGGTGGTAGAAGGGTGATCCCTTCGGAAAGGATGGAGTTACCATGAAAGAAAAAAGATACTATATCGCTTATGGCAGTAACCTCAATGTCGGGCAGATGCGGATGCGCTGCCCGCACGCCACAATCCTCGGCACGGCAAATCTTAAGGGCTGGGAACTGCTTTTTAAGGGGAGCAAGACCGGCTCCTACCTGACCATCGAGAAGAGCGAAGACGGCACGGTACCTGTGGTGATCTGGGAGGTGACGGCTCCAGATGAAGCCGCCCTCGACCGCTACGAGGGATTCCCCAATTTCTACTACAAACGGGACATTAAACTCCAGTACAAAGGCATACGCACGGGGAAACGCAGGACGGTGACGGCCTTTGCCTACATTATGCATGAGGACAGGCCGATTGGGATTCCGGGCAATTTCTATATGCGGACCTGCCTGGAAGGGTACGACACCTTCCGCTTTGATAAAAACGTCCTGGTTGATGCCTATGATAAATGCAGGGAGGTATGTGGATATGAAAGATAACATCATAAGGACGGCGTTCTGCCCGCTGTGCGGCAGAACCTACCACGGCGCTCCGGCGCTTTCCAGAGAGGACAACGAAACGCTCATCTGCCCGGACTGCGGCACAAGGCAGGCGCTCCAGTCTATCGGCGTGGAGCCATCCGAGCAGGAACAGATCATTGAAACGATCCACCGCCACACGCAGGAGTAATATATACAATTTGTTCCTCCAATCTTTGTACAGATTATGCTCAGAATTGACTTGATAATATGTGCTTTTAGAGCGAATATGTACACACCGAAAGGGAAAACAAAGAAAACGGAGGACGCCAACATGAAAGCCTACAACGCCTTTAGAACACAGGTTGAGAACATCAAGACTGAGAAGGACCTCAAAGATGCTCACATTAGCATTTGCCGCGCATACAGCGCCTACCGCATCAGCTGCGAGCAGTTCATGGAGCTCCGGAAGATGATGATTTCCAAGAGAGCCGAAAAAGGCTTTTCTTGGGGCAAGGGCATTTAAAAAACGGCGCAGGACACGGAGGGTAAAATCATGACGATCAACGAAGCGATGAAAAAGTACAGACTGCCGAACCCCACAACAACCGAGGATTTGGAGATGCGGTTCTCAGGCATGGACGGCAAAACGCTGAATTTTGGAGACAAGGTTCTTCTTGCCGGATACTACTACAACGGGAGAAACAAGCCCTGCTACTTCGGCGCAGCATACGAGTTCCTTACCGATGATCACACCTGCGAAGGGATGATCGGGCTGAGAGCAGCCAGCGGGGTTGAGTTCGAGGATGACGGCCACGCCATCGCCTGGGCGATGCAGCAGTAAAGAAAACCAACAGAGAACGAGCCGCATGGCTCTTTCTCTCGTACAGAACCATTTTGAAAGTCGCAGCGATGCGGCTTATTTTTATGCCATTCGGGAGGTGGTGCCTATGCGAAAGCTGAAGAAATACAAGCCTACCAGGTTCATGGCGAAGACCTCGCACTACGATAAAGACGCCGCCGATTATGCGGTGATGTTCATCGAGTCTCTCTGTCATACAAAGGGTACCTGGGCGGGAAAGCCCTTTGAACTGATCGACTGGCAGGAACAGATCATCCGTGACCTGTTCGGCGTGTTAAAGCCTAATGGCTACCGTCAGTTCAATACAGCGTATATCGAGATCCCCAAGAAACAGGGCAAGTCGGAACTTGCCGCCGCTGTGGCGCTCCTGCTCCTCTGCGGGGATGGCGAGGAACGGGCCGAGGTGTATGGATGCGCCGCAGACCGCAACCAGGCAAAGATTGTGTTTGATGTGGCGGTGGATATGGTGCGGTTCTGCCCGGCGCTTTCCAAGCGGGTGAAGATACTGGAGTCCCAGAAGAAAATCACTTATCTGCCCACCAACAGCTCCTACCAAGTGCTTTCGGCGGATGTGGCGAACAAGCACGGCTTCAATACCCACGGTGTGATCTTTGATGAACTGCATACCCAGCCCAACCGGAAACTCTTTGACGTCATGCTCCAGGGCTCTGGCGATGCCCGGATGCAGCCGCTGTATTTCCTGATCACCACAGCAGGCAACGATACCAACTCCATCTGTTATGAGGTACACCAGAAAGCCATTGATATTGCGGAAGGCAGGAAGGTCGATCCTACTTTCTATTCTGTCATTTACGGCGCTGCCGAGGATGAGGACTGGACGGACCCCAAGGTTTGGAAGAAGGCAAACCCCTCCCTCGGTATCACGGTGGGTATCGATAAGGTCAAAGCCGCCTGTGAATCTGCCCAGCAGAACCCCGGTGAGGAGAACGCTTTCCGGCAGCTCCGGCTGAACCAGTGGGTGAAGCAGTCTGTCCGCTGGATGCCGATGGACAAGTGGGACGCCTGTGCATTCCCAGTTTCCGAGGATGATCTGGAGGGGCGCATCTGCTACGGTGGGCTGGATCTTTCATCCACCACGGACATCACGGCTTTTGTTCTGGTGTTTCCGCCACTGGATGAGGAGGATAAATACTACATCCTGCCATACTTCTGGATACCGGAAGAAACTCTCGACCTTCGTGTCCGGCGAGACCATGTCCCCTATGATCTGTGGGAGCGCCAAGGGACGCTGATGACTACCGAGGGCAATGTGGTTCATTACGGCTATATCGAGAAATTCATCGAACAGTTGGGCGAGAGGTTCAATATCCGGGAAATCGCCTTTGACCGCTGGGGCGCTGTGCAGATGGTGCAGAACCTGGAGGGCATGGGCTTTACGGTAGTCCCATTCGGGCAAGGCTTTAAGGATATGTCCCCGCCGACCAAGGAACTGATGAAGCTGGTGCTGGAGGAGAAAATTGCCCACGGCGGACACCCAGTGCTGCGGTGGATGATGGATAACATCTTCATCCGCACCGACCCGGCGGGCAACATTAAAGCGGACAAGGAAAAATCCACAGAAAAGATTGACGGGGCGATTGCCACCATCATGGGGCTTGACCGTGCGATCCGATGTGGGAATGATACGGGAGCTTCGGTTTATGACAGCCGGGGCCTTTTGTTTATCTGAAAGGACGGTGATTCGATATGGGTATCTTTTCCGGGCTTTTCCGTTCCAGGGATAAGCCCCAGAACCGCACTACGGGCAGCGCTTACAGCTTTTTCTTCGGAGGAAGCACTGCGGGCAAGAGAGTGAATGAACGGTCTGCCATGCAGATGACGGCGGTGTATTCCTGCGTCCGCATCCTGGCGGAAGCAGTGGCAGGTCTTCCTCTGCACCTTTACCACTATAAGGAGAACGGAGGCAAGGAGAAAGCCATTAACCATCCGTTGTATCTGCTCTTGCATGACGAACCAAACCCGGAGATGAGTTCCTTCGTGTTCCGGGAGACGCTCATGACCCATCTTTTGCTGTGGGGCAATGCTTACGCACAGATTATCCGCAACGGAAAAGGTGAAGTGATTGCCCTCTATCCGCTGATGCCGGACCGGATGACGGTGAATCGTGACAGCAATGGACAGCTTTATTACGAATACACCGTCAGCATGGATGATGCGCCTACGGTCAAAGGCAGTCTTGTCCGGCTGAATCCTTCCGATGTGCTGCATATCCCAGGGCTTGGCTTTGACGGACTGGTGGGGTATTCCCCTATCGCTATGGCAAAGAACGCCATCGGTATGGCGATTGCCTGTGAGGAATACGGGGCGAAGTTCTTTGCAAACGGTGCGGCCCCTGGCGGTGTCCTGGAGCATCCGGGTACCATCAAAGACCCGCAGCGTGTCCGGGAAAGCTGGCAGTCCACCTTTGGAGGCAGCGGCAATGCCAATAAGATCGCTGTATTAGAGGAAGGTATGAAATATACGCCCATTGGCATTTCGCCGGAACAGGCGCAGTTTTTGGAAACCAGAAAATTTCAGATTAATGAGATCGCTCGAATTTTCAGAGTCCCGCCTCACATGGTCGGAGACCTTGAAAAGTCGAGCTTTTCTAATATTGAGCAGCAGTCTCTGGAGTTCGTGAAATACACGCTGGAACCCTGGCTGGTGCGTTGGGAGCAGTCTATTCAGCGGACGCTTTTTTCTGAGGAAGAGAAAAAGAACTACTTTGTGAAGTTCAACGTAGAAGGGCTGCTCCGGGGCGACTATGCCAGCCGGATGAGCGGATATGCCACCGCAAGGCAGAACGGCTGGATGAGCGCCAATGACATCCGGGAACTGGAAAACCTGGACCGGATTCCGAAGGAAGAAGGCGGAGATTTGTATTTGATTAACGGCAATATGCTCCCACTTGGAAATGCCGGGGCTTTTGCAAACACCGAAATTAGCGATGACGGAAAGGAGGAAGATTCTGATGAAGAAGTTCTGGAAGTGGAAGAACCAGGTAGAGACGGAGACAGCTCCGGCGGAACGGACGCTGTTCCTGAACGGCACCATCGCCGAGGAAAGCTGGTTTGACGATGACGTCACGCCGCAGCTTTTTAAAGAGGAACTGATGGGCGGAAGCGGAGACATCACGGTCTGGATCAACAGCCCCGGCGGCGACTGCGTAGCGGCTGCCCAGATCTACAACATGCTGATGGATTATCCGCACAACGTGACTGTGAAGATCGATGGTATCGCAGCCAGCGCCGCCTCGATTATTGCGATGGCTGGCACGAAGGTGCTGGTATCGCCGGTATCCATGATGATGATCCACAATCCCATGACCGTGGCCATGGGTGATACCGCAGAGATGCAGAAAGCCATCGAGATGCTTGGTAGCGTGAAGGATTCCATCATCAACGCATATGAAATCAAGACCGGGCTGTCCCGCGCCAAGCTGTCCCATCTGATGGACGCTGAGACCTGGATGGACGCAAACAAAGCGGTGGAGCTTGGCTTTGCTGATGATATTCTCAAACGCTCCGATGTACCGGAGGACATGGAGCCGCCTGCGGTGTCCATGCTGTATTCCAAAGCCGCTGTGGTCAATTCTCTCATGGATAAGATTGCAGCCAAGTGCAGGACCAAACCTAAGAAAATTGAAGATTCCAAACCCAAGGGCCGCTCCGTAGACAGTCTCTACGAGCGGCTCAATCTTTTGAAAAATTAAGGAGGATACCACAATGACAATTCTTGAACTGCGCGAGAAGCGCGCCAAAGCCTGGGAAGCCGCAAAGGCATTTCTGGATTCCCATAGAAACGATAAAGGCATCCTGTCTGCCGAGGATGATGCTGCCTACACCCGTATGGAGCAGGAGATCACCGACCTGGGCAAGGAGATTGCCCGCCTGGAACGTCAGGAGGCGCTGGAGGCGGAACTGAACCGCCCGGTGAACAAGCCCCTGACGGGTAAGCCCATGAGCGGCAAGGAGGAGACTAAGACCGGCCGTGCAGCGGATGAGTACCGTACAAACTTTTGGAACATGATGCGTTCCAAAGCACCGATGCCTTCTGTGGTGAATGCGCTGCAGATCGGAACAGATTCTGAGGGCGGTTATCTGGTACCGGATGAATATGAGCGTACTCTGGTAGAGGAGCTGGAAGAAGAAAACATCTTCCGCCAGCTTGCCAATGTGATCCAGACCTCCAGCGGTGATCGGAAGATCCCGGTGGTGGCATCCAAGGGAACTGCCTCCTGGATTGATGAGGAAGGAGCCTACACGGAAAGCGATGACTCCTTTGCGCAGGTATCCATTGGAGCCTACAAGCTGGGGACAATGATTAAGGTTTCCGAGGAACTGTTAAATGACAGTGTGTTTGACCTGGAGTCCTATATTGCCAGGGAGTTTGCGAGGAGAATCGGAACCAAAGAGGAGGAAGCCTTTTTTACTGGGGACGGTACCGGAAAGCCTCTGGGAATCCTGGCTGCCTCTGGTGGTGCGGAAACTGGTGTGACGGCTGCATCCGCCACTGCGGTGACAGCAGATGAACTGATGGATCTGTTCTATTCTCTGAAATCTCCGTACCGTAAAAATGCGGTGTGGATTTTAAATGATTCAACCATCAAAGCCATCCGTAAGCTGAAGGATAATAATGGGCAGTACCTGTGGCAGCCGTCCCTGGTAGCCGGTACGCCGGACACGATCCTTGGCCGGCCGGTGAAAACCTCTACTTATATGCCTGCCATCGCGGCCGGGGCGAAGACCATTGCTTTTGGTGATTTCTCTTATTACTGGATTGCAGACCGTCAGGGGCGCTCTTTTAAACGCCTCAACGAACTGTATGCGGCAAACGGTCAGGTAGGTTTCCTTGGCTCCCAGAGAGTAGATGGAAAGATGATCCTGCCGGAGGCTGTTAAGGTGCTGGTACAG
Organism: uncultured Dorea sp.; assembly: GCA_910578455.1. Lineage (GTDB taxonomy): Bacteria > Bacillota > Clostridia > Lachnospirales > Lachnospiraceae > MD308. The sequence goes on from CAJTQA010000030.1 coordinate 36,373, forward strand.
AAAGCCGGATCTGCGGGTTAAGGATACAGATAGCTATGGAGGGGCATGAAGGTAGCGTCCATGCCCTTCCTCCCTATTGGAGGTGAGGATGATGGTGGTAACGCTGGAAGAGATGAAACAGTATCTCCGGGTTGATTATGAAGATGACGACCAGTTGATTACGGGCTTTATAGCATCTGCCGAGCAGCTTTGCCGGGATATTCTCCGGGTGGATGAGACAGCGGATTTAGAAAAGGATGAGACCGTAAAAGTTGCTGTCATGTATGCAGCCGCATATTTCTATGAACACCGGGAGGAAGCGGACCATCATGATTTGGCTCTGACAATCCGCTCCCTCCTGTTTGGCTCAAGGAAGGAGGCTTTCTGATGAAAATTGAACTGTTGAATGTCAGGATTTTCATTTCAAAGAATACGGTGGTCACCGATGCCATCGGAAACCACCGGAATGAGTGGAAGCCTTTCTATACCTGTTATGCGACCGTCAGCGGCGAGGCTGGGAAAGAACAGACGGATGCAGGGATGGTGGTAGATGACTCCAATATTGATTTTACGATCCGTTGGTGTAAAAAGGCGGCTGAAATTGACAGCACCCATTTCCGTGTAGAGTTCAATGGGGAACTTTATAATATCGCCGCTGTGGATCACATGAATTACAGGCGCAAAAGCATCAAGCTGTCCTGTGAGAAAGTGAGGCGGTAGGATGGGAAAGGAAATTTCTATCAGCCAGCTTTCTGCGGCGGTGATGGAGGAATTGGAAGAATATGCAGATCTGGCCGCAGAAGATATGAAATCGGCGGTAAAGAAAGCGGCGACAACTGTCCGGAAGGATATTGAAACCAGCGCTCCAAGGAATACCGGGGATTATGCCAAAAGCTGGGCTGTGAAGACTACAAAGGAAAGTTCCAATGCCCTGCAGGTAACCGTGCATTCACGGAACCGGTATCAGCTTGCTCATCTGCTGGAGTATGGCCATGCGAAGCGCGGCGGAGGCCGGGTTGCAGCAAGGCCACATATCGCTGCTGCGGAAGAGGCCGGAATTGAACAGCTGGAGCGTGAAATCGAGAGGAGCCTGACAAATGGATGATTTGGTAAGACTTTTAGAGGAAACGGGCATCCCTTTTGCTTATGACCATTTTGCGGAAGGGGAATCCCCTGATCCTCCGTTCATTTGCTACCTTCTGCCCCAGAGCGATAACTTTTCCGCAGATGGGAAGGTTTACCTGAAGGTCAGCAGCGTGAATATCGAACTGTACACGGACAGCAAGGATCTGGCCGTGGAACAGACACTGGAAGCCGTGCTGGATACGCACGGTATTTTTTATGACAAAACAGAGGTCTGGATTGAGAGCGAAAAGCTCTATGAAGTCCTCTACTCGTTTGAAATGGAGGTATGATTTTCATGGGAAACAAGGTCAAGTACAACCTGAAAAATGTCCATGCAGCGAAATTGACGGAGACGGCAGATGACGGGGGGACTCCGGTGTTTGCCTATGCGACACCCCAGGCCATTCCGGGTGCGGTGAGTATCAGTCTGGATGCGGAGGGCGAAACCAGCCCGTTCTATGCGGATGGTATTGTGTATTTCCGCAGTGTGACCAACAACGGATACAGCGGGGATCTGGAGATTGCCCTGATCCCGGAGTGGTTCCGCACAGAGATCTTGCAGGAGAAGCTGGATGCGAAAGGGGTGCTGGTCGAAAACAGCGGTGTTGGCGAGAGCGTGAAATTTGCCCTGCTCTTTGAATTTGACGGGGATGTGAACGCCATCCGTCATGTGCTGTATAACTGTTCCGCCTCCCGCCCGTCTATCGAGTCGGAAACAAAGGAAGATACGATTGAACCGGGTACAGAGACACTGTCCATTACCGCCGATCCCCGTTCCGATGGGCTGGTTAAGGCCAGAACCGGGGATACTACAGATGCCGGTACTTATGCGAACTGGTACAAAACAGTCTATATTCCGACAGAGGAAGAGGCTAGTGAACAGAATGGAGGAGGCGGTAGTGTATGATTAAACGTGAAATAGAAATCAGCGGAAAAAAGGTACCGTTCCGTTCCTCTGCCACGATCCCCCGCCTGTACCGGGCGAAGTTTAAGAGGGACATTTTTAAGGATCTGACCAAACTGGAAAAATCTTATAAGAGCAAAACCGAGAATGGGGATGAGCTGCAGATTGAAGATTTGGAAATCTTTGAAAATGTGGCCTATGTGATGGCCTATCATGCCGATAACAGCATTCCGGCAAAGATTGAGGACTGGCTGGATCAGTTTGATATGTTCTCCATTTATGAGGTACTGCCGCAGATTCTGGAACTGTGGGGTGAGAACCTTGTGACGGATGTGACGTCAAAAAAAAGATTGGCAGAAGTGAGCGGGAAATGACCACGCCGCTGTTCCTTCTGCGAAGCGTGGAACTGGGGATTTCCATTCGGGATCTGGATCTGCTCACGATTGGGCTGGTTCTGGATATGTGGACGGAAAAGGCTAATGACGGCGTGAAATATAGGAGAGTGGCAACCCAAGAGGATTTTGATAAGTTCTAATATTAAATTGAATTTACGCTATTTTTTTGATACAATTTTATGAAAATAGCGTAAATTCGATTAAAACAGGAGATGTATATGGGAAAAAGTGGATTAGATTTATATCTTGAAGAAATGTGGTATGTAAAGAATAGAATGAAGGCTATTGAAATAATTGCAACTCATCAAAAATCAACATCTTTTCGATATACTGATATTGAATTTATGACTCTACAAATACGAAAAATAATTGAACATATTGCAATGGGAAATCTAGTTGTTAATAAAGAATTATATAATGAATATAATGACAAATTTTCCTCAAATTGGAATGCAAAATATATTTTTAGGGATTTAGAAAGACTCAATCCACAATTCTACCCAATTCCGGTAAAAACTGATTACACGGTAGAACCAAAGCGGTGGGTAGATATTGATGAAGCATATTTAACAAAAGATGAAGCAGTAAAAATATACGATAAATGCGGTGGACTGATGCATGTACCCAATCCATATGGTTCACAAGTTGATGTCTTTTATTATGAAAAAATGATTCCAATATGGTACAAAAAGATCTTTTATCTTTTGAATCAACACGTTATACATATGGTTGGTGGAGAACAAATGTATTGCATCGTGATGTGTGGAGATAAAAATGGTAATCCTCATGGCTATTTATTTGAATCTGTTCAGAATGAGCCAGACTGATATACGCTATACATCAATTGTAAAATAAATAAGTGATGGGGAAGTCTTTATGGTACGAATAGATCAGTGGCGCTAAAAAGATTTATAATATCACTTGCATCGGTTAGAAATAATCGGTGCTTTTTTATGCTCGGAGAACATCCGGGCTTTTTTTATGCCCATTAGAGAAGAGCAAAACGCATTGATTTTAAGATGAGATTTGGCTGTTAGACTTTT
>CAJTQA010000031.1 GCA_910578455.1 uncultured Dorea sp.
CCGCATCAGGTCATCCACGGGAGACAGATCCAAGGACCAGAACTGCTCCATGATATCCCATGTGGCGGAATCAAAGGAAGTGAGGGCATTTGGATAGTATTTACAAAGTTGTTCCAGAACATGTTTCTGGTAGGCGGCGTGTCCGCCGGTGTTAACAGGTTTCAAAGTGTGCACCTCCAATCAAGAAAGAAATTAGTTCTTAATTGAAGGGCGCACCTTGAAGAGCTGGCGCATAGGGATCTTCAAGGTGCGCCGCACATTTTGCCCCACATGTCAAGTGATTTTTAAAAAAAGTGGGGGAATTTATAAAAATGGGGTCTTGGAAGCCGCATAAAATAAGGCTTTGAGATTCCGAGAGTCTATTGGAGAGGAAAAGGAGGAATATGTATGGATTATAAGAAATATCTTGTAGATTGTGGAATGAGGATGTTTAAGTCGGGGCTTACAGTAGAAACGTGGGGGAATATCAGCATAAAAGATCCCGAGACAGGTTTAATTTATTTGACCCCATCAGGCATGGATTATGATATAATTAAACCGGATGATATAATTGTTATGGATCGTGAGATGAATATCGTAGAGGGAGAGCGCAAACCGACCATTGAGTACGGGATGCATGTCAGGATTATGAATGCCCGCCCGGACGTGCACGCGGTAATACATACGCATCCGGTTGATTCGCAGGTGTTTGCCTGCCTGCACAGGGATATCCCGCCGATCATTGACGAGGCGGCGCAGCTTCTTGGCGGCACGGTGAAATGTGCGGAGTATGCCCTGCCAGGCTCGGATGAACTGGCGGACAATGTAGTCAGTGCGCTGGGAGACGGCGCGGCATGCATGATGGCGAACCACGGCGCGGTATGCGTGGGCAAAGATATGGACTCGGCATTCCGCGTGTGCACGGTATTGGAGATGACGGCAAAAATATATCATAAAGCGCTTGCTATTGGCGAGCCCGAGGCGATTGATGATGAAAAAGTATCATTTATGAATGATTTTGCAGCCAATCATTACGGACAGGGAAAATAATAGCGCCTATACTCAGATTGCAGATGAATGGGAGCCTTGATATATGAAAGAGATGAAAGAATTGCCTTATACCAGACAGCAGAAGATATTAGAACAGCTGAATAAGAGTGACTGTGTAAAGATTGAACAATTGGCGAAGGATTTTAACGTATCGAATATGACGATCTATCGGGATATCCTTCAGCTGGAAAAGTCTGGTGACGCGCTTCGCGTATATGGCGGTGTAAAGGCGGTGAATAAGACGGCACAGAATGGCAGCGATGAGAGCTCGGCGCAAAGTACGATACCATCCGTGCTCAAGCCGTACTGTGACTCTACGATTGAAGAGCGTTTTCACCGGGAGATCGAGGCCAAACGTGCAATTGCAAAAGTAGCGGCAAGTTATGTAAAAGACGGTGACGTGATTGCCATTGATCCAAGTACTACGACACTGCATATGTGCCCGTATCTGCTGAATAAGAAGATTACGGTTGTTACCACGAGCATGAGCGTTGCGCTGCAATTCGCCTCTTCCAATCATGTGGATATAATTATGTGCGGAGGGAGAGTGAGGAAAAGTGCTCTTTCTATCGTTGGAGCCCTTCTGCCGAACATCCTGAAACGGATTCGGATCAATAAATGTTTCCTGTCCTCCCACGGGTTTACTTTTGAACATGGGCTGACGGACATGACGATGGAAGAAAGCGACGGAAAAAAGCAGATTATTGACAGCTCCAATGAAGTGTACGTATTGATCGACCATACGAAGATTAATCAGTATGCGCCGTTTGTAGTCTGCGAGGTGGAAGAGGTCGGAAGGATCATTACGGATTACGAGACGCAGAAAATCAAGAAGAAAAAAGAAATCATGCAGCAATGTGCGAAGATTGGATGTAAAGTCACATATACGAGAGAAAAATAATCTGGGAGTGCGGGCCTAAGTAAGCTCGCACTCCCAGATTTCTTGATGCATCTGCCTTGTTTCATCCCATTCGTTGAAAAACTCGCTCTTTACCAGGTGAAATCCAAATTTTCCGTAGAGGTGCCGCGCCGGCTTGAGGATGTCAAGGGTGGAGAGGGTGAGATGGACGTACCCCTTTTCCCTGCAAAAATCCATGGCTGTGTGCAGCAGGCGGTTTCCAAGACCCTGCCCCTGTACTTTTAAGTCAACGCCGAACCACCTGAGCTTTGCGCTATCCGCCCCTTTTTTGACAACAGCGATATCCCCGACGATCTTCCCGTCAAGCTCGGCAATCCACATCTGGCTGCCGTTTAAATCGTTATAAAGCTCGGCCATGCCGCCCAGCATCTCTTTTTCATAATATCCGTTAAAATGAAACTGTTCTTCATAGAGCTTATACTGAAAGTAGCAGACAAGGCTCGGGTCTCCGGGGCGGTATGTGCGGATTGTGATTTTGTCGTTCATTGTGTGATTTCTCCTTTGATTGTTGTTATTTGCAAATGTCATTGCCGCGCAGAGTCTTTTCGATAAATTCCATCGCCGCGCAGAGCTTTTCGCAGGTTTCTTCGTCCATATCTTTTAGCTTGTCCGTAATCTGGCGGTCGCCGTTTGAATCTATTTTTTGGGCGGCTTTTATTCCGGCATTTGTAAGGAGCAGCCTTTTTAATCCCTTGCTGCCCGGAACAAGTTCGCGGGTGATGAGCCCCTGCCTTTCAAATTTGCTGAGAATTCTGCTGACATAGCTTTTGTCCATGTTAAGATTTCCGCAGATATCTGTGGCGGTGATGCCGCTGCAGAGATAGATTTCAAATAGGACTCTTGATTCCGGCCATGCGAGGTCAGTGCCCAGGTAGCCTTTGTTCATCACATCCAGCCATGCAGTGTAGTAGCGGTTGAATTGACGGATTTTTTTGAGTGCGTGGTTGTTCAATGTGCCAGCCTCCTTGTGCGGTGTTTGAGATTGCTTATAATTGTCGAGTTGATTTTATCAACTCATATGATAGCATGAAGAGTTGAATGTGTCAACTTATAAAAATAAAATATATAAAAAAACAATTGGTATTATCAAAAATGAAATTATTTGCATTTGTTTTTCAGATACTATACAATAGATGTAATTTATGAGAACGTGCGGGAAGGTGAAGTGCATGATATTGTATCACGGAAGTCCGAACAGGGAGTTTGTTCCGGAATATGGGAAAGGCGAAGTCAAGCATGATTACGGCAGGGGGTTTTATCTGACGGCAGATGTAATCCTGGCGAGGGAGTGGGCTGTCTGTAATCCTGGAGGAGGGAACGGTTGGGTGCATAAGTACTGCCTAGACTGCGGGGATTTAAAAATATTTGATTTTGAATCTGCGGGCATTTTGCCGTGGCTGGCAGAACTTATGAGACACCGCGCAGCAGACTCATCCCGGAGATACAGGCTGCTTTCTGAAAAATTTATTTCCCGATACGGAGTCAGCCTGGACGGTTATGATGTGGTTCGGGGCTGGCGGGCGGATGCGTCGTATTTTTATATTGCAAAGGCATTTGTGAGGGATGAGATTGATCTTTGTATTTTGGAGGAGTTGTTTCATATGGGGGATTTGGGAATACAATACTGCCTAAAATCCCCGAAAGCTTTCCAAGCATTGGAAGAAGATGCCGCATCTTTAGAAATAGTTGATTACAATGTTTTTAATGAAAAGTATAATATCCGTGACAGAAGTGCGCGGATTGCCATGAAAGAGCTGATTGATTCAGAGAAGAATAAAATTGCGGATGTTTTCAGCACATTGCTGTAGGAGGAGATTATGGGCGCGTATAGTGAGGCTTATCTTCAGGAAATTGTAGAGACGCAGGGAGAGCTGTTTGAGAATGTGGAGGAGTATGCCCCGGATATTGATGTAAAGGATTTCATTGAAACTTATATGTCGGGAAAGACCAGAGAGTATGTTGACGGGGCAAAAGCATATGTATGCACGATGGATGCAGAGACCTTGTGGGGGTATTTTAAAAAAGAGGAAGGCTTTTGTCCGAAAAAAGGGAACCCGATAGGCGGCTTTATACCAAATTGGATTGGGCAGTTTTATGCGTATTTCCAATGGTATTATAGTATAGCCAGCAGGGAGCTTGTAAAAATATTGCCGGTCGATTTTCTCGTTGCCGCATATCGGGGGCTGCATGACCTGGACTTGGAGCTGGCGGTAAGGAAAGTGGGTGAGCAGTGTGGATGCGATAAAGGTAATCGGATTTCATAATCCGGAGGAAGAATATGGTTTCTTAAGCAACTGGTATCTGTCTGAATTTCGTCTTGACAGTATCACGTTCTCGTCCATGGAACAGTACATGATGCATCAGAAGGCAATCCTTTTTGGCGATGCAGAAACCGCGGGGAAGATTCTAGAAACGAGAGACACGGCTGAGATCAAAGCCCTTGGAAGGGCGGTGGCGCAGTATGCAGATTCTGTGTGGGCAGGAAGGAGACAGATTATTGTTTACCGCGGCCTGATGGAAAAGTTCAGGCAGAATCCGGACTTGAGAAACAGATTAGCTGCCACAGGGGAGGCTGTCCTTGCAGAATGTGCGGTGAAAGATCGGATCTGGGGAATCGGGCTGTCTATGAAGGACGGGCGCAGATTTGATATGAGTGAATGGCAGGGGCAAAATCTTTTGGGGTATACGCTGATGGAAGTAAGGGGCGAAATCAGGAAAATATAGATTCATCATGAGGTGGCAGGAGTATATCATCTTCCTGCCATTTTTCACGTTCTCTGCTTTTTTTCATACATTACATTAACGGGCGGCTTGCGCCTGTAAGTATGAGTGTGAGGGAGCGTGGAAAGAATGTTTGCAGATGACAGAAAAAACCCGGCGGCGACAGCGCGGATAAGGGGAAGTGAAAAGTATAGCACGATTAACGGCAGGGCAGACTTTTACGATACATATGGAGGAACGATTATTATGGTGGAAGTGAAGGGGATTCCCGAGGAGGCAGGGAACGGTTTCCATGGATTCCATATTCATCAGGGAGGGTCCTGCACGGGAAATGAGGAGGATGCATTTGCTGATACGGGGCGGCATTATGCTCCTCAGGATAAGCCCCACCCGGAACATGCAGGGGATTTGCCGCCGCTGCTTGCTAATAAAGGAACGGCGTGGATGGCAGTTTATACGGACCGGTTTTACCCGGAGGATGTGATTGGGAAGACAGCGGTAATTCATTCAAGACCGGACGATTTTTGCACACAGCCGTCGGGAGATTCGGGAGAGAAGATAGCTTGCGGGGAAATCAAAGAGTGGGCGAATAGGTAAGAGTTTGCCGGACAAAATACAAAAATTAAAGGGCAAATATAGTATTATTTAAGGTCAGGCAGTTGATTCTTCTGGAAAATGTAGTATGATTTTTAAAGATATCTTATAAGAGAATCTACTTTTTGGAGGAAGAAGTTTGATTAACATTTCGATTATCGACGATGACAGAGCGATGCTGGAGCAGATGCAGAAAATTGTCCGTGATGCAGCCGGGTGTGGGGACGGCATATCAATTGCCGGGTACGAACGCCCGGACGCATTTCTGGAGGAAAATGAGAAAAGAAAGTGCCAGATTCTGGTTTCGGACATCGACATGCCGGGCATGAGCGGGCTTGAGGCGGCGAAACGAGCGAGGGAGATGAACCCCAGGATGTTCATTGTCTTTGTGACGGCGTATATGCAGTATGCCATAGAAAGCTACCGGATGGATGCGTTCCAGTATGTCCTGAAATCAGAGCTTTCGGACAGGCTGCCGGGTATTCTCAGAAAGCTTACGGAGATGATAGAAAAGGACAGGAAGAGATATTGTTTCATCGGCACGGAAAGCAACCGGAAGAAAGTGTTTTACGACGACATCATCTGGCTGAAAAAGGAAAAGAACGCCAAATACGTCACATATATTTTAGAAAATGAGCGCTATACGGAACGGGAGAGTTTAGAGAGCGCGGTAGAAAAGCTGGACAATGGAGCCTTCGTGATTGTGGAGCGCGGCTGTGCGGTCAACCTAAAGCATGTGATGCGGCTTACGGACTGTGCGCTGCAATTGAGCAATCAGGACACGGTTGCGATCAGCCGTGCGCGCATGGCAGGAGTGAAGGAAAAGCTTCACAGATTTTGGGGAGAAGAGGAATGGTAGAGATATTGTATCGGGCAGCTTTGATCTTAGTATCGTTTGCGGTGATTTGGCTTGTCGTGAAGAATCGGATGATGCAAAAAGAAAATGATTTTCTGGCGCTGCACGACCAGATGACGGAACAGAATTACCGTCTTCTCAGGGAGAGCGCGGAGTTAAACCGCCATCTGGTGCATGACGTAAAGCACCATCTGCTCATGCTGAGGGAGTATGTCAAAGAAGGAAATCTTGCCGGGATCGCGGCGTATCTTGATGAGATTGAAGATGAATATATGTACGCCCCCCGGAAAGTGTGGACGGGGAATGGTTTTCTTGACTTTATACTGAGCCAGAAAAAGAGCAGGGCAGAGTCGAAAGGAATTGTCTTTGATATAGATTCGGAGATCATACCGGTGTGGGGGCTTACGGACAGCGAGATAAGCGTAGTGTTCGGAAACCTCCTTGACAATGCCATAGAGGCCGGTGAGAAAGTGACGGGGGCAGACAAAAGCATACACATATCTATGAAAAAAAGAGGAGCGCTTATTGCAGTCAAGATACGAAACAGTATTGTAAAGGCGCCGGAGGGGATAAACGGAAGGCTGATCTCCAGTAAAGGGCAGCCGGGGGTTCACGGCTACGGGCTGAAGAGCGTACAGCGGGTGATTTCCAAACGGGGCGGATATTTTGACTGTCATGCGGATAAGGATGAATTTTGGGTGAACATCAGCGTGTTTGACACGGAAGGATAATGTGCGTTGACTGGGAGTCAGGTTGGGAGGAAATGAAACATGTACAATATTACTTTTGGCGGAACGGGAGGTTCCCGCTGCCCGAAACAAAATACGGCAAGAAATAGATCGCAGACGCCTCTGAGGGATCAGTGCCTTTTTTCTGAACTGGCAAATTTTCAGAGCGACAGGCCGGCGAAAGTACATTCGGGGATCTTGGCTAACGCATGGGCAGAAAATGGCCAGGAGCTGCATCTGGATTATGATGAAAGCTCAGTGGAAGACAACCCCGTCATAAAGGCGTGGGGAGTGGATTCGAAAGGCGAGGAGTTCGAACGCCTGATACGTGTAAATGAAGTGGATCCCCGCAATGCGTCTCCGGCGGAGATGCGGGCGCTGGAGGCGCACCTGAAAAAACAGGGAGACAGCGTGATCGCGTCTTCGGGAATGCGTGAATGGCGCGTCGGGGAGGCCATGTGGGGGTTTGACGTAAATGAGAAACTTGATTTTATGCAGTTTCTCAATGAAGGGGCGCAGATGGCGCTGGAGCCGGAAAAAGCGGCAAGGACACGGATGGATGCGGAGCGTTTCCTGTTTCATTTTTTGCAGAATCAGGGGATGCGGGAGTAAAGATGGAATTTTAAGTGAAGGAGGAATTTTAAGTGAAAGGACCAAATGAACTTGATTTTGATGTTGCGAAAGGCTCTTGGAACAGGCCGGCGGTGCGGGAAAAAGGAGGGAGGTCTGTATTTTCGGATTGCCTGGTTGACTGTTGGAACGGAGTCTCGATCTCGGATGTCCATATCTATCAGGATGGTGAAGAGTGCATGGACACGGCGGTGGGATTGGCAATGGATAAAGAAGAATTTTCTGAGAGGTTCCCGCAGCTGGCAGAGGAAAAACTGGACAGCTTTCTTAGCGGCTATGACATTGAAAGCATGGACTCCGAACAGCTCTATAAGCTTGCTGAAAAACTGATGGAGGAAGGGGTCATACCTGCGCGCCCGGATGAAAATGGGCTGAATCAGATAGCGGTATTTCCCAAGGCGCTCTATGATTCGTTTCTGAGCGGAGATGCATCTTGGCTTGGAGGTGTCGTCCGGGATGCGTCGGGATTTATGTATATGGCTGGCGGCGCAGGCGAGACAGGTTTTGGAGTTCCGGAGTTCGGGATTGGAAGGCTTAAATATGAACAGCAGATGTTAGAGGATGCATTCCGGCGTTTTGAACAGTATTACACAGAAGATGAGCTGAACCGGCACATACAGCTCGCAAATAGCAAGGCAAAGTTCCTGGAGCTTTTGGAGATGCATTCCGGCAGCAGAGAAGGGGCGGCGCAGCAGGGCGGGAGCCGGACAGAAGGAACCGAAGAAAATATGGTGAAGACAATGATGCTTAACGGTCAGCGCATATATGTCGTTGACAGAGAAGTAATGGAGGCGCATGGCTATAAGGTTACGGTAACTCCGAGCTATTTTGACAAGATGGCACAGACTTGGAATGAGGGGCAGAAAAAAGACGCTCTTTCGGAAGAAGAACTGAATGCTTTGAAACAAAAGTATGATTCTGACAATATGACGGAGAAGGAGTGCATAGGCCTGCTTGGAGAGCTGGTAGAGGCAGGCATTCTGACAAAGAAGGAGGCTGCAGGCATCTATGACGGCGATATTCCTCTGGATATAACAAAGCAAAATGGAATGCTTCAGAAGTGTACGCCTGAAATGGAAGCCGCCAGGGCGAGATGGAATAAGGTGTCCGGTGGTGTGAACAGCCTGGGGAACCTAAACCGGAAGATGGGATATGAGTATTTTGAATCATGGTACGACTGGGCAAAGATGAGTACGAATGTGGATAATCCGGAACAGGAGAAAAGTTTTGTAGGTATGAGGAAATTCATAGAGATTTTAAGAGAGCTGAGAGCATGATCCTGAGAGGCAGGCTTTGCGGAATTCATAATTGCAGAGGGCAGCTGGTACAACGATGTAAGTTGTGCCGGCTGCCCCCTTTTTAATATAATAGGTGTAGACTACCAAAATAAATGACAAATATTGAGATTCAACGAGATGATTTGAGAACGCATGGGAAATGACGGGAAACCCCGATAAACAGAGGGATTCGGCGATTTACTTAAAAAGAATTTGACAAATATATTGAAAAAAACCCTTATTTTGAGACTTGTTTTCATTTGTGTCATATAAATTCAAAAAATCCCGTGTTTATAAGGTCTCCATAAGATTTGATAAAAAAGAGAAATTTTGTTCGTCATCAGAAAAAGAGTTTAATTGTGAAAAGGAATGGAAAATATGCGTAGCGTTATAACGTGTCGTTATAGCGTTATTTTTTATGGAAATATTTTCAGAAACTCCAGTAAATTCAAGCGTTACGTTGCGTTACAATTTTAAGAGCAATAAATATTTGGGAGGAGGAAATAAGACAATTTTTATTACAATTCAATACGTCATTTTGGATCATGTAAAAAATTGTGACGTATTGGCTTAACCATGCGGTTTAAAGAGTTTTTTAAAAAAAAATAGCAATACGTCACAAAATGATTAATAAAATAATCAAAATGGGTAAAAAATTATGCTGAAATATTTGTGTTATCGGTAGTCTGAGAATAAGATGATTTTTGTGTTTTTCTTTTTGCTCTTTGCATCTTCATGTTTGCAATGTCTAATAGTTCTTCCTGATCTGATAAAGATAGTTCAGTGAAGACATTCAATAACTCGATTTCACGAGCAGATAGTGTTGTTTTAAACGACTCGGAGTTTGGAGTTTCTCCAAATAAAATCCAATCAACTGAGCAATTAAATAATTTAGATAGTTTAAGTAATGTGGGCGTTGAGGGAAGAGATTTACCATTTTCCAATTCAGACAAGTGTCCAGTGCGTATGCCTACTAGTGAATTTACATTATTAGGCGTTAGTCCAAGTTCATTTCTTTTTTCTCTTATTCTTGTTCCAATCATATCTGTATTCATGCAACCTCCAATCTTTTCGACTCGAAAAAAATAGATTATATCGTAACTTCTAGTTGACTAACTACAAATTACGAGTTAAAATATATTTGGGTTAATAAAATAATCAATTTGATTTTAGCACATTCTTTAATAGAAGTGTATTGAAATTAACCTTGTTATTTTGGGTTTTACCAGAAAGAAGGGATGAATTGAAAAATGGAAAGAAACCAACCAAGAAACAAAAGCTTATCATGAAAAACCACGGGCTGGATCCGGCTCGTTGGCTGGTGGTCAAGAACCTTGGCCGTAGTATTGAAGTGGTGAGCAAGATTGCACTAAAGAAAGGGGGGAGGGCAAGGACACGGATTTTAAATATTGAGTAGGCATGGTTAAAGACATAAAGAAGATAATTAAAAAGGAGCTGCAGCAACAGCTCCCGGAATTATGAGTAAGTACTAATGTCCGATGGAACAGAACTAAACTACTAATCAGACACATGTACTACATTAATCATTTTAACACACAATGCCGAAAGATTGTAGTTTAAAACAAGATTTCACGGAAAACAAAAATGAAAGGGGCATTGAGTATGAAAAAAATTGAAGAAATTAAGCGGTTACAGGCGGAAGTGGATCACAGGCATCAGGTTGAGGATGAAGCAGTCAGGCTTATATCAGAATGTAGGTTTGAAGAGGCTGTAAAAATCTTAGAAACTATTTAATAAAATGAATGATGATGAAAGATAGGTGATGAAATGGTACTTAAATTTTTTTTTTGGCGATGGAGAGATCGGAAAACTTAACAAACTCTGCATCAATATAGAAGAACGCATAAGAGTTCTTGAAAGCAGTGATGAAGAGGATGATATAAAGGAAATGGATGAGCTGCTGAGTATAGAAATGATTTTAGATAGGATTTTCTTTGTTTGGCTGAACCAAATGATGATAAAAAGTGAATCTTTGAGGGAATAGTGAGGCTTGGCAGAATTAAGAAAGGACAGGTGATATTCATGGCAGGGCGGAGACAGCATCTGACCCCGCTGGGGAAAGAGATAAAGAAAAAGTTGATCGACAAAAATATGACTAGCGCAATGTTAGCGGCAGAACTTGGAGTAAAACCACCATACATTTCAATGATTATGACAGGGGAACGTAGTGGAGCTAAGTACATTTTGAAAATATGTACTATTCTTGATATCAACTATCGAAAGCATGAACGAACAGCGTAAGGGAGGGCGAGGAAAATGGCTCAGATAGCATATGTCACATTAGAAGAAGCGGCAGAGCTTGAAGGGATAACTTATAATGCAATGCAATTACGAGAAGGTCGAGGAAGTGTAGATACTAAATTAGTCCCTCAGAAGTCCGGAGGAAAACCTCTTGTACTGGTGGCAGTCAATTCCTTATCAAAGATGGCACAGAATGCCAAGGCAGAGCGTGACCGTCTGATGGAGATCGCATCACAGCCCGCCGATCCGGATGCGGGGAAAGAGCTGGAAGGGAAACAGGAGCGCCCTTGGTACGTGGATATAGACTATGAGTGGTTCATGCATCAGTACCAGAAAAAGTATTATGAGGCCTGTGAGCTCGGCAACGTGATCCGCAGATTTCTGCAGGAGAGCCGGAAACATAAAGGTGACCTGACGGAGTTTACCGACCAGTTCGCAAAGGACAACCTGTCAAAGAGCGGCAGGACGTTCCGGCGCATGGTGGAGGCTTACCAGGAGGCGGAGAACTGGGCGGCAGTGCTCGGGAAACGCGACGGGTGCAGCTATGACTATTTCAAGGTGATCGCCCTCTGCAGGAAGCCGAAGACAGTGGGGACGTTCCCCTCCATCCCGGAGGACATGAAGCAGGCGGTGAAGAACATCTGGTTTGAAAAGGAGTTCGCGCAGAACAGGCGGAACCGCCAGGACTTATACGAGGTACTGGAAGAGATAGCGGTCCGGATGGGCTGGAAGAAACTGCCATCCTACCAGACGGTGAACCGGTATGTTTCATGGCTCATGGAACATGAAGGGTTAAGGAGTGCTTACGATTACCAGCGGAACGGAGCCCGGGAGTGGAAGAACAAAAACATGGTCAAGCGCATCCGCGATACCAAGGGGCTTAAGGTGCTGGAGATGCTGCAGGGCGACGAGCATACCTTTGACTTATGGGTGATGTACAAGACAAAGAGCGGGAAAGAGATCCCGATCCGCCCGAAGCTGGTGGCATGGATCGACACCCGCAGCAGGATGATCCTCGGGGACATCATCTGCCGGGACGCGGACAGCCAGGTACTGAAGGAGAGCCTGATTAAGTTAATGTATGAGGATCTGCCGGGGCAGGTGCCAAGATATCTGTACATAGATAACGGAAAGGATTACACCAGCAAAGAGATGATAGGTGTTGACCGGAAGGACCGGCATAATCAGGAAGCGAAGGACAGGTTCTTTGACATGGAGTTTGACCGGGCGACCAGGGGATTTTACCACGACATGGGGATTCAGGACGAGCATGTGTCCATGCCCTATGAGCCTTGGACAAAGGCGCAGATCGAGCGTTCTTTCCGGACGGTCATCGAGAAGTTTTCGAAGAAATACGCAAGCTATACAGGAACGCTGACAGGCTCGGGCACAGATGCAAAGGTCAATAAGGAGATCAAGCGCATGGCAGAGCGTGGGGAGCTCCTTACCATGGAGGAATTTTACGAGGAGTGGAGGAAATATAAGGAGAAATACAACAGCCGGATGCACAGCGGGTTAAAGCGTGCCGGGGAAGCCTACAAGACCCCAAAGGAAGTCTTTGAGTATGAAGAGCGGTATGTGAAGCCGGCGCCGCCAAGGAGTTTCGCGGTGATGGCGCTGATGAAGTCGGAGAAGGCAAGGGTCAACAACGTCGGCATCCGCAGGAACGGGTATTACTACATGTCAGATGAGCTGCTCCCGTATATCAATCAGGAGGTGGATATCAAGATTGACCCGTATGATGTGACGGCAATCTATGTGATCAATAAATTCGGTCAGACGGTCTGCAAGGCCGTGTGCCAGGAGCTCCTGCAGTTCGGCACCGTGTCGGACGACACTCTGAAGGAACACCGGAAACAGCAGAACCGGCAGCTTAAGGAAGTGAAAAAAGCCATTGAGGAGGCAACGGTTCCCTTTGACGGGGATACGAAGGCGGCACATAAAGGCATGGTGGGCGGCGTGAAACTCACCATCGGGAAGGAGCCGGTGAAAAGTAAGGTGGTCGCGATGCCGTCAGAGGGCTTAAGGAGGCATAAGAGACAGGTACAGGATATTGAAAATTCTGAATACATGAAATCACAGGCGGAGAAGGCAATGGAAAAGCTAAGGCAGATCCAGGATGCATAACCAGAATAAATGACAAATTGTTAAAGGAAAGGACGGTACGTTATGGAAAACGTAAATACGACTATAAAGGCAGAGGGGCAGCCAACAGAATTAGCATTACAGGTAATCGAGAGACTTAAAAGGATGCGGGGGAACAAGGCGGAGATTGCCATACGCTATAACTGTAGCAGGGCGATGGTCAGTCAGTACCTTAATGGAAAATACCAGAGTAACCCGGAGAAGATTGAAGGGATCCTCAGGCAGTTCCTTGCAGACTCAGAAGCAGAGTATGGTGACGGGGCTGACGGAATGACGGAAAATAGGTCCGGGAAAGCCACTGCACCGATATTACCGCAAAAACGTGAGGCGTTTGAAAGCTCGGATTATATGTATGTGATGAGCGTTTGCCAGAGCTGCCAGGAGAACAAAGCACTGGGCATCATCATAGGAAAAAGCGGGTTTGGGAAGACCTATGCGCTCAAGCAGTACGCAAGGCTGCAGAGGGTGGCTTATCTTGAGTGTGATGGGACCATGAGCTGTAAGGACCTTGTGGAGGATATCGAGACGAGGCTTGGCATCGGAGGGGTATCCAGCGGCACGATCCGTAAAAGGGTCAACCGTATCCGGGAATTTTTAAACGTCAACAAAGGGTATCTTATCATCATTGACGAGGCGGACAAGCTCATCAACAAGTATACGACAGCGAAGATGGAGATCATCCGGGGAATCTTTGACCAGAGTGAGGTCGGCATCGTAATTGCGGGGGAGCTAAGGCTTGAGGTAGAGATCAAAAGCTATCTGGATCGATTTGCAAACAGGCTTGACTTTTACTATCGGTTGCATGGACTGGACACAAAAGAACTTAAACGTTACATGGAGGGCTGGGATATCACGGAGGATGCCGCCAGGGAACTGGCTGAGCGCGCGCTGGAGGCAAGGAACGGGTGTTTCCGGCTGCTGGACAGGACGCTGAACAACGTGATCCGTATCCTGAAAGGGCGTCAGGAAACAAGGGTGACTATGGAT
Organism: uncultured Dorea sp.; assembly: GCA_910578455.1. Lineage (GTDB taxonomy): Bacteria > Bacillota > Clostridia > Lachnospirales > Lachnospiraceae > MD308. The sequence goes on from CAJTQA010000031.1 coordinate 14,149, forward strand.
ATCGTAAGGGAGGCATCCAGCCTGATGATGCCGAGATAGGAGGGGCGCATGATCAAGATTGAAGTAATGGTAAACGGCGAGGAGGAAAAGAAGGTTGCCAGGCAGATCCAGAGCGGCATCTACAGGGCAATATCGGATGTGGATTATATCAGCATGTCCATAAAGTCAGACAGGATTCCGGACGAGGGGGAGCTGAGCATCATCGGGGAGGTGTAGGGAATGGGGAACATAAGCTTAAGAACGGTGTTTGGGATAGCGAAAAGTCCGGAGCTGCGGCTTAATGATGATGAGCTGCATTGGCTGGTACAAGCACATACAGGAAAGGACAGCTTAAAGGAGCTGAACTATCGGGAACTGCAAACTGTTGTACGTGTGCTGGGCGGCATGAGGGATTCCATGAAGAGAGCGCGGCATGGGGATGCCGGGAACGCAGAGACGGTGTCACAGCGCAGGAAGATCTACAAGCTGGCGCAGGAGCTGGGATGGACGAAACCGGCGAGAGTCAACGGGATGTGCCGGAGGATGTTCCGGGTAGACCGGGTGGAGTGGCTCAATTATAAGCAGTGTTCGGATCTGATTGAAGCGCTTAAGGGAATGGTAAAAAGGAAGGGGGAAGACAATGGCAGACCGTAAGGAATGGATACATCTTGGGGTCGTGGATGGGAAGGTGAGGACACAGTTTGAGCATGTCAGTTTAGAAAGCCTTGGTATCCTGACAGGGCACTTGCAGGTTTCAGCAGGGATGATTCTGGTAAAGGAGAAAGGAATGGATATTGAGGATGTCAAGAGCGCCTTGTGGGATATTTACGATGCGGCAATGGCATGCCTGGAAGATAATCTCAGGAGAGGAGACGGTGATGGCGAAGAGAAAACGGATGACGGCCAGAGATAAAAAGTATAGGGCTGAATTAAAGAAACGGATGCAGCAGGAAGGCATCTTGCCGCTGGACAAACCGAAGCTTAACCGGAAGAAATATATTGAGGAGGCGCGGGTTGAGTGGAACGGCAGGGACGGGGGATGTTATGTGTGGGATGCCTATCTCATGGAGGCAATGGGGATTATGCTATCCCGTACGGAAAGGAACAGCTTAAGGGTATCCCCGGAGGCGGTAGGCGTTGCCAAGGTGCTGAAGATGGCGTTAAGGCTCAGGCAGTTCCACGAGAAGCTGAAGGAGGAAGGGAAAGACAGATACAAGGTATCAGAACAGTATGAGTATATCAAGGATATACTGGATGCGTAGGAGGGAAAAGTGAGGGAGATCACATACATGCCGCAGGAAGAGCCTGTGGCGGAGAAATTTACCGTCCATTATGATGACGGGGCAATGAAGGAGATTGGCAGCGGAGTGATTTTTGGGATGGACAGTGACGGCCATACGGATGCCTGTTATATCAACATGGATGCCGGAAGGCTTGTAAGGGTGGCAGTCAGCGCCTTGGCACTCTGTGAGCAGTTCGGAATAATCAGCGAGGTGGCGGATGCCATCAGGGCAGGGACCATGGAACGCGTCCTGGAAGAGATGGAGGTGGCAGTGGATGAAGAGCCAGTATAAAAAGATAACCAGCCACGGCTCCGTCAGCATCCCGGTGGCAATGCGCCGGGAGCTGGCATTGGAGCCGAAGGATCCCGTGGAGCTGGAGGTCAGGGATGGGGAGGTGCGGATCAAGCCGTATAACCTCAGATGCCAGTTCTGCGGGGAGACAGGCAGGGTGAAACAAATTGGAGGGAAAGGGATCTGCTATGCGTGTGCATATGCCGCATGGGGGATGCATGGAGGGTTTGAAGATGTTGGAAGGACTGAATAATGTTGGCACGGGAACGCTGATCAGCATGTGCGTGGAGAATGACCGACAGGCAAAGAGGCTGAAACGGGAGATGGATGCCCTGAAAGCCGAGCTGCAGATAAGAGGGGTGCAGGAGATGGAAGACCATAATGTGAAGTATGTAAGATATCACAGCCGGAACGGGAACGCTGCGGTGGCAGAGAGCATGGCCCTTGACATCCTGAACCCGGACCGGCTGAAGGAGATTGTAGGAGCCGGGGTATGGGAGATGAAGGTGAAGCGGTCGGAAGAGGTAAAGTACAAGTGCAACCCCAAATTCGAGCAGATGCTGAAAGCAGTGTTTACTGGGGACTACTCTTTTGAGATGACTTTGGACGAGCTGTTTGACCAGATGAGCGTTGTGCCTGATTCCAGACAGAGGGCGGTACTCAGGAAAAAGCTCAAGGGGGATTTCAAGAAGGACTATGAGACATTAAGGAGCGTACTGGCACCAGGGGAGGATACGGCATTCGAGGAGGAGCTGTGGTATATCTACAAGATCAAAAATGCAGAACTGATTCGGGCATTCCTTCCGGAGGAGCTGTTAGACCGGACGCTGGAAGAGCTCCGCAGATGTATTCTTGTAGAGAACAAGCTGTCAGTAACGATTGATTATGATGAAGAAAAGGAGGACTAGACCATGGCAAGGAAGAAAACGGAAAATGAGGTAAAGGAAGATATGCTGAAGAAAGAGGGGCTTGAAGGAGAGAAAACGGATCAGGCAGAGGAACCTGAAGGAGAGGAGACGGATCAGGCGGCACAGACGGAAGGAAAAGAAACAGGGCAGGCAGTCCCAGACAGGAATTCCGCCCACCAGAAGGAACGGATGGTGGAGACTATTGTAGAATACTTAAGGGTACGGGCCGGAGCTGGAACCCACTATGTGGGGGTTGCCATCTTAAATGAACCGGAAGGGAAGAAAAAGCAGCACTGCATCGTGAAAGAGAAGAAAGGCTGGGGGCTGCTTAAGGAGTATCAGGAGCATGAGAATGGATGGATCTGCCTGGAATTTACCCGCCCTGCGGAGTAAGGAGGGAGCCGATGGTAACAGACAGGATCACAAAAGAACTCATTCATGAAACTACCATTGAAGATATTTCCGAAAGTTACCGCCCTGTTGTCGAAATCGTCGGGATAGAAAAGTTCCTGGAGCTTTCTGATTATGCCAGGGGCGATGAACTGTATTTCCCAAAGGTCGAGAACATCATCGCCCCGGCGCGGAACCGGCGTATAAAGAAAGAGTGGAACGGTTATAACAGCAAGGAGCTTGCGGACAGGTACAATTTAACAACGAAGCAGATTGGGAACATCCTGAAGGATGAACCTGTATACGGGCAGATGTCACTGGAAGAGTGTGGCCTCTGCTGAAGGAGGAGTGATATTTATGGCAAAGAAGATACCGGATATCTCGCATCATCACCCGGTCCGGGACTGGGGGCAGGTAAAAAACAACGCAGAGGTGCTGATATCCAAGGCAACGCAGGGGACAGGTTATACAGACCCTACCATTGATAGTTTTATAAAAAATTGTGAGAAGAACCAGATTCCGTACTGGCTGTATGCCTTTATGGTAAAAGGGGATGGGAAAGCCCAAGCTAAATATGTGGTAGACAAATGCAAAGGAAAAGTAGGAAAATACTTTGTTGGATATATTATTGACGCAGAGAAGAACCCCAGTACAGGAACAAAGCCGGAGGACAGCCAGGTAAGGGCTGCTTTGGCCTATCTGGCGTCACTTGGGGTTAAGTGGGGGCTATACACGGGCTTTGCAGATTATTCATATTACAAAAGCTCCATCACCAAAGCGAGGAACTCTGATAGAGGATTCTGGTGGGAAGCTCGTTACGGAAACAATAACGGGGTATACAGCTCCAAATACCCATGTAATAAAGGCGCATCTCTCCATCAGTTCACATCCCTCGGGAACTGCCCGGGCATCAGCGGGAAGATTGACTTAAACCGTATCACCGGCCAGGGGAAAACATTGGAATGGTTTAAAAGACCGGCAGCGAAAAAAACGGATGCCAAGCCCCCGGAGATAAATACGCTGGCAACGGAGAAGACTATCACACTCTGCGGCCATGGCTCGGGCAGACCGTCAACTAAGGTAATGCATACTTACCTGGAGGCGCGGTATAAGAGCAAAGCCCCGAACGGGAAACGAAAAGGCGCCGTGAAGGTCATGAGGCTTCGTGACCTGACGGGCGCAGGAAGAATGAAGTTCCATGATTATTACGGGATTATCCTCGGGCGAAATTATTACAGCCAGGGGAAACGGGATTATGTATTCCGTAAAGCCGCTGACGGCAGATACTACAGTGATTGCAGCTCATCAGGCATGGCGGCGTTGCAGAGGTGTGGGTACGGTGTTACGTTGCTGAATACGGCAGGAATTTATAATTCGCCATTATTTGAAGAGGTTCCGGTAAAGATAAAGAGCGGCCACATCACGAATCCGGAGATATTGAAGGTTGGAGATGCGATCCTCTTCGTCGGAAACGACCCGAAGCGTCCGCTGCAGATTGGACATGTGGAATGGATATATGAGATTAAAGGCGGCACGAAAGACAGTACGCCGGAAAATAAGTCAGGAGGTACATATAAGGTGGAGTTTGGATTATTAAAAAATGGAACAAAAAATAAGCAGGTCAATACCTTTGAACTTTGCATGAAAGCAAAGGGGTATTATACCGGAAAGATTGACGGGGAATACGGGGCGAAATGCGTTTCAGCCTGCGAAAAGCTCCAGAAAGAAAAGATGGGGAAGAAGGAGGCAGATGGGAAATGCGGGGAAAAAACATGGCCGTATGTCCTGGGGATTAAGTAGGGTTGCAGGCAGTTCCGGAAATATTTCCCTTAAACATTTATTCTTATACCAGTTAGACTTGAGAGCATACACAGGAAGTGTATGCTCTTATTGCGTTTCAGGAAGTCTCAGAAAGGACAGGAAAAGGAGTGGTAGTTATGTCAGTTTTATTGGGCGGTTTATCGGAGATCATCACCATCATCGGGGTATTGGCGTTTATCACGTCATGCATTACGGAGGTGCTTAAGGTGTGGAAATGGTATGACAGGAAAATCCCGACAGAGATGTCGGCAGTGCTTGTGTCCATGGCGGTCACACCGGCAACCCTGATTCGGATGGCGGCATATTATAACGTGGTGATTGACTGGTATGCATGCTTTGCGTGTGTAATCGCGGCGTTCATCGTCGCACTGGTATCCATGAGCGGCTGGGAACGGGTGATGGATATTTTTGACAGATATACAGAAAAAGGACGGGGAAGGTAACGCATATGGCTGAGTATGCGATTACATTTGCGGATGTGATGAGCGGCGCCATCGGGCTGGGGTTAGGGCTGGTAACATTCCTGCTGAAACGGTGGTTTGACAATCTGAACATCCGGATGGACAGTACAGACAGGAAGATAGCCGAGACAAATGAAAAGCTGAATGAGCGGATTGAAAAATTGGAACAGGAAACAAATGCGGAGATTAAAGATATCCGGGAGGAGTTAAAAAACATTGAAAAGGATTTCCCTGTGGTCTATGTACAGCGGGATGATTTCTTCCGCTCTATGAACGGAGTGGAGCAGCAGATGCGGGATATGAACGGGAAGATGGACAAGCTGCTCCTGCAGAATGGAGCAGGGAACAGATGATAGGAGGTGAGGGGGTTGAATGATTTGGAAAAAGCAGAGATCCAAAGGAACAAGGCAATCCGGGGGTATATTATCCGCTGCCTTGTCAAAGGGCATAACAATACGGCGCTGACAAGGCAGCTTACCAACGCCATGATTGCATCAGGGCTTGTGATATCGCCCGATATCAGCAAATACCTTGATTATCTGGAGGATGCAGGATACATCGAATTTACGGAGGATAAGGTCACTGCCTATAATGCCTATGCCAATGACGCAGTAATCAAGCTGACCAAAGAAGGCATAGACCTTGCAGAGTGCACGATTGAGGACAACGGGGTTGATATCTGATGGGTGAAAAGAGGAACAAAACGAGGATTAACTCCAAGATCAACGAGCTGCCGGATGAAGTGAGATCACAGGTGGATCTGCTGCTGGCAGATGTGTCCAATACCTATGAAGAGATCAGCCAGTGGCTCAAGGAAGAGGGCTTCGAGATATCGAAATCCAGCGTCGGGCGTTACGCCCAGCGGACAAACCGGGTGACGCAGCGCATTATAGAGGCACAGGCACAGACAGACCGATTAGTCCAGGCGATCCGGGAGAACCCGGAAGCAGATTATACAGAGGCGGCTATTATGGCGACCATGAACGGCCTTCTAAATAAAGTTGCCACGGCAGAGGAAGAATGGGATGCGATGCCCCTTGATAAAGCCGGGCGGCTGATTGCCTCCCTGTCCCGGACGAAGGTTTACAAGGACAGGGTGCGGCAGGATATGAAGAAAAAAGCAGAGGTGGCCTTTAAGGAGATGGAGTCCGAGATCATGAAGGTGATCAAACAGGATGAAAGCTCCGTCAATGCCCTAAAGGAGATTCTTAAAAGGGCGAAGGATAGGATGGTGCAGGATGATTGACATGGAGGAATGGCTCCGGGTTCTGGATGAGGAAGAGGATCTGGATGCAAAGGATAATGAGGCCTACCAGCGGGAGCTGTTTGAAGAATGCATATTTGCAGGGGACAGCCATCCGGAAGAGCGCAGGCGCCTGTATGCGGAGTACCGGCAGGGAGCGCCCCTGATGGGGGAGCATGGGCTCAGGAAGAGTTTGGCAGCGTTTGACCTTTCCTATTTCGGGAGGGCATACCTCCGCCATTATTTTGTCCGGAAATCCCCGAAGTTTCATAAGGAGCTTGACAGCATCTGGGAGAACGGGGTGATGAAGGGCAAGAATCCCCTGCTGGAGGCAAAGAAGATCTCCCGCATGGACGGAACAAGGCAGGCGGTGGCAGCGCCCCGTGGACACGCCAAGTCTACGAACTTTACTTTTAAGGACAGTCTCCATGCAGTTTTATACGCATATAAACATTACATCCTAATCCTATCGGATTCCTCCGACCAGGCCGAAGGGTTCCTGGAGGATATCAAGACGGAGCTGGAGGACAATGCGGATATCCTTATGGATTTTGGCTCTTTGAAAGGGGAAAAGGTTTGGAGGACGGGGGTCATCCTTACCAAAACAGATGTCAAAGTGGAGGCGATCGGTTCCGGGAAGAAAGTCCGCGGGCGGCGGCACAGGAACTGGAGGCCGGATCTTATCGTGCTGGATGATATTGAGAATGATGAGAACGTTAATACATCTGAACAGAGGAAAAAACTTAAGAACTGGTTTACAAAAGCAGTGTCGAAGGCTGGGGATACCTATACGGATATCATGTATATCGGCACGATCCTGCACTATGATTCCCTGCTTTCCAACGTTCTGAAGAACCCGCGCTATAAGGTAAGGAAATACCGGGCAGTAAACTCCTTTGCGGTGAATGAAAAGCTGTGGGAGGAATGGGAAAGCATCTATATCAACTTATTCAATGAAAACCATGAAGAGGATGCCCGCAGCTTTTATGAAGCGAATGAGGATGCCATGCTGGAAGGTACGGACGTCCTGTGGGAGGAAAAGCTTTCTTACTATGACCTGATGGTCATAAAGGTATCTGAAGGGGAGGCGTCTTTTAACTCAGAGCTGCAGAATGACCCGGTAGATCCGGATAACGCGACATTCAACCAGGAGTGGTTTGATTATTATGAGCCGGAGCAGTTTGATTTTAAAACTTCGGAGTTTATTATTATCGGGGCGAACGACCCGTCCCTTGGCAAGAATAAGAAATCGGATACCAGCGCCATCATCAGTCTGGCATTGTCTTTAAAGACAGGGTATATGTTCGTTCTGGAGGCATCCATCGAAAAGCGGAAACCGGATGTGATCATCTCGGATGTGTTTGAGATGAACCGGAGGTTCCGGAGGGATTATAAGAAAGGATTTTATAAGTTCGGGGTTGAAACCGTGCAGTTCCAGTACTTTTTCAAGGAAGTCATGGCGGCGTTATCTGCCGAGCTGGGGGAATACTTACCAATCGAGGAGATGCAGACATCGGTAAACAAACAGCTCCGGATCGAATCCCTGCAGCCGGTGGTCAAGAATAAATACCTGAAATTCTGCCGGGACCATAAGACGCTGCTGAAACAGTTAGAAGAGTACCCCATGGGGAAGAACGATGACGGGCCGGACTGCCTGCAGATGGCGGTGCAGCTTGCACAGACAGTCAAGGCGGTTGCCGCGCACACCTCGTACCAGAGCGTGCTGCGCCGGGCGTTAAGGTTCAGGAAAGGTGCATGGTAGGATGGCGAAATCAAAGAAAAAGAAGAAAAAAGAGATAAGGAAGTATGACCCTGCGGTAGATACAGGCATTGACAGGCCGGTGTCGGCGAGGATCGCGGTCAGGGATATCAACGATAAATATTCGGATTATCCATCAAAAGGGCTGACTCCGATCCGGCTGGCGAGGATCTTACAGGAAGCTGATGAAGGGAATGTCCGTTCCCAGATGGAACTGTTTGAAGAGATCGAGGAAAAGGATGCACATGTATTCTCACAGATGCAGACGAGGAAACTGGCCGTGACAGGGCTTGACTGGGAGATACAGGCATGTTCGGAGGACGAAACAGACCAAAGGGTAGCCGACTTTGTGAAGAATCAGCTAGAGGGGCTGGAAGACTTCGGGAGCGTGCTTTTAGACCTGCTGGATGCCATCGGAAAAGGAATCAGCATCATGGAGCTTGAATGGTCGGTGGACTCGGACGGGTACGATGTGATTGAGGATATTGCATACGTACATCCGAAAAAGCTGGTATGGGACTACCAGACAGATGAGATGAAGGTCTGCACAAGGGAATATCCGGAAGGGACCAGCCTTCCTGAAAATAAGTTTGCCGTACACCGGTACAAGGCAAAGAGCGGGCATGCAAGCCGGGCAGGAATCATGCGGATTGTGGCATGGATGTATATGTTTAAGAACTTTGATATCAAAGACTGGGTCAGCTTTTGCGAGGTGTTCGGCATGCCGCTGCGCCTTGGAAAGTATGATGCCAGTGCGTCCGAGGATGACAAGAAGCAGCTGATGGAGGCGATCGTAAGCCTGGGAACTGACGCAGCGGGTGTGGTGCCGACATCTACTATGATTGAATTTATCGAAGCAAACAAGACCTCATCTTCTGATGTATATGAAAAGCTTGCCAGGTATTGCGACGAGCAGAACAGTAAAGCAATTGTAGGACAGACACTGACCGCGGACAGCGGGGGCGGTTCCTATGCACAGTCAAAGACACATAACGATGTCAGGCATGACCTGACAGTGGCGGATGCGGTAGCCCTGGCGATCACGGTACGTCGGGATATCATACGTCCGCTGGTTGAGTTCAACTTCGGAAAAGACGTGGATATCCCAAAGATTAAATTTGACTGCCAGGAGCCGGAAGACTTAAGCCAGCTGGTAGGGATTTATGAGCGGTTGCAGAAGATGGGGCTTGGAATCTCCGAAGACCATGTGTATGAAAAGTTCAATATCCCGAAGCCGGAAGACGGTGAGAAGATACTAATACCAAGGGAAGGGAACATGGCTGCGGGTATCCGGGAGACAGAGACAGCGTTAAAGGAGGGGCTTGAACCTGATACGGAGGACAGCCAGGTACAGGTTGATGAGATTGTAGCAATGTCTTCCGAACTTTCAGAAGAACTCTTCCGGGAAATGTTCCGCCCGGTTCTCAGGGAAATTGACAATTGCGAGAATCTGGTATCGCTGCGGGATGCCCTGAAGGATGAAAAGAAACTGAAAGAGCTTTATGAAGATATGGACAGTGTAGGGCTGGAGGACCTGATCAGGCAGGGGATGTATCTGTCTAAGTTGCTGGGAAGGACGATGGAGGTATGAAGGTTCGTTATGGGAAAACGGGAGAGTTTATCTTTGACAGCGTAGTCCGGTTCCTGAAAAGAAAGCGTGTCCTGCCGGCGAAAGAATATAAGGCGCTGGATGACGAAAGCAGGGCGCTGGCGTTTACCGTATCCGGCTATACCAGCCTGGAAATCCTCCAGACATTTCTGGATACCCTTACCCGGGCTGCTGAAGAGGGAACCACAAAAGAACAGTTCCGGAAAGACATGGACAGTTTCCTGAAGGATCATGGATATGACGGGCTGAACCCATGGAAGAGCGACACGATCTTCCGGACGAACATGCAGACGGCATTTAATGCCGGGCATTATAAGAGCATGACAGACCCGGTGACGAAAAAACTGAGGCCGTACTGGCAGTACCGGACAGCAGGGGACTCCGATGTCCGGGAAAGCCATGCGGCGATGGAAGGGAAGGTGTTCCGGGCAGATGATCCGGTATGGGATATCTGGTATCCGCCCAACGGATTCCGCTGCAGGTGCGGCGTGGTGAGCCTCACAAAGTCACAGGTAGAGCGGAAGGGTCTGCCTGTGGAGAGCCGGATTCCGTTTAATGTGGATTATGGGACAGGTGAGATCATCCCTGTAATGCCGGACAAGGGTTTTTCCAATAACCCGGCAAAGGCAGCCTGGAAACCGGATATGAAAGAAATCTCCCCGGAATTGCGTAAGATATTCAATCAGAGGGAAAACAGGGGGAAAGGGGGGAAATCCCCACGGAGAGAAAAATAACGCCGTATAACGCGTTATAACGCTATTACAAGGGAAGTTAAGAGGTGGTTTTATGGAAAAGTATGTGGCATGTGCTGCTGGAGGGGTTGACGTGGGAGGTGTTCCGGAGGAGATACGTCTCCTCCCCTTGGGGCATGTCCATTCCCAGAAGGGGGATTTCCTGGTGGATGAGGAGTCCTTCCGGATGATTGAAAAGAAGTTCCTTGGAAAGAAGGTCGATCTGGTGATTGACTATGAGCATCAGACACTCAAGGATGTACAGGCTCCTGCAGGCGGATGGATCAAGGGGCTGTTCCTTGGGACAGATGCTATCATGGCGAAGGTGGAATGGACAGCCAGGGCAAAGGAGTATATTGCAAATAAGGAGTACCGGTACCTGTCACCGGTGATCATGGTAAGGAAGTCAGATAAGAGGGCGGCATCCATCCATTCCGCGGCCCTGACGAACACGCCGGCAATCGAGGGGATGTTTGCGATAGCAAATTCCCTTGATATAGATGATTTAGAAGAGATGGAGGAAATTCATATGGATTTAGCAAAGGTTGCGAAGAAGCTTGGGCTGCCGGAGACGGCATCAGAGGAGGATGTCCTGAAAGCATTGGACGGTGTCCTGGATCCAGGAGCAAAGAAAGCTGAGGAAGGGAAAGAAGAACCGAAACCGCCGGCTGAAGACGGACCGGCGGAGGTGGTCGCCAACAGCACGGTTCTTGGTGCGCTGGGGCTGGGTGAAGGCGCTAAGACGGAAGAGGTCACGGCCAGCATCATGCAGCTTAAGGCCGGGAGCGCTGACGACCGGGCAGAGATCTTAAGGCTTAAGGGAATCCTTGCAGAAAAGGATGTGGACGAGCTGGTAGGAAAGGCTCTGAAAGCCGGGAAGATTTCGAAGGCACAGGAGAAGTGGGCGAGGGAGTATGCCTTAAAAGACAAGGAAGGATTCAAACGGTTTATGGAGCTTGCCCCGGAAGTAGTTCCCATGGACAAGCTGGACTTAAAGGATGCCCCGGAGGGTAAGGATCCGGATGTTGATATGGCGGTACTGAAAGCGTGCGGGATCACAAAAGAAGATTATGAAAAGTATGGAAAGGCGGAGATGTAATGGGGATCAGGACAGGACATGAAAAGCTGGGGAACCAGTTTTTGCAGCTAGGCGTAAAAGGCGGCACAGAAATAGAGGCGTGTACGATGGTGGCGATTGACGCGGAAGGTTATGCTGTCCCCGCGTCGAAAAATACAGGCCTTAAGATAGCAGGGATGGCTTTGGAAAATGTAGACAACTTTAAGGGCAAAAATGGAGAAGAGAAGGTTTCGGTCAAACGCGGTACCTACCTTTGGAACAATGACGGTACCGTCAAGGAAACAGACGTGTTAAAGGAGTGTTTCATTCAGGATGAAAGGACAGTCACGGCTGCATCCGAAGGTTCCAGTGCCGCGGGGATAGTCCTGGGGCTGGAAGGTGAATGCGTTGTCGTAGATATGATGACACAGGTTAAGGAGGTATCGGCATGATCATCAATTCAGGAAACTTAAGGGCGCTTAACACGTCCTATTCAACCGCATTTAATAAAGGCTTTAGCAGTGTAGAGCCTACTTATCTGAGGATTGCATCCCGGATTCCTAGTTCCAGCAAGATCCAGGAGTATAACTGGCTGGGGCAGTTCCCGCAGCTCAGGGAGTGGCTGGGGGATAGGGAAATCCAGAACCTGAGTGCGTACAGGTATCAGGTTGAGAACCGGCATTTTGAAATGACTGTAGGTGTGAACAGGGATGAGATTGAAGATGACCAGTATGGCGTTTATACACTGAACATGCAGAACATGGGCGTGCAGACGCGCAAGCACCCGGATAAGCTGGTATATGGCCTGCTTATGGAAGGATTTGAGAACCTTTGCTATGATGGCAAGCCGTTCTTCAGCGCGGAACACAAATGCGGGGAGGCTACATACAGCAATGTCTCTAATGAGAGGCTAAGTGCAGACTCCTACATGAAAGCGCGGACGGCTATGATGGGGATGTGCGGGGATAAGGGAGATTCCTTGAACCTCGTGCCGGATCTTCTGGTCGTATCGCCGGCGAATGAAATGGAGGCGCGCAAGATCCTGAAAGCAGACCAGATTGATGGTTCCACAAATGTCTTGAAGGATACGGCAGAGCTTTTGGTCGTGACGGAACTTGCGGCCAAAAAGGATTATTGGTTCCTGATGGACACAAAACAGTTCCTGAAGCCGATGATCTTTCAGGAAAGGAAACCTTATAAGTTCGTCAACCTGAACCGGGAAACGGATCCAAATGTGTTCCTGCAGAATACGTTCCTGTACGGCGCGGACGGACGGTGCAACGCAGGATACGGTTTTTGGCAGATGGCATATGGAAGCACCGGAACTGCAGATGTGAAAGGATAGGTGGCAGAGATGTATTGTACTGCGGGGGAAGTCGTAGAGATGATCAAGGAGGATATGCAGAATGCGATCATCGGGGATGAATATATCGAGGATCCGGAGGAACGAAAGGCTCGTATGCTTGAGCTTTCAGAAAATGCGGCAAAGGATGCGTGCTTAGAGATTGACGGGTATCTTTCCAAGCGTTATACCGTCCCGTTCCGAAAGACACCGGGAGTGCTGAACAAGTTTGCAAAAGATATCGCGGCGTATAATCTTGTGTCACGGATGGGTGTTGATGAAAGTGAGCGGGAAAAGACTTTCCTGACGCGGTACAACCAGGCAGTCAGTTTCCTTTTGAATGTGGCGAAGGGGCTGATCGATATCGGTGTTGAAGGCGGGGCAGTAAAGGAGAGCGCTGCCAACGGATTTCGGATGGAATCCGCGGAGCGCATATTTTCAAGGAGCAGTATGAAAGGGTGGTAAGGATGTCATCGATCAGGGTGGAGCTTTCGGGGGATACACAGGATCTCCTTGAGCGGCTTAAGCAGATGGAATCATTTGATAAAGCAGGTGCATTAAATGCGATAGCGGAAGGATTAAGGACATCCACTGTGGAAAGGTTTTCCCAGGAGAAAGACCCGGAAGGGGGTAAATGGCTCCCGTCAATCCGGGCCAAGGAATCAGGGGGAAAGACGCTGACACAGACGGCGGCACTTAAAAACAGCATCCGTGCGAAGTCAGATGACAGCAGCGCAGCAGTAGGTACCAATGACATCCGGGCGGCTACGCATCAGTTTGGCGACGTAAGGACAATAAGAGCAAAGAATGGGAAATACCTGATGTTCCGGATTGGCGGCAGATGGGTACGAAAGGCATCGGTCACGGTACACATACCCGCAAGGCCGTTCCTTGGGATCAGCCGGGAAGACCAGGAAGAGATACGGGACATTTTGGAAGAGGCAATGGAGGAGTAGCCATGAGAAAGGAAAAGGAGTATTTGATCGCCAGGCTGAAAGAGGCGGGAGTGAAGGGCAGTGTTTTTACCAGCCTGAAAAAGATGGAGATGTCGCACGACCTGCAGATGGCAGGGGTGATGGTTTCCGGGGAAGTGCTTACAAGATCCGGGTCAAAAACAAAATATGTGGACGAAGAGGGCCGCAGGAGGAGCAGGCATAAGCTCTGGAAACGGGTCACGAAGATGCATGTAGTCATCGCGGATACTATAGATGAGAAGGTGGAGGCGATTCTTGAGAAGTTCCTGTGCAATATGAAGAAAGGGATCGCGGTAGACGGGAACTGGGTAGATATTGAGATTGGGGAGCTGGACTGGGTAGATGAAAAAGACAGCATCCTGAAGGCGAAAGTGGCGGTGCAGTTTGATGTGTCGTTTACCGGGGGCATATATGCAGATTATGAGCTGAAAGAGGTAGCAATTGATGTAAAGGAGGCAGAGTAATGGCAGAAAAGAAAACCCCTGCGAAAGCTGCGGGAGTAATCCTGAAACCCATTGAGGAATGGAAGAAAGAATATAAGGTCAGGAATGCTGTGTTCGAGGGGATGAAAGCCGCAAACGGATGGAGGAATGGCAAGCAGGTTGCGGAAAAGGATTTTAAAGCCGCGCACCATGCTTTTACACATGGGGCGGCAGACGGGAGATAGGAGGAACACTATGAGGGATATTAACCTGAAAGTAGAAGATGGGAATCTTGGAATGGCAAGTGCCACTGGGATAGGAACCCAGATAAAGATCGGGCTGTCTGATACCCAGGGTAAAGAGCCGATTCTGATCACTGGCTCTATGGGTGTGGATGAGATTAAATCGAGGATTGGGAATACGCCGCTGGCGGATGCCTGTATAGATTCGGTGGAGAATGGCGCCAAAATTATTTATTGCATTGGTGTGAAACAAAGTGATGCCGGAGGCGTGGGGGATGCAGTGGCTGACGCAGTGGGAAAGGGGCTTTTCCGGGCAAGCGGGAAACCCCATAATGCTTATGACATTGTTGTAGAGATTACAGCGACTGGAGATTGCAACGAGGCTTGTTACCGGTATTCCATAGATGCAGGAAAGACATATAGTGAAGAGTATACGGTTCCGGTGGATGGACAGGCGGAACTTCCGGGAACAGGTGTATCGGTGATTTTTACAGATGATGCAGACGGGGAATCCTTTAAAGAGGGGGATATTTACAAATTCTCTACAAGGGGGCCGTCAATGAATAACAATGATATATTGGAGGCAGTGGAAAGACTGAAACACCTGAATTTAGAATTTGAATTCGTGCATATTGTTGGAACAACGACAAAAGCACTGTGGGCAGCACTTGCAGTCGAAGCAAAGGATTTTTTAGAAGTCCATAAACGTCCCCTGTTTTTTGTATGCGAAGCCCGTAAACCGAATGAAAATGAAACTATTGAAGAGTATGTTGCGGCATTGCAGGAAGCCCGGAAAGGAATTAACAGCATGTATCTCCAAGTAGTCAGTGCATGGGGGAGATATATACGGATGGACAAGCGGGAGCAGGATATCAACCTTGCCGGGATTGTAGCGGGGCTATATTGCAAAGCGAACGAGAGCCAGAGCATTGGCGAGGTGAGGAGATTCCAGATATCAGAGGATAAGCTTTTGCGGTTATTGCCAGGAGGAATTGAGGAATACACGGATAAGCTGGACGAAAGCGGATATCTGACATTCCGACAGTATGTGGGGCTTGGCGGATTCTTTGTATATAATGCCAGGATGATGTCTGCGGACGGTAGCGATTTCCGCTATGCTGAAGACACCCGTGTTATGAACCGTATTGTGAATGAGGTGCGGAAGACAGCGATAAATGAGCTGCAGGCAGAAATTGACCCGGGGGCTGTAGACGTCAGTATTGCGGTAATCCAGGCAAGACTGCAGGCGCCGATTGAAGAGGCGGTCAGGGATAAGGTTATAAGTTCAGGCAGCGTAACCATTGATACAGAAAACTTGAATATTCTTGTGGACGAGACGCTGGAGGTCAGAGTCTCCTATGTTCCGATGGGGCATGTAAGGGAAATGAATATCACATTCGGGTTGGAGAATCCGTATGCAGGATAGGGGGTGGAGAAAGTGTCAAGGCAGTTAATCAATGGGAAATGTTATGACTGGTCATCCGTTACCATCAATATGCCCGGCCTGGATTATCTTGAACCGACGAAGATAGAATATGACGGGGAACGGGAAACAGAGCCAATCTATGGGAAAGGCGGAAAAGTGCGCGGTTATGGAACGGGAAACCTAAAGCATTCAGCGAAGATTGAGATGGCGGAAGAGGATTTCGATGAATACTGCAGAGTAGCGAAAACGAAGGGATATAGCAGTCTTTATGGCTTTGCGATGGATAAGGTGACCGTATCATATGCAGACGAAGGCGCGCCAATCCAGACGGACGTCATCAACAAGCTTGTGCTAAGCAAATGGGGCAAGGCAGCCTCCCAGGGAGACAAAAACTTTAATATCAGCTTGGAGTTTAGTGTAATCGGCGGGATAAAATTGGGTGATATCGAGGCATAGTTTTCAGAATAAATGACAAAAACAGGAGGATTATATGATGGAAGTGATCAATGAAATGGATGAAAAGGTGGAGAGCAGTCAGGTACAGACAGTTCCCAGCGGCCAGGAGAACCTGAACGGACAGGAAAAAACACCGCCTGTAGAGCAGCTTAAGAGAAAATATTCAGGGAATGGTGAAAAGGTCTATACAGTCAGTGCAAGTGTAATGATTGATGATTATACGGATGAAGAGTTTGCATTCGTATTCATGAAACCAAAGACGGCATCCTATGACCGTTATGTGAAAATGCTCTCTAGCTCAGCGACAAAGGCTGCGAGGACATTTTCTATGGATAACATCGTCCCGGAGCAGAGGGATTTCCTTACGGACACTTTAAATGAGTATCCGGCCATGTCCATCAGCCTGTCAGACAAACTGCTTAAGATGCTCGGGCTTGCAGATTCCACGTTTGTAAAAAAGCTGTAGACCGGAACAAGGAAGAAATCCGGGATAATTTTGTACAGTACGGGATTTTACTGATTCATAAATATATCCCGGAGAAAGCCCTTCCCGAAAAGGTACGTGACGGATGCTATGAGGATGTGCCAGTGGAAGATTTTTTGGAATTGGTAGCAAAGGCGGATCTGATGCGTGAGGTTGTGACCGAGGATATCCGCATAGGGTTCCGGAAGGCAGTAGAAGACATGTATGGTGAAGGATAGGAGGTGGTACATGTGGCGATGGAGTCGGTATATAAGCTATCCGTCATCTTAAACATGGTTGACCGCATGTCAGGACCTTTAAGAGATTTCGGGCAGAGGACACAGGATGCGGTCAAAAAGATGCATGATGCTTTTGGAACGATGCAGAAAGCCGGAGGTATCATGGTCAGTGCCGGGACTGCAATCGCGACGGCAGCCATGACGACAGTCACAGCCACATTTGATACCCAGAACGCTCTGGGCGAGCTTTCCTCCCTTGGGGTGAAAGACCTGTCGGCAGTTGAAAAGGCGGCTAAAAGCTTTTCGGATCAATGGGCAGGCACAACGAAATCAGATTTTATCACAGCGGCTTACGATATCAAATCCGGCATTGCATCCCTGACGGACGAAGGGGTTGCAAAGTTTACGGAATTGTCCGCGCTTACAGGAAAAGCGACAAAGTCTTCTACAGAAGAAATGGGTTCGTTATTCGCAACCGGGTATGGTATCTATAAGGGAATGTATGAGAAATTGTCGGACATGGAATTCGGGGAAGTGTTTTCCGCAGGAATTTCCGCGGCAGTTAAAAATTACAAGACGTCCGGATCAGAAATGTCCAGTGCCATATCTGCCCTGGGGGCAACGGCAACGAATGCAAATGTATCTTTCGAAGAGCAGCTTGCCATCTTAGGGCAGCTCCAGACTACGATGTCCGGATCGGAGGCAGCGACGAAGTATAAGAGTTTCCTGAACCAGGCAGCGTCTGCGGGTGAAAAGCTGGGACTAAAATTTACTGATACGAATAACCAATTGATGTCCATGCCGGAAATCCTGACAGCCTTGAAGGGTAAATACGGGGAGACGATTGACGCTGTTGAAAAGCAGGAGCTGAAGACTGCCTTTGGAACGGATGAGGCAGTTGCGGCGATAGACCTTCTGTATAATAACGTGGATACGTTGAAAGGCGGTATCAAGGACTTGCACTCCAGCATGAAGAAAGGCGTATCCGTGACGGAGGAGATGGCCCAGGCCATCCAGAACACTCCGGAGCAAAAGTTTGAACGGTTAAAGCAGCAGATACATAACAATGTAGAGGAGCTGGGCAGTAACTTGATTCCGGTATTTAACACCACAATGGATAAAATGAGTTCAGTGATTTCGAAGGGTTCAGAATGGATCGGAAATAACCAGCAGCTTGTGGCAATGATCATGCAGATTGTCCTCGGGCTCTCCCTATTTCTTGGGATAGCCGGTAGCGTCCTGGTGGTTGTCGGGACACTGGGTAAAACATTTCTGATGGTAAAAAATGCAGCATCAATAGCGGGGGGCGCTATGGGAGGGCTTAATGCCACATTTTTAGCATCCCCGGTCACGTGGGTAATCGTTGGGATCGTGGCTCTGGTTGCGGCATTTATGTACCTTTGGAAACGTTCAGAGGCATTTCGGGGATTTTGGACCGGCTTGTTTAACCAAGTGAAGGGGGCTGTCATAGAGGCGAAAGGCCAGGTATCCCCGGTATTGTCGGAGGTCGGACAGAGCCTTATGGAGCTGTATCATGCGGTGCAGCCTATCCTTCAGATCATTGGCGTTGTAGGGGCGGCTGTGCTTACCGTGGTAGTCGGGATTGTCATAGGCGCGATCCAGGGCGTGTTGGCAGCGCTGGCACCGATTACAGGAGTCGTGTCTAATATAGTATCATTTGTCACGAATGTAATAAAGGCGATAGCAGCGTTACTAAACGGTGACCTGACGGGAGCACTTGGATTTGCCGGGGCAGCAATAGAGAATCTCCAAAATATATTTCTTGGTGTATTCGATGCGATCTTATCATTCGCCGGCGGTTTTGCATCCGGATTCCTGGGAGTTATTGATGGTGCATTATCTGCAGTAGGGATTAATGTATCCGGGAAATTGTCTGCGATAAAAAATGCGATAACATCAAAGCTGTCTTCCGCAGTATCAGGAGCCCAAAATGCGATGAATACATGGCGGGCAGGGACACAGAGCACATTATCAGCGATGGTGAATATTTACCGCTCGAAGGGCGGCGGGATGAAGGGTGCTGCATCGGCTGTGATGGCAGGTATAGCTGGAGCCTTCAGGACAGGCTATGCTACCATCAATTCCCTGACGGGCGGGAGGCTCGGGGCAGTAGTAAATACTGTGAAATCAAAGATGAATGGGGCGAGGGATGCCGTGAAGAATGCGATAGACAGGATGAAATCTGCATTTAAGGTGACCTTCCCCAAGCTGAAAATCCCAATGCCGAAGATAAGCACATCCGGGAAATTCAGCTTAAATCCTCCCAGTGTGCCGAAGTTTTCAATTAGTTGGCACAAGGAGGGCGGCATCCTGAACAGTGCGGCATTCATTGGGGCATCCGGGAACACTCTGCATGGGGCAGGGGAGGCTGGCGCAGAGGCTATACTTCCGCTTTCCATCCTCTGGTCGAAGATGAAAGAAATCATGTCAGGGATTATCCAGAATGATGAAGAGCGGGGCGGGGGTTCCAATGTCAGGGAAATTGCAAATGCGCTGTTTGAGAAAAAGAAAAGCGTACGCAAGGACTCCCATCAGATGATTGGAAAGAAACAGGAAACCTCGAGGGCAGATGGGCGCCGGACATTTATCCAGACGTTGAATGTCAGGGTAAATATGAAAGACATGAAAGACCTCCGGATGTTGGAGAAATTAATTGATGAATTGAAAGATGTTCAGAACCAGACAGACGGTGATGAGTTCACGGATGATTATGTGACAGTATAGGAGATGACAGAAGATGCTGTATATAACAGATGACATCATAAAGCTCGGGGGCGTAATGCTCCCGGGGCTGGTGCAAAGTGTGGGGGTCCAGGAGGCGGCTAATATATATACGCCTCAGGATGACACGGGGGCAGTTAATTCAGCGCAACCAAGAGGATATGATATATCAAAAATTACAATAGAAATCCTTTTGGAGGCGACAAATTCCCAGACTGTAGATCAGATGATACGTTCCTATGAGTCATTGTTTAGAAAGCCAGGGCAGACCGCAGCCAGGAAAATGGCGGTTGTCAATGCAGATTGTGCGGCTCATGGGATTACCAGTGCATATTTTAAGTCTTTTGAAACGAAGAATGTGATATCGGAAAGCAAGGTGACGGCAACGCTGGAGCTTTGGTCTCCACCGGTCTTTGTAGCGGTAAAGGTAGTTAAGAAGTCAACTAAAAAGACCAGTAAAAAGAAATCTTCTAAAAAGAAGAAGACAAAGAAGAAAAAATCCAAAAGTGCCGCCAAGGATAAGAGAAAAACTGGAAAATCCAAGAAGAACGCAAAAAAAATAACGAAGAAGTAAGGTGGTACATTGTGGAAGTAAGGAAACTGATTGCGCCAGAGTTCAGGGTTACGGTTGGAAGTTATGAGATAAAAGGTGGAATAGGGGTAGAATGCTTTTCTGCAAAAAGCTCCAAGCGTGACTGGGGAATCATAACCTTTTTTCCCGAGCTGGAAGAGCTCATCCATATAAAAGAGGCAGATGCAGCGAAGATAGAATTGGGATATGGAGATGATTATGATACCTTGCTTGATGGATATGTAAGAAAGAATGGCTCGGGGATTTTAATCCGGGATGATTCGGTAAAACTTGAAAAGGTACTGTTTAAAGCAACTTTTTTAGATGCATCTCCGCAGGATATCATACGCTATGTACTTGCACAGGCGGATATCTATGATTATGAGCTGTCAAATTATGATTACGGAAAGAAGGCAGTTGTATCTGTTGAGCAGAAAAATGGACTGGAAACGATTGCAGAAGTAAATACTGTGTGGGGAATCTCACAACCGTATTTTTTTAAAAACAAAAGATTTTATTGGGGGAGCAAAGAAAATCAGGACGAGATATATGTATTGGAGGAGGATAATTCCATCCTATCTCTGAAAAAATACGGCACGATGTGGGAGGCGGAAACAGTGGCAATTCCTTGGATCCACCATAGCCAGATGATAGAAATAAGGCACAGCCGATTTTATGGGATGGCAGAGGTTGAAAAGACAGTGATCAAGACAGACCATAGGGGCGCGGTGCATATGTATATTTCTTTTAAGGGAGGAAATCAGGATGTCTGATATGTTAAAGTCGTTTGTGAGGCAGGAGCTGGAAAGAAGCATCCGGGAGGAATATCCGCACTTGAGATATCCTTTTGCAATGTATGCCAAGATAGTTGATTCTTGGAATGAGGCAGGACATTACAGCTACGTTATCAGAATTCTTGACAAAAATAAAAGGGAGGATGCGAGATTTCCGGAAATACCAAAGGTATCAAGTGAGATGCCATATAAAGTTGGTGATATTGTAACGGTGGTTTTCCTTTATGGCAATATCGTGCCATATATAATGGGGAGGGCGGTCTGATGCAATTGGTCGGCATTGATTCTGCTGATATAAAGCTTGACGAAAAAGGACAGCCAGTGGTTGGCAGTGATGGGGATTTCGAGCTTATATCTGGTGAAAAATGTTTCCGGCAGGATTTAAAAAATGAAATTCTCACAGAACAGGCGGAACTTTTTTATGAGGACGAAGACGAGGATGACAGTTACGGGTTTGGGTTGCTGGAATTTAAAAATGAAACTTATAGTGAATTTCTTGCATTAGAAGTTGAGCGGAGGATTAAAGAAAAACTGAAAAAGAGGGAAGAGGTTGACCCGTCCAGTATCAGTACAGCGTTGAGCCGGGTTACTGACGGAACTATAAAGATAAGAATACATTTCAGGCTAAAAAAAACAGATGAGGAATATGATGCGGAAATCAGTGAAGGCCGTGTGGAGGTGGTCAAAGAATGATAGAGGAAGAGCTGCTTGATAAAATTATCCCGTTGCCGGATGAGGAAGACGTGATGGAGGAAATTCAGGAAGAACTTGAGAAAGAAGGGTTTGCGGTATCAAACTTCACAAAAGGAGGAATATTCTACCACTTGGCAAGGCTGTTTGTCGCACTTTACATAGAACTGAAAGAGTTTGCGAGGGAACTTTTAAATTCCTGTTTTATCCAATATGCGTCAGGGGATTGGCTTGACATTAAGGCGGCTGATTTTTCCAAGCAGAGGAAAGAGGCAACACCTGTAAGGGGCTATGTCACGGTATACAGGTCAGAGTATTCCAATGCACTGCAGATAACAAAAGGACATTGCTTTAAGACGAAAGCCGATGCTGCGGGGATGGTGTTGAAATATTATGCCATAGGAAATACGGTAATCGGTGCAGGAGAACAGGCTGGGAAGGTGATGGTGGAGGCAGAGGAGACAGGCTCATACTATAATATATCGCCTGGAAGGATTACAGAGACGATGATTCACCTGGAAGGAATTGACCATGTTGTAAATGAAGAAGGATGGATATACCAAGAAGGGGCAGACAGAGAGGACGATGAAGCCTTTAGGAAACGCATATTGTCAAGCTGGTCGGAGCTGTCAACCATAACTATAGAAGAAAAGCTTAAGAATGCTGTCATGGGAGTAAACGGTGCTTTGAATGTAAAGATTGATACACAGCATCCACGGGGGCAGGGAACGGTGGATGTCATTATTACCGGAACTGCTGGGGAGGCATCAGAAAAGCTAATCCAGGATGTGGAGGCGGCAATACTGCCATTGAGAGGGCAATACGAAGATTACTTAGTGAAATCTGCAGAAATAGTTCCGTTAGAATTTGACTTGGTGATTTACCTCTCGGAAGATGCAGTGACGGATGGGGTGCGGCAACAGGCGCAGAATGTGATTCAAGAATTGATGGCTCTGACAGGAACTGAGATGAACACGCTGTACCATGACAGTATCATTTATGCGCTCCGCAGTAATATAAAGGACTACAGGAAAACGGATATCCGGCAGCCGTCAGAGGATGTTGTTCTGGAAAAAGAAAAAGTGCTTACGGCTGGGGTGATAAATATTGAAGTGAGAAAAGTTGGCCAGGAGTTGTGATATGGATAGTTTTGTCGAGTATATGTGGTACATGCTGACCACGCCATTTAAGCAAGTAAAAAAGTCTATAAACCAGTGGTATATTTTTTGTAATATATTTGGACGGCGTTTCGATGAAACACATGAGGACATTATGAGAGCCAGGGATGAAAGCATGGTGGCATCCTGCTGCGATGAAATGTTGAGGGTGCATGGAAGAGAACGCAGCCTGGCCCGGCATGATGGGGAAGATATGGAAAACTTCCGCTCCCGGATTGCCATGTATGAGGAAATATGTGCGCTTGGCGGTTTGAATACAGGGATTATACTGGCTGTATCAGCACTGGGATATGAGGATGTATCCATCGAAAGCATGTCGGAACATACTGGGGATATCACACGCTGGGCTGAGTTTATTGTATTGATCCGAATGGAGGCATCCAAGGAACATCCGGTATCTCTCAATATTATTAAAAAGACTGTCCGACGCTGGAAAGAGGCGGGCGCGAAAGATAATTATCTTTTTAATTATCTTGTTATTATAGATGAAGTTGAGGAAATAGAGCATGCCGTCCAATATGTAGAGGACATAGATTATTACAACTATGATTCATTGGATGGAACCTACTTTATGGATGGCCAGCACTTCCTTGATTCTAATATCGTAGAATTTGAGTGCCGGTGGAACGGAAAGGAGACATAAATGGCAAAAAGTGTGATAACAAACATTGCCAGGAAAAAAATGGCAAGGGCAAGATATGATGGTACCCCGCTTGAAAAAGTGAAGTACATTGCTTTGGGAGATGGAGGGGTAAACGAAGATGGGGAAGTGATTTACCCTCTGCCTGAAAACATAAATCTGCAGAATGAGCTAATCCGGAAAGAATATGATTCCTGTACGAAGATATCAGATACATCTTATGAGTATGCGATTGAATTGGGAGTGATGGAGCTGACAGGTAAATTTATATCAGAGGCTGCTTTAATTGATGAGACGGGCGATGTTATCGCTTTTTCTAATTTTCTTGCGAAAGGAAAGGATGAGACAGAGGTGATATTTTCCATCAGAGATAATTATTAGGAGGCAAGTAAATGGGAATGTTCGACAAAACACCTAAATATGATATAGACCTTGAGGAGTTTGAAACCAGTGAGCCAAATCATGCCGACGTGTTCAACAAAAGAATCGAAAAAATTATACATTCATTGGGATGGATGAAGGAAAATGTCCTTACAAAGGCTCATATCGTACAGTCAACAGAGATTCAAGAAGATGGATGTCTGATAGACGGAAAGACCCTATCTATGTATCTGAAAAATCTTGTGAGTTCATGGGAGAACAAATTAACGGAAGGGCTTAAAAAAAAGGTGGATTGTATTGAGGGGAGAGGGCTGTCTGAGAATGATTTTACAAATGCACTGAAAGAAAAGCTTGATAATATATCAGCAGCAGCTAATAAGTACATTCATCCAAAGCACAAAAAATATGCGTCAGGATTATATAAAGTGGAAGTAGATGGAGAAGGGCATATTGTATCTGCGTCTTTGGTGACCAAAGAAGACATAACAGAACTTGGCATTCCAGGACAGGATACGAATACTACATACGGATTGGTTTCTACAGAAACGGCAGGACTTGCGCCTAGGAGAACAGGAACTGCTACTAAATATTTGCGGGATGATGGGGTATGGGCGACCCCGCCAGATACGGATACAACATATGGATTAGTTTCTACAGAAGCGGCAGGGCTTGCGCCCAGGAGAACGGGAACTGTCACTAAGTTTTTACGGGATGATGGGATATGGGAAACTCCACCAGACACAAAATATGATATTGTATCAATAAATGAAGCAGGGTTAGTACCGAAAAGAGAAGGAAGCACAAAGAAATATTTTCGGGATGATGGGATTTGGGAGATTCCGCCTAATACAGAATATGGTACGGGGAATGAAGAAGAGGAAGGAATTGGTAAGTTATATTCCAAGATTGGAAAAAATACTGATGGCAGCATGACGCAGAAAGCCATATCAGAAGAGTTTGCCAAATTAAATGGCAATATGGAAGTCCTTGAAAAGCGCGCATATCTAAAACCTAGCACAGGCACTGCCGCGTATGAAGGTCTTGGAACAACCGTTTCAGGTATACATCTTAATACTGTGACGGTAGTGTAAAATAGTTTGTGTCTTTGGTTAAAAATGGCTCCTTTTTGGTAAGAA
>CAJTQA010000032.1 GCA_910578455.1 uncultured Dorea sp.
ATTCAGCAGCGGGTGTCTTTATTTTGTGCAATATTTGGTATTTACTCATTTATAGTTCTAAGATATATTATAAACATATACCGTGAAAAAACCAAGGCTAAATCATTTGGTATATTTTCATAAAATCTTATTGGATAATTAAAATAAATTGTAAAAGATGTTCACGCTGGCTGAAAACTGTGCTATAATGGCAATACATACATTTAAGAAGGGGTGATGGCATGAGAAAAAAAGAGATGATAGCAATGCTCTTGGCGGGCGGACAAGGCAGCAGGCTTGGTGTTCTCACATCGAAAGTTGCAAAACCGGCGGTAGCCTTTGGAGGGAAGTACCGAATTATTGACTTTCCCCTCAGCAATTGCATTAACTCAGGAATCGACACTGTCGGAGTGTTGACGCAATACCAGCCCCTGCGTTTGAATACCCATATAGGCATTGGCATTCCCTGGGATTTAGACCGCAGCTTTGGCGGCGTTTCGATTCTGCCTCCTTATGAAAAAAGCGGCAGCAGCGAGTGGTATACCGGCACAGCTAATGCGATCTATCAGAACCTTGACTATATGGAAACTTTCCATCCGGATTACGTGCTGATCCTTTCAGGCGACCACATTTATAAGATGGATTATGAAGTCATGCTGGAATTCCACAAGGCAAACCGTGCAGATGTCACCATTGCGGCAATGCCCGTTCCTATGGAAGAGGCCAGCAGGTTTGGCATCGTTGTCGCCGACGAGGAAGGGCAGATTACAGAATTTCAGGAAAAACCGCCTGAGCCAAAGAGCAACCTGGCATCTATGGGAATATATATTTTCAGCTGGCCCGTTTTAAAGGAGGCGCTGATCGCACTGAGGGATATTCATGGATGTGACTTCGGAAAACATATCATCCCCTACTGCCACGGAAAAGGAGACAGGTTATTTGCGTATGAATACAACGGCTATTGGAAAGATGTGGGAACCTTAGGCTCTTACTGGGAAGCGAACATGGAGCTTATCGATATCATTCCCGAGTTTAACTTGTATGAAGAGTTTTGGAAAATTTATACAAACAGCGCTACCTTGCCGCCTCAGTACATCTCCTCGGAATCCGTAATCGAGAAAAGCATCATAAGCAATGGATGCGAAATATACGGCGAGGTCCGCAACTGCGTGATCGGGGCAGGCGTCACCATTGGCAAAGGATCCATCGTCAGGGATTCTATCATCATGCAGGGCGTAACCATAGGAAACGGGTGCGTGATTGATAAGGCAATTATAGCAGAGGGGACGGAAATAGGGAACGAATGTACTTTAGGAATCGGCAGCGAGCTGCCAAACAAATTAAAGCCTTCCATCTATTCTTTCGGCCTTGTGACCATCGGGGAAAATTCCTGGATACCAAACGGCATCCAGATCGGGAAAAATACCGCGATCAGCGGTGTCACTGTTAAAGAGGATTATCCGAACGGCCTGCTGGAAAGCGGGGAAACTTTGATAAAGGCAGGTGAGCATGCATGAGAGCAGTAGGACTTATATTGGCGGGAGGCAACAGCCACAAGATGCGTGAGCTGACCAGAAGACGGGCGGTAGCGGCAATGCCGCTGGCCGGAAGCTACCGGGCTATTGACTTTGTCCTCAGCAATATGTCAAATTCCCACATCCAGAAAGTTGCCGTGCTGACGCAGTACAATGCACGTTCCCTGAATGAGCATCTCAACTCATCCAAATGGTGGGATTTCGGAAGAAAACAGGGGGGATTGTATCTGTTCACCCCGACAATTACGATGGACAACGGTTACTGGTACAGGGGAACCGCCGACGCGATCTGCCAGAACCTTGATTTTCTCAGGAAATGCCACGAGCCATACGTCATCATCGCTTCCGGAGATGCCGTATACAAGATGAATTATAATAAAATATTAGAATATCATATTGCCAAAAAGGCAGACATTACTGTAGTATGTAAGGAGCTGGATTCTTTTGACGAAGCCAGCCGGTTTGGAACCATTAAAATGAACGACTCTATGCGCGTTGAAGAATTTGAGGAAAAGCCGATGGTAGCAAATTCAAGCGTAGTTTCCACTGGCATTTATGTAATCAGGAGACGGCTGCTCATCGACTTAATCGAGCATTGTGCAGAAGAGGAAAGACATGATTTTGTGACCGACATTTTAATCAGGTATAAAAACCTGAAAAAAATATACGGTTATAAAATAAAAGACTACTGGAGCAACATTTCAACGGTGGAAGCGTATTATCAGACAAATATGGATTTTTTAAAGCCTGATGTGAGAAATTATTTTTTCAAAGAGCTGCCGGAGATTTATTCCAAAGTCAGCGATTTGCCCCCGGCGAAGTATAACCCGGGCGCAACAGTTAAAAACAGCATTATAGCAAGTGGAAGTATAATCAATGGTACGGTGGAGAATTCCATCCTGTTTAAGAAAACGTTTGTCGGCAACAATTGTGTGATAAAGAATTCCATAATTCTGAACGACGTGTATCTCGGGGACAATACGTATATTGAAAACTGTATTGTGGAAAGTCGTGACACAATTCGCGCGAATACGCGGCATGTTGGTGAAAATGGCGTCAAGGTAGTCGTAGAAAGAAACGAAAGATATGCACTATGATGAAGACAGAAAGGGGCCATAAGAATGCAGATCACAGATGTACGTGCACGTAAAGTGGCAAAAGAAGGGAAACTAAAGGCTGTAGTGTCGATTACCTTGGATGAAGAGTTTGTAGTACATGACATCAAGGTAATTGAGGGAGAAAAGGGACTGTTTATTGCAATGCCGAGCAAAAAAGCAGTGGATGGCGAATACCGGGATATCGCTCATCCGATCAATTCAGGAACCAGGGAGCGAATTCAAAGTATTATTCTTGAAGAATACCAGAAAGAACTGCTGGAAACGGAAGTGATATAGATCATACAACATACGTATGGTAGGCACGCTGAGCCGGGGCTGTATTTCGATACACCCCGGCTTTTCTATATTTCTGCCCCCGCGTATCTCTTTCGGTCAAAGCAGCGAGAACCGCATTGTTTCTTTTGTTTTCGGATGTGTAAATGTTAATGAGCAGGAGCAAAGTTTCAAATCCTGCCGCCTTTCCGAATGCTGCGCCTTTGGATTATATTTTGCATCTCCCGCAATCGGGCATCCGATGCCTGCCATCTGCACACGAATCTGATGATGCCTCCCGGTATAAAGACGGATGTCCACCTCTGTACATTCCCCGGCACAGCTGTCAGGAACTGTTCCGCCGAACAGATACGGTTCCTCTTCAACAATCTGATAACTCAGCCTGGCATGTTTTGCACCGGCCGTTCCTTTTTGGCAGATTCGTGAAACATTGGCTCTCGCGTCCTTAACCAAATAGTTATCGACAATTCCTGTCCTCTCAGGCGGTGTTCCCGTAACCAGCGCCCGGTAATGCTTTTCAAATCCCGCCTCAGCTAATTCCCGGCTCAGCTCCCCGGCTGCAAAAGGAGTCTTTGCAAAGACCATAATTCCCCTCACCGGCTGATCCAGCCGGTGGACAACCGCAAGGTAAGGCTCTTTTCCTCCGCCGGAATCCGAACCAGTCTTCCCAATATAATTTTTCAGGTAGCTGACCATGTCCTGTCTGGCAACATTTCTCCCTTGGGTGGCAATCCCGGAAGGTTTCAAGCACACAAGGATATGGGCATCTTCAAATAATATTTCAAAAGGCAAAACATTCATAGGAAATCTCCTTGACTTTATATTTATTCACTCTTATCATTAAAACATACCCAAAGTATAAAGGAGGATTGGCATGGAGTCAATGGAATGGAAAAAGGATTACGAGGAATTCGAAAAGGTGACCAGACAGTTTTACGCAGGCGAAGTTCCTGTTCCAAAATACAAAGGATTTTCAGGCGGTTTCGGAAGCTACGCACAGCGCGGGGGGAAGTCCAGCATGCTGAGGCTAAGGCTTCCGGGTGGGCGTGTTGACAGTGAAAAACTTAAGTTTGTCTCGGAGGCTATTGAAAAATATAAGATCGACAAAATACACTTCACAACCTGCCAGACAATACAGCTGCACAACCTGGATGCAGACGCTGTATGTGAACTTGCAGCGGCGGCTCTTGACTGTGGCATCGTAACAAGAGGAGGCGGCGGCGACTTCCCGAGAAATGTCATGGTATCCCCGCTGTCAGGTGTGGAAAAGGACGAATATTTTGATGTATCTCCATACGCAGACGCCGCGGCAGATTACCTGATGGGCTTTATCAAGACCGTAAAGCTCCCCCGGAAATTAAAAGTATGCTTTTCAAACTCCCCGGCAAACAAGCCGCATGCTACTTTCAGGGATTTAGGATTTGCAGCGAGAGCCGACGGAAGATTTGACGTATTCTCTGCGGGCGGGCTTGGAAACAACCCCAAAATGGGCGTCATGGTCGCAGAGGCAGTTGACGGCAGCAAGATCCTCTACTACATCAAAGCCATGGTAAATATGTTTGTAACCTACGGCAATTACGAAAACCGCGCAAAGGCACGGACACGCTATATGCAGGACGTGCTGGGAGATAAGTACACAGAAACTTATAGCGAAATCCTCAAAAAAGTCATGGAAGAAGAAAGCCTGGATATCCATGCGGAGCAGGACGAAATCACAAAGAAACCTGACGGATCTGCCCCGGACAGCCCGAGAGTCATCCCTCAGAAACAGGACGGACTTTACGCAGTTGCATACCATCCCATCGGAGGATGCCCGGAACCTTCAAAAATCCAGGAATTATACAATGCAATAAGCAGCATGGAGCAGACAGAGCTGAGGCTTACGCCTGAAGAGGGCGCATATATCATAAACTGCACTGGAAATGAGGCAAAAAAAATACTTGAGCTTACCAATGACGGAGCCAGGAACTTGTTTGAGTCTTCGGTAGCCTGCATCGGAGCGTCCATCTGCCAGGTAGGCGTCAGAGACTCCCAAAAGCTATTAGAGACTCTTGTAGACGCTGCCAGGGAATGGAACTTTAAAGACGGTGTCCTCCCCCAGATCCATATCTCCGGATGCCCGTCATCCTGCGGCACGCATCAGATTGGCAGAATCGGATTCCGCGGGGGTGTAAAGAAGGCAGACGGCGCAATGCAGCCGGCATTCGTGCTCACTGTCAACGGCGAAGATATCCAGGGCACGGAACGGTTCGGCAAACAGGTCGGAACCATCCTTGAACGCGACATCCCTGCTTTCTTAAAGGCTCTTGGAAATGAAATATCAGCATCAGGAATGGATTTCGACAAATGGTACGCATCCCATGCAGAACGCTTTGACGAAATTGCCGCTCCCTTTGCAGAGTAACGCCTTACCGCAAAAATAATTATATCAATACTAAAGGCATGTCCGGTTTCCTCCATAGGAAATGGGCATGCCTTCTTTTCTCTATAATTTTATCTTGCGATATGATATTTTCAGCTTGTCTAACACCTCTTCTTCCCGTTTCTGGCAGGTAAAGATCAACACCTGTCCTTTATTTTCACTCATCCAGCGCAAAGTATGTGCAAGTCTCTCATCATCATAATATACGAATGTATCATCCAGCACAACCGGCATCTCTTCCTCTTGGAAAATACCGGCCGATGCCATACGCAGCGTCAGGTATAGCTGTTCTATCGTTCCCCTGCTCAGGCTTTCCAGCGGCGCCCTCCGGTCTTTGCAAAGCACGCAAAGCTCCAGCTTCTTATCCATCATAAGCCTGGTGTACTTCCCTCCCGTAATCTGGCTTATAATTTCAGAAAGCACTGTATTCATCTTCGCCGTCAACTGTTTCTGGAGCTGCGCCGACAGTTCATTAATCTTGTCAGATGCCAGGCTGACCGCCTCTCTCTGGCGCTCCAGCTCCCAGAACTCCTCCCCCATCTCGTCCATCTCACCGAGCTGTTCCCGGAGGTTATTGTACTGCACCTGCTTTTCCTCCAGCTCACCGGCAATACGTTCCGCCTCCCAGCAAAGGCGTTCCAAAGGCACTTTTTCCTCCTCTGGCGCGATTTCTTCCAGTATCCTTTCCGGTTCGGTCTTTTCCTGCTTTTTGCTGACTTTCAGCCGGTTCCATGTATAGATCGCACACAAAAGCGCCAGCACAATTGCCACAAGATAGTTCCACGGCCTATGGATAAAGATTACCACTAACGCCACCGCTGCGATAAACGACAGGATCTCTACCGGATGGACCCGCCATTTGCCCGGACGCAGCTCATCAATCACTCTGTTATTTTCCGGTTCTCCCATCTTTGGCTGATGTTTCCTACGGTAATCAATCCGCTCAAGCAGCGTGTCCCTCTCCGTCTGAAGGCCGTGCATTTCCCGCCAGATATAGGATGCCTCCTGCTCGATGCGCTCCCTCTTCTCCTGCTTTTTCTGAAAATCCGCCTTAATCTGGCGGTCAATGTCGCGCTCTCGCTCCTTCAGCTTTCGCAGCGCCCCGTCAAGATTCAAGTCCCCGCCGCCTGACGCATAGAAATTTGTCGCATAATTACGCAGTCCTGCTGCCAGCTCCTGCCCCGGCTGCGCCTTTAGCTGCCCCACCGAAACAGTATTCTCATAAACGGACTCAGAAAACATCTCCCCAAGAAGCATCTGCAGATCCCCGTCGTCTTCAAACAGCCTCTCTCCGTCATCCTCGCAGAACAGCTCCGCTTTCTTTGATCCCCTGCCAAAATTGCGGTCCAGGACAAAGTGTTTTCCGCCGCTTTCAAACCGCAGCATCCCTGAGTAAAAATCAGGATTTTCCCACGGCTCATACCTGCTGTAAATATCGTTCGCCGCCGCACGCCCCCTGCCGCGGGCCAGGCCGAAAAGCATGCTTTTTATAAACGTATGCACTGTAGATTTCCCTGACTCGTTCCTGCCATATATCAAATTGATTCCCGGGGAAAACTCAGCATTCCAATCCTTCATTTTCCCGTAGTTCCTAATCTTCAGCTCCAATATCTTCATCCGGCTAATCCCTTCTGGTATCCATCAATGCCCTCACTCCCTCGCACATCGCGCGGTACTGGACAGAATCCTCATCATAGCCTTCCAGCTGTTCGATCAGCTTTCCCAATATATTGTCCTTATTTTGGCTTTTTATCTTTCCAAAGTCATAAGAAGGCTTTGTGTCGTCAAAAATCTCTATTATATTTCCATATACGTCCATCGCCTGCAAGTCAAACAGTACATCCGGATCCCTGTATCCTTTTAAGAGTATCTTGTAAATATTCTCTCTTCCCCTCTCGTCTATCTCTTCCCGGATTTTTTCTTTCAGCCGGCTGCCGCTCATATCTCCGGTCGCCTCGGTTTCCAGATGGATATACTCTCTGGACGCAAACGGAACGAACTTTATCCGGCATTTTTTATCGGCTATCTCTCCCAGGATATATCCATGCGGGCCCGTGTCATTCTTATCGGAAGGCTCCAGCGCACCGCTGTATGCTGCCTTTCCCGGAATGACGCTCTGCGGCTTATGGATATGTCCCAGCGCCGCGTAGTCATAGCCGAGCCCGGCTATCTCCTCTTTCTTTATCGGCACATGACGCCCGTCTCCGCCATGCACCATCAGAATCTCTATCGGCTGCCGTCCCTCGGCTCTTTTCCCCGCATACGGCATCGCCTCTATCTCTCTTGCGCCGTAACTGAATCCATAGACTGCGGTTCCAATCTCCGGCAGCTCCACCGCGCTTAAATCCTCTGTGAGAATCATATGCACATGTTCTTTCCAGGAAAATGTGCGGTAATAGGAGTCCTTTTTCAGATAATCATGATTACCCGCCGAAAGCACAACCTGTGTTTTATCCAGACATGCAAACAGAGAATCCACTTCCTTTAATTCCCTGAGAAGGGGCTGGCGGTGAAACAGGTCCCCGGCAATCAGAAGAAGGTCTATATTTTCTTTCCTGCACTGCTCAACAACCCTTTCCAGGCTTGTCCACATCTCTTTTGCGCGCAACGGCCCGTATGCGTTTCCCGCGTCCGGACTTGCCCCTAAATGAACGTCTGCGATGTGTATGAATCTCATCCTTCTCCCCTTCTTTCTCCTCTTCCGATTTTGAAGGAAGCATCACAATAAACTGGGTTTTCAGATCGTCGCTCTTTGCCATGACCCGTCCTCCGTGAAGCTCCACGATTTCCTTCGCAATAGCAAGCCCAAGTCCCGCCCCGCCTGTTCCGCTGGATCTTGAGCCGTCCACGCGGTAAAACTTTTCAAAAATCGTCTGAAGCATCGACCCGGGAATCCTCTCGCCTTCATTTGTAAACGTAATCTCCACATTCCTGTCTTTCTTCTTCGCCCCGATCAGTATTTTCGTATTGCTGTAGCAGTATGCTATCGCATTGCGGAGAATATTGTCAAACACTCTCGCCAGCTTGTCCGGATCACCATACACCTCAAGGTTCTCTTCCACCTCCACCTGGCAGGACAGACGCTTTTCCAGCAGAACGCCGTAAAGCTCATCTGCAAGCTGCTCCAGCATAAGCGTCAGATTAATCTCGACCGGCTCCAATTCGATATCCTGCAGATTGTAACGGGTAATGTCAAAAAACTCATTGATCAGCTCTCCCAGCCGCATGGACTTTTCCAATGCGATATGGGTATATTTTTCCCTCTCCTCCGGGTTCATGTCAGGATGGCCGTCAAGCATAGTCAAGTATGCCACGATGGAAGTTAAGGGGGTCTTCAGGTCATGTGCAAGAAACAGGACAAGATCATTTTTCTTCTTCTCGCTTTCAACAGACTCAAGCTCCTGTCTCCTGAGCGTCGCCTTGATCTCATTCAGCCGTATCTCCAGCGGCTTAAGCTCTGTAATCAAGTGTATCGGCTCATGGGAATCGGACACGATATTTTCAATTCCGTCGCCAACCTGATCCAGATACTTTGTCATCTTCGACAGCGCCACGTAAAAAAAGAGCGCAAACAAAAGAAGAAACCCTACAATCATAAAAAATGTCTTGTTGTTTCCAATAAGATTCCAATATAGATGGATTGCCGTCTTTTCTTTCACATCCAAAGAAACAAGCGCATTTACAAAACCCTTTGCAAAGCTGTCATTGTATATGCCGTCCACGACATAATTCAGCAGGACTCCGCCGACCAGCACAGTAATCGCTGTCACAAGAACGGTCTGCAGGAGAATGCTCAGTTTCAACTTCAAATAATTATTCTTCAACCTTGTAGCCCACTCCCCAAACCGTCTTGATAAAATCAGACTTTCCTGTCGGCCCGCTCATCTTTTCCCTGAGATGACGGATATGTACCATCACAGTGTTATTGCTGTTTTTATAATATTTCTCATGCCAGACCTTCTCAAAGAGCTCCTCAGAGCTTATAACCTTTCCCCGGTTCTCGCATAAAAGCCACAAAACGTCAAACTCGATGGGCGTCAGCGTCAGGGGAATCTCATTGTAGATACATTCGTGGGAAGTCCTGTTCAAAAACAGCCCCCCGATGTCTATAATATCCCCCGTCTCTTTTCCCCCGTCATTATACTGCGTGCATCTCCTCAGCTGCGCTTTGACCCTCGCCACCAGTTCCAAGGGGTTGAACGGTTTGGGTATATAATCGTCCGCCCCCATGGTAAGGCCCGTAATCTTATCCATGTACTCTGTCTTTGCCGTCAGCATAATGACTGGAAACGTATATTTCTCCCGAATCTGCTTAAGAATCTGGAATCCGTCCACATCCGGCAGCATGATATCCAGTATCGCAAGGTCTATCTTCATGCTGCGGATGCATGCCAGCGCATCTTCGCCCGTATAAAACTTATACACGTTATACTGATCGTTCTGGAGATACAGCTCGATAACATCGGCAATCTCCCTTTCATCGTCCACTACTAAGATGTTCATTCTAAATTCCTCTTATAAGTCACAGTTGTTCACGGTTCTTGGGAAAGGAAGAACATCACGGATGTTGCTCATCCCCGTAAGGTACATGACGCACCTCTCAAACCCAAGTCCGAATCCTGAATGTCTGGCCGAGCCGTACTTACGCAGGTCAAGGTAGAATCCATAATCCTCTTCCTTAAGGCCCATCTCCTTCATCCTTCCAAGAAGTTTCTCATAATCGTCTTCCCTCTGGCTGCCTCCGATGATCTCGCCAATGCCAGGCACAAGACAGTCAACGGCGGCTACTGTTTTATTGTCATCATTCATCTTCATATAGAACGCCTTGATATCTTTCGGATAATCCGTAACAAATACCGGACGCTTAAATACTTCCTCCGTCAGGTAACGCTCATGCTCTGTCTGGAGGTCAGCTCCCCAGGAAACTTTATATTCAAATTTATCGTTATTCTTCTCTAAGATTCCAACGGCATCCGTGTAAGTCACGCGGGCGAAATCAGAGGACGCTACGTTCCTAAGCCTCTCAATCAGCCCCTTGTCCACAAATGAGTTGAAAAACTCCATCTCCTCCGGCGCATGCTCCATTACATAATTGATCACATATTTCAGCATGTCCTCCGCCAGTTCCATATTGTCGTCCAGATCCGCAAACGCCATCTCCGGCTCGATCATCCAGAACTCTGCCGCATGCCTGGTAGTGTTGGAGTTTTCCGCCCGGAAAGTCGGTCCAAAAGTATAGATATTGCGGAAAGCCAGAGCGTAGCTTTCCCCGTTAAGCTGTCCGCTCACCGTAAGGCTTGTCTCTTTCCCGAAGAAATCCTGGGAGTAGTCAATACTGCCGTCCTCCCTTTTCGGCGGATTGTCCATATCGAGGGTGGTAACCCTGAACATCTCCCCCGCTCCCTCGCAGTCGCTGCCGGTAATCAACGGAGTATGCACATACACAAAGTCCCTCTCCTGGAAAAACTTATGCAGCGCATAGGCCGCAAGAGAGCGGACACGGAAGACTGCCTGAAAAGTGTTGGTCCTCGGCCTTAAGTGGGATACTGTCCTCAGATACTCAAATCCATGCCGTTTTTTCTGCAGCGGGTAATCCGGCGCAGACACCCCCTCCACCGCAACGCTGTCTGCCTGTATCTCAAACGGCTGCTTTGCCTGCGGCGTTGCCACAAGAGTGCCCGTCACAATGATTGCCGCCCCAACGTTCAGCTTGGAAACTTCCGAAAAATTATCCATCCCGTCATGATATACTACCTGAAGCGGCTTAAAAAATGTCCCGTCATTTACTACAATAAACCCAAAAGTCTTTGAATCCCGGATGCTCCTCACCCATCCGCCGACAGACACTTTTTTATCAATAAATTTTTCCTGTTCCTTATATAATTCCCTGATTGTAATTAAGTCCATAGCCTACAGCTCCTTTTCTTCCCTATTCCCTTTATATATTTTCTCTCATCCACATATAACAATCTTCATATACCCGGTTTCGATCCCTCTCATTGAGAATCTCATGCCGATCTCCTTCGTACAGGCGCATCTCTGCATTTTCTATCCCTGCATCCACATACTGGTCATATACCCGCTTTACTCCTTTTCCGAACCCTCCTACCGGGTCGTCCTGGCCTGATGTGAATAACAGCGGGAGGTCTTTACGGATCTTTTCTATATTTTCCCTCTTTTCCAGGTATCTCATACCTCCAAACATATGATAATATCCATTCACTGTAAATGTAAAGTTACAGTACGGATCCCGGATGTATGCATCTCTTTTCTCCGTATCCGTGGTAAGCCAGTCTTTTTCCGTCTCGCAGGGGGAAAATCTCCGGTTAAATCCGCCGAAACCGATAGCATTGATTATCTTGCTCCGGTGCCTCCATCCCCTGAAAGCCGCCACGACTCTGCAGAGTGCCCTGCCAAGCGTAAGCTCCGCCTTTCCGTGATATCCGGTTCCCATGATGACAGCCCCTGAAAGCCCCTCGCTGTGCCCCATAAGATACTGGCGCAAAAGGAACGAGCCCATGCTGTGTCCCAGCATGAAATACGGCACGTCCGGGTAACGCCTCTCCGTCCGCCACCGCAGCTTATGGATGTCTCCTATCACACATCTGTTGCCTTTTGTCTCATGAAAATATCCATAGCAATCCTCATCCTGCACGGACTTGCCATGTCCCAGATGGTCGTGTCCTGTCACATAAAATCCTCTGTCCGCCAGATACTCCGCGAACTCGCCGTAACGCATGATATGCTCCGTCATGCCGTGGCAAATCTGGAGCACAGCCACGGCCTTACCATCCGGAATCCATTCTGCGGCATGGATTCTCGTAACCCCGTCACAGGACTTAAAATAAAATTCATTCTTTTTCATTTTCAGCCCAGCCCTTTCCTATCTCTCCCGCATCGGCACATAATCTCTGTACGGCGCAAGCGGCTTATATGCCGGACGGATGATCTTGTCTACATTTTCAAGCTCCTCCAGCCTGTGCGCGCTCCATCCTACGATACGCGCGGCCGCAAAAATCGGCGTATAGAGCGATTTGGGCAAATTCAGCATGCTGTACACAAGCCCGCTGTAAAAATCCACATTCGCATTCACGCCTTTGTAAATCTTCCTCTTCTCTCCGATCACCTCCGGCGCAAGCTTTTCCACTGTCTCGTATAAAGCATATTCCTTCTCTCTTCCCTTTTCACGGGCCAGCTGCTTTACAAACTTCTTGAAAATGTCCGCCCTTGGATCCGAAACGGAATATATGGCATGGCCCATGCCGTATATGAGCCCTTTCTGGTCAAAAGCTTTCTTATCTAAGAGGTCATACAAGTACTGGCGTATCGCGTCCTGGTCATTCCAGTCCGGAATCCTCTCTTTCATATCTTCAAACATCTCTGTCACTTTAATATTGGCTCCGCCGTGCTTCGGACCTTTTAAGGATGCCATGGCCGCAGCAATCGTAGAATAAGTGTCCGTTCCGGAGGAGGTGACAACATGAGTCGTAAACGTGGAATTGTTACCGCCGCCGTGATCCATATGGAGAACCAGCGCCATATCAAGTATCTTTGCCTCTAGCTTAGAATACTTGCGGTCTTCCCTCAGCATCATGAGAATATTTTCTGCCATGGATAGCTCCGGGGAAGGCGCATAGATAAACAAATCCTCGCCTCTGCGATAATTATACGCGTGATATCCGTATACCATCAGCATCGGGAACTGGCTGATCAGGTTCATGCACTGTCTCAGCACATTTGGGATAGACGTATCGTCCGCCTTCGAATCATACGTATACAGATTCAAGATGGATCGTGACAGGCTGTTCATCATATCCCTGCTCGGCGCTTTCATGATAACATCCCGGACAAAATTAGGCGGCAGCGTCCTCCTCTCAATCAGCGTATCATAAAATTTATCGAACTCTTCTTTATCCGGAAGCTCACCGAACAGCAGAAGATACGCAATCTCCTCGAACCCGAAATGTTTTTCTTTCTGGAATCCCTTTACCAGATCCTTAATATTGTAGCCCCGGTAATAAAGCTTTCCTGCACAGGGAACTTCCTTGCCCCCCACAAGTTTCTTCGCGCATACATCCGAAACATTCGTAAGCCCGGCCAGCACGCCCTTTCCATTCAGGTCACGCAAGCCTCTTTTCACCTCATATTTCGTGTACAGCTCTTTATCAATGAAATTATTTTTTATACATAATTCCGAATAATGCTGAATCTCCGGCGTGATTTCGAATAATGCCTTTTCTACGTTGTTTGTCATCTTAATCATCCTCTCTGTTCTTATAGTAAAGATTTATTAGTTACAAGTCGGGCCGGAAATTCTGGATAACATATTGCTCAAATCTGCAAACTCTTTCAGCGTAAGCATCTCCCCACGCACTCCTGTGCCCTTTCCCAGATGTTTTATCACATTAACAATGGTTTCCTTTGGGAAATCCAGTTTGTCCGAATTATTAAGCCCATTTGCCAGCGTCTTTCTTCTCTGATTAAATGCCGCCCGGATAATGTCAAACATTAGCTTTTCATCCTCAACTTCTACCGGAGCCATCTCATGCCGGGTAAGGCGGATGACCGCAGAGCCCACTTTTGGGCGCGGCATAAAGCAGTTCGGAGGTACGTTTGCCACAAGATATGCATCGGCATAATACTGCACCGCCAGCGACAATGCGCCGTAATCCTTATTTCCCGGACCGCTCTTCATCCGTTCCGCCACTTCTTTCTGCACCATCACCGTGATGCTGCTCACCGGAACGCTCCCTTCAAAAAGCCCCATAATAATAGGCGTCGTAATATAATATGGAAGATTCGCCACTACCTTGACAGGCTTTCCCTCATTCTCCTCCTGAACAAGTTTTCTTAAATCCAGTTTCAGGACATCTTCATTTATAATGCGGACATTTTCGTAACCGCCAAGGGTGTCGTGAAGAATCGGAATCAGGTTTCTGTCGATTTCAACCGCTACAACCTTCCCCGCCGCCTCAGCAAGATACTGCGTCATTGTACCAATCCCCGGCCCGATCTCAAGCACCATATCATCTTTCCCAATGTCCGCTGCCCGGATAATCTTGTCCAGCACATGCGTGTCGATAAGGAAATTCTGTCCAAATTTCTTCTGAAAAGAAAATTGGTATTTCTTCAATATTTCAATTGTATTCTGCGGATTTCCAAGCGTCGGCATTCCCATATATACACTCCCGAAAAAATAAGTATTAAAATATTATACAATAATTTAAGAATTTATGATATATAAAAAAAATTAAATAATCATTAAGGATTGTGTCTTCCTGCCTTGTATTCTTCCACATTCGTCTCCAATACAATCTTGCGGATCGGAAGTATGTTTCCCGGCGATACCGAAAGCCCATCCACGCCCATTGCGAGAAATTCCCGCGTCAGGGCCTGGTCTGCACCCAGCTCCCCGCAGATGCCTGCCCAAATGCCTGCTTTATGTGCATTTTCCACCACCATTGAAATCAGCCGCAGGACAGCCGGATGATGGGGATCGTAAAATTCATCCAGTTTCATGCTCTGCCGGTCGATGGCAAGGGTATACTGAGTCAGGTCATTCGTTCCGATGCTGAAAAAGTCGACCTCCTTCGCCAGCTCGTCACTAATAATCGCTGCCGCCGGAGTCTCAATCATAATTCCCTGTTCCGGCTCGCCAAATTCAATCCCCTGCTCTGCAAGCTCTGCTTTCACAAGATCCGCGATTTCCTGAATCCGCCTTACTTCTTTGACGCTGGTAATCATGGGGTACATGATGGCGATTTTTCCGTAGGCGCTGGCTCGAAACAGCGCACGAAGCTGCGTCTTAAACACACCCGGACGCGCCAGGCAAATGCGGATTGCCCGGCATCCCAGCGCCGGATTCTCCTCATGCTCCATCTGAAAATAAGGGCACTGCTTATCACTGCCGATATCCAATGTACGGATGACCGCCCTCCTGCCTGCCATCGCCTCCGCCACTTTCTTATAAACTTGAAACTGCTCCTCCTCGGTAGGGTAATCCTCCTTTTCAAGATAAATGAATTCGCTTCGGAAAAGCCCGATTCCATCGGCGCCGTTCTGTAAAACTGCCGCAAGGTCTTTAATATTCGCTATATTCGCATACAGCATCACTTTTTTACCGTCAGCAGTGACGCTCTCCCTGCCCTTCAAGGTCTGGAGAAGTTCCTTTCTCTCCATTTCCTCCCTTTGCCTTTTCTGCATGCGCGCCAAGGTTTCCTTGTCTGGGTCAACATAGATTTTTCCCTCCGTGCCGTCTACGATTCCGAGCTTTCCGTCTACCGTATCGTCAAGCGGCAGCGGCGTTCCTACAAGCGCCGGAATCCCCCTGGTTCCGGCAAGGATCGCAGCGTGTGAACTGAGCGAGCCGCGGACGGTGACAAATGACAGCACCATGTCTTTATCAAACTGCATAATCTCCGAGGGGGCAAGGTCATCTGCCACGATGACAGACGGCTCGCCCGCTGCGGCGCCTTCCCCTGCCACCCCTCTTAATATCTTCAGGACACGTTCGGAGACATCCCTGATATCCGCCGCCCTCTCCCGTATATAATCGTCATCCATCGCAGCAAACATCCGGGAGAAATTATCCGCAGTCGATGCGACCGCGTACTCTGCATTAATTTCCTGGGCGCAAATCAGGTCTTCGACAGAATCATTGTATCCGTTATCCTCAAGCACCATCTGATGCGCCTTGAAAATCGCCGCATTCGCCTCCCCCAGTTCCCGAAACGTCTTCTCATACAGACTGGAGATCTGCTCGATTGCCCGGCGCTTTGCCCTCTTATAACGCGCAATCTCCGCATTGATATCTTCTATTTTCTCGCGCTTAACGTGCTGCCCGGCCTTTTTGCGGACGCTGACCTTTCCAATCGCGATGCCGTCAAACACGCTCTTTCCATCATATGTGTCCATCATCAATCTCCTATGCAAAACATTCTTTCAATATATTTTTAAAAATTTTCTCCCCCCACATATCCCCAGTCTTTCCTGCAGAGATACGGCACCATCTTCTCCTCGAACATTCGCACAGCCTTAAGGGTCGCCTCATTCGGGTACTTATGCTTAATCTCATAGGTAATCCGCTCCGGCGGCTGTACCGGATTGGCAATCTCGCTCACATACACCTGCCGCAGCGCCTTCAGCCTGTCCACTACCGATATCGGTGCGATCACCCACATCCGCTCATCGGACATCATATGGAGCAAAAGCTCAAACGTGTCCACCTCTATCCGAGGACGCTCGCCCCTGCTCACCCACTGGTCATGCCAGATCTGGTAGTTCGCCTCCCAGCTCGTAAAAACTTCCCACTCCTTATTCAATTCATCGGTATGTATCACCGGTTTCTTAAGCCCTGCCGCCGACTGCACAATAAACATTTTCTCCTTCAGCACAGGACGCGCGATGATGTTTTTAAATTGAAGATGATGGTACACGAACC
Source organism: uncultured Dorea sp. (assembly GCA_910578455.1). Classification (GTDB taxonomy): domain Bacteria; phylum Bacillota; class Clostridia; order Lachnospirales; family Lachnospiraceae; genus MD308. The sequence goes on from CAJTQA010000032.1 coordinate 16,768, forward strand.
CAAGGTCAATCTCATGATTCTCCAAAAGCCCGTAAAGCTCATAGGAATAGTGGGTCTTAATATGAAGGTTCATGATATGCTCCTTTGCGCCAAGCATCTCACTGTACAGGTCGAATAATATCGCGCTGTTGAGCGTATCTGTACACCCAATGGTCAGATACAGCTTTTCGTGCCTGTCCTTTAAAAGCTGCATTTCCCGCCAGATAGACAGCCACCGCTCCGCGATAGGAATGAACTCTTCTCCCTGGGATGTCAGCTCAATCTGCTTATAGCCTTTCTTCCTTGTAATCAGCTTGACCTTAAGTTCCTCCTCCAGAAGTTTCAGCCGGTGGCTCACCGTCGGCTGCGACAGAAATAAGTTATCCGCAGTTTTCGTAATATTTTTCGTCTTCACTATCATTAAAAATGTCTCAATATCTGCAAGATTCACAGCATTTCCTCCTTTTTCCCAGCGCCGCATAATATAAAATATATTAATATTATACAGCGCAATTATTCATTTTTCAATTTATACTTTCCATGCTATCATGAGAAAAAGAAACCAAATTGCTGTGGACGGAACAGCAGCAGATCGTAGAGATAAGGAGGAATTAATGAGATGAATAATGAAGAGAAAGGAATCTTATTTTCAGATGAATACCAGAAAAGCCTGAAAGCGCAGTTCTGCTATGCGGATTCGGACCCGGAGCACGGAGAGCGTCTTTTTTTCGAAAATTCCGGCGGCTCTCTGAGACTTCGCAGGGCAGTGGAAGCAAAGTCACAGATTGAAGAATTCCCAGACTGCCCGGAACGTGTAAGAGGGAGGGGATATGAGCTCTCCCACTATGTAACCGACGGCACGAAAGACATCTTAGAGACCGTCTTCGGCGCAAAAAGCGGCGGCCTGCTCACAGAACTTTCTGCCTCCCAGACTATGTTCCAGGCTGTAGGCACGATCATGTCCAATGTAAAATGGGGAACCAACGCTGTCACTTCTTCCCTTGAGCATCCATCAGCCCACGACGCGGTTGAGTTCTACTGCGGCCAGACCGGACGTGAATTCCGGGTAGTTCCGGCCAACAAGACTACAGGAGGGCTTGATGTGGACGAAATCATGAAATATGTGGACAAAGATACCATTCTCCTCAGTATCATGGCAGCATCCAACATCTCGGGAAATATCATGGACATCAAGGAGATTGCCCGCCGCGCAAAGGAAATCAATCCAGAAATCTACATTGTAAGCGACGCGGTACAGCATGCGCCCCATGCTGCCATTGACGTAGAAGACTGGGGGGTGGACGTCTCAAACTTTGCGCCTTATAAATTCTTCGGCGTCCGCGGCTGCGGCTATTGCTATGTATCTGACCGGGTATGCGCGCTTCCGCATCACAAATTAATCCACAAAGATGACCATGTATGGGCGCTCGGCACTCCGACCCCGGCGAACTTTGCTGCTATGACGGCGGTTATCGACTACGTATGCGATATCGGCGCACATTTTATCGGCGCGGCAGACAGGCGGACTTTGTATATAGAAGGAATGCACCGCATCCATTTACAGGAACGTGCGCTTCTATTCCGCCTTTTGGAAGGAACAGACGAAGTTCCGGGACTTCGGCACATTGACAAAGCGGAAGTCTATGTAGATATGGAAGACCTTACTTATAAAGACTTAATCGTCGCTATGGGAATCAAAGGCATCGAATTTGCCCGGCTCTCCCAGAAATATCTGGAACACGGCATCACGGTATTCGAGCGGCTGAATACCAGCCCCTACTCTAAAAGAATCGTGGAATCCCTTGGACTTGAGGGCGCAATCCGCGTATCCCCGCTCCACTGCCACGGAACGGACGACATTGACAAATTCCTCAAGGCCACGAAAGAAATCGCAGACACTGTTTAGTTTCCCTCTATAGCTTGATTCCAAACAGGAGGTACGTTATACTACCAGTTAGTAAATCTGTAAAGCAAAAGGAGAACAATATATGAAACTGACTGTACTGGGAACCGGAAATGCCGCTGTATCTGAATGTTACAACACATGCTTTGCCCTGTCCAAAGGGAACTCGCATTTCCTTGTAGATGCCGGAGGCGGCAATAGAATCTTAAAAGTGCTTAAGGATACCGGAATTGATATCGGTGATATTCATGATATATTTATAACCCACGAACATGTAGACCATGTGCTGGGCATCATCTGGCTCATCCGGGTCATCGGCCAGCGCATGAACCAGGGGAAATACGACGGAGAACTCCGCCTCTACTGCCACGAAGAGCTTTCCCAAAAAATTCAGGCCATTGCAAATATGACCATTCAGCAGAAAGTTTGCAGGCATATGGGAGGCCGGATTCGCTTTGACATCATAAAAACCGATGATGTCCGCGATATACTCGGCTGTCCTGTGACATTTTTCGATATCGCCTCCACAAAGGCGAAACAATTCGGATTCACCATGCAGCTTGACAATGGCAAAAAATTCACCTGTGTCGGAGACGAGCCTTATAACGCCGTAAACCATCATTACGTAACCCGCAGCGACTGGCTCCTTCACGAGGCGTTCTGCCTGTTCGGCGAGGCTGATAAATTCAAGCCCTACGAGAAACATCACAGTACAGTCAAGGAGGCCTGCCAGCTCGCAGAAACCCTAAAAATCCCGAACCTTCTTCTCTATCACACAGAAGAGACGCACCTTGCAGAGCGGAAACGCCTCTATACCGAGGAAGGAAGACAGTATTTCCATGGGAATCTCTATGTTCCTGACGACTTAGAAACTTTCATGCTGTAGCCTAAAATCAATGTTTACAATTTTTTCTTATTTTAAACACATTTTTATCACAGTTTTTGCGTATACTGTAATTGTTCGAAGGGATGATTCGAACACAAATAATTCTTTTTCATAACTTTTTCCTCAGGACTGCACACCTCCCATATGCAGTCCTTTTAAATTTCTCTATTACTTTTCTAAGCCTTTTACCGATAGTTGCCTTTCAGCTTGAAAGAACTTATCAGCCTCTTAAGCAGGCCTGCCTGAGACGACAGCTCCTCACTGGCAGCCGCGCACTCTTCGCTGGTAGCAGAATTCGTCTGAACCACAGCAGAAATCTGGTCAACGCCTTCCGTTACCTGGGAAATCGCTGCCGTCTGTTTCTCTATTGCCTCCACGACAATTGCCATCTTAGTCGTCACATTGCCGGCAAGCTCGCTGGTTCTATCCAGAGACTCCGTGACTCTGTTTACTGCCTGGCTGCCCTCGGCCACTGCGGCGATAGAACTTTCAATCAGTTCTTTTGTCGCCTTAGTAGCCTCCTCGGACTTAGATGCCAGATTGCTCACTTCATCCGCCACCACTGCAAATCCTTTTCCTGCCGAACCGGCACGGGCCGCTTCTACTGCAGCATTCAGCGCCAGCACATTAATCTGGAATGCGATATTCTCGATTGTAGCAATTATAGTACCAATCTCTTTAGAGGAATTAGAAATATGCCCCATTGCCTCATTCAGCTCTTTGACATGATCCATGCTGACACCCAGCTGGGCTCCGGCACGGTTTACATAATCGCCTGCCTCCTCAGCCGCTGCGGAAGTCCTTCTTGCACTGCCGGAAATGTCTGTAATCGTGGCAGAAATTTCCTGGATGGAGCTGGCCTGTTCCGTAGCTCCCTGAGCCAACGCCTGAGCGCTGCTGGACACATGGTCTGCCCCTGACGCAACCTGATCTGCACTGGCTGCAATCTGGCCCATTGTATTATTCAGCTGATCCTGGATACTGTCTAACGACCGTTTAATGGACTGGAAGTCACCCATATAGTCTTGTGTGGCGCTCTCCGTCAGGTCTCCGTTGGCAATAGCGTTGAGCACATCAGTAATTTCACCTATATAAGACCGCAGGCAGCGAATCGTACCTTCAAAATTCTGCCCTAGCTTTCCTATCTCATCATTGGAACGGACACCGACCTGCACTGTCTCTCCGTTACCCAATCCCAGATCGCCTTTCTCAAGGCGCTCCGCCACATGCGTAATTTCGCCCATAGGCATAGAAACGCTCTTTTTAAGGTAGCGCAGCAGAAAAAGACCGCAGATTACAATAACAATAAGGCTTATCACCACACCTATGACAATAACGCTGAATGTCTCCTTCTTGACTTCCTCCATAGATATGCCTGCGAAAATGAGGCCGTCTATCTTCCCGTCATCTCCCTTTGTCGGAACATAGGAGCAAAGGTAATCAATACCAAGAATATCTGCTTTTCCCACATAGCTTTTTCCCTGGTCAAGCACAACCGACTTCAATTCAGAGGACAGCTGAGTTCCAACCACCCGCTCCCCATTTTTAGTAACTGTACTGTAAGCCCGGGTGTCGCCTTCAAAGATCGTGAACTCACATCCCATACGGTTTTTCAGGTCGTCAAGAACTTCATTCATATCTTCCGTGCCAGATACTCTCCCTAATTCTTTAGACAATATGTTCGTGCCATTCGTACAGCGCTCCTCCTGCATCTTCGTAATAAGCGACTTGAACATAAAGACGCAGACAGTCATTGCAAACACAACGGAAACCACCTGCATGAGCGCAGCTACATATCCTATCTTACGCCCGATACTTTTGTTTTTGTCAATCTTAGGTCTCTGTACCCTTTCCATGTTTATCCCTCCTGCTCTTCATAATAAAATGGGCGATGTACATAAAAGCGTAATTTTATTTCCCAGGCTGCCCATAATAAGCATTCGCCCCATGTTTCCGGTAATAATGCTTATCCTGAAGCTCCTGGGGCGCCGGCTTGTTCTGTGGATTGATCATCTCGCATCTTGCCGCCATCTTTGCCACTTCCTCAAGCACTACTGCGTTGTGCACTGCCTCATTGGCATCCTTCCCCCAGGTGAACGGGCCGTGGTTCTTGCAGAGCACTGCGGGCATTGCCTCATAGTCAATGTTATTTGCGGCAAAATCATCGGCGATCAGCACACCTGTATTTTTCTCATATGCCTCGTCAATCTCCTCTTTTGTAAGATTCCGCACACAGGGAACTTCTCCATAGAGGTAGTCCGCGTGGGTCGTGCCGTAACACGGAATGCCTCTTCCCGCCTGCGCCCAGCTTGTGGCCCACGCAGAATGGGTATGCACCACCCCGCCGATATTGGGAAATCGGTTGTAGAGTACGACGTGGGTCTCCGTGTCGGAAGACGGGTTGTAATTGCCCTCCACCTTATTTCCCTCAAGGTCTACCACTACCATATCCTCCGGTTTCAGCTGATCGTACTCAACGCCGCTTGGCTTGATGACAAAAAGCCCTTTTTCCCGGTCAATCCCGCTCACATTTCCCCAGGTAAATGTCACAAGCCCATGCTTTGGGAGCAGCATATTCGCCTCATACACTTCTTTTTTCAGTTGTTCAAGCATTTTTACATCTCCTCATCTCTTTAATAATAATATACTTTTGCAGTTCAGGCAAGCCCTTGTCCAAACTATGATGAAGAGCTGTACTTTTTTGTACAGCTCCATTTTCCGCTACACGCTCCAGCATCATCCTACACCAGATTCTCTGCTGCCGCCAGCTCGATAGCCACGCCTTTTTTATATCTCTCTGTGAAGACTTCAAAGCCCTCTACGTCTTTCGCATCCGGCTCCATGCTGGTTCCCTCGTTTCCGGCAAACACTTTATCCGCCAGGTAGCTCTTAAGGCTCTCGCCCTCCTCCCTGCGGACCATGTAGGATGCAAGGAGCGCCATGCCCCACGGGCCGCCCTCGCCCGCCGTTTCCATAACAGATACCGGCGCATTGATCGCCGCCGCAAGGATGCTCTGGCCTACGCCTTTCGTCTTGAAAAGCCCGCCGTGTCCCAGGATGGAGTCAATCTCCACATGCTCTTCCTTAAGGAGGATGTCCATGCCCACCTTCAGCGCGCCCAGCGCAGTAAACAGATGCACCCTCATAAAGTTGGCCAGATTAAAATTGCTCTTTGGAGACCTGACAAACATAGGCCTTCCTTCCGTCACATTCGTAATGTTTTCACCGGAAAGGTAGCCGTAGGACAGCAGGCCGCCGCAGTCCGCGTCTCCTTCAAGAGCCTTATTGTAAAGGGTTCCAAACAGCTTGTTCATATCCACTTCGATTCCGAAGTTCTCCGCAAATTCCTTAAAAAGACCCACCCATGCGTTGAGGTCCGAAGTACAGTTGTTGGCATGGACCATCGCCACAAGACTGCCGTCGGGAGTGGTCACAAGATCAATCTCCGGGTACACTTTTTTAAGCTCTTTCTCTAACACAACCATTGCAAATACCGAAGTTCCGGCAGATACGTTTCCTGTGCGCCTTGCCACGCTGTTGGTGGCAGCCATTCCCGTTCCTGCATCTCCCTCCGGCGGGCAGAGCGGGATTCCCGCCTCAAGCGCGCCGCTGCCGTCAAGGAGTTTTGCGCCTTCCGCAGTCAGCACGCCTGCATCTTCTCCGGCAACCAGGACTTTCGGCAATATCTTTTCCAGTTTCCACGGATAATTCTTTTCTGCCACAAGCTCGTCAAATTTCCGAACCATCGACGCATCGTAAGTCTTCGTCTCCGGGTCAATCGGGAACATGCCGGAGGCGTCGCCCACGCCCAGAACCTTCTCCCCCGTAAGCTGCCAGTGAATATATCCCGCCAGCGTCGTGATGTATGCAACATCCTTTACATGCTCCTCGCCGTTGAGAATCGCCTGATACAGATGTGCGATGCTCCATCTCTGGGGAATATTATACTGAAAAAGTTCTGTCAAAGCCTCCGCTGCCGGCCCTGTCGTAGAATTCCTCCAGGTGCGGAACGGTACAAGAAGTTTCCCGTCCTTATCAAATGCCATATATCCATGCATCATCGCGCTGAACCCGATCGCGCCGATGCCTGTCAGCGCTGCGTCATATTTTTCCCTGACGTCACAGACCAGTTTCCCGTAGCTGTCTTTAAGCCCTGCCCATACATCCTCCAGAGAATATGTCCAGAACCCGTTCTCCAGCCGGTTCTCCCATTCGTGGTCGCCCGACGCTATCGGATTATGACCCTCATCCACAAGCACCGCCTTAATCCTCGTAGAGCCAAACTCCAGCCCAAGCGCCGTCTTCCCGCTCTCAATCATCCTCTTGATCTCTTCTTTGTTCCCCATGCTGAATCCCTCCTTACTTACGGAATGCGACACTGTTCCAAAGCAGTTCATTCTTAAACTGGCGGATTGTCGTGTCTTTGTCAATATAAACTGCCTCGATGCCCATAGCTGCCGCCCAGTCGCCCATCTGCTCTGCGGTAAGGTCATAGGAGAACGCCGTATGGTGAGCGCCGCCCGCTAAGATCCAGGCCTCTGCCCCGGTCTTAAGGTTCGGCTGCGGTGTCCAGAATGCCGTAGCAACCGGGAGTTTCGGCATCGGTTTTTCATTCTTCTTACAGTCCACGTCATTGATGATCAGGCGGAACCTGTCTCCAAGGTCAATGAGGGAGGTCGCGATGGCCGGCCCTGTCTTTGACGTAAATACAAGCCTTGCCGGATCTTCCCTGTCGCCCATGGAAAGCGGCTGCTCCTTGATGCTGATCTTGCCGTCTGCTACGGACGGGCATACCTCAAGCATGTGTGCCTGCAGGATTCCCTCTTTGCCCGGAACCAGATTGTATGTATAGTCTTCCATAAAGGACGTTCCCTTGGCATCCTTCATGCCCTGGGTCATAATCTTCATCACACGCACCATGGCCGCCGTCTTCCAGTCGCCCTCGCCGCCGAAACCGTAGCCTTTCTCCATCAGCCTCTGAATCGCCAGGCCCGGGAGCTGCTTTAACGCGCCGAGGTCGCCGAAGTGTGTGACGATTGCATGATAATTCTTCTCCTCAAGGAATCTCTCAAATCCAATCTCAATGCCTGCCTGAACCGCTACATGCTCGCGGAATTCCTTCTCATCCCTGCCCTCTAAAAGAATCTCATATTTGTCATAGTATTCCTCAACCAGAGCATTGATGTCTCCCTGAGATACCGCGCCTACTGCCTCTGCAATCTCATTTACCGGATAAGCGTCAACTTCCCAGCCGAATTTAATCTGCGCCTCAACCTTATCACCCTCGGTAACGGCAACATTTCTCATATTGTCAGCAATTCTCATGACACGCACATGGCTGCTCTCGATCACGCCGATGGCAGTACGCATCCAGGAACCGATCCTCTTCTGCACATCCTCGTCCGCCCAGTAGCCCATAACCACTTTGCGCTCCATCCCAAGGCGGCTGAAAATGTGTCCGTACTCGCGGTCTCCGTGAGCTGCCTGGTTCTCATTCATGAAATCCATGTCGATGGTGTCATAAGGAATCTCCCTGTTAAACTGTGTATGCAGATGAAGGAGCGGTTTCCTAAGCTCCTGCAGCCCCAGAATCCATGACTTCGCCGGCGAAAATGTGTGCATCCAGGTGATAACCCCGGCGCACAGTTCGTCCGTATTCGCCTCATTGAATGTCTTCCTGATCAGCTCATTCGTAAGCAGCGTTGGTTTCCAAACCACCTCAAAGGGAAGGTTGCCGGACTTATTTAATTCCTCTACGATAATCTTCGAGTGCTCCGCCACGTGCGCCAGGCATTCATCCCCATATAAATCCTGTGAACCGGTGCAAAACCAAAACTGATACTTTTTCATCTCCATCATAATATATTGTCCTCCTTTTTGATAAATGTATCTTTATCCGTTTTTAAGTTATATAATTTAATTATAGAAAAATCTGTAATTTTATCAATTCCCTAACTCTGCCGGCAGCATAAAAAAGTTACTTATTCCGACTTGTATAAGTTGAAAAATTACCTGAATCTGATACAATAGATAAATAACAAGCATTTTATAAAATCAGCAGGAGACAGCCGCCATGACTCTTTTACAGCTATCCCACCAGATTACCGATAACCACCGATTGCTCCTCCCCCCGGAGCACAAGCTGAACACCCGCCTGGTATGCCCGGAATACTCAAAGTCTGCCCAGGAGGTAAAGACTTATCCGCTTATGCAGGAGGAGCGGGTCTTTGCACTGTGCTGGAACATCCAAAGCTCCAACGAGCTTTACGCCACAATGTGCCCCTCCCCGCAGCCTTTTTGCTGCTGCCATCACTTTGCCGACGGCGAAAAAACCCAGCTCCACACCCACGACTATATTGAGCTTGCCTATATCATGGACGGCCGTTTCAGCCAGCGCATCCTCGGCAATGACATCTCCTTTTCCAGGGGCGACTTATGCCTGATCGACAAGAACTGCATCCATCAGGACTATCTGCTCTCCCAGCCCGCTTCCATCCTTTTCCTGGGAATCTCCAACGACATGTTTTCCGAGATTATGGAGGAAAATGTAACCGCACAGAAGATTATGTCATTCCTGCAGTCTGCCCTCCTAAAGCAAAAGGATGTCCAGCAATACCTGCATTTCAAGCCCAACACCCACGCTGCGGCCGAGCTGGAAGACTGCCTTTACTGGCTGCTGAGGGAACTGTATGAGGGCGGCGTCGGCTCCCACCACATCTGCAAAGGCCTGCTCCTCCGCATCTTTGCAATCATCAGCACAAAATATGATTTCTCCCTCTCAAAAGACCAGCGCAAGACCATGAACTGGCTGATTTTCGGGGAGGTCTCCGCATATATCCGCAAGAACCATGCCGACATAAAGATTCAGGACCTGACCGATGCATTTCATTTTCAGGAGGATTATTTCAACCGGCTCATAAAGAGCAAGACCGGGCTGACCTACTCCGCTTTCCTGCAGCAGATACGGCTTGAGAGGGCAGAGCACCTCCTTACTTCCTCCCGGAAAAGTGTGGAAGAGATTGCCGCCGCTGTTGGTTACCGCAACAAAGGGTATTTCTATAAGATTTTTCAGGAAAAATATGGGATTACACCGTCAAAATACCGAAAACGGAACGGGATTCTGTAGCTCTCCCGTTCCGTTATATCTTAGGGTCAAAGCACCTTTGCCCCGCATCATATGCATTCTCCGATGATCCTTGTAGACTTCCTCACCACCAGCTTAGACCTTAACTCTACGCTGTCAGACACTTTCTCGCTGCCAAGCAGCGCCAGCATTATCCTAGCGGCGTTTCCTGCCAGTTCATCCACCGGATTATTCACCGATGTAAGAGGCACATCACAATATCCTGCCAGATCCGAATTATCAATCCCCACTACCGACAGCTCCCCCGGAATGGATATCCCGTTAATCTTACATATATTCACAAGCTTGACCGCGACTTCATCATTATAGCAGACGCATGCCGTGCAGTCTTTAAGGCGGCGCAGATAGGACTCTCCCTCCTGCTCCATCTCCCGAAGCCCCCTCGTATCGATCCAGCTGATGTTTTCGCTCCTTATTTTTATGTCATGCTCCATTAACGCAGCCACATATCCGGCATACCTCTTATGGCCCTGACCGTCGTCCAGCTTAAATATTCCCCCGATTTTCCGATGCCCGCACTCAAGAAGATGTTCCGCCGCCGTCTTACCTGCCCAAAAGTCATCCATGCTGACATGCACGGCCGACAGCTCCGGATAGCTGCTGTTTATGAATACTACCGGGATTCCCTTACGCTTAAGTTCCCGGTACAGCTCAAGGTTTGGATTGGGCAGCCCGCTTTTTGTCGTCTCGGCGATCACGCCGTCTATCACATCCTCATGGATGAAATTTTTCAAGATATTCCTCTCGCGTTCCACCGCATTGTGGGTGAATGCAATCTGCAGCGAATACTCCGCCTTTGAGAGAATCCGCTCCATCTCATTGATGATTCCCGTGAAAATATATTCGTCAACATACGTCATCATAATAGCAATCCGCATCGTCCTGCGCTTTTTGTTTATGCCGCGCCGGCTGTCCTTCACATACGTTCCGCTGCCCCGTATGCTGACGACAAGTCCTTTATCTCCAAGGACAGAAATTGCATGGCGGACAGTCTGGCGGCTCACCTTGAAAATAGACACAAGCCGATTCTCCGAATAGATCTTATCTCCTGCGGACAGCTCTCCATTCTCAATCTTTTCCGTGATCCAATCAACGATTTCTTCATACTTCGCCTTCTGCTGTGCCATGCCATCTCCCAACTTTCATATTTTTTACAGTCGGTGCCGCCAGATTCCCGGCAGCATACCGACTGGTATAGCAAATATTAATTCTTCTTCTTGGAAGAAATAACGTCAAATGTAACTGCTCCAAGAAGTACAAGACCCTTTACAACCTTCTGGAGGTCTGTGGACAATCCGCACAGAACCATTCCGTTATTTAGTATACCCATAACGAACGCTCCTACAACCGCTCCGAGGATCGTACCTACACCGCCGGCTGCCGCCGCGCCGCCTATGTAACATGCGCCGATGGCGTCAAGCTCGATACCGTCGCCGGCCTTCGGCGTCGCTGAACCTGCACGGGCCGCAAGGACGATACCTGCAACCGCGCCTAAAAATCCCATGTTTGTATATACCCAGAAAAATACCTGTTTCGTATTGATACCGGAAAGCCTTGCCGCTTTCATGTTACCGCCGAGGGCGTAAATCTGACGGCCGGCAACTGTCTTGCTTGTGACAAAATGATAGATGGCAACAATCACACCCATGAGCAGGAGCACGATCGGAAGGCCGTTGCAGCGCGCCAGCTTGTATGCGTAAAACCATACGATTCCAAGGATGATTGCATCCTTGATGATAAGCTGCCATGCCGGAACAAGGGCAAATCCGTATTTTTTCTTTGCCGCAATGGATTTTAATTCTGATAAGACGATCAGCACCGTTGCGATAACTGCTACGATAATCGTAACGATATCAATCGTTCCCTCTCCAAAAGGAACTTTGTTGGTAACAAAGAAACCTGCGCCTACAAACTTAAATGCATCCGGAACCGGCCCTACCGTCTGCGACGCAAGGAATGTATAGGTAAGTCCGCGGCCGATCAGCATGGATGCCAGCGTCGCTACGAATGGCGGAACGCTCATGTAAGCGATAAAGAATCCATTGAATACGCCGAACAACAGCCCAACGCCGATTGCCGCCAGGAAACCTACCGGGATGCTCATGCCTCCCTCACATACAAGCTTTGCCGCAACCGCTCCGCAAAGAGCAACGTAAGAGCCGACACCAAGGTCGATATTTCCGGTCAGTACGCAAAGCAGCATACCTGTTGCAAGAATAACGATATAACCATTCTGCATCAGAAGGTTGTTCATGTTCATAGGAGTCGCGTTGGATCCTCCTGTTAAAATATAAAATATAATGTAAATTGCCAGCAGCGCCAGCACCATGCCATACTGCTTTAAATTCAGATTAACTGTATTTTTCTTTTCCATCATTAAGCTCCTTTCTGATTATTATGCTGCATAATGCATTTCATAATCTTTTCCTGTGATAATTCTTCTTTTGACAGTTCCCCGGCAATCTGGCCTTCGTTCAAAACGTATGTCCTGTCGCATGTACCGATGATCTCCGGCATTTCCGAAGAGATAACAATAACCGCCTTTCCGGATTTTGCCAGCTCGTTGATCGCGCAGTAAATTTCATACTTGGCGCCTACGTCGATACCGCGGGTAGGCTCGTCAAGAATCAGGACATCCGGCTCTGTCAGCATCCATTTTGCCAGCACGACCTTCTGCTGATTACCACCGGACAAAGAACCTACTGTCTGGTTAATGGAATTCGATTTGATATTGATAAGTTTCTTGTATTTTTCAGCAGCTACGATTTCATCGTTGCTGTTTACGACACCGTTCTTGGAGAAGAATCCGCGGAGCGCTGCCAGCGTCATGTTCCACTTGATATCATTGATCAGCACAAGCCCGTATGTCTTCCTGTCCTCCGATGTGTAGGCAATCTTGTTCTCAATGGCCTCTTTTACATTGTTAATTTTCACCGGTTTCCCGTGCATAAGGACTTCACCGGTAATCTTCTGGCCGTACTCATGGCCGAAAAGGCTCATGGCAAACTCTGTTCTTCCGGCTCCCATCAGCCCTGCAAGGCCTACAACCTCGCCTGCGCGCACTTTGATGTTAATGTTCTTTAACATCTGGCGGCTTGCATCCTCCGGGTTAAATACGTTCCAATCCTTAACTTCCAGCACCACATCCCCGATGGGGCAGTCTGTCCGTTCCGGATAACGGTTCGTCAGCTCACGCCCAACCATGCCTTTGATAATGCGGTCTTCGGTAAATTCGTCCTCGCCCTTGATAAGCGTCTCGATGGTGTGTCCGTCACGGATAACCGTAATGGCGTCTGCAACATAGCTGATCTCATTGAGCTTATGCGAAATGATGATACAGGTGATTCCCTGCTCTTTCAGTTTCAGCATGATCTCAAGGAGCTGCGCGCTCTCCTCATCGTTGAGGGCTGCCGTAGGCTCGTCAAGGATCAGAAGATCCACCTTCTTGGCAAGCGCCTTCGCAATCTCGATAAGCTGCTGCTTTCCTACGCCGAGAGAATTAATCGGTGCCTCGATATTTTCATTTCCAAGGCCCACTTTCTCAAGCATCTCTTTCGCACGGCTCTTCGTTTCCGTCCAGTTGATCACGCCCTTCATGGAAGTCTGCTCATTTCCCATAAACACGTTCTCCGCCACTGACAGGTATGGGCTTAAGGCAAGCTCCTGATGAATGATAACGATTCCCTTTTTCTCACTGTCCTTGATGTTGTGGTTCTTTACAAGCTCACCGTTGTACATGATGTCGCCTGTATAAGTGCCAAAGGGATAGATTCCGGACAGTACATTCATCAGCGTGGATTTTCCAGCACCATTCTCACCGCAAAGAGCGTGTATCTCACCGCGTTTTACTTTCAGATTGACATCGTCCAGTGCCTTTACGCCAGAGAACTCTTTTGTGATATGGTTCATTTCCAGAATGTAATCAGACATTTTCTCAACTCCTTTTTATATTTTTGTATTGCCAAAATAATGAGAGCGGCGGCTATCTGCCACCGCCCCATTATCTTTGTCATTTAAGATTATTCTGCCTTCTCGATATCTTCTTCTGTGTAGTATCCGCTGTCGATTACAAGCTCTTTGTAGTTGTCTTTGTCAAGAGATACTGGCTCGCAAAGATATGACGGAACAACTAATTTGTGGTTGTCATATGTCTCTGTGTCGTTAATCTCCGGCTCGCCGCCCTCTACTACTGCCTGTACCATCGTTACGCACTTCTCAGCAAGAAGTCCTGTGTCCTTGAAGATTGTCTGTGTCTGTTTGCCCTCGATGATATTCTTAACTGCCATAACCTCTGCATCCTGTCCTGTGATCAGCGGCCAGTTGTCCTCTTTGTATCCAGCGCCCTCTAAAGCAGCTTTGATACCATAAGCGAAACCGTCGAATGCGGAGCAAGCGATGTCAAGGTCTTCGTCAGCGTAGAAACCTGTCAGGTAGTTCTCACAGTTCTGCTGAGCTGTCTCCTGAGACCATCTTAAAATACAGGTATCCTCAAAGGATGTTCTTCCGGACTTACAAACCAGCTTGCCGTCCTTGAGGTATTTCTCAAGAACGCTCATAACGCCCTTGTGAAGAAGAACTGCATTGTTGTCATCCGGTGAGCCCATGAAGAACTCAATCGTCTGCGGCTCGGATGCATTTGCAAGGTCAGCTTTTGTCTCGATGTACTCGCCGATCTTTCTTCCGACGCCTTCGTTATCGAATGATGCATAGTAGCTTACTGCGTCTGTGTCCATAAGAAGACGGTCATAAGCGATAACCGGGATGTTTGCCTGTTTTGCCTGGTCAAGAACATTTACAAGCGCGCCGGAGTCAATCGCTGCGATTACAAGACAGTCAACGCCCTGTGCGATCATAGTCTCAAGCTGGCTTGTCTGCGTCGGGATATCATCCTCTGCATACTGAAGGTCTACTTTATAGCCAAGAGCCTCGAGCTGTTTCTTCATGTTGTCTCCGTCCTTGATCCATCTCTCAGAACTCTGCGTCGGCATTGCAACGCCAACCTTCTTGCCATTGCTCTCAGCTTTCTCGCCGCCGTCTCCGCCATCGCTGGATGAGCTGCTGCTGCCACCGCCGCCGCATGCTGCAAGTGACAGTACCATCACGCCTGCTAACAGTACACTTAACAACTTCTTTTTCATATATGATCCTCCTTTTTTTATCCTGACAGCTTTTGCTGTCTGTTTGCTATATTCCTATTATACCCCCCCCCTGTGCATTTTTCAACCCGCAATAGTATACAAATCTGCATACAACTTTTTATGCATATGTTTTATTTCAATACATGTTTAGGGTTGCTGTACATGTACAACTTTTTCCTTTTTATGCATCTTGCACAACAAAAATCGGATGTCCAAACCTTTGCTGTACAGTTTCTAAGAGGACGCGGGGATACCGCATAACCGGAGCGCTTCCCCTGTCTGCGTGAGGAAAGGCAGCCCCAAAACGCCGTCCTCATAAAAAACATTTCAGGTTTTGTCAGATTTCCTCCTTGGGTGAGCGTAATAGATAGTATACGCTACACACGAAAGGGGGCTTTTTTATGTTCTACATACGGATGGCTCTGACCGGATTCTGGCGTTACCGGATTCGGACGGCTCTCCACTTTATGATCTGCATCCTGTCGGTCTTATTTCTCGGAATTTACACGGGAAACCTTGACGATACAACGGCGCGGCTTGAGGAGCTGGCGAAAAAGGTTCCGGTCAGGGCGACCGTCATTAATCTTGCGGGAGGCAGGGAATCAGGGCTTTTTATCAAAGAGCCGCTTTACGACGGCGTGATGGCATCGCCCTATGTCAGCGAGCCGGACTTTACCCTGGAGCTTTTGGGGGCAAAAGGGAAAAATGAATATACCGTGCTCGCACAGACTTCTTTAAAGGGATATGAAGACCTTTTTTCCTCCAATGAAAAAAAATGCGTTGTTACCCCGGATTTTCTGAAGGATCAGAAACTAAAAGAGGGCGATACGCTTAAGCTTGACTTGAAATATTATAAGCTTGATGCCGAGAGCCATCTTTCCTCCTTCATTCTGCCCCTGGAAACCGTCTCCTACCAGATTGCAGGAATTGCAGAAGGGGAAAACTCAGCAGCCCAGATTATGATTCCTATGGAGACGGCAAGAGAAAGCTACCGGAATCAGGACATTCCGTTTTTCGTAAGCTCCGGAACTTTCCGTGTAAAGAACCCTCTGGAGCTCAATGGATTTAAAAAAGAAATGGATGCCGTCGGGTTCCTTGAAATCATCCCGCAGTCAAAACCTGCCCTTGAAGGGTATGCGCTGACGGTAAAGGACGAGACCTTCATCCGGGCGGCGGGCAGCATCCGGGAAAGCCGCAAGGTACTAAAGATATTTTTCCCGGCAATCTGCGCCGCGCTTTTGGGAGCAGGGCTTATCACCTCATATCTCCTTGCCCTCGGGCGGCGACAGGAATATGTCACCCGCCGGATGCTCGGCATGCCCTGCCCGGACTGCATTGCAGTATACCTGACCGAACAGGGCCTCACTGAACTATTAGGCGGCGCAGCGGGATGCGCGCTGAGCTCCCTGCTCACAAATGCAGGCATAGACCGCGCCCTCACATGCGGAGCCGTATTTTTCCTCTGCTACTTCACCGCCACCCTCCTGACCGCCGCCCTGTTTCGCAATATACCCCTGCATTAATATGTCCCCCCCCATGCGTGCATTGGAGGCTGTCAGTGCACAGGCCGTTTGGCGCTGCCCTAACACACCCCAATCCGCACACCCCCAAAATTTTTATACAGGAGGATTCCCCAAATGACTATTTTGAAAGCAGAACACCTATCTTTTTCTTACCGCACGAAATACCAGACCATTCACGCTGTCCAGGATATTTCCTGTGAATTTGACACCGGGAAGATGTACGCCGTCACCGGAGAGTCCGGCAGCGGCAAGACCACCCTTCTCTCCCTCCTTGCCGGCCTTGACCTCCCCGAATCCGGGAAGGTTACCGTCCGGGGAAACGACCTGTCCCAGATGAACCGGGATAAATACCGTCGCGAACAGGCATCCGTCATCTACCAGGCATTCCATCTGTTCCCCATGCTCACCGCCCTGGAAAATGTCATGTTTCCCATGGAGCTGCGGAACATGAAGAAGAAAGCCGCGAAAGAGCGGGCGAAAAAACTGCTCCTACAGGTAGGGCTTTCCGAGAAAATCTTCTCCCAGTTCCCGCAGATGATGAGCGGCGGAGAACAGCAGCGGGTGGCAATCGCCAGGGCATTTGCCTCCGGAGGGAAGATTCTTCTGGCGGACGAGCCTACCGGAAACCTTGACACCGAAAACGAACAGCGCATCGTAGACCTTCTCCGCATGTCGGCGGACGAGCGGGGCTATGCGGTCATCGTTATCACCCACAACCCAAAGGTAGCGGCCCGGGCGGACGTTATCCTGAGGATGCAGGACGGAAAGCTGGTGAGCGTATGTTAAAAAACAGTATCAAACAGATGCTGCGGACTCCCTTCCGTACTGCGGCATTCCTGGTTCTTATCGGCATCTCCAGTCTTTTGCTGACACTGGGATGCAACCTGTTCTACATCAGCGCGCGGACTCAGGAGGCGGCGAAAGGTGCATTTGCCACCATCGGCGCCGTAAGGCAAAAGCCCTCAGGCGCTGCCAGGGAAAAATACTGGAACCCGGAAACGGGAGATTACGAGGCGTACTCTGTTGACCAGTACGGCGCGGCAATCCCTGATTCAGCGCTTGACATTGAGGGGCTGCCCTATATCCACAAGCCAAAGCACCAGCCGTTTTACGCGGCGTATACGGGTGATTATGTAGTCCGCAACACCCACAGCGAAGTGGACGAATCCTGGTGGGGCATCGGCGCCGATTGCGTCATCGCCGAGATGGAGCCATTTGAGGACTGTATGCCGGACCATCCGGTAAAACTGCATTTTAAAAAATCCCTATACGGAAATATCACAGACCGGATGCTCTCCTGGATCTGGTTCTGGGATTATGAAAATCCTCATCCCAAACCGCTCAAAGCAGGGCAGACTTATATTATGGCGCTCTATATGGACACCCACCTCGGATATTCCGGAATACTGGACAAATACGAAGGCGTCTCTGCCGTCTGGACGCCCTGGCTGGATGTCCGGGGCTCGCAGTACCAAAAAGACGGCACGATGCTTAAAGACGAAAAACATAAAGGCCGCTTTTTCGACCAGGTGACGGAAGGGTTTTACGAGACTGACGAGGGGAAACGCTGGCTCAATATTATAGAAGGCTTTACTATCGCCAATTACAGTATCCCCGTCACTCCCACTAACGCCACAAAACTCCTCATGTATTTCTATAACGGAAACGCCGGAATTTCCGAAGGGCGGGATATCACGGAGGAAGAATACGCCTCCGGGGCAAAGGTGTGCCTTGTAGACAGCAAATTTGCCGCCAACAACCAGCTAAAGCCGGGGGATAAGCTTAAACTCCCCCTCTATTACGCGGACTACTCGGCTCCCGCCTGTTACTATTACCCCTACTGGGCGGAGCGGACTGTCACCGAGAAGATGATTACTGCCGACGGGCAGCTCTATGATGTGTTTGAGGAAAATGAATACGAGATTGCCGGCATCTATCAGGTTACAGGGGGGATGCAAGATTTAACAGGGTATGAGGCGCCGCAAAATGGCGTCATTATCCCCGCGGCCTCTGTAGAGAACAGCGACGAGGACAACATCCTGAACTTTTCACCTATGAAACCGAGCAACACTATTTTCCAGATTAAGAACGGAACTATCGATGATTTTCTGGCAATCTGGGAGGAAAAAGGCATAGACGGGCTGGAGCTTGCTTTTGAAGATAACGGGTACTCAGAGCTTATGCACAGTTTTGAAAACACGCGGAAAATGTCCGTCATACTCTTAGGGGCGGGGGCAGGAATCACGCTCCTCATTCTTGTATTTTTCTGCCACATGTTCATCACAAAGCAGAAGGTACGGACAGCCCTGGAACGTTCTCTGGGCGTTCCAAAGGGAAAATGCCTTGTCTCTCTGTGCGGAGGGATTTTGCTAATTGTGCTGATTGGTGTTATGATAGGAAGTAGCATGGGCGCTGCGTTCACCAAAAAGGCCGTGACCCTTTCAGACAGCAGAAACATCTACTCCTCCGCTTTCAGCGCCAATCAGGCGGCGGCAAGAGAAATCGTGCTGCCGGAGGATTTTTTAAAGGAGCAGCACATGGATGTCGTCCTTCCATGCTTTTCCGGCGCGCTTAATCTTACCGCCGCTTTGCTGACTGCCTTTCTCATGGCAGCGGGGAGCTTAAAGAAAGAACCGCTTGAGCTTTTGTCCGGAACAAAACAGGAGCGATGAGCCCGATAACAGGCGATTGCGAAACCCGAAGATTAACCGGAGTCATTGTGCAGCTTGTATATTCCAACACAGACGCGCTTTCGCTCCGAGTTTCGCAATTGCCTGTGAATCGGAGCATTAAGGAAGGAGGGAGGACAGTTGCGGATTGACAGAGACAATTTTCTTACGCGCCTGAAGGCTCATGATGAGCGGGCGTTAGAGTTTGTGCTGGAAGAATACGGCGGGCTCCTTATGTCCGTCATCCGAAGGCACCTCTTTTGTCTTCCCCAGATGCAGGAAGAGTGCTTGAATGACGTTCTTTTTTCTATCTGGGCGCACATCGCCCAGTTTGACGAGACACGCAGCACATTTAAAAACTGGATTGCGGGCATCGCCAGATACCGCTCCATCTCTTATCTCAGAAAATATAAAAACCGTCTGGAAGAGCTTTCACTGGATGCCGTCAATACCGAAAACGCCTGGGATGCCGGCGCGGAGGATGCATCTCTTCTTGCTCTCATCGACAGGGAGCTTTCCGAGGAGACCGAGCGGATGCTTGTCTGCCTGAAAGCGGAAGACCGCGCCCTCTTTCTAAAACTTTACTGCGAAGGGCAGGACGTGGAGGAAATAAGCCGGGAAACAGGTCTTAAAAAGGCGACAATCTATCAGAAATTATCCCGGGGCAAGAAAAAAATCATTAGTTTTAGAAAAAAGGAGGCGAACTGATATGTATGAAAAAAGAAAAAACGAGGATGAAAATAAACTTTTTGACATATTAAATGACGTATCGACCGACTTTTGCAGCTACCCCGAGGCAGAGCTTACAAGAGACGAGCTTTGGAACTACCGGGAGAACTTAAGAGACTCCCTCGGCAGCACGTCCGCAAAGAAGACCCGGAAAGCCTTTCGCTTTGCCGCGGCAGGCGCTGCCGCCTTTGCCGCCCTTGCTTTAGTCTTCGTCTGCCTGCAGCCCAAAGACGATGACTTGCGCGCCTCCGGACATACCAACTACTACAGCTTAAGCTCCATGCTGGGCGTAAACGGCGGCCTTGAGGATTACACGCTGCACATCGATGAAAACCACCCGCTGAAAGGCGGTTCTGTCACTTTGAATTCCGCCGTGCTGGACGGCATCTGCCTCTCCGTTTCCAGCACCTATTATTATGAAGAAATGCAGGAACTCCCGCGGCTTACAAACGGAGGCTGGGGGAGAGACTATGGCAGTGCATTTGACCGGACGGACGCTTTCCTGTTCAAACCCGAACCGCAAAGCCACGAATCCGGCTCTTTCAATCCGACATACACCGAATCCAAAGAGAAACCTTATATCCAACGGCTGTATATTGACGGAAAAGAGATTCTGTGCGAGACAGAAAGCGACCTGTACGCAAGCGCCAACGGCGTACTTCAGGACACTGCCTCCTATTATTTCGACACCAAAACGATAAGCCTTCCGGCTCACGCTACTTTGGAAATCTGGAAAAGCCCGGAAGACAAATCCCCGGAAACCGTGTTCGAATTTACTCTCACAGAAAAAAATCTCGTTACGGACACAACGAGTGTAAGGCTTGACCAGAAAGCGACTCTGCCGGACGGGCGGACGGTGCATTTTAAAAAGTTCGTACACAATATCCGTGGTCTCTATATAGAGGCGGAATACAGCGAAGATGTCATATCCCCGGAGAAAAAACGCCCAATCTACTTAGAGTGTTACGACAAGAGCGGAATCATCCAGACCCTCCGGGAGCGGGAGCTTGAGGGAAATATCCTTGTCTTTACCCCAGACCATATAAACACCCTCTACTCCAAGATTGACTCCATGGACTTTTTAGAATTCCAAATCATAGCGTATGTCTCCGATGAAAAGGGGAACTCCGGCAAGCGTTTGAGGCTTGATGAGACTGTGAGAGTTCCTTTGTAAACAAATATAATAATATTCGTTTTTGCATTGGCGCATCTTATTATATTTGTTATAATAATGACATTAGGTATCTTTTGCTTAAAAATCGTAAAATTGCATACAAATAGAAAATACTAAAATAAAGGAGTATCTGATTTATGGAATATATTATAAATTTTACCTGGGATGAGGATAAACAAAGCGGCATTAACCACAAATTTTAAAAACCGCCCCTGCACCAGCAGGAACGGTTTAACAAAACACAGGATTTCTTCCTAAATATGCCCTCCGTTAAATACGATATGGAAACCGACTGCCATAGCCGCTGCCGCCGCACACACCAGCAATACCGATTTCAGCCCGATTGACCATTTACATATCGTATCTACAATTACAGAAATCCCTGTCATCCCATCCATTCCGTGCTTGAACAGGCACACTGCCAACACCACGTTTAAAATTGTATCTCCTAAAATCCATCTTCTGAAATTCCCGTCTCTTAAATATGTCATCATTGTAATGTCCTCCTTATGATAAGGGTTTGCGGTTAGAGGGAAGTAATTTCAGATTAGGCGGTATAGCCCCAATTACAAGGGCTGTACCGTCTTTTCGATTTCCTATGCGCCTTGCCGTTTCGGTTGCGTGGCAGAAAGGAAATTGATTTCCCCTACAAAGTTGAAAACAATATCTACTTTCTGTACCCGTTTCCCGTCCACTTTTTCCGGCGCATGGACTATGATTTTCTTGATAAATTCATTGACGATTGCGGGGGTAAGTTCCTTTATCCCCACATATTTGCGGATAATCGCGGCGAAGCTGTCAAAGTCGCTCTTGTTCTGTTCGTATGTATTGACTTCCTGCTGGTCTGTCTTGACCTTTTCTTCCAGTTCCCGCTGTTCCGCTTCATACTCTGCGGACAACTTCAAAAACCTGTCGTGACTGATTGCGCCGCTGATATCGTCCTCATAAATCCGCTTGAAGATACGGTCAAGTTCCGCTATACGCTTCCACGCCTGTCCGACTTCACGCTTCCTGCGCTTCATTTCCTTTTCTGTTTCAGCGGAGCGTTGCTGATACATCATTTCATGGAAAGCCATAATGTCATCAAAGAAAAGGGCAGTCACGTCAAATATCCTGCTCCATACTATCTGCTTCAACACTTCCTCGCGGATAAAGTGAGCCGTACAGCTTCCCGTATTGCTCTTGTACTTTGCACAGCGGTAATGGTCTTGTGAACCGTTAAAACTCCTGCAAGTTGCGAAATGTAATTTACTCCCACAGTCTGCACAGTATACCAAGCCGGAGAACAAGCCCTGTCGGTCTGCCTTTGTTGGGCGGCGTTTGTTCGCCCTTAGTTCCTGCACTCGTTCAAAAACTGCGTC
>CAJTQA010000033.1 GCA_910578455.1 uncultured Dorea sp.
CACCTCATAATAGAGGTGACAGATATGCTAAAAATCAATGATACAGTGCACTAGCGTAAAGGGGATAGCAGAAAATGAAAATAGAACAATTAATCCAGGTCATAGAAATAGCAAAAACAAATTCTATAACACTGGCAGCGAAAAATATGTTTATGTCTCAGTCAAATCTGTCAACTTCTGTCAGGGAATTAGAAAGCGAAATCCGACAGCAGATATTTATCCGATCTAACAGCGGAACGACTCTCACTCCTTTTGGAGAGGCATTCCTAAAGCAGGCAAAATTGACGATAAAACAATTTGAATATATAAAAAACATGTCTTCATTTCATGGGAAATGGAATGAGAAATTCAGCATTGCCTCCTATTATTTCTTATTTGCAGCATATATTTTTCTTGAAATCTTTGAAACGAACAAAAACTCACATATGATTTTCGACTTCAAAGAATGTTCCCGCAGAGATATCATCCATATGGTTGCACACAAGGAAACAGAATTAGGCATACTCAGTGTTCCCAGTACGCAAAAGAATAACTTTGTCAGCGACATTACAGGGAAAGGGCTTGAATACCACAAGATGACCTCCGAAAAGCCCCATATCCTTGTGGGAGAAAGCTCTCCTTTTTTCCCTGAAAACATCTCGTCGGTCAAACTGTCCGATTTAAGCAGCTATCCGATAATCGCATATGAAGATACAGATCTAACCGCGTTTGGTGTAGAAAGCCCAAATACTAACTTACTGTCTCCGTCATCAATCATATATGTTTCCGACCGCGGAACTCTGTTGCAATTTCTGCAAGGTTCAGACGGATACCATATAGCGACCAAAAACCCCAAAGCATACCGGCAGTACTTATTCCACGAAAGAACCAGGGCAATACCCATCGAAGACGTTTCTCTTGAATTGGAGATAGGATGGCTGAAGTCCAAAGACACCATCCTGTCTGAGTTCGGGCAGCAATTTTTATTTAAAATGCAGGAAAAGCTTGTTCTGGAGCAGTATATTGTCTGATTCTGCCCTAAAAAAGAACCATAGCACGGGGTAACCCGCCTATGGTTCTTTACATATGTAATCTAATTCGCCTAAATACTAAACAGTGCGCTGTCTAACGCCTGAAGGTCAGCCTCTGTGATGTTCCATACGCCGTCAGAGTTCTTAGTGACATGCACAGTGACTTCCTGTGCATCTCCATATGTCACTTCGGCAAGTCTCTGACTCAGGATATCATAAAGAATGTCTACTGTGAGCTGAGTGATAGCCGCCTCGTCAAGGTCTTCCTTTGACTCCTTCACTTTCTTCTCCAGCTCCCCGATCAGCGCATCCTCAAGGCCGACAAACATCTGCATCGGCTCTGCGCTTACCTTTACTTCAAAACCGCCGTCCGTCTCTTTAACATCTCCCACAGTGTACTTCGCCTTGGAAAATGTCTCCTTAAGCAGCTCACGGTACTTCTCGGTCATCTCCTCCGATACTCCGAACTGCGACAGGCCAAGGGAATTGGTAACCGTATCAATGTTGCTGTCAAAAAGTTTCTGCGCCTCTTCCTTCGTGGACTCGGTAATCTTTGTATACTCGCCGAAATCCTCCTTGTAGCCTGCATCCAGGGTGGCCTGCACGTACGCTTTCGCATCCTCAGGTTTCATTCCGCAGCCAGCAAGCATTCCCAGTGCCATTGCAAAAACGAGAACAAGCAAGCTGCTTTTTCTTAACATTGCCTTCATAACTCTTCCTCCTGATAGTTATATAGTATTTTTGCCTCTACTATTATAACAGCTTTTCCCCGATTTTGAAACAGTTAAATGTAGCAAAATAATCTGCCGGGGTCTCTGCCCTGCGTATCAGCTGAGCGCTGCCGTCTTCCCGCAGCAATACCTCCGCCGACCTGAGCTTTCCGTTGTAATTATATCCCATCGCAAATCCGTGTGCGCCCGTGTCGTGGATAACCAGGAGGTCTCCGATATCTATCTTCGGCAGCATCCGGTCTATGGCAAACTTATCATTGTTTTCGCACAGGGATCCCGTAACGTCATACTTAAAGCTGTGAGGCGCATCCTCTTTCCCCATGACCGTAATGTGGTGATACGCCCCATACATCGCGGGACGCATCAGGTTTACCGCGCACGCATCCACCCCTACATATTCTTTGTGGGTGTGTTTTTCATGGATTGCCCGTGTCACGAGGCAGCCGTAAGGCCCCATCATGAAACGCCCAAGCTCCGTGTAGATCGCTACATCCCCCATCCCGGCAGGAACAAGCACTTCCTCATAGACCCGGCGCACCCCGTCTCCGATGGCGCGGATATCATTCGGCTCCTGATCCGGGCTGTAGGGAATCCCGATTCCGCCGGAAAGGTTAATGAACTTAATATGCACGCCCGTCTCTTTCTGCAGCCTGACCGCCGTCTCAAAAAGCACCTTTGCAAGCATCGGATAATACTCATTGGTCACCGTGTTGCTGGCAAGAAACGCATGGATGCCGAATTCTTTAACGCCCTTTCCTTTCAGTATATGAAATGCCTCAAACAGCTGCTCCGTGGTCATGCCGTACTTGGAATCCCCCGGATTGTCCATAATGTCATTGCTGATCTTAAAAAGCCCGCCCGGATTGTACCGGCAGCTTATCGTCTCCGGAATACGTCCGATTGTCCTTTCCAGAAAATCAATATGGGTAATGTCATCCAGGTTGATGATTGCCCCCAGCTTATCCGCATACTGATACTCCTCTGCAGGAGTGTCATTTGAAGAAAACATAATGTCCTCTCCTCTCGCCCCGATCGCCTCGGAAAGCATAAGCTCCGTGTAGGAAGAACAGTCGCAGCCGCAGCCATATTCCCGCAGTATGTCTATCAAAAAGGGATTGGGCGTGGCTTTCACCGCAAAATACTCTTTAAAGCCCTCATTCCAGGAAAAAGCCTCCTTGAGTTCCTTTATATTGCTCCGGATGCCCTTCTCGTCGTAAAGGTGGAAAGGCGTCGGATATTCTTTTGTGATTTCCTCCAACTGATCTTTAGTAACAAATGGTATTTTCTTCATGTCCTCATTCTCCTTCTGATCCATATCATGCCCCGCAGCGCAGGCTTTCCTGCTCTTCCTTGATCGCCAAAAGCTCAATCTCATTTGCAAGCATCCGCTTATAAAGCTCCACAAAGTTTTTCTGCCCCGAGTAAAGACACGTGTTCATGCTGCCTTCCCCGTACTCTCCGGTTATGACATATCTGGAATCGGCAATAATGCCGATATTGCGTTCTCTCGGCTCGCCGATATACACCCTCGCCATATCAAAGTGAACTGGCTGGTCCGTAATAAGCACCACTTTTTTCTGCGCCCTGATGAGCGTCTCTATCTCGTCAATCAAAAGCAGCAGATAATTCCTGGTGCAGGAAATGTATACCCTCTCCTCTACCCTGAAAAGGATGTTCCGTATCATATCAAGGATATTCGCTGCGCCCTCAATCGTCACGTACCCTTCCACATGTCGTTTCTCTGAAGGCCCATGCGCCGAAAGCCACTGTTTTGTCTCCTCCAGCCTGCGGATATAATTTTTGCAGAAATCTTCCAGGGGCACAGGCACATATTTTCTGGTCGTTCCTTCATCCGCCAGATAAGATGCCCCCTTCTCCGTCATGCTCGCCAAAGAATTATAGGCGTTGGATCTGGAAATCCCCAGAATTTTTGCCGTCTCGTACCCGGTAATTTTCCCTTCCTCCAGAAGGCACTCGTAGATTCCCGCTTCCTGCCTTGTAAGGCCAAACTCCATCAAACGCTCAGAAAATGCACTGCTTTCCATTGCAAGGCTCTCCTTTTCACTAGTAGTTCTATGCAGGAACACTATAAGACATTCTTCGACATCTGTCAACAAATTTCTTGAAAGCCTCTACTCTTCTATTCTGCATTGCTTGCCGCAATCTTCACTTTGCTCCAGAGATTGCTTATCTCTTTTTTCGTATCTTCATTATAGAAAAATATCTCATCCATCTCATTTCCATCCCTTGGGATGTACGCGTCAATTCCCTCGTACTCGCCGCCCTCTCCGTAAAGGTCTTCCATAACCTCCTTATTAGCCGACGTATACCCTATATAGCTTGAATTGTCATAAGCCCCCGCATAGTCGCTGGCAAAATTGATAAACGCATGGGCAAGTTCAGGATTTTTTGCATTTTTCGGAATCACCATGGCGTCCGACCACAGATTAGTGCCGCTCTCCGGAAGGAAATAACCCATGTTCTCGTTTTCACTGATCACATAAGTAGCATCCCCGGAATAGACAAGTCCCAGCGCCTTTCTTCCCTGCGCCATATTGTCGATGATCTCATCCATCACAATTTCCGGGTCCATGGTCTGCACACATTTCACAAGCCACTCATACGCTTCCTCCAGCTCCTTTTCGTTTTCCGAATTCATAGAATATCCAAGAGCCTTCAGAGCCATCATAAAGGTGTCTCTCTCCGAATCGTAAAGATAGATGTCTCCCCGGTACTTCTCATTGAGAAAGATATTGTATCCTTCCCGCTCCAGGTCTTCTATGTCAACTTTTGTCTTGTCGTAGACGATTCCTACCGTTCCCCAGAAGTAAGGAACAGAATACTCATTTCCCGGGTCATAGGAAAGATTCTTCACCGCATCCGTCAGCTTGTCCATGCAGTCCAGTTTCGAATGGTCAAGTTTCTGCAGATAATCCTCCGAGATAAGGCGCTCGATCATGTAATCGCTTGGAACAAGCACATCGTACGCCTCTCCGTTAGCGACCTTTATATACATCTGCTCATTCGAATCAAAGTTTTCCAAAACTACCTTGGCGCCTGTCTTTTCTTCAAAGTCAGGGATAAAGTTTTCACCCGTATATTCTCCCCAGTTGTACACATACAGCGTCTGTCCTTCGAAAGGACGCTCCTCTTTGCCTGCCCCAAACCGGAACACGCCAATAAAAAACAAGGCGATTACTGCAAAGCACACTGCCGGCACCAGCATCTTCCTCTTTGCAATCTCATCGGTCTTCTCCCGTTTCGCCATCACAAGAGGAACAATATTCACAACTCCAAGCACCACCGTGATGATCGCGACCATCAGCGTAGAGACTGCATTAATGCTGGGATTGACCCGCTTGCTCATCGTATAGACCATGATGCTTAAGTTTTTCACGCCGCTTCCAGTCACGAAGTAAGATATGATAAAATCATCTACCGACATGGTAAACGCTATAAGCGCGCCCGAAATGATGCCGGGCGTAATCTGCGGCACAATGACTTTCGTCAGCGCCTGCCAGGGCGTCGCCCCCAGATCCATGGCCGCGTCCGCAAGGTTCGGATCCAGAGACCGTATCTTCGGCATCACCGAAAGCATCACATATGGGATGCAGAACGCAATATGAGCCAGCAGCATCGTCGCATACCCTTTCTCTACCCGAAAGGTGATAAACAAAAGCATGAACCCTATGGCAGTCACGATCTCCGGGTTCATCAGAGGCAGGTTGTTAACCTGCTCCATCAGATTCCTCACGATTTTTTTTGACTTGCTCAGCCCGATCGCCGCAATGGTTCCGGCAAACGTGGAGATGAAGGTCGCAAACAGCGCAACGGAAAACGTCGTGTAAAGAGCCTCCATCATCTCTCTGGATTCAAGCATTTTCTTGTACCAGCGCAGGGAAAAGCCGGTAAAAGACGTAAGAGACTTCCCGTCATTAAAGGAAAATATGATCATGTATACGATCGGCAGGTAAAAAAACACAAGCATCAGGAACATCAGGGATTTTCCCGCCAGCCGTCTTCTCTTTTTCATCAGGACTCATCCCCCTTTCCTCCCTGGTTGCGTAGCTCCGCCCTATGGACCGCCATCATGAGCAGCATCATCACCGCCGCCATGATCATCGAGATCGCGCTGCCGAAGTTCCACTCTCCCACCGTAATAAACTGGTTTTCAATGAGGTTTCCGATAAGGAAATACTGTCCTCCCCCCAGCAGTTTCGGAATGAAGAAAGAGCTGACCGCCGGAAGGAACACAAGGGTGATGCCATTTATTACCCCCGGGAGCGACAAGGGCAGAGTGACGCGCCCAAACGTCTGCACCGGGTTGGCTCCCAGATCCGCGCTTGCCTCCAGGAGCGAATAGTCCATCTTGCAGAGCGCCGTATTAATCTGCAGGATCATAAACGGAAGAAAGTTATACACCATGCCAAGGAGCACGGCCCCCTCTGTATATAAAACATCGCCCCCTCCAATCCCCGCAAAGCCTAAAAGCCTCTGGAAAGGCCCTCCGTCGCTCAGTATGCCGATCCACGCATATGTCCTCACCAGCATGTTGATCCACATCGGGATCGTGATGCCAAGGATGAGGATATTCTGCACATTTTCTTTGCACCGGGAAATAAAATAAGCTGCCGGATACCCAATGAAAAGGCAGATAACCGTTGTCTTTACCGCAATCCACAGAGAACGCCATAGGATGATCAGAAAGTCAGGGTCGGTAAAAAATTTGACATAATGATCAAGCGTTATGGAAAACGAGATAATGCTGTTGCCCGGCTGCGTAACCGAATACAGTCCGATAAGCGCCATGGGAAGCACCAGCATCATCACCGCCCACACAATGTAGGGAACTGCGAGCTGCGAAAACCGCCTCATCAAAATACCATCCTTGACATCACATGAATATCTTCCGGGAAAAATGTCAGTCCGACCTCCTGGCCTTCCTCGGAATAATCCGTGGTATGAATCTTAAATTCCCGTCCAGGTGTGGAGAACGTGATCTGGTACGTTCCCTCCGTCACCTCTTCAGGCTCAAAATCATAATCCACGCTGATGTCCACGCTCTGGTCTTCGTCGCTCAATTTCCATCCCTGGGCATTTGCCCATGTCTTGATATCCGTATCAAGCGCCTGGGATTCCACAATCTCGTCCACTGATTTTATAAAATTAAAAGCCATGATCGCCTCGTTTGCCTTCTCGTTCTTCACGAAAGGCTGGTTCACCACAAAGATCGTCCGCTCAATGCTTGTGCCGTTTGCCGTGGAAAAGGTCACCGGGTACAGCCCCTCTTCTTCCTGTACGTCATACTCAATCTTCGTAATGGAAATGTAATCATCCGTCTCGGGATCCCATGCCTGTGCATTTGACCGGGCGATGACTTCCTTGTCGTCAAGCTCTCCCACATCTTCCAAATCAACATAAAAGTTTGTGGCGCTTATTTTTTCTTTCCCGTCCTCGCTTGTCACATCATGGTTTCGGGTCACGCGCATATTGACCGTCACTTTCGTACCCGGAACTGTCTCCACGATAATCTCATAATGAACGCCTTTAAACAGGACGCTCAGCACTTCCCCTGCCATCTTTCCATCCTTCACGTCCACAATATCGATATCCTCCGGACGGATGACCACATCCACCGGCTCGTCCTTCTTGAAACCAAAATCTACGCAGTCAAAGGTAATGTCGTCAAAACGTACTTTATAGTCCTCTGCCATCGTTCCGGAGATGATGTTGCTCTCCCCGATAAAGTTTGCGACATACCTGTTGGCAGGCTCGTTATAGACTTCCTGAGGGGTTCCTACCTGCTGGATCTCGCCGTTCTTGATGACGACGATCTTATCGGACATAGTAAGCGCCTCCTCCTGGTCGTGGGTGACAAAGATAAAGGTGATGCCCACCTCCTGCTGAATCCGTTTCAGCTCGTACTGCATCTCTTTCCTGAGCTTTAAGTCAAGAGCAGCAAGGGGCTCGTCAAGAAGGAGCACCTTCGGCTCATTGACAAGAGCCCTGGCGATAGCGACCCTCTGCTGCTGCCCGCCGGACAGCAGCGTCGTATTTTTATTTTCAAATCCCTCCAGCCCGATCAGCTTGAGCATCTTCATCACTTTCTGTTCGATGACATCTTTTCCAAGCTTATGGATCTTTAATCCAAAGGCAATATTCTCATACACGCTCAGATGTGGGAACAGAGCGTATTTCTGGAACACCGTGTTAAGTTCCCGCTCGTATGGAGGCTTGTCGCTGATCTCCTCGCCGTCAAAGATCACCTTTCCCTCATCCGCATCCAGAAATCCCCCGAGTATCCGAAGGAGCGTCGTCTTCCCGCAGCCGCTTGGCCCTAGAAGCGTGACAAACTCATTCTCATAAATGTCAAGGTTCACGCCTTTCAGCACGATCTGGCCGTCAAAGCTTTTTACAATGTCCCGAAATTCAATCAGTTTCTTTTGTTCCATTTATCACTTCTCCTTTCTTCATAAAACTGCATACATGTTTTATTATCATATATGTATGGGAAAAATGCAATAAAATTTTCAAAAGGCTCCCCGCGCCCTGAAACGCGGAAAGCCCTGAAAATCACTTGTTTTTAATCTATTATGGCAATCCTCATCATATTGCTGACTCCTGCCTGCCTTCCCCCCACCACAGGCGACGGGATTCCCGCCGTTAAGACTACTACATCTCCCGTCTCCGCAATCTGCTTTGCACACACCAGCTCAATGGCGCTGCTGCAGATGTCCTCCGTCGTGCGGACTTCAATGGATTTCATCGGCCTTACGCCCCAGTAGATCTGCATCCTCCGAAGAGATGCCTGGTCTGGGCTTACTCCGATGATATCCGTCTTCGGCTTGAACTTGGACACTACCCTCGCCGTCGCCCCGGACATGGACGGCGCGATAATGCATTTTGCCTTTAAGTTCCTTGCCGTAGAAACGGTAGCATACCCAAGGGCGCTGGATGCGCTCTTCATATGGTGAGCCTCCGACTTGTGCATCATCATGTCATAGTCTAAATGCTCTTCTGTATTTTCAACGATATGAACCATCATCCGAAGGGCCTCTACCGGATATTTCCCGTTTGCCGTCTCGCCCGACAGCATCACGGCATCCGTTCCGTCATACACGGCATTGGCGACATCCGTCACCTCAGCCCTTGTAGGGCGGGGATTGCGGATCATGGAGTCCAGCATCTGGGTCGCCGTGATAACAGGCTTGTAGTTGTCGTTGCACTTCTGGATGAGCACTTTCTGAAGGTACGGAACTTCTTCAGCCGGAATCTCCACGCCAAGGTCTCCCCTGGCAACCATGACGCCGTCCGCACAGCGGATGATCTCGTCAATGTTCTGGATCCCTTCCGCGTTCTCAATCTTTGCGATAATCGGGATATACGGCGCGCCAAGCTCTCTTAAATACGCCTTTATCTCCAGGATGCACTCCGCATTCCGCACAAAAGACGCCGCGATAAAATCAATCTCCTGCTCCACGCCGAATCTGATGTCATCCCTGTCCTTCTCGGTAATCGCCGGAAGCCTCACCGGTACGTTTGGAACGTTCACGCCCTTTCGCTCTCCCAGCTCACCGCCGTTTGTAATCTTGCACACAATCTCGCTGCGGGTCTTCTCCCGGACTTCAAGCCCGATAAGGCCGTCGTCGATCAATATCGTGCTGCCCACCTGCACATCGTCAATCAACCCTGCATATGTTATGGAAACCCTTGTTTCGTCTCCCTCAATCTCCTCTGTACATAATGTAAACATCTCCCCCGTCTCGAGCGAGACTTTCCTGCCGTCTTTCAGCACCCCGGTGCGGATCTCCGGCCCTTTCGTGTCCAAAAGGATGGCAACCGGAATTTTCTCTTCCTCCCTGAGCCGCTTTATCATGTCCATGCGCGCCTTTTGCTCCTCGTGGGTTCCGTGGGAGAAATTAAAGCGTGCGATATCCATGCCTTCTCTGATCAGTTTTCTCACAATCTCCGGATCATTCGTTCCCGGTCCCATGGTACATACGATTTTTGTCTTTTTCATCTTTCCTGACGTCACTCCTTTATCTTAAATTCTTTTTCCGCTGCCCGCCCGCGGCAGGCAGCCCTTTCTTACAATTCCTTCTCTATAATACTATACTTTGAATTGCCGCATCTTTCAATCATTCTTTCAGGACAACCTGCACAAAAAAATATCAAAAATTTTGGAAATAAAAAACGTCTGGTCATAGTATTCAGACGTTTTTTACATATTCATATCATTTTACATGCTCATGTGTAAACAGATGATCCTGGCAATACTCATAATTCCCTTTGCATTTCGAACAGTATCTGAACTCCAGAGACGGATCGTCAAGCTCCGTCCTTCCGCACACCGCGCACCTGTGCTTTGCCCCTCCTGCGTATGCGCCCGTTCCGCGCTGCGCCTGTCTGACATTTCTCTTAAACTCATGTTTCCTCTTCATCTGTTTCGGCGCGTATGGTTTCAAATTCCTCGACCCCATAAAAAAGAGAAGGAAATTAAAGATCGAGACGATTGCCGCAACTGCGTTCGCCTTGTACAGTATGCCGTACAGCGGGTCTCCCCCGTAAGCGGGAAGGATCGCCTGAATCACCGCCCACAGAAAATATACGCCGTCCAGAAGCGCCAGCCACTTTACCTTCACCGGGATGATCATGTACAGCATGAACTGCACGTCCGGGAACAGCGCCGCAAACACGAAGAACAGTGACATGTTGAGGTAATGGCTCCCCATTGGGATGCTGAGCCCCGTCACAAGATAAATAAAAAGCGCTGCGATCACATGGAAAAACATGCCGGAAAAGAAATAAAGGTTAAACCGGAACGCTCCCCATGCATATTCTAACTGCCTCCCGATAAAATAGTACAGTGACAGCGCAAAGAATATCCAGAGCAGGCTGTCCGACGGAGGATCTATAATAAATGTGGCAATCCTCCATATCTGGCCGTGCAGGATGGCGCGCGCGTCCAGGCTCAGATATGCGCTGTAAAACATCGGATTAATCATATTCAGCACAAATCCCGCACCGTAGAGGACGATAATGTACGTCATCAGGTTCGGGATTGCGTACCTGCCAAATTTACGTTCAAGCTTACTTATCCAGTCCATAAAATTCACTCCTGTAAAACTGCCAAAATTTACTTTCAAAAGATATGCGATATGATGATTTTACCTGTTCATCACACGTTTGTCAATTCTACTGCGAAAGTTTAATGCCATTTTTATATTCTTGTTACATTTTGTTGATTGTCAATCTGAAAAAATTGTCGTATAATGTTACAGGCTATAAACCATAAACACATTTAATAGGTAAACACACACATAAAATATTTCGTTGAGTTAAAAGGAGAGATATTTCATGGGAAAGAAAGAATTCTACACGTTGGGCATCGACATTGGCTCTACGACTGTAAAAATCGCGATCTTAGATATAAATAACGATGTAGTCTTTTCTGACTATGAACGGCATTTTGCCAATATACAGGAAACCCTTTCCGACCTTTTGGGGAGGGCGACCTACAAGCTTGGCGCAGTCTATGCCTCCCCGGTCATTACCGGATCCGGAGGGCTTGCCCTCGCCAGGCATCTAGACGTGCCTTTTGTCCAGGAAGTCATTGCAGTTTCTACCGCCCTGCAGGATTATGCGCCCCAGACCGACGTAGCGATTGAGCTTGGGGGCGAGGACGCCAAGATCATCTACTTTGAAGGCGGCAGCGTGGAACAGCGCATGAACGGCGTATGCGCCGGGGGAACCGGCTCTTTTATCGATCAGATGGCATCCCTTCTTCAGACCGATGCCTCCGGCCTTAATGAGTATGCCAAAAATTACCGGGCACTCTACTCTATCGCTGCCCGGTGCGGCGTATTCGCAAAATCCGATATCCAGCCCCTCATCAATGAAGGAGCGTCAAAGGAAGACCTGGCAGCGTCCATCTTCCAGGCGGTGGTAAACCAGACCATCAGCGGGCTGGCATGCGGAAAGCCCATCCGGGGGCACGTGGCGTTCCTGGGAGGCCCCCTGCACTTCCTGTCCGAGCTTAAGAATGCTTTCATCCGCACGTTAAAGCTGGACGACGAGCACACCGTAGCGCCAAAACACTCGCATTTATTTGCCGCCATCGGATCGGCGCTGAACTCAGAAAGGAACCTTCACATCTCCCTGCGCGCCATGCAGGAACGGCTGGAGCGAAGGATCAAGCTGGACTTCGAGGTTGACCGCATGGAGCCGCTTTTTGCGTCGGAGAGTGATTTTCATGCTTTCATACAGCGGCATAATAAGCACCAGGTTCCTGTTAAAGACTTAAAAAGTTACCAGGGGAACGCATTCCTTGGGATAGACGCCGGCTCCACCACGACAAAAGCCGCTTTGGTAGGCGACGACGGAACCCTCCTGTACTCTTTTTACCACAATAATGACGGAGACCCCCTGGGCACTACCATAAACGCCATTAAAGACATCTACGGCCAGCTGCCGGAAGGCGTAAATATCGTCCACTCCTGCTCCACCGGCTACGGCGAAGCGCTTATTAAGTCTGCCCTCCTTCTGGATGAGGGCGAGGTCGAAACAGTGGCGCACTATTATGCCGCGTCCTTTTTTGAGCCGGACGTAGACTGCATCCTGGACATCGGCGGACAGGACATGAAATGCATAAAGATCAAGAACCACACCGTTGACAGCGTCCAGCTCAACGAAGCCTGCTCTTCCGGCTGCGGCTCTTTCATTGAGACCTTTGCAAAGTCTCTGAATTATTCTGTGGAAGAATTTGCACACGAGGCATTATTTGCCCATGACCCTATCGACCTGGGCACACGCTGCACCGTGTTCATGAACTCAAAAGTAAAGCAGGCGCAGAAGGAAGGGGCTGCCGTATCTGACATCTCCGCCGGCCTCGCCTACTCTGTCATAAAAAATGCGCTTTTCAAAGTGATCAAAGTGTCCGACGCGTCGGAGCTTGGCCGCCACATCGTCGTGCAGGGCGGCACCTTCTACAACAACGCCGTCCTCCGCAGCTTTGAAAAAATCGCATGCTGCGAGGCGATCCGCCCGGACATTGCAGGAATCATGGGAGCTTTCGGGGCGGCTCTCATTGCCAGGGAGCGCTACTCCGGTTGCAAAGGCACTACCATGCTCCCGATCGAAGAGATTGAGGCTCTGGAATACTCTACGACCATGACCAAATGCCGGGGCTGCACCAATACATGCAGGCTCACCATCAGCCACTTCAGCGGAGGGCGGAAATTCATAACCGGAAACCGCTGCGAGCGGGGGCTCGGCAAAGAAAAAAATGCCAATCAGCTGCCAAACTTATTTGAGTATAAGCTCAAACGGTACTTCGACTACACTCCTCTCAGCGAAACGCAGGCAGAGAGGGGTGTCATCGGCATCCCGCGGGTTCTCAACATGTATGAGAACTACCCGTTCTGGTTCACGTTTTTTAACGAGCTTAAGTTCAGCGTCCTCCTCTCTCCTACGTCTACCAGAAAGATTTACGAGCTGGGCATCGAGTCCATACCGAGCGAATCGGAATGTTATCCGGCAAAGCTCGCCCACGGCCATGTGCAGTGGCTAATCGAACACGGGGCAAAACGGATCTTCTATCCCAGCATTCCTTATGAGAGGAAGGAATTTGCAGACGCAAACAATTGCTATAACTGCCCCATTGTCACCTCCTATCCGGAGAACATAAAAAATAATATAGACGCTATCATAAACGGTGAAGTAGACTTCATGCACCCTTTCCTATCCCTGCAAAATGAGGAGACGATCTCTGAGCGCCTTACGCAGGAACTGTCGGAAAAGTTCGGCATCAGGGAAAGCGAGATAAGTTCCGCCGTCCGCGCTGCATGGGCAGAGCTTACGGCCTGCCGTGAAGATATGCAAAAAAAGGGCGAGGAGACGATCGCGTTTCTGGAAAAGACGGGGAACCGGGGCATTGTCCTTGCCGGGCGGCCCTACCATATAGACCCGGAAGTCAACCACGGGCTGCCAGAGCTTATTAATTCCTATGGCATCGCCGTGCTGACAGAGGATTCCGTCTCCCACCTGAACCCGGTAGAACGGCCGATCAATGTTATGGATCAGTGGATGTACCACTCACGCCTCTACGCGGCGGCAAACTACGTGAAGACTACGGAAAACCTGGACTTTATCCAACTCAACTCTTTCGGCTGCGGGCTGGATGCCGTCACCACGGATCAGGCAGCCGAGATTTTGAACAATTCCGATAAAATCTATACCTCCCTGAAAATTGACGAGGTAAACAACTTGGGCGCGGCCAGAATCCGGATACGCTCCCTTCTCGCCGCCATTCGGGTGCGGGAACAGAAAAAAGAAACACGGCAGATTCGTCCGGCTTCCATTGAGAAAGTGCCGTTCACAAAAGAAATGCGTAAGCAGTATACCATTCTGTGCCCCCAGATGTCTCCTATCCATTTTGAGCTTCTGGAGCCTGCCCTCAATGCTTCCGGCTACCATCTGGAGGTCCTGCCAAACGACAACAAACGGGCGGTTGACGTAGGGCTGAAATATGTGAACAACGACGCGTGTTACCCTTCCCTCATGGTTGTGGGCCAGATTATGGACGCCATCCTTTCCGGGCAGTACGATACGGACAGGATTGCCGTCATTATCAGCCAGACAGGCGGCGGCTGCAGAGCGTCAAACTATATCGGGTTCATCCGACGCGCATTGAAAAAAGCCGGCTATTCCCATATCCCGGTAATCTCCGTCAATTTAAGCGGACTCGAAGAAAATCCGGGGTTTAAGCTCACGCCCCTCCTTATTCTCCGCGGGATGTACGCCATTATATTCGGCGATATCTTTATGAAATGCGTTTACCGGACGCGCCCCTATGAGGCTGTTCCCGGCTCCGCAAACGCGATGCATGAAAAGTGGAAAAAAATATGCCAGGACTTTTTGTCAGGAGGATATCCGTCCAGGCGAAGATTCAAAAAAATATGCCAGGATATTATTGCAGACTTTGACCGCAATATCGGGCTTTCAGACGTGAAAAAACCGCGGGTAGGCATCGTCGGGGAAATCCTCGTAAAATTCCTCCCTGCGGCGAACAATTATCTTGTAGAACTGCTGGAGAGCGAAGGCGCTGAGGCCGTAGTGCCAGACTTATTAGATTTCCTGCTCTATTCTTTCTACAACCAGAATTTTAAAACGGAGAAACTAGGTTTCGCGAAGTCAAAGGCTCGGATGGGCAACTTAGGGATCCGGTTTTTGGAATGGCTCCGGAAACCTGCCACAGATGCCTTTAGGAAAAGCTGCCGTTTTGATCCCCCGGCTAAGATTGAAGAGCTTGGGAAGATGGCATCTGAAATCGTCTCTCTCGGAAACCAGACCGGGGAAGGATGGTTCCTCACCGGAGAGATGCTTGAACTGATACATAGCGGTGCGCCTAATATCGTATGTACGCAGCCCTTTGCCTGCCTTCCGAACCATGTGGTAGGAAAGGGCGTTATCAAAGAGCTGAGGAGGCGCCACCCTGAGTCAAATATCGTAGCCATCGACTTTGACCCGGGTGCCAGCGAAGTAAACCAGCTGAACCGGCTGAAACTTATGCTGTCCACAGCACACAAATCTCTGGAGCCATAAGCATATAGATATCCCTGCGGCATGCCTCGCATACCCCAGGGATATCTTTTTACACATCTGCCCTTTCTTCAATCTGACCGAAGCTTAATCTCCTTAAGCTCTCTCCTGCATTTCTTATAATCCGGAAAATATCTTCCCACCTCCGCCCAGAATTCGCCTGAGTGGTTCATATGCCTTCTGTGCGCCAACTCATGCACGACCACATAATCTAAAAGCTCCTCCGGCAGGAAATAGAGCAGATAATTAAAGTTAAGGTTTCCCTTCGCGCTGCAGCTCCCCCACCGTGACTTCTGGCTCCGCACCGTTACCCTTCCGACGGCAACCCCCATTAAGCCGCTGTAATGCCGCACCCGTTCAAGAAATCTTTCCTTCATCCTCACAGTCTGCGCCGCCGTCATCTCCCCTAGCCGAGGCGCGTCAACTGCCTTCCTCTTTTCTTCCCTCTCCTTGGAAAGACGCACTTTATCGAATATCCACCCTTTATGCTCTTCTAAAAACTTTTTAAGCTCCCGGTCTGAGAGCCTTCCCGGTATCCTTGCAAATACTTCTCCGCCCGCCCTAACTTCCAAGCCAATGCTTTTCCTTGCGGAGCGTATGACCTGAATGAGCGCCTCCTTGCCTTCCCCTGATATTTTATATTGTATGATCATCTTTTGTTTCCTCCATGTTATTTACATTGTAACATACAATGATTAAACATGAAAGAATACCGAAAAGTTTCCTAACTTGAGAGAAATGAATCAGCCTGCCAATGAACCTAAACTCACTGGCAGGCTGTCTTTATAATTCCACCCTACTTTTTCCCTCCAAATATCGCCATTATAAATCTCATATACACATATGCCACAAACAGCACCGCAATCACTGTTTCAACTACCACTGCCATCTTAAGCGCCGGCATCGGACTTCCCATATTCATCAGGCAGGCTGCCGTCTGCTTTGTCGCAATAGCGCTAATCACAAATGGGAATGTAAACGCCGCCATGCTGGGGTAAAATGAAAACTTAAGGTACAATACCGCTTTGGCAAGCGCAAAAATATAAAGTATTGTCGCTACAGCAAGCATCCCCAGCAGAAATCCTTTTGACTTCGGCGTTACCGACTGCACATACCCCGCAATGCAAAGACTTGCCGGAGCTGCATAGATACAGATCAACGCCTTTGCCGGTTCCGGAACCTCCTTAAATTTCACATAGCGGTAAGTCACCAACACCATCAGCACAATAAGGCTTACAAACCCAAACCAGAATGCTGCAGCGCCGATTCCCGGCTTTTCATATGCCGGAGCAGTAACCGCTGCTACCGCAATCCCCACATATACGATATAATAGCTTGCAAATACCTTGGGCATCTGAATCTTTACAATAAATTTCACCGTAAACCAAACAATCAACACAATATGCAAAGCAATCGCCAGTATCCAGATATAAAACGCAGCCTGTCCGATAAAAGGTTTTATATACGTACTCAATATCATCAAAGCCATAGGAAACGTTCCTGCCACGCTCGCCATGATGGGGTTTTTCATATCCTCTTTCACATTTTCCCGGAACATTATCAGCTTTAAGAGCACCAGTACCAGAAGAAACGCCGCAAACACTCCGCAGACATATCGGATTCCTTCCGAGTAGCTTTGTAAAAGATTACCCAAAGCCGCTGTTCCAAGCATCACGCCACAGAGAGGAACCGGTATTCTTTGAATTATATTTCTCAATTTTTTTACCTCTTTTCTCTCATTCTTGCAATATATTTTTCCTGAATTAGTCTTTTTTATTCTGCATCGTCCCTGTTCGCAATTCCAAGCTCCCTGCACATAATCTCGGCCACCTTCCACGCGCAAAGTCCGGTAAACCAGATGCACTGCTCCTTATGCTCGCCCTTTCCCATGTCAAATTCCCTTGTAAGCACCCTGCAGCAAACCGCATTCTTTTTATTGTTCTCCTTAAACCAGTTGTGCAGCTCATTTGAGTATGACATGCATTTATTCACATCTGGATCCTTCGGACCTAATGGCTCCGTTCTCCCAAACACCATGCCAAGGGCAAGGATCCCACCATTCAGCGCGCCGCACATACAGCCGGAACGCCCAGCGCCCACAGACATCGCTGATGCCATGCCGATAACCTCTTTTGGAACGTCAATCTCAAAATTTGAGCGGATTGCGTCCATCACTGCCTCACAGCAGAAAAAACCTCCTCTGTAGGAATCTTCAGCATCCTTCTGAACCTTCTTTAAGCTTACCTCTTTTGCCCCAATCTTTACATTCATCATTTTAATATTCCTCCTTTGTCCTGCCGTCTTTTTCTCTATAAGCAAATATCTTAAGATTCCCTCATAGAAACAATCAGAACCTGTTTTTTTCTTTGTCTCTATAATAAACATATTTATTCACAAATAAAAATTGTTAATTTCTATAAATGCATTTATATATTCTTTTTTTCAATAATCCAAAAATAACACACAAAAAGACCGGACATGCCGCAGAAGAGATTTGTTCATTCCGCAGAAAATCCGGTCTCTATGAAACGATTTGTTGCTGTATGTCAACGAATCAGTGATGTCTGCCTCCCTATAATTTTACAGATATTTCTACAAAACCTGCAGCATCCCTCATCGTATAATCTCCCCCCGGCGGATTTTCTCAATCCACTCCTCCACATGCCTGCAGAAAATCTGTACTGCCTTATTTTCCGCCTCATCTTTCCGAGTAATCATACATGCATTCCACTCATACACATCATCCGAAAAAGGAATCAGTTTCATGCCGCTGCCCTTCATGTCATCATACACAAAGTCCACAGTGACAGATATCCCTTTCCCAGCCTTCACCATTTTATGGCACAGACTGAACCCGCTGGTCTCAAACACCACATTAGGTTCAAACCCAGCCGCCCTGCATTTTCCCACAATCAAGTGGTAAATGACAAACTGGCTGCTCTCAATATAAAGTGGCTCCCCTTCAATATCCTTTATAGCCACACTCTCACGCCTGCTCAGAGGATGCCTTTCATTCACAAGCAATTTTATGGGAAATGTTTCAAGCGGCACCACATCATAGGCTGTCTCATCAAATTTCCCAATAGAGAACGCCACGTTCCCCTCCTTCTCAGCAAATAGCCGCTCAGCCTGCAGATCCGGATACTCCCGGTATTGAAAATCTATTTCCGGGTGTGCGGCGCGGAAAGCTGTGATGCAGTCTGGCGTCACCAGCCGCAAGATACCATATGCCGACAGAAGATCTACTAAACGGTTTTTACACTGCTCAATATGCAGAATGTCTTTTTTCATGTTGTAATATTCCATAATCTCTCTCTCCGCGTAGGAAAGCAATCTCTCCCCGCTCTCTGTCAGCGCCATTCCCTGGCTGCTGCGTAAAAACAATCTGCATTCAAGCTCCGCCTCCAGGTTCTTCACAACCTTGCTGATACCCTGCGGCGTCATATAGAGCAGCTTAGACGCCCCCTTAATACTTCTCTCCTGCGCGATTGTATGAAAAATCTCCAATTCCTTAATATCCATGCCCGTTCTCCGTTTACACAAAACTTTCCACCTGTGCGATTTAACCGCTATTTTATACAAAGGAGTAAAATATCCCTACCACAATTTCCGGTACACCTCTGCCATCTGCTCTGCCGACGGCCTCACATAGCTCTGATTCAAAAGCCTTCCCTGGCTTTTCTCCACGCTGGCCGCAAACTCCCAGATCTCAGATTCCGCCATGCCGTACTGCCTCAGTTTCTTCCTGGCGATAATCCGGTCAAACAGCCGCTCCAGCTCATCATACACCGCCGTCTCCCCGCAGCCAAGAATCCTCCCAAGAAAACGGTTCAGCTCCCTGATCTTCCCCTCCGGGCATTCTCTCTGGTAAAAGCCAAACACCGCTGTCAGAAACTGATAGTTTGCCTCCCCGTGGGCCACATGGTACTTTCCGCTCAAAGGATAGGACATGGCATGCACCATCCCCGTTCCTGCATTGCCAAAGGCGATTCCTGCAAGGTTGCTTGCCGTCAGGAAATCATCCAAAAGCTCCTTCCTCGCCTCCTCTCCCTCTGAGAGAATCCGCCCAAACCCCGCCAGGATCATTTCCATGGCTTTTTGGCTGAACATCTCCGTATAGAGATTCGCCCTGGGCGACACAAAAGATTCAATAGCATGGATAAACCCGTCTATGGCGCTGGTTGCAAAGTAAAAGTACGGAAGTTCCGTCAAAAGCTCCGGTATGAGCACCGCCGCATCCGCATAGATCTCATCCGCCGCAAGGCCCAGCTTGCTCCTCATGCCGGAAATCTCCG
The DNA here is from genome assembly GCA_910578455.1 of uncultured Dorea sp. GTDB lineage: Bacteria > Bacillota > Clostridia > Lachnospirales > Lachnospiraceae > MD308. Next base: position 19,636 of record CAJTQA010000033.1, read on the forward strand.
CAATGGACACATTGGACACCTCCGAGCCTGCGCCGCAGGTGGTAGGCACTGCGATCAGCTTGCGGACCTTCTTTAAAGGAACCTCCCTGCGAAAATACTGCTCCGCCCCAACGTCCCCGCCAAGCACCAGAATCTTCGCCATGTCAATGACCGCCCCGCCCCCGATGGCGACAATCCGCTCACACCCGGCCTTCCGGAAATCCGAAAGGAGTGCGTCAATCATCCTGTCTGTCGGCTCCCCCTGGCCGTACTTGCCCTTGTACTCCACATGCGCCTCAAGCCCCAGCGGCGCAAAATACTTCTCATACACCCCTTTGCTGGCAAGGATAAAATCCCCTTTCCCAATCCCGTACTCCGAAACAAAATCTTTCGCCCGGCTGTATTTTTCCACGATCGGTTTCTCCTGAAATAATTTCATCTTCCTATTCCTCCCCATATTATCTCACATATTTCATCCGGCCTATCTCTTCCACCGTCTCTGCGATATAATCCGCCCCGGCCCGCTCAAGCTCCTCACGGCTCCCAAAGCCGTACAGCACCCCCAGGCAGTCCACTCCGGCATCTTTTGCGCCAAACACGTCATGCTCCCGGTCGCCTACCATAAGAACCCCTGACTTATCCTCGATCCCGCAGGCAGAAAGGGCGTAGCGGATCACTTCCGCCTTCGTTCCCCTCCCGCCGTCAAGCTCCATTCCCGCCACATAGTCAAAATATCCCGAAAGCTTAAAATAATCAATAATCTCCCTTGCATAAGGCTCCGGTTTGGAAGTCGCCACCACAAGGTTCTTCCCTGCCGCCTTAAGCGCCTTAAGCATCTCCTCGAATCCATCGTACACCCGGTTTTCATAAATCCCCCGATCCTGATAATACTCCCGGTAATATCTCACCGCCTCCGCGGCTTTCTCCTCAGAAAACCCGTAATATTCCCTAAATGAGCCTGTAAGCGGCGGCCCGATAAACTTGTACAGTTTCCTCCGGTCGCCCTCCTCAATGCCAAACTTCTTAAGCGCATACATTACCGAATTCGTAATCCCAAGAGAAGAATCCGTAATCGTTCCGTCCAAATCAAAAAAGTACGTGCCATACACTTTCATCATACACCTCCTGCAAAAATAAGATAAACCATTCTTTTTTTTATATTATGAGATACATAGATATCGTTTTCTAAATGTATAATCAAATCAGAAAAATAATATCGTTTTGTAGAAAGATCTGACGGAAACTTCAACAAAGGGATAGCAGTGATATATTCCTTGATTTTATACTTAAAACAAGGGAACGGAAACAAGAAAAAAAGTAAGGCCAGCTTCAAAATATTATACCGCCACTTTACAGTAAAAAATCTTCTTGCAATCGGGCATATCAATATATAAAGGATAAAACAGCAGAACCCGATAAAGACATCATAAACAATACGCTGTTTCTCCTAATCCTCTCCCCAATCTGTTTTATCCTTCAGTGTATTCTATATCTATAGAAATATTATCTTTCAAGATTCCATTGAAACTTCCTATTATCAGATTTTCGATTGCTATTCGTGATTCTTCTGAAATTTCATTATACGACTCTGTATGTAATGTTACATTCACAGTAGTTTCTGAATGATCTGTTAAATCATAATTATGTATGCTGACCAAAGGGTCGCTTCCTTCAGCTATCTCTTGGATAGTATCCTGTAACATCCTTTCTAAATCAGCCTTTTGGTAATCTTCCTTTTTATTCATATCAGTTTCATGTTCTGCATTAAAACTTTCATATTCGATATCATCAGCAAATATAAGATTATTTACTATAACTCCCGCCAAAACGCAAATAACAAATAGGCTAATACATAAATATACTCTTTTTCTGTATTTTTTCTCCATTTTTTCTCCATTTTCCTCTCATATATTAAAACATATAGTTATAGCAAAACTGCAATGTTTTGTTAAAAACATCACAGTTTCATACTACAATTATATAAGACTACTGACTAATCTGCAACCTCTTTTTAATAGGCTGTACCCGCAAAAGAAATGTATGGTGAATCTGTAGGAACTACTGATGCACTAAAAATATAATATGTACTAGATCCTCCATGGTATACATTTAAGTATAATGCATGCCTACTGGTCGCCTACCACTCGTTGAACGGCGAAACCGTGTTCACCTTTGACAAAAAGCTGAATAAGCACAAGAATGTCCGAAACAACTTCCGAAAGGTCTGTGTTCCGTACCATATAGTCCTTGTACACTTCATCTGACCTTGCATAGTAGAGCGCCATGTCCACGCAATTTTCAATCTTGCTGTTTTCTAGCTGTATCTTTCCGGCAATCTCTCCCCGGTTGTTCCCGCAGATTAGGGAGATTCCTGTAATCGGAGCCTTTACCTCATGCACCCAGCTTTCGATAAACTCCCGGTACTCCTTTTTCTCCTGCTCGGCAGCGCGTATCTTCTCGATAACAGACTTGTTGGAAGACCGTATCATCTCCCGGTAAAGCCTGTCCTCAAGCCTTAAGGAATCCCGCATCATCTCCCCCAGAAGATAGCGCTGATCCATCTGCTCCAAAATCTTTGACATTTCCGAAAAATAGCTCCGCCTTCTGCAATAATCCAACCCGAAAAACGCGGATGCGATCAACGCCCAGCAAACTGCGATCAGTACGCAGAACCCTGCCGGATACTCTGTTGCAATGAGAAATCCAAAGAGCAGGAACATGCAGGAAAGATGTAGCGCAAGCAGAAAAGCTTTATCCTTTATATACTCTGCAAACGTCATATGCGGTACCCCATCCCTCTCTTTGTCTCAATAAAGCCGCAGGCTCCGATATCATTCAGCTTGTTCCTTAGGCGGGTCATATTAACGCTCAGACTGTTGTCATCAATAAAAACCTGATTATCCCACAGATATTCTATCATGTCCGCCCTCGGCACAATCTCTCCCTGTCTGCGTATAAGTAGGTGCAGCATTTTCATCTCATTTTTTGAAAGCTCTGCTGTTTTTCCCCTAAAACTGACGATAGCCTTTGCAAGGTCAAGCTCTGCGCCCTTATATTTCAGCAGCGCTGCCTCATTTTCTTTATTTTTCCTTGTCCGCTTTAAAACTGCCGCTATCCTTGCCAGCAGTATCGGGGGATTGAAAGGTTTCGTGATGTAATCGTCCCCTCCCCTCAGCATCCCGTTAAGCTCATCCAAAGAGTCCGGCCGTCCTGTGAGGAAAATAACCGGCACATCTGATTTTGCACGGAAATGACAGGTTCATCCTCCACAATTAAAATATTCATCCGCATCTCCTTTTCCCGGTACAGCTTAAGATCCCCAAACCACCGAAGGCTGCCCGCCGCCGGACAGCCCTCTTGTCTTTTATCTTTGTTCTTAATCTCGCCTCTTTATTATCCTTCTACTTTACAAGCAGAGACTTCCCGGTCATCTCTGAAGGCTGCTCTAACCCCATCATCTCGATAAGCGTCGGCGCGATGTCTGCCAGGCATCCGCCCTCCCTGAGCTTATATGCCGGGTCAGCATTCACAAGAATGAACGGAACCGGATTGGTAGTGTGGGCGGTAAACGGCTCCCCTGTCTCATCGTCAATAAGCTGCTCCGCATTGCCGTGATCCGCGCAGATAAACATCTGCCCGCCCGTTCCCTTCACTGCGTCCACTGCCTTTCCCACGCACTCATCCACTGCCTCTATCGCCTTGATGGCAGCCTCCTCAACGCCGGTATGCCCTACCATGTCCGGATTGGCAAAGTTGATGATGATCACGTCATACTCCCCGGACTTAATCGCCCCGGTAAGTTTATCGCATACCTCGTAGGCGCTCATCTCCGGTTTCAGATCATAGGTGGCAACCTTCGGAGAATTCACAAGAATCCTGTCCTCTCCCTCGTTCGGCTCCTCAACGCCGCCGTTGAAGAAGAAGGTCACATGTGCGTATTTTTCCGTCTCTGCGATACGCGCCTGCCTAAGGCCGTTCTTTGCCAGGAACTCTCCAAATGTGTTGGTAATCTCTTCCTTTACGAAAGCAACCTGCTTATTCGGAATCGTCACATCGTACTCTGTAAAGCATACATAGGTCGTCCGGATCCTTGCTCCTCTGTCAAATCCGGTAAATCCATCGTCACAGAAAGTTCTCGTAATCTCCCTTGCGCGGTCCGGGCGGAAGTTAAAGAAGATAATGGAATCATTGTCCTTAATCGTGGCAACCGGAGCGCCATCTTTCATCACAACGGTAGGCAGCACGAACTCATCCGTAGTATCCTTATCGTATGAGTTTTGGATGCCTTCCGGCCCGCTCGCCGCCGTTTCGCCCTCGCCGTAAACCATGGCGCGGTAAGCTTTCTCCACACGGTCCCAGCGGTTATCCCTGTCCATGGCATAGTAACGCCCCATCACAGTAGCAACCTCACCGACACCGATCTCTTCCATCTTTGCCGCTAACTCTTCCACATATTCTTTCCCGGAAGCCGGGGGCGTGTCACGCCCGTCTAAGAAACAGTGTACATAAACTTTCTTAAGTCCCTGTCTCTTCGCCAACTCCAAAAGTCCGTAAATATGTGTGTTGTGGCTGTGTACGCCGCCGTCAGACACAAGGCCGAACATGTGGAGGGCGGTGTCATGCTCCTTCGCATTTTCACATGCGGCAAGGAGCGCTTTATTTTCAAAAAAGTCGCCGTCCTGAATAGATTTCGTAATCTTCGTCAGATCCTGATACACGATGCGTCCCGCACCCATGTTCAGATGGCCTACTTCAGAGTTTCCCATCTGCCCGTCCGGAAGCCCTACCGCCAGTCCGCTTGCGTTGCCCTTAACGAACGGACACTCTGCCATCAGCTTATCCATAACCGGAGTCTCGCCCTCCGCCACCGCATTTCCGGCAGTATTCTCATTCAGCCCATAACCATCTAATATCATTAAAACCGTTGGTTTTTTGCCCATTTTCTTAATCTCCTTCATACTTTCAATCAGAAAAACTCTTATACTCCGAAAAAGCCGCCAGCAAAAATAGGCGGCTTTTTCATGCCTGATACCGGCACTTTCTTTACTTGTAATTTACAATCTTTCCGAAGTCAGCCTTCAGTGACGCGCCGCCTACAAGACCGCCGTCGATATCAGCCTGTGCAAACAGCTCCGCCGCATTCCCTGCGTTTACAGACCCGCCGTACTGGATGCGGATAGCAGCCGCTGTAGCATCATCATAAATCTCAGCAATGCATGCTCGGATTCCTGCACACACTTCCTCAGCCTGCTCTGTCGTAGCGGTCTTTCCCGTTCCGATCGCCCAGATCGGCTCATAAGCGATAACTGCCTCTTTCGCCTGATCTGCCGTAACATTCAGGAAACCAACTTTCACCTGCTGGCGGATAAAGTCCATGGTCACGCCCTGCTCTCTCTGCTCCAATGTCTCACCGCAGCACATGATCGGCGTGATGCCGTGCTCAAAAGCTTTCAGCATCTTCTTATTTACGGTCTCGCTTGTCTCCGCAAAATACTCTCTTCTCTCAGAATGTCCGAGAACTACGTATTTTACGCCTGCATCCACAAGCATTGCCGGAGCGATCTCGCCTGTGTAGGCGCCGCTCTCCTCAAAATACATATTCTCAGCGCCAACCTGGATGTTGGAGCCTTTGCATGCCTCAACAACCGGGATGATGTCGATAGCCGGAACACAGAATACTACGTCAACATCCTCGCTTGCCACTAACGGTTTTAATTCTTCAACTAAAGCAACTGCCTCGCTCGGTGTCTTATTCATCTTCCAGTTGCCTGCAACAATCTTTCTTCTTGCCATTTTAAAATTCCTCCAAAAAATTATTTGTTATTTGCCGCTGCTACGCCTGGCAGCTCTTTGCCCTCTAAGAACTCAAGGGATGCTCCGCCGCCTGTGGAGATATGGGTCATCTTGTCGCCATATCCCAGCTGGTTTACTGCTGCTGCGGAATCTCCGCCGCCGATGATCGTCACAGCCTCGGTATCAGCCAATGCTTTTGCTACTGCCTCTGTGCCTGTGGCAAACTTCGGCATCTCAAAGCATCCCATCGGCCCGTTCCATACAACAGTCTTCGCGTCTTTCACTGCCTCGCAGAATATCTCAACTGTCTTCGGCCCGATGTCAAGCCCCTGCCATCCGTCCGGAATCTCGCCGGAGGTCACAACCTTAGAGTTTGCATCATTTGAAAAATCATCTGCGATAACCGTATCGACAGGAAGGAGCAGCTTCACGCCTTTCTCCTCTGCTTTTTTCAGCATGTTAAGCGCATACTCGCAGTAGTCAGCCTCAAGAAGAGACCCGCCTACGCTGCCTCCCTGTGCCTTGCTGAACGTATAGGACATGCCTCCGCCGATGATCAGCGTGTCCACCTTGTCAAGAAGGTTCTCGATTACGGAAATCTTGCTGGAAACCTTTGCTCCGCCAAGGATAGCCACGAACGGCCTCTCCGGGTTGTTTACCGCATTTCCAAGGAAGTCAATCTCTTTCTGCATGAGATATCCCACTGCCGCCGCGTCAACGAACTGTGTCACGCCCACGTTGGAACAGTGCGCCCGGTGCGCGGTTCCGAACGCGTCATTTACAAATACGTCGCAGAGGGATGCAAGGTCTTTGCTGAACGCCTCTCCGTTCTTTGTCTCCTCTGCGCGGTAACGTGTATTTTCAAGAAGGACAACATCTCCGTCATTCATAGCTGCAACTGCAGCCTTGGCATTCTCGCCCACTACGTTTGCATCTGCGGCAAACTTCACTTCCTGTCCAAGAAGCTCAGACAGGCGAACTGCTACCGGCGCAAGAGAAAGCTCCGGTTTCGGCTCTCCCTTCGGCTTTCCAAGGTGGGAGCAGAGAATTACCTTCCCGCCGTCCGCAACCAGTTTCTTGATTGTCGGAAGAGCTGCCACAAGGCGGTTCTCATCTGTAATCTTTCCGTCAATGAGCGGCACGTTAAAATCACATCTGCAAAGAACTTTTAAGCCTTTTACATTGATATCGTCAACCGATTTTTTATTAAGCATAATACATTGCCTCCTGTAAAATATAAGGTATCATAAATAAAATGAATGGTAAAAGGGCCCGGTCCAAAAGACCGGACCCTTGGCTGAGTCTTGTTTCTAAGGAAATAATTATCCTAATTCTGAGAAGTACTTGATTGTCCTTACCATCTGGCTTGTGTAAGAGTTCTCATTGTCATACCAGGATACTACCTGAACCTCTGTCGTGCCGTTGTCTAATGGGCATACCATTGTCTGTGTAGCATCGAACAGGGAACCAAACCTCATACCGATGATATCGCTGGATACAATCTCGTCCGTGTTATATCCGAAGGACTCTGTAGCTGCCGCTTTCATAGCTGCATTGATCTCGTCAACCGTTACATTGCCTTCAACAACTGCTGTAAGGATCGTAGTAGAGCCTGTCGGTGTAGGAATACGCTGAGCAGCGCCGATAAGCTTGCCGTTCAGTTCCGGGATAACAAGGCCGATTGCCTTGGCTGCGCCTGTGCTGTTCGGAACGATATTAACTGCCGCCGCACGGGATCTTCTTAAATCGCCCTTTCTCTGCGGTCCGTCAAGTGTCATCTGATCGCCTGTGTAAGCGTGGATCGTGCACATGATACCGGATTTGATCTTAGCAAGGTCATTAAGAGCCTTAGCCATAGGAGCCAGGCAGTTTGTTGTACAGGAAGCTGCAGAAATAACTGTATCCTCTGCTTTCAGCGTGTCATGGTTTACGTTGTAAACGATAGTCGGAAGGTCGTTTCCAGCCGGTGCGGAAATAACAACCTTTCTAGCGCCTGCCTTAACGTGAGCAGATGCTTTCTCCTTGGATGTATAGAAACCTGTACACTCAAGAACTACGTCAACACCGATCTCGCCCCATGGAAGCTCCTCAGCGTTAGCCTTTGCATAAATCTTAATCTCTTTTCCGTCAACGATGATAGAATCCTCTGTAGACTCTACCTTGTCAGCCAAAGCGTATTTGCCCTGAGAAGAATCGTACTTAAGTAAGTGCGCGAGCATCTTCGGTGATGTCAAATCGTTGATCGCAACTACCTCGTATCCCTCTGCTCCGAACATCTGTCTGAATGCAAGACGTCCAATACGTCCAAATCCATTAATCGCTACTTTTACTGCCATGATTAAATTCCTCCTAAAAGTTTTATTAACTGGTTACACAGCCTTCTTGACGACTCTAACATTGTTAAAGAATCATCAACTACTTGGTATTGTACTAAATCTCATACAAAAATTCAAGTATCTTTTCTATTTTTTGGCTCTAAATTCCCTAAATCCTGTAAAATCTGGGTTTTCCTTACTCCCTGCATTAAAAATCCGCAAATACTTCCATCTGTTTCTTCAGCTCTACCACAATCTCCCGGTTCACATCCATGCGCGCAGCGATATCCGCTATGTCGTCCACCAGCCCTTTCGTGCTGTCCGCCGCGCCTGTAATCCCGGCGGCGCCCTCATCGATTGCCTTTGTGATGCTCCCGATGGAATCCGCTATCTCTGTCATGGAATTGCTGAGCCTGTCTGTCCGGCTGTTAAACGCGTCTATCTTTTCTTTTACGTAATCCGCATCTTCTTTATACTTCCTGCCTGAGCTTACAAATTCCTGGAATTCCGTCAGGATCGTATCGTTCAGATAGTCCACCATATCCTGCGAGTGCCTGGAAAGATTGTACACCGCGCTGGTAACTACCTCATTGACCTCCTGTATCCGTTCCGCCGTTTCTCCGCAGGAACGCGCCAGTGTCTTAATCTCTCCTGCCACCACCGCAAAGCCGTTTCCCGCCTCGCCGGCCCGCATCGCCTCCACGGAAGCGTTAAGCGCAATTAGGTTCGTCGTCGATGCAATCGCTACGATATCCTTCGTCAGGCTGTTCACCTGATCGACGCTCTTGCTGTTCTTGATCGCCTCCCCAAGCTCTTCCAGGATATCCGCCGCCTTTTTCCGGATAATCTCTGTGTTTGTCTGGGCAAATTCCTCCATCTCGCTGGCGCGCACCTTCATCCCGGAAGAATACTCGGTAATTGCACCGCACTCCTCTGCCATATCCTGGACATCCACCTTGATGTCTGCAGCGTTCCTGTTGATATTCGCAGCATTATTCGCCACCTTCTGAATAGAGCCGGACAGCGATTCTGTCAGAGAAGACAGGCCCCCCGCGCTTTCCTCCGACGTCCGTGTACGCTTAAGCACCTCGCCTGCCACCCCGTCAAGCCTCTCCGAGCTGTCCTGGAGCGTATGCACGGCTCCCTTGATCGGCGTAATCACATATTTTTTTATAATCCTGACAGCCGCCATCACTAAAACTGCACATGTCACAATAGCCGCAGCCACGATGACGAGAGACACGATATAGACAAAAAGGAGCCTTTTCCTCGCATTGTCAGTCCTCTCGCTGACAGCCGCATACAGCTCATCCGTATTACTTTCAATTGCCGCGCCAAAGGCCGCCACATCACCATTTGCATAGGCATACGCGTCCTGCGTCTTGCTGTCTGCACTGGCACATACAAGATAGACCAGAGAATGTTTAAAAGAATCATAATTATTCAGCAGCTGACTGTAAATTTCCTTTTCATCCTCCGCCACATATTTTTCATATTCTTCTAAGTATGCCTCCAATATCTCTTCTTGTTCCTTTATCTGCGCCACTACGCTGATCATCGTGTCATAATCCGTCGCAACGATATGGGACAATGCCATCTTATGGATATTTGTAGTCGTGTGGCGGATATTCTGGAGGAGTTCCGAACCAACCATGTAATTATCTACAATTTTCGAGGCATTCGAATTCACATTATTAACACTGAAAACTGATAAAATATTCGATATCAGCGCCACGGCCCCCAAAAGGATAATGGGAAGTATAAGACGCTGTTGTATGCTGAGCTTATTCTTCATCTTATTCCACAGTTCCTTTCAACATATAGCTTATCTTCCGCAGACATTCTCTGACATCTTGTCGAGCTGCTTTTGCAGGCTTTCCCCGGAAGGATTTCCCGCGGCCATATTTCCTGCAAACTCTGAGACCGGATCCCAGAATTTTCCGCCCACCCGCTGCAGCTGGGCGTATTCCGACTGTTCCAGCAGGGCAGCGATTGCAGGAGACTGCCTGATTTCTTCAGAGTCTGCCACTTTAAGGTCAGACGGGCCCTGGCCCCGCATCTCAAACCTGAGCGTTTGGTTGTCCTCGTTCGTAATCCACTCTGCAAGCCTCGCCGCCCATACAGGGTGCTTTGAATACGCATTTACGCCAATCAGCTTGCACCCTGAAAAGGAAGCCATCTGCACCTGACGTCCGTCGCATGTATAGGACGGCAGCTTAGATGCTCCCATATCCTTTCCCCAGGCTTCCCCGATCGCCACTGCATTCCACACTCCGCTGACACCCGCAATGACAGAACCGTCTTTCACCCCGCTAAGAAATTCCTCATCTGTCCGGCTGTCAAATCCGCGGCTCCCTGCGATATCAAGCATGGCGCGCGCAACATCGGTTCCCTTAATATCCCCGTCCGACTTGTTCCATGTGCAGTAATTGGTAATCCCGTCGTCATTAAGTCCGATCTCCAGCCCTGTATTCCCGAAAAAAGAGTATACATACCAGGCCGAGGACCAATCCATCACAAACAATTTATTCTCAGCCGCCGCAACCTTCAATATATCATCCAGCGTCTCCACCTGTTTATCCGAAAAATACTTTTTATTGTAATATAAAAAATATCCGTTATCCGCCGTCAGCGGATATGCATACAGCGTATCTCCCACAGAGGCTGCCTCCACAGCTGCCGGCAGGGCACTGTCCTTAATCTCTTCTTTCCCAACCGGATCAATCGCTCCGGCCGCTGCAAGCGAGCTTAGCTGGTCATCTGCAAAAGTGAATACATCCGCACCTTCCTCCAGCCCGTTCAGCAGCACGTCTTTACATCCTGATTCACTCTGAGCCTGAAAGGATATCTGAAAATCCGCCCTGCCCTGATAGTGCTCCTCAAAGCTCTGGATAACCTTACCCATCAGCTCTTCGTCCTCTTCGGCTCCCCACACTGTCAGCTCTACCTTTTTTTGCTGCGTTTCCGCATAATTCTCCTCTTTGTCTGCTTTACATCCGGCCAGCAGTGCGACAGACGCCATGCCCAGGACCAAACTGCAAACCTTTCTTTTCATTATGTATCACGTCCCCCATGTTCCTTTTTTCTATGGGCTATTATATCATTGATGGAAAAACTGTGCAATAAGCACCTTCTATACTTTAAAAAAGATGGGCCTGCGTTCTTTAAACTCTGCATAATACTTAAATCCGCACTCTTCAAGTATTCCCTGTGCCTTATGGAAATCATAGGCAATATGCTCCGGCCTGTGTCCGTCGGCTCCTACCGTGATGATCTCTCCTCCCAGCTCCCGGTATCTCTTCAGCACATCCGCGTGGGGATGTGCAAAGGGAAGCCCGTATTTCAACCCGGACATATTCAGCTCAATCCCGCATCCATTATCAACCAGGATGCGAAGGAGCGTGTCGATTTCATCTGCAAATCTCTTATAAGAGTATTCTTTTTCCTGCCCCCTGCCGTACCTCGCCACATAGTCCACATGACCGAAGACGTCGAAACCGTGGTATGCTTTCACATCCTCTATCATTTCCTGGAAAACGACCCGGTAAGTCTCTTCATCCGTCCTCCCTGCAAATATCCTCTTCTGGGCGATATCCGACCTTTCTGCCGAGTGGACGGAACCTATGACAAAATCAAAAGAATATTTTTCCGCAAATTCCTTATAAAATCCGCCGAGATGAGGCTGCAGCCCCAATTCCACCCCGATTCGGATGCGGATCCTGTCCCGGTACTTCTCCTGTACCTGCCGCATCTTTTCAAAATATTTCTCCGGGTCAAAGATATCCTCCGGTCCCCAATCCATATTATCCTTATCATAATGGTCGGTAAAACAGATGGCCTCAAGCCCCTTTTCTATAGCGCCTTCTGCCATCTGCTCCGGTGTGCTGTCGGAATCATGGGAAAAATCCGTATGCATATGTACATCTGTTTTTATCATACTATCCTCCTGCCAATCCTCTTTTTCTTCTATCTAATATATGCCCCTTCCGGCGCATCAAGCCTGATTCTAATGATTTCCTACAATAATACCGCCGCCAAGGACCACTTCACCGTCATACAGCACTACCGCCTGCCCCGGCGCCGCCGCCCGCTGGGGCTCTTCAAATTCGCAGAGAATCTCATCTTCCCCCGACATCCGCACTTTGCACCAGGCGCCTTTGTGGTTGTAGCGAATCTTCGCCCACACCCGCATCTCCTTGTCAAGCCCGGGAACGGACATGAAATTTATCCGATTCGAACGCACATAGCGTGACAAGGTCTGCTCCCCGTTTCCCAGAACCACCTCGTTGGTCTCCGGGCGGATTTCCAGCACAAACACCGGATAGCCCAGCGCGATGCCAAGGCCTTTTCTCTGTCCTACCGTATAGTGGATGATCCCCTTGTGCCGGCCAAGGACCGTACCTTCCGGCGACACAAAATTTCCCGGCAAAGAACGTTCTCCTGCCGCAGCCTCCACAAAAGATGCGTAATCTCCGTCCGGCACAAAGCAGATATCCTGGCTGTCCGGTTTTGCTGCGATACGAAACCCGGCAAGCTCCGCCATGGCCCGTATCTCATCCTTATGAAATCCTCCCACCGGCATCAGCGTCCGCTTAAGCTGCTCCTGGGTCAGATTGTAAAGAGCATAAGTCTGGTCTTTGGAACTGGTGGCGGACATCCGCAGGGCAAGCCTTCCGTTCGGGAGCTGCCGGATCCTGGCATAGTGCCCGGTAGCAATATAATCTGCGCCGATCTCAAGGCTCCTCTTTAAAAGAGATTCCCATTTCACATAGCGGTTGCATGCAATGCACGGGTTTGGAGTTCTCCCGCAGAGATATTCCTCCACAAAATAATCGATGACCTTTTCTTTAAATTCCTCTCTAAAATTCATGACATAGTAGGGAATATCGAGCTGCTCCGCTACCCGGCGCGCATCCTCCACGGCGCTCAGGCCGCAGCATCCCCCGTTTTCTTCCGCAAAAGCCCGCTCCTCTTTCTGCCAGATCTGCATCGTCACGCCGATGACCTCATATCCTTGTTCCTTTAGAAGCCATGCCGCGACGGAAGAGTCAACTCCGCCCGACATGCCTACTACTACTTTTTTCTTTTTCATATTTTTTCCCTTTAATCCTCACCCGTCACAGGATATATGCATTTGCTGTTTTAATATTCCTCTTCTTCCTCGTCCTCATGGATATCCGATTTCGGTTTTTCAAGGCCCTCGATCTTGAGCCCATGTTTCTGTGCATAATCCCACAGCGCCGCATGGATAGCCTCTTCTGCAAGCAGCGAGCAGTGCACCTTAACCGGCGGCAGGCCGTCAAGCGCCTCCATCACCGCGCGGTTCGTCACCTTCATCGCCTCCTGCACGGTCTTCCCCTTAACAAGTTCTGTCGCCATGCTGCTGGTGGCCACTGCAGCCCCGCATCCGAATGTCTTAAATTTCACATCCCGTATTACCTGGCTGTCATCGATATCCAGATAAATACGCATGATATCCCCGCATTTTGCGTTGCCAACGGTTCCTACCCCGCTGGCTCCTTCTATCTCTCCTACATTTCTCGGATTCTGGAAATGATCCATTACCTTTTCTGAATACATCGTATATTCCTCCTGTATCTCCTCTATATAATATATTAACTGTTCCGGACGGTTCTTCCCGCCCGTGCCCTATGGATTCTTTCGGATAAAATCTTCGTACAGAGGCGACATCTCCCGCAGCCTCTTCACTATTTCCTTTAAGGCATCCACCACATAGTCTATCTCCTCTTTCACCGTGTCCTCTCCCAGCGTCAGCCTCAGCGAGCCGTGGGCAATCTCATGAGGTAGCCCGATGGCAAGGAGCACATGCGACGGGTCAAGAGAACCGGACGTACACGCCGAACCGCTTGACGCGCAGATTCCCTTCATATCAAGATTCAGCAAAAGCGCCTCTCCCTCCACGAACCGGAAACTGAAATTTGCATTGTTTGGCAGACGTTTTGTCGCATGGCCGTTAAGCTTTGTATGAGGAATCTCTGCCATGACGCGGCTGATCAGGTAATCCCTGAGCGCAGACTCCCTTTCCGCGCGCTCTTCCATCGTCCTGGCGGCCCGTTTCGCCGCTGTTCCAAGCCCGATGATGCCGGGAACATTCTCCGTCCCGGCCCGGCGCCTCCTCTCCTGCGCCCCGCCGTGTATGAAAGAGCGGATTTTTACGCCTTTCCGGATATACAGAAAACCGATTCCCTTAGGTCCGTTCAGCTTATGCCCGCTGGCGCTGAGCATATCAATCCCCAGCCCGTCCACCTGGATGGGAATCTGTCCAAATGCCTGGACGGCATCCGTGTGGAATAAAATCCCATGCTCTTTCGCAATCCTTCCGATCTCTTTTATAGGCTGCACCGTTCCAATCTCATTGTTCGCAAACATAACAGAAATCAGGATTGTCTCCGGACGTATGGCTTTTTCCAGTTCATCCGTATCGACAAGCCCGTCTTCGTCCACGTCAAGGTATGTCACGTCATACCCCTGTTTTTCCAGATATTCTGCCGTGTGCAAGATAGCATGGTGCTCTATCTTCGTCGTAATGATGTGGTTTCCCTTTTCCCGGTATGCCTCTGCCGCAGCTTTAACAGCCCAGTTGTCCGACTCCGAGCCTCCTGCTGTAAAATATATCTCATTCGCATTTGCTCCCAAGATTTCTGCAATGGCCTCCCTCTGCCGGTCAACCCCGCATTTGTTCTTTGCCGCAAACCTGTACACGCTGGACGGATTTCCGTAATTTTCCGTAAAATAAGGCAGCATTGCCTCCACGACTTCCGGCGCGGTCCTTGTGGTTGCCGCATTGTCCAGATATATCATTTTCTCCATCTCTTATCCTCCGTGTTCTATCTGAATTATAATGCAGGATTCCGCAAAGCTTCTGCACCGTGACGGATATGCCTGCTTTTTCTTACTTTTTCAATCCCTAGTGAAATACTGGGATTACAATTTGTAGGATACCACCCGCCGGAATATCTGTCAAGTGCTACAAGCATGAATAGAGGGAACCTCCGCGGAATATGCTGTAATAATAAGCTCAAGGAGCAAAAAAATGTCTGTCAAACGAACAATTTTAAAAGGAACCCTCATCTTAACACTGACCGGGTTCGCTACAAGATTCATGGGATTTTTTTACAGGATTTTTCTAAGCCACACATTCGGGGAAGAGGGCGTTGGGCTGTACCAGCTGATTTTCCCTGTGTACGCGCTCTGCTTTTCCCTCACCTCCGCCGGCATAGAAACAGCCCTTGCCCGATGCGTCGCAAAAAGAGTTTCCGTCGGCAGAGAGCGGGAGGCGAAAGCATTTCTCTTCACAAGCATCCTGCTTTCCGTCAGCGCATCCTGCATCGTCACTTTACTTTTGCAGAGATATGCCGGGTTCGTTGCCTCTTCCTTTTTGAAAGAGGAACGCTGTGAAAATCTGCTTGTTATCCTCTCGTACGCCTTTCCTTTTGCTTCTGTCCACAGTTGTATCATCGGTTATTATTTCGGCCTGAAAGAAACCGGGATTCCCGCTTTTTCCCAGCTGATCGAGCAGACTGTACGTATTCTCTCCGTGTATCTTCTCTACCTTGCAGGAGCAAAGAGCGGCTCACAGTTCGGCATCTCCATAGCTGTAGCCGGACTGATCGCCGGGGAGATTGCCTCATCCGTATTTTGTTTTGAAATGATCACGAAAAAAACATCCCTCTCACAGGGAATCCGAAAAAAAATGAGGAGAACCGCAAACTTCTTCCAATACGCCAGAGAACTGCTCTTACTTTCCGCGCCCCTGACGGCAAGCCGCGTGCTGCTGAATCTTTTACAAAGCATCGAGGCTGTCTCCATCCCGCTGAAACTGCAGGAACACGGGATGAGCGTCTCCCTTGCCCTGAGCACCTACGGGGTGCTGACCGGCATGGCGCTCCCCTGCATCCTGTTCCCATCAGCCATCACGAATTCCGTATCCACCATGCTCCTGCCGACTGTCGCTGAGGCGCAAGCTCTCAACCATGAACGCCAAATGCAGAGGATTATCCAGAAAAGCGTCTGCTGCTGCGTGCTTTTAGGCAGCTTTTGCTGCGTCTGCCTGCTGGTCAGCGGCCAATGGATCGGCATGCATCTGTTCGGCAGCCGTTATGCGGGAGACTATATCGTAACCCTTGCCTGGATGTGCCCGTTTCTCTACACGAACACAACGCTCATCAGCATTATTAACGGAATCGGAAAGACGACCCTCTCCTTTTTTATCAACACCTTTAACCTGGTCATACGGATCCTCAGCGTCTTTTGCTGCATCCCCCTCTTCGGGATTGAGGGCTACCTGCTGGGACTCCTTGCAAGCCAGCTTGCCGCTTTCCTGCTTTGCATCCTATACCTTCGTTTCTACATCCGCAGCTCCTCTGCAGGGCGCTGACAGACGGCAGCGCATTTCGGATATGCAGATAAGATCCCGAATATCCTCCCGCAGCTATCCTAAAGCGTATGTATGAACAACTGCATGATTACCGGGTTTACGTAGCACTCCAGCAGGATTCCCACCGCAAGGAGCAAAAGAAAAATGACTGTCTTCGTGAGATTCCAGTGGATCCGGGGATACTCATAAAGGTACCAAAGCAAAGCAAGATACCCCGCAATGTAAAACAAAAATTGCGGGATCAGCGCCATCAGGCAGAGAATGATCCCCTTTATCCCCATCTTCATGACCGCAGATGTAAAAATCAGCCCGCTCGAAAAGCCTGTCCACAGGAGAAATGCCGCCACAGCTCCCTTCCGCACATACGAGCAGCCGAACGCCCCCAAAATCAAGGCCGGAAACACTCTGATCCTTGTCACATACCATAGATATTCCGCTGTGTTAATATCATCCGCGCTGTACTGGTTCAGGAAAAATTCGTTCAGGATCCCCATGCTCGCGATATAGTCTTTTGCCAGCAGATTTGCATACATGATCCCCGCAAAAAAACCCAGCATATAATACAGAACAAAATGTTTTCCGCTCTCCTGCATCCTCAAAAGTTTATTCCTCCTCTGATAAGATACTTCATTATATGTCGGGCTGTTTAATATATTCTTATTTTTTCAGGCAGCGGCTCTCATACGCTAAAAGCGCCGCAACAGTCTTGGAATCCTCAATCTCCCCCGCAAATATTTTTTCCTTCAGCTCCTCAAGGCCATACGCCATGACATCAACAAATTCATCCGGGTCAAGGTTCTGTTTGGACGGCATCAGATTCCTTGCCACATAAACTTCAATCTTTTCATTGCAGAATGCCACCGTCGTGCGGAGGGTGATAAGCCGCTCCAGGTCGTCTGTCTTATAGCCGGTCTCCTCCTCAAGCTCACGCCTGGCGCAGGAAAGCCCCGGCTCGTCGGATGCGTCCAATTTCCCTGCAGGAATCTCCAGCGTATACCGCTCCAGCGCATTGCGGTACTGCCGGACCATCAGGATCCTTCCGTCATCAAGCACCGGGACTACCGCGGCCGCTCCGTCATGGCGGATAAAATCCCACTCTGCATGATGCCCGTTGGAAAATTCCATGTAGTCTTTATACACTTCTATAATGGCTCCTTTATGAACCAGCTCTCGTTTTATTCTTCTGATCTTTTCACCCATACTAACCTCCTGCTTTATAAGGTGCTGTAAAGCCCGCGCCATTTAAAAAGACCGGACGATACGCCCGGTCTTTCACATTTATCTTCTACTTGGCAAAGTCTGTCGTCCGCGTCTCGCGGATCACAGTGACTTTTATCTGCCCAGGATATTCCAATTCATACTCTATCTGTTTCGCTATATCCCTGGCCATCAATACCATGTCTGCATCAGATACATGCTCTGGAACTACCATTACACGAATCTCTCTACCTGCCTGAATTGCAAAAGATTTATCAACTCCCTTAAACCGGTTGGTGATATCTTCTAATTGTTTTAACCTGTTTGTGTATGTTTCTAACGTTTCTCTCCTCGCGCCCGGACGTGCCGCAGAAATCGTATCTGCCGCCTGCACCACGCACGCAATGAGAGTTTCCGGCTCTACATCGCCGTGATGAGCCTCAACCGCATTAATGACCGTTGCTGATTCCTTGTACTTCCTGCAAAGGTCAACACCAATCTGGATATGGGAACCCTCCACGTCATGGTCAATGGATTTCCCGATGTCATGCAGAAGCCCGGCTCTTTTTGCTACCCTCACGTCAAGCCCGATCTCCCCGGCAAGAAGCCCTGCCAGCTGTGCAACTTCCATGGAATGCTTGAGCGCATTCTGGCCATAGCTTGTTCGGAATTTCATCCGCCCGAGAAGCCTTATCAGCTCCGGATGGATTCCGTGAACGCCAACCTCCAGCGCAGCCGCCTCTCCTTCTTCCCGGATCAGCGCCTCCACTTCCTTGCGGGCTTTCTCCACCATCTCCTCAATCCTCGCGGGATGGATACGGCCATCCACGATGAGCTTTTCAAGGGCGATCCTCGCAATCTCGCGCCTGATCGGGTCAAATCCCGACAAGACTACGGCTTCCGGCGTATCGTCAATAATAAGCTCAACGCCTGTCATAGTCTCCAGTGTCCGGATGTTGCGTCCTTCCCGGCCTATGATCCTTCCTTTCATCTCATCGCTCGGAAGCTGAACCACCGAAATCGTCGTCTCGGTCACGTGGTCTGCAGCGCATCTCTGAATTGCAGTCACGACGCACTCTTTCGCACGCTTGTCTGCCTCTTCCTTCGCCTGAGCCTCCAGCTCTTTCACTAATTTTGCGGTGTCATGTTTTACATCATCTTCAACAGTTTTCAACAAATATTCTTTTGCCTGTTCGGAGGTAAGTCCTGAGATTCTTTCTAGTTCCTGTACTCTTTGCCTGCTCAGCTCTTCCACCTTTGCCTCACGGTGTTTAAGCTGCTCTTCTTTTGCTGCAAATCCTGCCTCGCGCTTTTCAATAGCATCAGTCTTTTTCTCCAAAGCCTCTTCCTTGGAAAGAACACGTTTTTCATAGCGCTGTAACTCCGCCCTGCGTTCCTTGGTCTCTTTTTCAAGCTCATTCTTATTCTTGATAGATTCCTCTTTAATTTCCAAGAGAGACTCCTTCTTTTTTGCCTCTGCCGTCTTTACCGCATCATCAATTATTTCACGCGCCTTCGTCTCGGCATTTCCAATCTTTGATTCAGCATTGCTCTTCAGATTAGAAACTGTCGCAAAATGGCTGATGACTGCAGCAGCTATGATAAGCACTATTGCAATTGCAATAATGATTCCATTACTCAGCACAGGAGCACCTCCTTATTTAGTTTTCATTGTACAAATACAACATATAAATTTTATACTGTTTTGCCAAAGATGTCAAGCAAACTGACAAGGAAACTCACATGT
>CAJTQA010000034.1:0-11832 GCA_910578455.1 uncultured Dorea sp.
GATATTCAATCGGGGCAAAAAGTATATTGAAAAAGGTTTCTGCATATGCTATAATGCCGATAGGCAAAAAGAGATTACAAGTCCATTTGGACGAAAGAACGAATCCCCAGACCGTGTTGCAGCACAGTTTGGGGATTCTTCTTGTTATTATACCGGCCAAGCATCCGGTAGGCTATTTGTTGCCCTTATGGTTGCTGTCAAGCCATTTGACAATGAGGTGGCAAACCACACCGCCCACGACAGTAACGAGAAAAGAGATTACAAATTCCATTCAGACACCTCCTCCCTGTTGCGGGTGTCGGTGAGCAACATAAGAATTATACTATATTATTTGACATTCTTCTATCTTTGCTCTAATGATTTTTCTTAAAATTTTCTGTAACATTTCCATATACCCTCAGTGAACAAAGGAACACACGGTCGGATAAGAACCAATTTTTGCTCCTGCTGTGTTACTTTCCTTCCGCGTACGTCAGTACGCGTCAGTTAAGTGCCTTGCAGGAACAAAAATTGGTTTCTTTCCGACTCTACGACCCTGCCCATAGATATTTGGGCGATTTTTAAGGCGGACGATTGAGGCGTACTGGACGTACGCCGATTGAGGACAACGCAGAAAATCACCCAAATATCATGGTTCAGGGCGTGTGTTCCTTTGCTCACTGAGGGTAATAATTGTTAATAAAGCAAAGGGGGTGGTCTGTCTGGATTTTGAGGCTGTCTACAAATCATATTACCTTGACGTATACCGCTATGTCCGCAGCCTGTCTGCCGCTCAGGATGTGGCCGAGGAGATCGCGCAGGAAACTTTCCTGAAAGCGATGAAGGCGGCCGGGACATTTGACGGCAGGAAGGACATACGGGCGTGGCTTTTTGTCATCGCGCGCAATCTCTATTACAACTACTGCAAGCGCCAGAAAATCTATGCAGACCAGAGCCTGGCAGACACAGGCGATAAGAAGACTTTCGCCGATGTCCGTTTTGAGCCTGCGAGGACGCTGATTGAGAGGGAGCGTGTGGCATATATCCGGCAGTACCTTGAGGAGATGGACGAGCCATACCGGAAAGTGTTCAGGCTGCGGGTGTTCGGGGAACTTCCCTTTGAGAAGATCGGGGCGCTGTTTGGGAAGAGCCCGGGATGGGCGCGGGTGACGTACTACAGGGCAAAGAAAAGAATCGCTTTGTATATGGAGGGTTTTGAAAATGATTAGCTGTAACGTGATTTTGGATATCCTGCCGCTGTACATTGACGGGGCGGTGTGCGAGGATACGAAAAAACTGGTGAAGGAACATCTCGAAGGCTGTGAGAACTGCCGGAGGGAGGCAGAGCAGATGAAAGAATCCCTTGTGCTGCCGGCGGATTCCGAGACGCTTGCCCTGGAGGCGGATGTCCTTAAGAGAAGTGTGTGCGGCCTGGAGGAAAAAGCGCGGGCGCGCCTTATGTTTTTCGCGGCGGGCTTTGACTTGATCTTTAACGCGGCGCTGCCCTTTTTTGCAAGGTGGGTGCGGAGCATTTATCTGTTAGGGCAGCCGATGGAGGGCTACGAAGAATTTATGGGAATGGTGAACCGTGAGATGTTTGAGGGGCAGTGGAATCTTGCGGAGATATCAGGTTTCTGCCTGTTCTTTGGGGCGGCGGATCTTTTCTGCATGGCCGGGATCTGGAGGAAGAGACGCGGCGGCCAGCAGGGCAGGAGGATGTCAGAGCCGCTGGTGGTGCTGTCATACGCCTTGAAGGCGGTGGCTATTATTGTCTTTGTGATTGTGGAATGTTTTAGGTGAGAGCAGGATGGGAGAGGGATATGGAGAAAATCGTATGGAAAGGTTTCAAGCATAATTATAAGAATTTTATCGCGTTTTTTATCAGCATCGTACTGTCGGTATCGGTTTTGTTCCTGCTGGCGTATCTTAGCCAGGCGGCGGGCATGGTGAAGGGGATTGAGACGGATGCGCTGGCATTTGCTTACAGGAGCGAGCTTAAAGGGCAGATAAGGGCGGTGATCCCGGTTGTGATTCTCATAACCGTGTTGGTCGTCGGCTATTCTGTGCAGTTTTATATTCAGTCTCGCGTGAAGGATTACGGGATGCTTAAGATTCTGGGAATCCAGAGGAAAGATATGAGGCGCATGGTGGTGCGGGAGTATGTTTTAAGCTGCGGCATTGCCTGCGGAGCGGGGATCATATTGGGGAAAATAGGAACGATGCTTTCAGGAGGGGTCTTGGGCAGGATGGCGGGGCAGTCCTTTGCGGAAGGGATTTCTATGAAAAAGGTGTATATCTATACAGCCATTTTGTGCGCGGGAATGATCGCAGGCTCTCTGCTGGCAGTGTTCATGGCGGCGGATGCCAAGGGGATGACCGGAGTCTTGCAGAGAGATGCTGCAAAGGAGGGCAGGATAGAGGCGCCGCAGTCGGTTCTATATTTTCTGGCTGGGGCAGGGATGATCGCCGGCGGATTTTTTATGGTGGATAATGAGCCGATGATGGCGCATATTGCAGTATTCCTTGTATGCGCCGGAGTGATTGTCTGCCTTTTGTTCGGCATGGGCTACATACTGGAGAAGTTTCGGAATTGTGCGTATTACCGGAGGCATATCCTATCGTGGAATCATGTGTACCATTACTGGAAACGGCACAGGAGCAGAGTGGTGATTCAGATGCTTTTGGGAGTGCTGGCAGTTTATTTTTCATTTCTGATGATAAGAGGAACGCTCCACGGAAGGCTGATGCCGAATGATTTTGTGTGTATTTCCAAGGCGGGGAGCGAGGAGGCGTTCCTTGGGAAAATGCAGTCGGACTTTGGGGCGGAGTGCGTTTGGTTTCCTTTTGTGTGGGTCAATGAACCGGGGAGCGATTCGTGGATTGGCATGTCGGAGACGGATTACAACAGGATATTCGGCGGAGAGGCAGAGCTTGCAGAAGACGAGGTCTTCCGGGTTTGGCGCGAGGAGGGGAGCCGGGAGTCTATGCTGGATAATTCGGGAACGAAGAGGCTTGAGTCGGTTACGCTTGGAAGATGCACCAACACGGAGTGGGAGGAGCCGGAAGGAGCCGAAAGCATCGGATATGATTTTCGGATACAGGGTGAGAAAATAGAAGAATTGCTTGGATTTTCCCTGACGGGAATCGTGGTTCTGCCGGACGGGGTGATGAAGGATGCGGCGGACAGAGGGAAGTTTCATCAGGTGCTGATGATTCTGAACGTGGATGAGGAAAATCTTGCCGGCGCCACGGCTTTTGCGGAGGAGCAAAGGTCTGACGGAGTGCTAGAGGAGGCGTTTTGCAGGAGGACGATTGAAGGCATTGACCGGAAGGAGAGCGTGCTAAATCGATTGATTTCAGGGATTGTGGTGGGCGCGGTTGTTATGCTTGGCATGTTTGTAGCCTGGCTGGTGCATTTTTCGGAAATTGATGAGAAAAGGGCGCGGCATAAATTTTTATGTGTGCTGGGAATGGACAGGAGGCAGGCGAGACGTGTGGCGGACGTAGAGATCTTGCGGTCGGTGCTGGTGCCGGTTCTTCTGGCGGCAGGGGTTTCCTGGGGATTTTGCCGGACATTTCTCGCGGCTTATTATGACGGTTCGGACATTGCGGGCGCAGATAAAAGGCTTTTGCTTGCTATCATTTTTGCCTATGTGGCGGGAGAGGCAGTGTTCTGCGTATTGAATCAGGTGTGGTGTAAGAGACAGTTGGAAAAGGAGTAGTGCGGTATGGATGTTTTAAGGGCAAATAATCTTGTGCGGTGTTATGGAATGCCGGGAGGGGAAAAGACAGAAGTAATCAAAGGGATTGATCTTTCGGTGGAAAAAGGAGAGTTTGTGGGGATTATGGGAAAGTCCGGGTGCGGCAAGACGACGCTTTTGAAGGTGCTTGGACTGATTGATAAGCAGACCGGCGGGGAGCTTTACTTTTGCGGGAAGGAGACGGGGAAAATCCGCGGGGATTCCCTGGCCCGGCTCAGGCTGCGCCGGATTGGGTTCGTCTTTCAGGATTTTTATCTGATGGACAGCCTCACGGTGGAGGAGAATATTATGCTGCCTATGATTCTGGGGAAGGAGAAGAAAGGGCGGATGGTGAAAGAAACCCGAGGGCATGCGGAGAAGTTTCAGATCGCGCATCTGCTGAAAAAGTACCCGTACGAGCTGTCGGGCGGGGAAAAGCAGAGGACAGCCATCTGCCGCGCGCTGATAAATGATCCCGACCTTATTCTGGCGGACGAGCCTACCGGGAACCTGGATTCTAAGTCGGGGCAGATTGTGATTGACGCATTGGATAAGATCAACGGGGAATACAAAAAGACGATTGTCATGGTGACCCATGACCCGCAGATGGCAAGCTTTTGCAGCCGGATTCTTTTGCTTAAGGACGGGATAATACTGGACAAGCTGGTAAAAAAGGACGGGCGTAAGGAGTTTTATCAGGAGATACTGGAGCGGATGGGGGAGCTGTGATGATGCCGTCATGCTGACATTGTCCGGAAAAGTGTAGACGCGATGTATAAACAATGACTTGAAGAAAATGTTTTTTGTTGAAAGATATATGATTTATGCCTATAATATAATGAAACTGCGGATAAAATGCATGAAAAGGATTTTTTAATGAAATCGGAGGGAGTTCATTGGATATAAGGAAAGAACTGGATTATTTTGAGATTGACGGCGCGTTCGGCGGGAACCAGGACTGGTTTACCAATGTGGTCATGCATATCGGAGGCTGCGCTGCTGCGACGGCTTGCGACTGCTGTATTTATTTTGCAAAGCATATGGACATGGGAAAGCTTTATCCTTATGATATCGCACATCTGAGCATAGAGGATTACAAGCGTTTCAGCCAGGTGATGAAACCGTATATCAGCCCCAGGGTCAGCGGAGTGAGGAAAATTTCATGGTTTATCAGCGGGTTTGAAAAATATATCGGGGATGCGGGGATGGCAGGGCAGCTTGGCATGGAGGAGTTTCCCGGAACGCGCACAGTGAAAGAGGCGGAAGGCCTTGTGAAGAGCCAGATAAATCAGGGGATGCCTGTACCTGTCCTGCTGCTGCAGCATAAGGACAGAGAGCAGTTTAAGGATTATATCTGGCATTGGTTTTTGATTGTCGGGTATGGGCAGGAAAGCGGTGTCTTTAAGGTGAAGACGGCGACTTACGGAGAGGCGGTGTGGTTTTCTCTGAAAGATTTGTGGGAGACGGGATTCGCGGAAAAGGGCGGGCTGGTAAAGCTTACATTGTTGAAAAAATAATCGCTTATACTTTACGAATCACAGATTATGGTCTAAAATAGTAGACGGTTTATAATGGAACATATTTTTTTTATAAGATAAAGGAGAGATATTAAGATGGAAAATCCAGTTGTTACGTTTGAGATGGAAAACGGAGATGTGATGAAGGCGGAGCTTTACCCGGAGATTGCGCCGAATACGGTGAATAATTTTATTTCCCTGATTCAGAAAGGGTACTATGACGGGCTTATCTTCCACCGTGTGATTAACGGCTTTATGATCCAGGGCGGGTGTCCGGACGGAACAGGCATGGGCGGCCCGGGGTACAATATTAAAGGAGAGTTTGGGCAGAACGGATTTACGAACAATCTGAAACACACGGCGGGAGTGCTTTCTATGGCGCGGGCCATGAACCCGGATTCTGCCGGCTCCCAGTTTTTTATCATGCACAAGAATTCTCCGCATCTTGACGGGGCGTATGCCGCTTTCGGACAGATTACGGAAGGGATGGACGTGGTAGATAAGATTGCACAGACGGACACGGACTACAGCGACAGGCCTCTTGAGGATCAGAAGATGAAGACGGTTACTGTAAACACGAAGGGCACAGAATATCCGGAGCCGGAGAAGGCGTAGGTCTGTTATGAATATGATTCGGGCAGAAAAACTGGTATTTGAATATGAAAAGCGGGATGAGGACTGCAATGTCATCGGAACCTCCCGGGCGATAGACGGCGTGGATATCGACGTGAAAGAAGGGCAGTTTATCGCTGTCCTGGGGCACAACGGCTCCGGGAAGTCCACGTTTGCCAAGCATCTCAACGCCATATTGGTTCCCACGGACGGAACGGTATGGGTGGACGGGCGTAATACGAAAGAGCCGGAGGAGCTTTGGAATGTCCGGCAGTCGGCGGGCATGGTGTTCCAGAACCCGGACAACCAGATCATCGGAACAGTTGTGGAGGAAGATGTGGGATTCGGCCCGGAAAACTTAGGCGTACCGACGGATGAGATCTGGCAGCGGGTGGAGGAGAGCTTAAAAGCTGTAGGGATGCTCTCTTACCGCCATCATTCCCCCAACAAGCTGTCCGGCGGGCAGAAACAGCGCGTGGCGATTGCCGGGGTGGTGGCGATGGAGCCAAAGTGCATCGTGCTGGACGAGCCCACCGCCATGCTTGATCCGGTGGGCAGGAAAGAGGTATTAAAGACGGTGAAACGTCTCCGGGAGGAAAAGAAGGTCACGGTCATCCTCATTACACACTATATGGAAGAAGTGGTGGACGCGGATAAAATCTACGTGATGGATCACGGGAAGGTCGTGATGGAGGGAACGCCGAAGGAGATTTTCAGCCAGGTGGAAAAGTTAAAGTCATACCGTCTGGACGTGCCCCAGGTGACCATTCTGGCGGACGAGCTGAGAAAGCGGGGGCTTGATATCCCTGCGGGGATACTGCGTAAAGAAGAACTGGCGGACTGCATCGGCGCAAAGATTTGACAGTGCGGGCGGCAGGATATGCGCGCTTGGCGGAAAAAGAGCAGAAATGGATGGATAGATTATGTCAATCAGACTGGAACATTTGAACTATATATACAGTCCGGATACGGCTTATGAAAAGCATGCGCTTAAGGACATCTGCCTTGAGATTCCGGGCGGGGAGTTTGTGGGAGTAATCGGGCATACCGGTTCGGGAAAGTCCACGCTTATCCAGCATTTTAACGGACTTATCAAGGCGACGGACGGCAAGCTGTTTTATAATGGCGAAAATATTTACGAGACGGGCTACAATATGAAAAATCTACGCAATGAGGTGGGGCTGGTCTTCCAGTATCCCGAGCATCAGCTCTTTGAGATTGACGTGATGTCGGATGTGTGCTTTGGGCCGAAGAACCAGGGGCTTTCCCCGGAGGAATGCAAAGCGCGTGCGCTGGAGGCGCTTAAGCTTGTGGGGCTTAAGGAAAAGTATTATCAGGCGTCGCCTTTTGAGCTGTCCGGCGGGCAGAAACGGCGGGCGGCTATTGCGGGGGTTCTTGCCATGCGCCCGAAGGTGCTTGTGCTGGACGAGCCGACGGCAGGGCTTGACCCGAAGGGCAGGGATGACATCTTAGAGCAGGTGGCATATCTCCACAGGCAGACGGGCATGACAGTAATCTTAGTGTCTCACAGCATGGAGGACATCGCCCGGTATGCGGACAGGATTATTGTGATGAACCACGGCGAGGTCATGTACAACGACAAGCCTAAGGCGGTATTCGCACATTACAGGGAGCTTGAGCAGGCGGGGCTTGCGGCGCCCCAGGTGACTTATATCATGCATGACCTCAGGGAGCGGGGGCTTTCTGTAAATATTGACGCGACGACGGTCTCGGAGGCGGCAGATGAAATTGTGCGTGCACTGGGAATGAAAACACAGGGAAACACAGCGGCAGGCGGCAGCAGGGCAGACGGGAATGCCCCGGGCAATCAGGCGCAAGGCAGTAAGACAATGGAGAATGTAAAATGATTCGAGATATTACAATAGGACAATATTATCCGGCAAAGAGCATACTGCACCGGCTTGACCCAAGGGTAAAGCTTGTCTCCACATTGCTTTACCTTATCTCCCTGTTTCTCTTCCGGAGCATGGCAGGGTATCTGGCGGCTACATTATTTTTAATCGGGGTCATACGGGCGTCGAAGGTTCCCTTTGGCTATATCGTAAAGGGCTTAAAGCCTGTGGTCATGCTGCTTATGATTACGGTGGTGTTCAACCTGTTCCTTAAGAAAGAAGGGGAGGTGCTGGTTCACGTCTGGCGGCTTACGATTACGACGGTGGGGCTTAGGAATGCGGTGTATATGGCGGTCAGGCTTATTTACCTGATTATCGGCTCGTCGCTGATGACATTTACCACCACGCCGAATGAGCTGACGGACGGCATTGAGGCACTTCTTGCCCCGCTGAATAAGCTCCGGGTTCCGGTGCATGAGGTGGCGATGATGATGTCTATCGCGCTGCGGTTCATCCCTATTCTTCTGGAAGAGACGGACAAGATCATGAAGGCGCAGCAGGCGAGGGGGGCGGATTTTGAGAGCGGCAATATCATGCAGAGGGCGAAGGCGATGATCCCGATTCTTGTTCCTCTTTTTGTGTCTGCGTTCCGCCGGGCAAATGACCTTGCCATGGCCATGGAGGCGCGGTGCTACCGCGGCGGCGAGGGCAGGACGAAGATGAAACCTCTCCGGTACAGAGGGAGGGATCTGTCGGCTTATGCGGTGATGTTTGCATATGTGGCCGCGGTGGTGGCGATTGGCAGATATGTGCCTTTGAAGGTGTGGATTTTTTAGGAGGAATTATACGTGAGGAGAGTGCGGCTTTTTGTTGCCTATGACGGTACGGATTACTGCGGCTGGCAGGTTCAGCCAAATGGAATTACGGTTGAGGAAGTGCTGAACCGGGAACTTGGCCGCCTTACCGGGGAGGATATTCATATTATCGGTGCGAGCCGTACGGATTCCGGGGTGCATGCCCTTATGAATGTGGCGGTGTTTGACACGGCCTCCTCCATTCCGCCGGAGCGGATGGCCTATGCGCTGAACCAGCGGATGCCGGAGGACATTGTCATCACGAAGTCCGACGAGGTGGGTGCGGACTGGCATCCCAGGTATCAGGATAACGTGAGGAAAACTTACGAGTACCATATTTATAATGCCCCGGTCTTGAATCCGCTGAAAAGGAAGTACAGCGCGTTTGTGTCATTTCCCATGGATGTGGAAAAAATGCGCCGAGGCGCGGCGTATCTTGTGGGGGAGCATGATTTTGTGAGCTTTTGCAATGTGAGGACAAATGTCTCGGATACGGTGCGGACGGTGGAGGATGTCACAGTCACCGAGGACGGAGCGGATATCGTGATTCGCATTACGGGAAACGGGTTTCTCTACAATATGGTCAGGATTATCGCCGGAACGCTGATCCGGGTCGGTCGGGGATTTTACGAGCCGGAAAAGGTGCGGGAGATATTGGAGGAGAAAAAAAGGACGGCGGCAGGCATCACGGCTCCGGCGTGTGGGCTGGTGCTGGTGGAAATAGAATATATGTAGCTGCGTGAGATGCAGCTGCATTTTTTTGTTTTTGTTTTAACAAGACTGACAAATGAATAACAATATCCAAAATTCCGGACGATTGAATAAAAAACTTCAAAAAACTGAAATTAGTTATTCACAAATCCCATTTTTATGATAATATGATACTAGTATAACCCACCCTATGCGTGAAAGGTATCGAGCATTAGGGTGGGTCATACCAAGATTCGGTTTTTGGATTGCAAAGGCAGTCCATAAGTATCATATCTACATATACTAATAGGAATGGGAGGTTTTGTATATGGATGTTTTATTGAATCTGGTTCCGGCATTTGGAATCATTGCGCTTTTGTTTGCGGCGATGCTTGCGTCGAAAGTTGGCAGGCAGCCTGCGGGAACGGACAGGATGAAGGAGATTGCGGGGGCGATCAGCGAAGGCGCGAAAGCGTTCCTGACGGCTGAGTACAAGATACTGATTTTCTTCGTTGCGGTTCTTTTTGTGCTGATTGGGGTCGGCATCGGGAACTGGATCACGGCTGTGTGCTTTGTGGTCGGGGCGCTGTTTTCTACGCTGGCAGGGTATTTTGGAATGACCGTTGCGACGAAGGCGAATGTCCGGACCGCGAATGCGGCGAAGGAAAGCGGCATGAACAAGGCTCTGTCCATCGCGTTTTCCGGCGGGGCAGTGATGGGTATGTGCGTGGCCGGGCTGGGAGTGCTTGGTGTGAGCGCGATTTATATTTTTACAGGAAATGCGGATATTCTGTTTGGATTCAGCCTTGGAGCGTCTTCTATCGCGCTGTTTGCCCGTGTAGGCGGAGGCATCTACACAAAAGCGGCGGATGTGGGCGCTGACCTTGTGGGGAAGGTTGAGGCGGGCATCCCGGAGGACGACCCGAGAAATCCTGCGGTTATCGCCGACAATGTTGGGGATAATGTGGGCGACGTGGCCGGAATGGGCGCCGACCTGTTCGAGTCCTATGTGGGGGCGCTCATTTCGGCGCTGACGTTGGGGCTTGTTTATTTTGAAGGCGCGGGCGCGGCATTTTCGCTGGTGATTGCCGGAATCGGCCTGGCGGCGTCCATCCTTGGAACATTTTTTGTGCGGGGTGATGAGAAGTCCAATCCCCACAAGGCGTTAAAGACAGGCTCTTACGCGGCAAGCGTGCTTGTGCTGATTGCATCCTTTGTCTTAAGCAACATGTTTTTCGGCAATTTCAATGCTGCCATTGCAATAGTCTCAGGACTTGTGGTCGGTATACTGATTGGAATTATCACGGAAGTTTACACGTCGGGAGATTACGGCTCCGTAAAGGAGATCGCGTCTCAGTCAGAGACCGGGCCGGCGACAACGACCATAAGCGGTATCGCGGTGGGCATGCGCTCCACGGCGGCGCCGATTCTCCTCATTTGCGCGGGCATTTTTGCGGCATATAATTTCTGCGGCCTTTACGGGATTGCGCTGGCGGCGGTGGGGATGCTGTCAACTACGGCCATCACCGTTGCGGTAGACGCTTACGGCCCGATTGCCGACAATGCCGGCGGCATCGCGGAGATGTCCGGGCTTGATTCTGCAGTGCGGAATATCACGGATAAGCTTGATGCTGTAGGAAATACGACTGCGGCTATGGGAAAAGGCTTTGCCATCGGCTCCGCAGCTCTCACGGCGTTATCTTTGTTTGTGACTTATGCGGAATCTGTGAAACTGGATACGATTGATATCCTCGATTACCGTGTGATTATCGGGCTGTTCGTGGGAGGCATGCTGCCGTTCCTGTTCTCGGCCATGACCATGTCTTCTGTATCAAAGGCGGCGTACCAGATGATTGAGGAAGTAAGAAGGCAGTTTCGGACCATTCCGGGCATCCTTGAGGGAACCGGAAAGCCGGATTACAAGTCCTGCGTTGCCATCTCTACCACGGCTGCGTTAAAGGAAATGCTTGTGCCGGGCATTATGGCAGTGGCGGCGCCGCTGGTTGTGGGAGTGCTGTTAGGGCCGGCGTCTCTGGGGGGCCTCCTGGCAGGTTCTCTCGTGACCGGAGTCATGGTGGCAATTTTCATGTCCAATGCAGGCGGCGCATGGGATAATGCGAAGAAATACATCGAGGACGGAAACCACGGCGGCAAGGGCAGCGAGGCTCATAAAGCGGCTGTAGTGGGAGATACGGTAGGCGACCCATTTAAAGATACGTCGGGCCCGTCCATCAATATCCTGATTAAGCTGATGACCATTGTGTCACTGGTGTTTGCTCCGCTGTTTTTGTCTATTGGCGGGTTATTATAAGAAATATGCGGTTAAAAGGCTGCCCCTTGTGTTAGAAAAGGGGGCAGCCTTTTTCGCGGCAGATATTTGGCTGCTGTTTATGGGGCAAAAATGCACACTTGCTGTGCATTCCGTGAGAACAGGATGCAGGAGTGAAGGGCGTTTTTTGTACAGCAAAATTCGGAAAACAAAAAGGGAAAAAATAGGTTGAAAGAAAAGACTTGCTATGATATGCTTTTTTCAAGGATTCCTCTGCAATAAACGGAGGAAAGCATATGAGAAAAAAGAAACGGTTAC
>CAJTQA010000034.1:13483-38251 GCA_910578455.1 uncultured Dorea sp.
GAGCCTTCCAAGGCGGAGCAGGTATTACCACAGCCAGATTGACATGGAGCTATTGCTGAGCGGCGCCAGCTACCCGGAACTGCCGGACAGTTATGTTATCTTTATCTGCGACTATGACCCGTGTGGAAAAGAGAAATATAAGTATACGTTTAGAAACTGCTGTGAAGAGGTATCTTCGCTGGCATTGGAGGACGGGAGCTGCACGATTTATTTAAGCACATGCGGGAAAAACGACAGGGAAGTTCCGGAGGAGCTGGTGAAATTCCTGAGATATGTGAAGGCAGACCTTGCAGGCAGTACGGCAGATTTTGAGGATGAATTCGTGAGAAGGCTCCAGGAGGCTGTGAGGAAAGTCAAGGAAAGCCGTGAGATGGAGGAACGCTATATGTTGTTGGAAGAACTGCTGAAAACCGAGAGAAATGAAGGCCGGCTTGAAGGACTGGCGGAAGGAAAACTTGAAGGCATGGCAGTGGGAAAGCTTAAAGGAAAGCTGGAAACTGTGTTGGAGGATTTTGGCGCTTTGCCGGCTGAACTGAGCAGCCGGATTGAGAGTGAGACAGATATGGGAATCCTTGAGTCATGGCTCAAGGCAGCGAGAGAGGCGGAATCCATGGAAGAATTTATTGAGGGAATGCGTCAGTAGCACAGTGGATGTTTAATCTGTTGTGCATATCTATATTTTCGATGGCAGACACTTAAGTCTTAGGGGTCTGTATTCTAAATGATGATGTAAACAAATTCAACATGTCCGGTTCGGACAATTTCACAATGAGAAAGTGCGGGGGAATCCTGGTTTTATAAAAACCATATATTACGTGTGGTAAATTAATTGTATTAAAAAAGAAAGGCGCAAAATGAAAAAATATAGTTCTATATACATTTGGAGCATAACAGTATTAATACATAGTTTAGTATGCTTTTCGGGTGTTTCAGTGACAATGCTCGGAATTGCGTCTTTATATATTATAGTTATGGTCTCTTTGCTGATTGTAAGGGAAGTGTGGAAAAATCCGCTTGTGGGATTTGATAAGCTGGTTTTTATTTGTATTTTGCATATGACTTTGCTTTTCTTTGATCTGTTCGCTTTTTTCTTTTCACTAAGCTTGCATACAGGAAACTTTCACAGCAGTTAAAAATCATATGTTAAAGACCGAAAAAATATGATAATATAAATCTCGGAGAAATCTTCATACAGCAAAAGACAAAGAAACCATATGATTATAGAAAAGAGGTATCATTATGACGAAAGTAGATATAATCTCCGGATTCCTCGGAGCAGGAAAGACGACCTTTATCCGGCGGCTCATAGAGCAGGTGTTTGAAGGCGAGAAACTCGTGCTGATTGAGAATGAGTTCGGTGAGATTGGTATTGACGGCGGATTTTTAAAGGATGCGGGAATCGAAGTTACTGAGATGAATTCCGGATGCATCTGCTGCACGCTGGTTGGTGATTTCAGCAAAGCGCTTAAGAAGGTCATCGAGGAGTACCAGCCGGATCGGGTGATTATTGAGCCTTCCGGTGTTGGGAAACTTTCGGATGTGGCAAGGGCAGTCGAGGATGTAAAGGAAGATGCAGATATCGAGATTACCGGGAGAGTCACTGTGGTTGACGGGAAAAAGGCAAAGATGTACATGAAGAACTTTGGTGAGTTTTTTGAAGACCAGGTGGAGCATGCATCTGTTATTGTCGTCAGCCGTACACAGATGATGAGCGGTGAGAAGGTGGAGGAGTGCGTGCATATGCTCCGGGAGAAGAATAAAGAGGCGGCAATTATCTCAACACCGTGGGAAGAACTTGGGAAAGAGGCGATCATGCGCGCGCTGGAGCACAGTGCAGAATTAAATGACCTGCTGGAGCATCAGTGCTGCGGCCATGCCCATAACCATCATGGCCACGATGGCTGCTGCGGTGCTGCTCACCATCATCACGAGCATGAGGACTGCTGCGGTGCTGCCCACCATCACCACGGCCATGATCACGATGGCTGCTGCGGTCATGACAGCCATGAGCACCATGAAGGGCACCATCATCACGGGCACCACCATGCCGACGATGTGTTTACAAGCTGGGGCAGGGAGACTGCCCACAAATATACGGATGAAGAACTGGACTATCTGGTAAAGGCGCTGTCGGAAACGGATGCTTACGGCACGATTCTCCGCTCAAAAGGAATCGTTCCGATGTCGGACGGCAGCTGGAGGCAGTTCGACCTTGTTCCGGAGGAGCATGAGGTGAGAGAAGGGCAGGCTGATTATACAGGGCGCGTCTGCGTGATCGGAACTGACCTGAAGGAAGAGGAGCTTTTGAAATTGTTCCATATTTAATTTGATTCAGCGGAGGTCATTGTTATGTTTGGACAGGCACCAATACCGGTTTTTATAGTAACCGGATTTTTGGACAGCGGAAAAACGACTCTAGTCAAAGAGACCCTTATGGAGCAGGAGTGGATTGAGCCGGGGCTTACGCTCTTGATTCGCTGCGAGGAGGGAGAGGAAGAATACGAGAGGGAATATCTGGATGCAAAAGATATAACGCTTTTAGAAATAGAAGAACCCGGGCAGCTAAATGCGGAATTTTTCAAGAATTGTGAGAAAAATTATCATCCGGCGCAGGTAGTGGTCGAGTATAACGGCATGTGGAAACTTACAGAACTGCTTTCCATCAAGTATCCGAGGAACTGGGAGCTCCAGGGAGTGTATTCCACAGTGGACGCGACGACGCTTGATATGTATCTTACCAATATGCGGAACATGCTTATGGAGCAGCTTGCGGAGTCGGAGCTTATTGTAGTGAACCGCTGCGCGCCGGAGGCAGACCGTTCCGGATTTCGGAGGGCGCTTAAAGTGCAGAATCCCATGGCGCAGCTTATTTTTGAAACTCCCGAGGGGAAGATCATACAGCCCTCCAAAGAAGATTTGCCTTATGATGTAACGAAGGACAGGATTGTGATTGCGGATGAGGACTTCGGAATCTGGTACGTGGACGCATACGACCACCCGGAGCTGTATCTCCATAAAGAAATTGAATTTACCGCACAAGTCTTCCGCCCGAAGGGGATGTCGGAGGATATGTTCGTGCCGGTAAGGAAAATCATGACATGCTGCGCGGAGGATATCCGTTTTTACGGGTATCCCTGCCGCCTGCCGGGCAAACAGGAAATCCGGCGGCATCAGTGGATGCGTGTCAAGGCGAAGTTCGGTTATGAGGCGGTGGCATCCTTTGGCAGCAAGCAGCCGGTGCTCTATCTGATCCAGATGGAGCCGGCGGAGAAACCGGCGGAAGAAATCGTATACTTGGGATAAAGATAATGGCGGGGAGCATATCCCCGCCAAATATATTCAGTGCGTTTATTCAGTTGTTTTCAGGGAAGAATACATGGCGACGCCCAGAATTACAGCGCCGCCCACAAGCTCCCGGACGCTTGGAACCTCCCCAAGAAACAGCAGCGCGTAGACAATCCCGTAGACTGTCTCCATACCGGATATGATTCCGGCAGTCTGTGCCCGGACATTTTTTTGCGCGGACACATACAGGGAGTAGGCAAATGCAGTACAGATGAATCCCACAAACGCGACCCCGGCGATATCTTGCGCCTGCCAGCTTGCCTTTACGATGAAAAGCGCAGGGAGGAGCACCACGGCGGCGGTTCCCTGCTCGTACAGGCAGATGATCCGCCCCGCATATCGGGCGGAAAAATATCGGTTGGCAAGGGTCATGACCGCATAGGTAAAGCTGCAGAGCATCCCCCAGATAATCCCCACGGTCGTATTATTTTCCATGGAAAACTCAGGGATGGTGATAAGAACACCGATAAACAGGACGGCAGCGGTAAATATGCTCTGTTTTTTCAGCTTTTCATGGAATACGAAAGGCTCTATAAAAGTCAGGAATAACGGGAAGGTGGAAAATGTAATGGTTCCGATTGCCACGGAGGACACTTGTATTGACTGGAAAAATGTAGTCCAGTGGACGGCCATGACGATTCCTGTCATGACGATCAGTCCGTAATCCTTTCTGGAGCTCAGTTTCAGAGAGTCCTTTTTTACGACAGCGATGAGAAATAAGAGCAGGGAAGAACAGACAACCCTTCCCAGAGCCACCATGACCGCCGAAACTTTAACAAACTGTGCCACGACGCCTGAAAGTCCAAAGAGCATCACGGCGATGTGGAGAAATAAGATGTTTTTATTAAATGTATGTTTTGTATTCATAGGTATGTAAATCCTCCATGTGTAAATTTCGGAAACGTTACTGTGCAGCCAGGAAAGCGGGCAGAGACTGTACTAATATCATATTATAGATTGCAAAATTAAAAAGTCAATATTTAATCGAGGCGCCGATGCATATAAAAAAAATCGAAGTTCTTGTGACAAAGCTATAATTTAAGGGTATAATAAAAATGTTCCTATAAAAAGTATTGCGGCAGCACATGAGGTGTCTGCGGCTGTGGAGAGATGTTAAGGTAAGGAGAGATTATGAGAAAAGAGGCGGCATTGGAGCAATGGGGCGCGCTGTATGAGGCGGCAGCCAGAATAAAAGATCTAAAACCATGGGAAAAGTTTTGGGATATGGATATGATAGGCGTACAGAACGGAGAAGAAGAAGACACGGTATTTTTCAGCGTTCTCGGCAAAGGCGGGGAGTGCTATGGGATTGCGGTCTACGAAGGATATGAAGGGCTGAATACATACATGATGCTCGCAATGCAAAAGAACCTGAACCTTTCGCCGGAGTATGCGATGTTCAATCAGAAAAACCTTACCTGTTATTGGGGAAACCGTGATGAGCTGACGAATAAGCAGAGAGCGGTTATAAAAGATTTGGGATATAAGTACAGAGGAAAGAACCAATGGCTGTATTTTATATCTTATGAGCCGGGGTACTGGCCGTTTAACATGGACGAGGAAGAAGTTGTGCGGATGACGGAGCATATGCGGGATCTGGAAAAGGCATTGCAATGCTACGATGAGTCGGGCGCAGATGTAGATTTTGAAAGTGGAAACATGTTTCTTTTAACGTTTGGTAAGGATAAAAAGACCTGGGATTGTGGAGAAGTGCCTCTGCCATTTACCTGTTTTCAGTGCGGACATCTTATCATAAATGATGAAGAGCTGCTTTCGGATTTGGCGAAGATGCCTGGATGCAGTGCTGTTTTGGAGGCAGGGGTTCTGCCTATGGGCGCATCTATAGCAGATAAACAATATGACCGTCCGTCCAATCCAATGCTGACTTTGCTGGGAGATGCAGAGTCGGGAATCATGTTGAAATTCGAGATGACGGAGCCGGAAGATGATGCGGTGGCGCTGCTTGCGGAAATAACCATAGCTTTTATACTGGAATATGGCTCTCCGAAAGAAATCCGGGTGTCCAATGTGATTGTTGAAAGCGGTCTCAGGCAGATATGCGATGTGTGTAAGATTAAACTGCGCCGGGTGAAACAGCTGAGAGGGCTGGAGACTTTCGTGCAGGAAATGAAAAGATTTAGAGATTAAAAATTTTTTAAAAAATTTGTCACAAAACGGACGTTTTATTCGTTATATATAGTAGAAGGATTTTGATGCGGGGGGATAAAATGTTCGGGAAGAGATGCTTGATTCAGACAGATTCGCCGGAGCTTGCCCGGAAGATAAAATACATGCTTAACAGACAGCAGATTTCATATGAAGAGAAGGTAAAGGACAGCCTGAGCGCAGAGCAGCTTATGGCGCGGGTGCTGTCCGGCGGGGAGGAGTGCGCGGACAGCGGACAAGTCCGGCATATATCTCTCTACATACATAAGCGTGACGCCAAACAGGCGGAGGAGCTTGTAAGGACGGTAAAGAAAAATCTGTGGGTGAAAAATTTCATGAGTTTCAGGGAGAGGCAGAAAAGCGCGTTTAGATATGTTTGAACTTACGGGGAAAGGGGTAGCAGTATATGGGTATTTATCTGAATCCGCCGTCGGACGGTTTCAAGGCAATCTTGAAAAGAGGGATGTATGTAGATAAATCTGAACTGATTGCTTATACCAACAGTGTGATGGAGAGTGACAGGATGCTGACTTGTTTCAGCCGTCCAAGGCGTTTCGGAAAGTCGTTTTCTGCAAGGATGCTTTCCGCATATTATTCCAGAGAAGGTGATTCGGAATGTTTGTTTGAAGATCTTAAGATCGCACGTGATAAAAATGGCAGTTTTCATGAATATTTGAATCAATATGATGTGTTGTTTTTGGATATTTCATCATTTATTTCAACGGCAGAAGTTATTGAAGAGACGGTTAATGATATACAGAAGGATGTAATCGAAGAGCTAAAGGAGACTTTTCCGGGCTGCATTAAGGATGATGTAAGGGCACTGTCGAAAGCGCTTTTACAGGTCTGTGCAAAGACAGGAAAGAAGTTTTTCATAATTATTGATGAATGGGATGCATTGTTCCGCGAGGCGAAAACGAATGAAAAGGTACAGCATGCGTATATCCAATTACTGCGGAGTCTGTTCAAAAGCAGTCAGACGGCGCAGATGGTCGGGGGAGCCTATATGGCAGGCATTTTGCCGATTAAAAAGTACGGAACGCAGTCTGCGCTGACGGATTTTTGCGAATTTACTATGCTGGAGCCGGGGCCGCTGGCAGAGCTTGCAGGCTTTACAGAACAGGAAGTCAGAAACTTATGCGGTGAGTATGGGCTTGATTTTGCAAAGGCCCGCAGATGGTACGACGGATATTACTTTGATAATACCAGACACATTTATAATCCCAAATCTATCATGGAGGCAGTGATCAATCAGAAATTCAGCAATTACTGGACACAGACAGAAACTTATGAATCGCTCAGAGCCTACATTGACTTGAATTTTGACGGGCTCAAAGACGCTATTGTGGATATGCTCGGCGGACAGCGGCTTAGGATTGATACAGGAACATTTCAGAATGATATGACATCTATGAGCAGCAGAGACGATGTGTTTACGCTGCTTGTCCATCTGGGCTACCTTGCGTATGACAGCGGCAGGAAAGAAGTTTATATCCCGAATGAGGAAGTGCGGGAGGAATTTATCCGGGCAGTGAAAAACGGCAGGCGGCAGGAGCTTGTGAAAGCAGTCAGGCGTTCTGACAGGCTGCTGGACGCGACACTTCAGATGGATGCAGATGTTGTTGCGGAGATATTGGAAGAAGTGCATGGATTGAATACATCTCCTCAGAATTATAATAATGAGCAGGCACTCCGCTCAGTAGTTGTTATGGCGTATCTAAGCTGCATCGACCATTATCTGAAATTTGAAGAGCTGGCAAGCGGAAAAGGATACTCGGATCTGCTTTTTGTGCCTGATAAGACTTCAGGAAAACCAGCGCTGATTGTTGAATTGAAATGGGATAAAAGTGCAAAAAGCGCTGTCGAACAGATTAAACAAAGAGATTATACACAGTTTGCTAGGCAGTTTGGTTATGAAGGAGAGATTTTGCTGATCGGCATTAATTATAGTACCAAAACAAAGAAACATAGCTGTAAGATTGAAAAAATGTAGCTGTCCTCCGTGGATTGCTGCATGTTTATCACCGGAAAAAAGAGGGAATGCAGGCCGCTTTCGGCATGCATTCCCCTTTCCTTTTGTCTAAAAAGAGACGGTAAGTTTCATCTTGAATTTTTCCTCCCCATACACTGCGTGGGGAATGTCTTTCGGCATAATCAGCGTCTCGCCTTCCGCCAGAATAAATACTTCCCCATCCACCGTAAAACGCCCGGTTCCGTCAAGGACTGTCACCATAGCGTCTCCGCCTGCTGCGTGGGTGGAGATTTCTTCATCTTTGTCGAAAGAAAACAGGGTGACGCCCATCTTGTCATTCTGCACCAGCGTCTTGCTGACTACCTGATGGGGCTGGTAGTCAATCTGGTCTTTGAGCCGGAGTTTTGCCTGTTTTTCAATATTCTTATACATCGTCTGGCCCTTCTCTACATTTTGGATAAAGCAGCCTCGTCCGCCACGATGGTTACGTCCGGGTGGAGCTGCAGTACGGATGCCGGAACTTCAGGAGTAATCGGGCCGCATACGACTTTTTTAAGAATTTCAGCTTTATCTTCGCCGCTTACGACAACGACAATCTTTTTCGCTTTCATGATGCTGCCGATCCCCATCGTGTATGCCTGGCGGGGAACGTCGTCCTCAGACTCAAAGAAACGCTTGTTGGCCTCGATCGTGCTCGGAGTCAGGTCTACGCAGTGGGTTCCGCAGGGGAATACATCGCTCGGCTCATTGAACCCGATATGGCCGTTGTGGCCTAAGCCTAAGAGCTGCAAGTCAACGCCGCCGCTTTTTTCAATAATCTCGTCATAGTCCTTGCATGCCTTGCAGGCATCCGGCTCTAAGCCGTCAGGAACAGAGGTGTTGGCTTTGTCGATATTTACATGGTTAAAGAAATTTGTATTCATAAAATAGCGGTAGCTCTGGTCATTTTCCGGGTCAAGACCCTTGTATTCATCCAGGTTGATGCTGGATACTCTTGAAAAATCCAAATCTCCTTTTTTATACCATTCAATTAACTGTTCATATGTTCCGACAGGAGAAGAGCCTGTGGCAAGCCCAAGTACGCAGTCCGGTTTCATGATCACCTGTGCGGAAATAATATTCGCTGCTTTCCTGCTTAACTCCTTATAATCCTTTGCTCTGCATATAACCATATCTTTCATTTCCTTTCTCTTTCATTACTTACGGTTTTGATTTTCATTGTCAGTAATGCCTTTTCTTATAAGTATATCAGCAAAATCAGGAATTTCAATAAAAATCAGCAGAATTGGAGATACTTTCAATCATGGAAAGAAAGTACTTTTATTTGTGCAAAATTACTAATAAAAGCTTGCAGATAACGGGTGAAAAACAGACATATTTGGAAAGAAGTGAAAGAACTTTCTAACGATACAAAAGATATTGAAAATAAATTCTATACTGATATACTTAAGGCAACAAAAAGGAGGGCAAGATAAATGACAGAAAAGAAAATAGAAAACCTGAAGGGGAAACTTATCGTCTCCTGCCAGGCATTGCCGCACGAGCCGCTCCATTCTTCCTTCATCATGGGAAGGATGGCGCTGGCGGCAAAGGAGGGGGGCGCATGCGGCATCCGGGCGAACACGAAAGAAGACATTATGGAGATCGGGCATAATGTTGACCTCCCAGTCATCGGGATTGTAAAACGGGATTATGAGAACTGCAAAGTTTATATTACGCCGACGATGAAAGAAGTGGATGAGCTGATGGAAGTAAAGCCGGAGATTATCGCGCTGGACGCCACAGGCAGGCTTAGGCCGGGAGGAGTTTCGCTTGATGACTTTTTCAGGCAGGTTAAAGAAAAGTACCCGAAACAGCTCTGGATGGCAGACTGCTCCACAGTGGAGGAGGCACTTCACGCCGATGAGCTTGGATTCGATTTTATCGGAACAACGATGGTGGGCTATACCGAGGAGAGCGAGGGCGACCGGATTGAGGAGGACGATTTCCGGATCCTGCGGGAGATTATCGCGAAAGCGAAACATAAAGTCATCGCAGAGGGGAATATAAATACCCCCCAGAAGGTTAAGAGAGTCATCGAGCTTGGAGCCTACAGCGTGGTGGTAGGTTCGGCGATTACAAGGCCGCAGCTTATCACGAAAGAATTTTCAGAAGTGCTTGATTAGCAGATATAAAACATTCAAAAAGA
The DNA here is from genome assembly GCA_910578455.1 of uncultured Dorea sp. Lineage (GTDB taxonomy): Bacteria > Bacillota > Clostridia > Lachnospirales > Lachnospiraceae > MD308. Next base: position 23,155 of record CAJTQA010000034.1, read on the forward strand.
AAAAGGAGTAAAAATCATGAGGAATCTTGACAAGTACAAAGGCGTTATCCCGGCATTTTACGCATGCTACGACGAGGAGGGCAGCATAAGCCCGGAGGGCGTAAAGGCGCTCACCAGATATTTTGTGGAAAAAGGAGTTAAGGGAGTATATGTAAACGGCTCTTCCGGGGAATGCATCTACCAGAGCGTGGAGGACAAAAAGACGGTTCTTGAAAATGTGATGGAGGAGGCCAAGGGAAAGCTTACGGTAATCGCCCATGTGGCATGCAACAACACAAAAGACAGTATGGAGCTTGCCCGCCACGCAGAGAGCGTGGGAGCAGACGCGATCGCAGCCATCCCGCCTATATATTTCCGCCTGCCGGAACACGCGATCGCGCAGTACTGGAACGACATCAGCTCGGCGGCCCCAAATACGGATTTTGTCATCTACAATATCCCGCAGCTGGCAGGCGTAGCCCTCACGATGAATTTATTTGCAGAGATGAGAAAAAATCCGAATGTGATCGGCGTCAAGAATTCCTCTATGCCGGTTCAGGACATCCAGATGTTTAAGGCGGCGGCAGGAGAGGACTATGTAATCTTCAACGGGCCGGACGAGCAGTTCATAAGCGGCAGGGTGATCGGGGCGGAAGGAGCCATCGGCGGCACATACGGCGCGATGCCTGAATTGTTCCTTAAGCTGGACGAGTTCGTGAAGGCCGGCGAGCTTTTAAAAGCAAAGGAGCTCCAGTATGCGGTCAATGAGATTATCTACAAGATGTGCTCCGCCAAAGGCAACATGTACGGCGTGATCAAGGAAATTCTGAAGATTAACGAGAACCTTTCCCTTGGAGGGGTGAGAAAGCCGCTGCCTGGGCTGACGGAAGATGATATGGCGGCAGTAAAAGAGGCGGCGCAGATGATTTGTGACGCAAAGGAAAAATACCTGGGATAAGAAAAATACCTGAGATAAGAATATTTAGTATGAGGAGGAAAAAGCAATGCAGGGTTTTACAATGATTGACCTGGTTATCCTGGTCGTGTATCTGGCGGCGGTATTGTTTGCCGGCCTTCACTTCGCGAAGAAGGAGATGAAGGGAAAGGAATATTTTAAGGGAGACGGAACTGTACCGTGGTGGGTGACTTCCGTATCTATATTCGCCACATTATTAAGCCCGATTTCATTTTTGTCACTGGCAGGCAACTCCTATGCCGGAACATGGATCATGTGGTTCGCGCAGCTTGGCATGCTGCTGGCGATCCCGCTTACCATCCGGTTCTTCCTGCCCATTTACAGCAGGCTTGACATCGACACTGCGTACCACTATCTGGAACTTCGGTTTGGCAGCAAGGGGCTCAGAGTTCTGGGTGCGGTTATGTTCATCATCTATCAGGTGGGCCGTATGTCTATTATCATGTACCTGCCATGCATGGTGCTGGGGAGCCTTACAGGCATCAGCGTAAATGTCCTGATCATCATTATGGGAGTGATTGCCATTATCTACTCCTATACAGGCGGCCTTAAGTCTGTGCTCTGGACTGACTTTATCCAGGGTTCTGTGCTGCTCATCGGAGTTACCTTTGCCCTCGTGTTCCTCCTCGCGCATATAGACGGAGGAATCGGAACCGTGCTTGGCGCACTGGCAAATGAACATAAATTCCTTGCGGCTGACCAGCCGATTTTCGACGCCAATATTTTAAAAGACAGTGTGTTCATCATGATCGTGGGCGCAGGGTTCAACACTATGGGTTCCTACGTGTCAAGCCAGGATATCGTGCAGCGTTTCACTACGACGACAGACACGAAGAAGTTAAACAAGATGATGCTGACAAACGGCGCGCTTTCCATCTTTATCGCGACAGTGTTCTACCTGATCGGCACAGGCCTTTTCGTCTTCTACCAGCAGAACGCACTTCCGCCGGCAGCAGCGCAGGACCAGATCTTTGCATCCTACATCGCCTTCGAGCTCCCGGTAGGGATAACGGGAATCCTTCTGGCAGCGATTTACGCAGCGTCACAGTCCACGCTGTCAACAGGGCTTAACTCTGTAGCGTCAAGCTGGACGTTAGATATCCAGGCCCGTCTGACGAAGAAAGAATTAAGTTTTGAGAAACAGACGAAGATCGGGCAGTACGTGTCACTGATCGTAGGCGTGTTTGCCATTATCGTTTCTATGGTTCTGGCAAACGGCGGCGTGAAATCAGCGTATGAGTGGTTCAACGGATTTATGGGGCTGGTGCTTGGAATCCTCATCGGAACCTTTATTCTCGGAGCATTTACGAAAGTTGCCAACACCTTCGGCGCCACACTGGCATTTATCGCGGCGTCCGCAGTGATGGTAGGCATCAAGTACTTTGTTCCGGCAGAGGCGGTATCTATCTGGTCTTACTCCATCATCTCCATCGCGGTTTCCTTAGCAGTGGGAATCCCGGCAAGCATCATCTGGAGAAAGATAAAAGGCGATACGTCCGCCCCGGCGCCGCACACTACAATTTACAATGTGTAGGAGGTTTTAGCATATGATATTCGGAAATATAAACCATCTGGAAGAGTTCGGATTTTTGGAAGATTCCGTGAAAGAATGCTTTGCGTACCTGAAAGACCATGACCTTATGGCATACGGGAAAGGCACTCACGAAATCGACGGCAGTCGGCTGTTTGTAAATGTGGTGGAGTACGCCACCACCGCGCCGGAAAACCGTTTCTGGGAGGCGCACAAAGACTACCTGGACGTTCACGTAATGCTGAAAGGACAGGAACGAATCGATGTGAACTTTATCCAGAACATGGAGCTTAAGGAGTATGTAAAAAAAGACGACTTCCTTCCCATGGAAGGGGAAAAGAACGCATCGGTGGTGTTGCGGGAAGGAGATTTCCTCGTGTGCTACCCAAGCGACGGACACCGGACAGCAGTGCAAGTAGAAGAACCTGAGACAATTAAGAAGGCGATTTTTAAGGTTGTTGTATAGGGGATTTCGGGGCTGTGTACTGAAAGCCATATATAAACCTTGAAAATCGGCGGGGGGATGGTGGGCTGGAGAGCAAGAGGCTTTTGTGAGGTTTGCGGTGGCTGGCAGGCATCCAAGTTCCCTTAGCATGCCACCCCCAACCGCAGGCATCCAAGTTCCTATAGCATGCCACCCCTACCCGCAGTTAGCAGTTAGTCCGCCGCAGCGTTGCCCGGTTTGCGTGAGAAACCCTATCCCAGAACACAGTCCTCCCTGCAAAAAACTTTGACCCTTTTGGGGGGATATATTATAATGAAAGACAGGCAGAGTAAATATGAAAAAATATATTAGTATTGACGTTGGCGGAACTGCCATCAAGTATGGACTTATCGGCGACGGACAGATTTTAAGCAGGAGCACCATGAACACGGAGGCGGAAAAGGGCGGCCCGGCCGTACTTTTAAAGGTGCTGGGAATTGCGGGCGGATTTTTCCCGCAGGAGGAGATCAGCGGGATCTGCATATCGACGGCGGGAATGGTGGATACTGAAAAAGGGGTAATCACCTACGCGGCTCCTCTTATTCCGGATTATGCGGGAACAGAGTATAAAAAGGCGATGGAGGAGCGTTTCGGCGTTCCCTGCGAGGTGGAAAATGACGTGAACTGTGCCGGGCTTGCGGAGAGTGTGTCCGGCGCGGCGAAGGGCAGCCGCATTTCTCTTATGCTCACCGTGGGAACGGGGATTGGCGGCAGCATTGTCATTGACGGGAAAGTTTTTCGGGGATTTTCCGGGAGCGCCTGCGAGGTGGGCTATATGACCATGGGAGACAGCGATTTTCAGACTCTCGGGGCAGCCAGCATTCTGTCAAAAAAAGTGGCGGGATGGAAAAAGGAGCCGGCAAAGCAGTGGAGCGGCTATCGTATTTTTGAATGTGCAAAAGAAGGGGATGACCTGTGCCTTCGCGCCATTGACGAGATGTCGGATGTGCTGGGGGAGGGAATCGCCAATATCTGTTATGTGCTGAACCCGGAGATTGTAGTTTTAGGCGGAGGGATTATGGCGCAGGAGGAGTTCTTAAGGGCAAGGATTGAGGCGGCCATTGGAAAATACCTGGTTTCCGGCATTGCGCGCCACACAAGGCTGGCCTTTGCAAAGCACAGGAATGATGCGGGGATGCTGGGCGCGTTCTATCATTTTCGGCAGCGTCACCCGGAGTAAAAGCGAGGACGAGATGGAATACTATGTAAAGTCGGTAGTGCCGATTATTGAATCGAATTACGATAATTTTACAACAGTTGAGAAGAATATTGCGGATTTCTTTATACAGAACCGGAAGAAAGTGGATTTTTCCGCAAAGGCGGTTGCGGAAAATCTGTTTGTATCGGAGGCGTCTCTGTCGAGATTTGCGAAGAAATGCGGATATCGGGGTTACCGTGAGTTTGTGTACCAGTATGAGAAAACCTTTGTGGAAAAGGAAGAGTCCATTACCGGGAATACGAGGATGGTGCTGAATGCTTACCAGGAGCTTTTAAACAAGACTTACAGCCTGATGGACGAGGCGCAGGTGGGCAGGATTGCCAGATATCTCAATAAGGCGGAGCGGGTGTTTGTGTGCGGAATCGGAAGTTCCGGGTTTGCGGCTGATGAGATGGAGATGCGGTTTATGCGTATCGGCGTGGACATCAACTCGGTGAAGGATGCGGACATCATGCGGATGCAGACCGTGTTCCGGGATGAGCGGAGCCTGATCTTCGGGATCAGCATCAGCGGCGGGCAGGAGGCGGTTCAGTATTTCCTTAAGGAGTCTTACCGGAGGGGCGCGAAGACAGTGCTGCTGACGGCGCGCAACAGAGGGGAATTTGATGAATTCTGTGATGAGGTCGTGCTGATTCCCTCGTTAAAGCACTTAAATTACGGCAATGTCATTTCTCCCCAGTTTCCTATATTGGTTATGGTTGATATTATTTATTCCAGCTATGTGGAGCAGGATAAATATAAAATAGAGACATTTCATGATTATACTTTGCGGGCATTGGAAGGAGTGAAGAGCGATGATTATTAAAAATGTGAAGGTTTACACGGAGGAAAAGGTGTTTGCAGACGGCGCGGTTGTGATCAAGGACGGCAGGTTTGACAAGGTGCTTACAGACGGGGAAGATGTGCAGGCTGCGGCCGGAGCTTGCGCGGAGGAAGATGTGATAGACGGGGAGGGAGCGTATGCGATTCCGGGGCTGATCGACATTCATTTCCACGGGTGTAAAGGCTATGACTTCTGTGACGGTACACAAGGGGCCATCGAGGAGATCGCGAAATACGAGGCATCCGTCGGGGTGACGGGAATCTGCCCGGCGACTATGACCCTTCCGGTGGAAGAGCTTACGGAAATCCTTGCGGTGGGAGCGGCTTATGCAGAGCGCTCAGGCGAGGCCGGCAAACAGGCGCCGGGCGCGGATCTTCTTGGCGTAAATATGGAAGGGCCGTTTATCAGCATAGAGAAAAAGGGCGCGCAGGACGAGCGGAACATCATTCCATGTGATGCAGAGACCTGTCAGAAGTTTTTGGATGCGTCAAAAGGGCTTGTGAAATTCGTGGGAATCGCGCCGGAGCGGAACGGGGATTTTGAGGCTTTTATCAATCAGGTAAAGGATAAGGTAAATGTGTCTCTCGCCCACACCAATGCGGATTACGACACGGCAAAGGCGGCGTTTGACGCGGGGGCGAATCATGCGGTTCACCTTTACAATGCGATGCCGGTATTTACCCACCGGACGCCGGGGGTAGTGGGCGCAGTGTCAGACAGCCCCCATGTAAATGCAGAGCTTATCTGCGACGGCGTGCATATCCACCCTTCGGTTGTGCGGGCGACTTTCAAGATGATGGGAGCGGAACGGATGATCTTAATAAGCGACAGCATGCGGGCAACCGGGATGCCCGACGGGCGGTATCTCCTTGGCGGCCTTGAAGTGGATGTAAAGGGGAACCGGGCGACCCTGGCCTCTAACGGAGCCCTTGCCGGCTCTGCGACAAATCTTATGGACTGCATGAGGACGGCGGTAAAGAAGATGGGGATTCCGCTTGAGGCGGCAGTTGCCTGTGCGACGATGAACCCGGCGAAAGCCATCGGGGAATATGATAATTACGGCTCCATCACGCCGGGGAAGAAAGCGGATGTGGTGCTGCTTGACGGGGAACTGGAGATAAAGGGCGTTATCAAAGGCGGAGTGAGATTGTAGGAAGAATTAGGTCACGCTCAGAATTGATTGCGTTTACCGGGAAATTCCGGACGCATACGATGCAAAATATTGTGGAGCCTCTTGTGAGGTCCGGAAAGCTTAACCTGACTTTGCCGGATAAGCCAAGGAGTTCAAAGCAACGGTATGTGAAGGCGGAAGGTCAAAAAGGCTGCTGATAAGGCGGCCTTTTTGCATTTCGGAAAATTTCTCATACTTTTTTACAAAAACACTTGACTGTAAACCGGGTTTATACGTTATGCTCCGCATACAGACAAAACAAACAGACATCACAGCATGATGCAAAGGGGGTTATATTATGAACGTACAGGAAGTGGAAAGGGAAACAGGGCTTACAAGAGCTAATATCCGTTTTTATGAAAAACAGGGTCTGCTCAGACCGAACAGGAAAGCAAATGGTTACCGCGACTATTCTTCGGACGATGTGAACGCGCTTTTAAAGATTAAGCTTATGCGGGAGCTTGACGTGTCCATTGAGGAGATTGACAAATTGCAGAGGGAGGAGAGGAACCTTTCTTCCGTAATCGAGGAGAGAGCGGAAAGCATTGATGAGGAGCGGGGGAATCTTTCAGATGCAAAGATTGTCTGCCAGTCCATAGGAGAGGATGGCATTACGTTCCGGGAGCTTGAGGCAGAAAAGTATCTTGAAGAGCTTGAGCAGCTTGCGAAAGAGCGGGGAGCAGAAAATGCAGGGCAGTTTAGAAGGAAACAGGACATTCTGCGGGAAACTCTTCATCCGTGGAGGAGGTATTTCGCCAGGATGATAGACGGCGATATATATATAATAGCTATTTCAGTGTTTTTCTATCTCATGTTCCACATTGAGGACAGTATCGCATCGATCGTATTCCTTACGGTTTTGGGAATGGCAGCGATGATCATTGTAGAATCCGTCCTCCTTTCATGTTTTGGAACTACGGCCGGGAAGTGGTTGTTCGGCATCCGCGTATTATCAAAGGACGGAAAGAGATTGACCTGGCGGGAGGCAGCGGAGAGGACAGGGATGGTGCTGTGGCATGGCCTTGCGTTCGGGATTCCCCTTTGGAGTGAGTATCGCCTGTATAAAAGTTATGATGCCTATACAGATGGGGAGAATCTTGCCTGGGATGAGAACTGCCTGTATCTGATTGATGAGAAAAAGGGCTTGCGCTACGTTGCAGCAGTGGCGGCAGTGGTGCTCTTGCTGGTATTAGAAACTGTTTTTGAATTTCCGTCAGAACAGATTTATAAAATGCCGATGCATTATGACGGGCTGACCGTGGAAGAATTTGCGGAAAATTATAATAAGTATCTGGAAGTTTATGGCCTTGCAGATGAGGAACGGCTTAATAGGAACGGTGAGTGGGAAGAGCCGCAGGCGCTTAAGCCCCGGTTCCGGTATGAGCTGGAAGACGGCATCATAAAGAGCGTATCATTTGAGATTGATTACACCGGAAAGGAAGAAAACCCTCATTATCGGGATGAGGTGACATGCGCGGCGCTTGCATGGGAAGGGGGAAAATGGAAGAGCAAGATGCGGATGATGATGTCGGATCGGCTGCTGAGACTGGAAGATGAGATACAGGAGTCAGGCTGCGGGAATTATAAGGCATATGATATACGGCAGGATATTGTTGAAGTGTATAGGTATGAAGAAAAGGACGGCGGCTTTTACCCTCAGATGTCAGGAGAGGACGGCAGACTGCATATTGTGTTTGAGATGGGGGAGAAGATCCGTGAATGAAAAGAATATGGGAGGAATGAATATTTAAACAGAAGAAAAAGGACGGGGGCTGTCAGGAAATAGACAGCCCCTCTCTTTCATTTTCTTGAGTTATGGGTGTAAATCGGTTAAAATAAGGTGTAGAACATTTAGTTGCAATATTATCGTTTATTGGCAATAATAAATAAGTAGAAAGGAATTGACGATATGAACAACACTGTACTCACAATCGGGGATATTAAGAGAATGATTAAACCGATTGCAACAAAATACAAGGTGAAAGAAATATATTTGTTTGGTTCTTACGCAAGAGGTGAGGCGGATGAAAGCAGCGACATGGATTTTCTTGTGTTTGGCGGGGAGAATTTTAGACATACTTTGATTTTTTCCCTTGCCGAAGAACTTCGTATTATTTTTAACAAAGAAGTAGACGTGTTTGAAATAAATGAGATCAATAAAAACAGCGATTTTTATAATGCAATTATGAAAGAGAGGCTGCTTGTGGCATGAAATATTCGGATAAACAGCGGATAAAAAAAATATATGAAAACGCAGTCAAACTGCATGAATACATCACAGAAAATGAGATTCAAAAAGAAAAGTTGCTGGAAGATATTCCTCTGCAATGGCTCGTTACAACACCCTTGTACAATATTGGCGAACATGTTTATAACCTCTCCGATGAATATAAACAAACTCATAGTGAAATTCCATGGCTGATGATTTCCGGGCTCAGGCATCGTTTGGTTCATGATTACGATGGCACAAACTGGAATATTATTGCGGATGTTGTCTTGGAAGAGTTGCCTGTTTTAATCAAAGAAATGCAAAAACTTGTGTAATGTGCTTGAAAAAATAAAGCCAAAGAGGTTCAGCGCCCTGAAACCAGGGCGCAAAGTTTCGTATTAACCGATAAGCCCCCTGTGCCGGCACTTTCTACATCAAATCTTTCGTCTCAACTTCCCGCACCGACAAAAGCGCAAACAGCACCGATATTCCTGTCAGCACAAGTGGGAAGGCCGCGTTCCCTGACATCGTGAAGTCGCCCACATAAAAGCAGGTACGGGGAAGTACCTGCTTTTTGCAACCTGTATTCCATTTGGTTTGTAAGCTGCCCTGTAGTTGTTACTCTTTGATCCGATCCAGTTCTGTAAGATTAATGCCGGATGCTGTGAGAATGACCTTTAATTCAATATATCTTTCTTTCATTTCTGCATATACCTCGGAATCTTTGTCGGCTAATCTCATATATCTCTGTAATCTGGAAAAATCTTCGATGTTTCTTTGTAACATTTCTTTTTCGGTCATATTTCCACCACCTTTTATAAGCGCCGTTTACTTGATATGCTTATTATAGCAATAAGCTATTGCGGTGTAAAGGGTTATCATTCATTGTATTTTTCAATTTCTTTTTAGGTTTCCATGTGAAAAACGAAAAAGTCAATAGTGAAATTTCCGGTTGACAAAATCCGGCAAATCCTATAGACTTTCAGTAAATATAAAAAAAGGCTTTGAAAAGAAGAAGTAGCAGCCGCGACACCCATACAGAGAGCAGCCGGCAGGTGAGAGGCGCATGAAGGAAGTGGTTTTGCGAATACATCTTGGAGCCTCACACCGAAAATGTACGGACAGCATTCCATACATGAGTAGGCTGTGACGTGGCGGCATACGTTACAATGCTTAAGCTGTGCATGTGCAGCTTGCAAAGGCCGGCAGTGTGAATTGCCGGTGAAAAAAGGTGGTACCGCGGAAGATTTCGCCCTTGTCTGTGATGGCAGGGGCTTTTTTCATTGAGAGAAAATTTTGCAGGCGGGAAAAGAACTAAAAAAATATCTTGGCATAATTTAGAAAAGGAGAGATTGAAAATGGGAATTTATGAGGAATTAAAGGCAAGGGGCCTGATCGCGCAAGTGACGGACGAAGAGCTTATAAGGGATTTGATCAACAATGGGAAAGCGACGTTTTACATCGGCTTTGATCCGACGGCAGACAGCCTTCATGTAGGGCATTTTATGGCGCTCTGCCTTATGAAAAGGCTGCAGGAGGCAGGGAACAGGCCCATTGCGCTCATCGGCGGCGGCACAGGCATGATTGGCGACCCGTCGGGAAGAAGTGACATGCGCCAGATGATGACGACAGAGACGGTATGCCACAACTGCGACCGATTTAAAGAGCAGATGAGCCGTTTTATAGATTTTTCCGAAGGGAAAGCGCTGATGGTAAACAACGCAGACTGGCTCATGAATCTTAACTATGTGGAAATGCTCCGGGATGTGGGAGCGCATTTCAGCGTAAACCGCATGCTCACGGCAGAGTGCTACAAGCAGCGGATGGAGAAAGGGCTTAGTTTCCTTGAGTTCAACTACATGATCATGCAGAGCTATGACTTCTACATGCTGTACCAGAAGTACGGCTGCAACCTCCAGTTCGGCGGCGACGACCAGTGGAGCAACATGCTTGGCGGAACAGAGCTGATCCGCCGTAAGCTTGGAAAGGATGCCAGCGCTATGACTATCACCCTCCTTTTAAATTCCGAGGGGAAGAAGATGGGCAAGACCCAGAGCGGCGCAGTGTGGCTTGACCCGGAAAAGACCTCGCCTTACGATTTTTACCAGTATTGGAGAAATGTGCCTGATGCGGACGTTTTAAAATGCATCCGCATGCTTACGTTCCTGCCTCTCGAGGAGATTGACAAGATGGATGCCTGGGAGGGAGCGCAGCTAAATACGGCGAAAGAAATCCTTGCCTACGAGCTTACAAAGATGGTTCACGGCGAGGAGGAGGCCGAAAAGGCGCAGGCGGCGGCGCGGGCATTATTCAGCCAGGGAAATGCGGCAGATATGCCGAAGACAGAGCTGACGGCAGCGGACTTGGAGGAAGGCAGCATAGACATACTGTCCATGCTGGTGAAGGCAGGGCTTGTTCCGACCCGCTCCGAGGCAAGGCGCGCGGTGCAGCAGGGCGGCGTGACTGTGGACGGTGAGAAAGTGGAGGACATTCACAAGTCTTACACAGGAGAGGATTTGTCCGGTGAAGGAATTGTCCTTAAGAGAGGGAAGAAGAAATTCTGTAAAGTAGTGATGCAGTAGGCAATAAAAAGGTGATGGATATGAGATGTGTACATTGTGACCGTGAGATACCGGATGATTCCATGTACTGCCCCTACTGCGGGCAGGACGTGGAGGAGAACCAGTCGTTAGACGAGCTGCAGGATCAGATATTAAGGCAGCTTTCAAAAGAAATCACAGGCGAGCTGCCGTCCGCGCCCTGGGACCGCGAGGAGAGGCGGGAATATATGCGCGGGCGCGGAAGAAAACAGCCAAAGAGGTATCTCGGGATTATCGTGCTGGTTGTGGTTGTCATGATATTTCTCATGGCTGCCATCTGGATGGTGTTCACTACCATGGATGCCAACGAAAGGCGGCTTATGGAAGAGCGGGAGCAGGCAGCCCGGGAGCAGGAAGAGAGGGAGCTTGAGGAAAAGGCAGATCAGGGAAACGAAGAAACCGGGGAGGATGCTTTGGCAGATGGCGGAGGAGAGCTTAAGATGTCATTTGTCAGCGAGCCGGATGATTTCGGAGATTATTATAAACTGTCAGTCAAAGACGCATCGGCAAGCTCTGTGATATCTCAGGAGGGAACAGACAACGGCGCAGGAAAGGCCGTGGACGGCAACGAAAAAACCTCCTGGCAGGAGGGCGTGGCAGGCGACGGAATCGGCGAGAGCCTTCATTTTGAGCTGGAAAAATCATACAATGTAAAATATATGTCCTTCCAGCTTGGAAACTGGAACTCCTGGGAGTATTTCGACGGGAACAACCGCCCGAAGGAGCTTGAGATAACGGTGGGAGACGTGACCCAGACCATTACATTCCCGGACGGAAAGACCGAATACTGGGTGGAATTTTCTGGGGAATGTCCGGCGTCGGAGATTGATGTGGTAATAAGGTCCGTTTATAAAGGGAGCCAGTGGGATGATACCTGCATTGCGGAAATCGGAGTGTATGGGAGAGGAAACTGAGAATTTGCGCTCAGCATTATAATATTTACATGTCAGAACCGGGAGTCTGTTTTAGATTCCCGGTTCTGGTAATTCCTGGATCATTGCTGTAGACAAACGATTTCTCCCTCGCCGCATGGCTCCTGAAATCCATGATAGTGATGCTCTAATATTTCATCAGTTATTATAAACGGAGAATTGGCATTTAAGTGCAAATTCCTTTTTTTCAGCCTTTTCCGTAAAGTTTCTATGTCGGCTTTCATGTATATGAGCTCTGCCTCGCCGCCGTGTTTTTCGATAATTGACTTATAAGTTTTTCGGTTTTCCTTGTTCCAGAAACTAAAGTCAATTACAGCATTTTTCCCGTCTTTAATAAGCGCGATCAATTTATCGCGGAGGATGGATTCTGTTTGTTCTGACAGTTCTTCGTATTGGCTGTCCGGGTAATCGACGCCTTTCCGGCCGTAAGCTTTCCACATTTCTTCGTCAATCGAAAGCCTGATATATCCTTCTTTTTCCTTTTGCTTTGCGTAGGTAGTTTTGCCGGAGCCGCATACCCCGCACATCATGATAACTTTGCTCATAATAGATTCCTCTTATCTTTCTATGCTGATTTGATTGCTGCGCCATCTGCCGTATTTTGCCGAAAATGACGGAGGAAGAATTTCTCTCCGGGATGAATCTAGGAGAAAGAATGGTTTTTCAAATCGTGGTTGAAAAATCTGCATCTATGGCATATAATATACTTAACAAGAGAGCCGAAAGCTAGAGTACACCTAGCCGCCGGAAAAATAATTTGTTACATGAAGTAGCGCCTTATCTTGCCAGGACGAGGGCGCTACTTTTTGCGTATGATGTTGATAACAAGAGTTATAACGGCGCAAAGCATAATTACGAATGTGAATAAGTCGCTAAGTATATTATATTGTGATGGTGCGGCAATTTCTTGTTTTGCTCATGCCTGTTCACTGAGGATAAGTATACAGTATTTATATAAAGGTGTAAATAAGATAGTGGGAATGTCATAGCCATTCATGCGAAAGACGAATCAGAGGAGGATGAGATAGATATGTGTAAGGCGCTGCAGGATTTGTACGAGGAAGGAATTGGCCAGGGAATCGAGCGGGGAATTGAGCAGGGAATAAGGGAGCTGATTGTGAGAAAATACAGGAAAGGTGTTTCGATAGAAGAAATTGCGGATTTTGTGGAGATGCCCTGTGAGAAAGTGAAGGAAATTGTGGAGGAGTGAAGGAGTTTAAGGGGGAGCGATGAGAAGGCGAAGAAGGATCAGGAGACGAAAAAAGGCGGAGCAAAGGGCGTGGTTTTTTACAGGCGTCATGTTTTTGCTACTTATGGGAATCATGCTTTTTTATGGTGAGGATATAAGAAACAGCGGCGGAAGTGAAACGGATGTCAGGCAATCCGTTTCTGAGCCGGACGGAGACGGCTCCGGGGAAGAGATAAAGGAAAAGGGGAAGAAAGAGAAAGCCAGGAAAGACAAGGCGAAAGAGGCCGGGCAGAATGGCAGGCAGGCATACTTTGAGAACCTTGATGATGTGGAGGCGGGAACGGTGCTGGCTGCCGGGGAGCTTGACCTGACGCAGGAGAAGGAGTATTTTACGGTCAGTGAAATCAGTGATGCTGTTTTGCAGTACATAAATGGAAAATCATATGTTGAAAATGATCATATCGGTTTGGATGACCTCAGATACTTAAAACTTCTGCACTACAATTATGACCACGAGATTCAGGTGGGTGAGCTGATTGTGAATAAGAAGATTGCAGAGGACGTAAAAGAGGTCTTTTGGGAGTTGTTTTCGGAAGAGTATGAGATTGAATCCATGTATCTAATTGACAGATTCTGGACGGGAGACAGCGTTGATTCAGACACGAACTCTATTGAGAACAACAATACGTCGGCTTTTAATTACCGGGTAGTTCCGAACACAGACCGTCTGTCTAACCATGCGGCAGGATTTGCCATTGACATTAACCCGCTGCAGAACCCCTATGTAAAATATAACAGCGACGGCAGCTTTGCCAAGTATTACAAGGATATGGAAAAATATACCGACCGGGAACAAAAGGGAAAGCATATGATTACCCACAGCGACATCTGCTACAAGATATTTGAAAAGCATGGATTTACCTGGGGCGGCGACTGGAACAGCTCAAAGGATTATCAGCATTTTGAAAAAGAGAAATAGAAAAAGCCCCGAGGGGCTTTTTCGCGTCATATAAGGCACTTTGCTTAAAGCTTTTCTCCTGTCAGCATCTCATACCCCTGGAGGTACTTGCCGATAGTTTTTTCCACGATATCCTCCGGCAGTGTCCAGTCATTGCCCGGGTTGGCTTTCAGCCAGTCTCTTGCGAACTGCTTGTCAAAGGACGGCTGTCCGTGACCCGGTTCGTACCCGTCGGCAGGCCAGAACCTGGAGCTGTCGGGGGTGAGCATCTCGTCGCCGATTACGATATTGCCGTCTTCGTCAAGGCCGAATTCAAATTTTGTGTCGGCGATGATAATTCCTTTGCTTAACGCATAGTCGGCGCATTTTTTATAGAGAGCAAGGGTGCAGTCACGCAGCTTTGCGGCATACTCTTCCCCTTTCCCCGGGAAATATTTCTCAAGATGGGCGATGCTCTGCTCGTAAGAAATATTCTCGTCATGGTCGCCGATTTCCGCCTTGGTGGACGGCGTGTAGATTGGCTCCGGGAGCTTGTCAGATTCTTTAAGCCCTTCCGGGAGCGTAATCCCGCATACTGTGCCGTCTTTCTGGTAGCTTGCCCAGCCGCTGCCGGTGATGTAGCCCCGCACGATGCACTCAATCGGCAGCATCTCAAGCTTTTTGCACATCATGCTGTTGCCGTCATACTGAGGCTGGCGGAAAAATTCCGGCATATCTTCCACATCTACGGAAATCATATGGTTTGGCAGGATGTCCTTGGTCATGTCGAACCAGAATTTGGACATCTGGGTAAGGACAGTTCCTTTCTTTGTCACTTCATTTTTTAAAATCACGTCAAAGCAGCTGATACGGTCGGTGGCAACCATGATCAGGCTGTCTCCGTTATCGTAAATCTCACGGACTTTTCCCTCTTTTATCGGTTTCATCTTATACACCTCGCTAAGTATTTTTATCTTTTTGGATAACTATTCAGATTTTAGCCTAAATGCCGCATTATTTCAAGGTTTTCTTTGGCAAAATGAATTT
>CAJTQA010000035.1 GCA_910578455.1 uncultured Dorea sp.
GGAACCTTTTACCATTCAAAATGTAAAAGATTCCTTAAGTTAATGACATTGTGAATAATCAAGGTTTCTTTCTTAATGCGGAAGATGGGACTTGAACCCACACAGCCCGAAAGCTACAAGATCCTTAGTCTTGCTCGTCTGCCAGTTCCGACACTTCCGCAAGTGACGTCTCAAACCGTCCGAAAAGTATATTACTACACAATGCAAAAAATGTCAATATGTATCTTGCATTTTTTAACAATATTTTTTCACAAATTTTTTTATGTACTGAAAAGTCTCCTTTTCCCCCTTCTGCGCCAGCATTGTCAGGAAGAAACGAAGCTTTGCCGCCGTGTCCGGATGAATCATGTTCCCAAGTTTCCCCGCGCCGTCCTCATAGTATTCCAGCGGATCCTTGTCCGAGTATTCTGCCCCTTTATACGTCTTCGATGCCGCCACCCGGTCTAAAAACATCTCAATGACATATTTAGCAGGCATCTTCTGCCCTGTGATGCCTTCTTCCTTGTCCACGCTGTAGTCAATCCAGTATTCATAATGATGTTTATTGCGCCCTTTGTGGTGCAGCCACGCTTTGGAATACCCCGTCGCTTCCCTTTCTGCATTATTAGGGCTTCTTGTTCCCTGATAATACTTGCAGCCCACAAAAAACTCCGTGGGGGAATATTTCGAAAGGTCATGCAGCAATCCCTGCTTATAAAGCCCAACTTTAAAACAATATTTCATAACCAAAAATTTATGATGATTGATCGTATGCAAATGTCCAAGTATTTTCATAATGCACTCTCCATATTATTTTACATAAGTCCCATTCTGGCCACCCCGTAAAAGACCGCCAGATGCAGCGGATAAAACAGATAGAAAAAATATTTCATGGACCGCCCTCTCTGGCCGCTGTACATCGCAATCGGAACGGATGCCAGTGCGCCGTACCCCTGTATCTCCCAGTTCCACAGGAAATTCCACCCGGCTCCAAGCACAAATTCCTCACGTTTCCTGCCCCGAAGGAAATAGTATACTGCTATCAGCAGGATTCCCTTGTAACGGTAATCCGAACATAAAAGAGATGCCGCCCACATCGCCAGTAGCACTTCTGCCGCCTTTGCCTGCCACTGCGGGCTTTTTTCAAGCGCGTACATCATAGCAACACCGATAAACAGCGTAAAAAACACATTTTGATGCTCAAATTCCAAAATCGTTTCCCGAAAGGCCAGGTCGTAAGGAATCTCGGAAATAACTGCAAACAGTCCGAGGCGGAGCATGTATCTCCTCACATCCCTTGTGTGGAAGTATCCTTCCACCAGCAAAAAAGCAAAGATGGGGAACGCGATTCTACCGATATAGCGAAACATAAGCTCCCCCGGGAAAAACACTGCGCCCATATGGTCAATGAACATCGTCAGGATAGCGATACACTTCAGTTGAAAGGAATCCAATTTCATATCTTGCTTACCTTCCGGCCAAAACCACGATTGTCCTGGCCTTCACCTCTATACATTTTTGATTTTCCACAGACTCTGGAGCCTCCAAAATACCGTCCGTAGATGCCAGGACATACCACTTTCTTCCCTTTTTCAGAGCCGGCAGGGCAAACTCATGGGTCAGCCAGTGCATGTTGTACGCCACAAAGCAGTCCTCTCTGTCTTCCGACTGTCCGCTGTAGTAAACCCCGAGCCATCTGCTTGATACCTCGCCTGGAACTCTCCACGCGCTCTCCCCGTGATAGGACACGTCCGGCACGCCCCATCCTGCCTGGTCCATCCCAAGCATCTCCCTCTCGGGACAAAACGCCGGGTAACTTTTTCGCAGCTCAATCAGTCTCTTTACAAATGCGGCAAGCTCTGGCTCCTTGTCAAGCCTGCCCCAGTTCACCCATCCCACCGGATTATCCTGGCAGTAGACATTATTATTGCCCTTCTGGGAATTATAAAATTCGTCTCCCGCCAGCAGGCACGGCGTGCCCTGGGAAAGCAGCAGCAGGAGAAACGCATTTCTCATCTGTCTGTTCCTGAGCGCGGAAATCTCACGTTTCCTGCTTGGCC
Source organism: uncultured Dorea sp. (assembly GCA_910578455.1). Taxonomy (GTDB): domain Bacteria; phylum Bacillota; class Clostridia; order Lachnospirales; family Lachnospiraceae; genus MD308. Next base: position 2,040 of record CAJTQA010000035.1, read on the forward strand.
CTTCAGCCCCGCAGTTCCAGCTGTAGTTATAATTTGGCCCATCCTGGTTGTTTTCTCCGTTGCCTTCATTGTGCTTGCTCTCATAAGACACCAGATCATTCAGCGTAAATCCCGTATGCCCGGTAATCGAGTTAAAAGTTCCCCCATCCTTTGAATGGCGGCGCAGCCAGTAAATCACGTCATGAACCATCCCTTCATCTCCCTTAAGGAAACGTCTCATGACATCCTGAAATCCCGTATCGTGCCGCAAGATCTTCGTCTTCTTCAGAATCGGATCCTGCGCGTACTCTTCCATCGGAGCCACCGACGGGTTCAGTATAAAGCCGTCAATATGGTATTCCATCATATAGTGGCGCAGGCATTCCGCCATCATCTGCCTGGACGCAGAACCGTCAAAAGGCATCTCCAAGATGACTTCTATCCCCTCCCTGTGGCATGCTTTCACCATATCTTTCAGAGAACGCACCGCATCCTTCCCCGCCGAGTACGCGCTCTTTGGGGCAAAGCAATATGCCGGCCCATAGCCCCAGTAGTTCGTGCGTACCCCGCACTCTTCAAACTCGTACACAGGCATGCAGTGAAGCTGGTTAACGCCAAGTTCTTTAAAATAAGGAATTTTTTCTATAACACCCTCAAACGTTCCTTTCTGGCGCGCTTTCGAAGAACTGTCTTTTGTAAGCCCTCTTACATGGATAGCATAGGCGACCGCCTTGTGTAAAGGAATCTCCGGGAAAACATCTCCCTCCCAGTCATATTCATCAAAACGGAATATTCCCCTCACTTCATGCTCTGACACCTTCGCCCCCCTGCCCCATCTCGACCGCCCCGCCAGGGCTTTTGCATAAGGGTCAACGGTAATTTCGCCGTCAATCATATAATTATATTCATAATTCCTCTTTCCCATGTCTCTTAACGCAAGGTATCGGACTTCCCCGACACATTCCTTCATCTCGAAAGACGCGCAGGGAGCCTTTCTCCCCGGATGGTACAGCAGCAGGCTGCACTCCTTACCATCGGGAACAGCGATTGAAAAATTCACTTCCGTTTCCGTTGCCGTAACACCTATCGGCAACGGCTTTCCTTTAATTTGTTTCATCGGTCTCCTTTCCGGATACTACTGCCAGCCGTCAACTCCGTACATCTCAACGTTATCCTTGTTAATCATGAATACTTCCTCATAAGTTTCCTTTTCAAACTGCTGCCCGCTCAGAATGCAGTCCGCAATCCTTGCCGCCTCCTGCCCCATGTGGATCGGTGACTGTGCGGCAGTTCCCGCTATCTGCGTATTGGTCTTCTGCAATTCTTTTTTGATGTCCGGCGAACCGTCTACGCCATAGATTAGCACGTCTTCCGCCCTCGCCACATTTACAGACGTAGTCGCCCCTACGGCAATCTGGTCATTTCCGCACATAATCGCCGTTATGTCCGGAAATTCGTCTATAATCTCCCGGGACTCCTCAAGAGCACGGTCAAATTCACCCGCCGTGTCCGCCCTCGCCACAACCTCAAACCCCTTTTCCGCTGTGGAAAGAGCCTCCTCAAATCCCGTAATGCGGTCATTGATGGAGTTTTGCGTCGGACACTCCAGTATGGCGATCTTGCCTCCGTCCGGGCGCCTCTTGATCAAGTCCATGCCGCAGATATATCCCGCGCTGTAATTGTCCGATCCTATGTAGGCATCTACATAGTCCATCTCCTTCACCTGTGTGTCTACATTAATGATCCTGACTCCCGCGTCTTTCAGCTCCTGCAGAGAAGGCGTGATTTTCTCCCAGTCAACCGGGCTTAGGATGATCGCGTCAATCCCCTCCTCTATCATCTCTTTAATCTGGACTGCCTGCTCCCGCGGATCTGTGCCGGGATCTTTCATCACCATCCGGTAGCCCTTTTCTTCAATTACTTCCCTCGTTGCATTTTCCAGAGTGATAAAATAAGGATTTTTCATGTCTATAACACTGAATCCGACAGTGAGCTCTTCCTGTTCTTCCTGTGCGTCGCCCTTATCTTCCTCCCTGGACGCTGCATTGTCCTCCGGAGTTCCCACATTTTTCTTGCATGCAGATACTGCCAGGCTGCAGATAACCGCCATCGCTAAAACAGCAAATATTCTTTTTCTCATTGCTAAGGCATCCTCCCTGCGACAAAAATTCACATATTTGTTCCTATTTTACATCATTTTTCCCATTTTGACTACCTTTCAATTCAAATATAAACCGGGAAGGCGATATGTTTTTTCCGTTCCTCTCCCTTGTATGGCAGATGGCAAGCCTTTTTTTCGCCCTTGTTACCGCCACATAGAAAAGCCTGCGCTCTTCTTCAATCTCTTTCGGAAGTTTTGCCTTCTTGTAAGGCATATTCCCCTCATTCGCCCCTATGATAAAAACATTGTCGTACTCAAGCCCCTTTGCTCCATGCATCGTATGGAGGGCGACTCCTTCCCCTCCTCCGCCTCGTTTTTCTTTCGCCCTCTGCCGGAGCGCAGCACCGTAGCGCTCCACCCCTTCCAGCCACTCCTGAGTGTCCGCACATCCCTTCGAGGATTCCTGCACCTGGTCAAGCATGTCCTTTATTTTCTCGTAATCCAGATGTTTAGTCTTTGCATATTCCTTCAGGAAACCGTCATATCCAATGCATTTGCGGATATACTGCATCGCGGCATAGGGAGTTTTCCCGCACAATGTCCTTACATCCTGCTCAAGCTCGTCAATCCGCTCCATCATCCACCCTTTGTCGCAGTAAAAGCTCCGCAGGGATTCAAATGTAACCGGCCCTTCGCGCATGCTCTCCCGGCTGATGTAACGGTTAGGCTTGTTCACAATCCGCAGGAAATGAGCCCGTCCGCGATCCCCCTGGGCAAGTTTCAGGTAGCTCATCATATCCTGCGCCGCAAAATGCTCATACATATTGTAGATCTTTTCCCGCATGCAAAAAGGTATCTGATGCCGTGAAAGCAGCTCTGTCAATATGCCTGCGTCCGCCGCTGTCCGGAACAGGACTGCTGTCTGTTCCGGGCGAACCCCCTCCTTCTCAAGCTCTTTTATTCTTCCCACAATATGCAGGCTCTCTTCAAGGGGCCCGTCAAATTCCAGGACTTCTACATCCTTCCCATCCTTAGCCGCAGCGGCTATCTCTTTCTCAAATCTTTCCCTGTTATGCGAGATGACCCTCAGCGCGCTCTTCACAATACATGCGCCGGAACGGTAATTCACATCCAGAAGGATTTTATCTGCCTTCGGATAATCCTCCTTGAACCGCATCATGATACCCGGGCTGGCTCCCCTGAAACCATAGACGGACTGGTCGTCATCCCCAACCGCAAAAATGTTGTCCGATGGAGCCGCCAGCATCCGTATGGCATCATACTGCGCCCGGTTGATGTCCTGAAATTCGTCAATCAGAATGTACCGAAACCTCTGCCTCCATTTTTCCAGTATATCAGCCCTCTCCTCAAACAGGCGGCAGCACAGAATGAGCATGTCCTCAAAATCAATCTTTCTGAGTTTTTTCTTTTCCGCCTCGTAAGCCAGATAGATTTCCCGGAAAACCTCTCTGTCAAATTGCCGGGATTCGTAGCTCTCTATCTCCTTCCGGTTATTTTTTACATTTCCAATCTCTTCTGACAGCTCTCTTAAGCCGTCCTCATCCATGCCCTCCGGGAAAGACTCCTCATCCATCCTTTCCGTAATCTCCTTCAGGATAGCAGACTTCTCATCCTCCAGAAGGAGATTACCCTGGTTAAACCCGTACGCCCACTTCAATATCCAGTAATACACCGAATGGAACGTGCCGAAATTAACGGGAATGCCCTCTGTTCCCATAATCCGGCAGAACCTCTGTTTCATCTCCCCGGCGGCATACTTTGTAAAGGTAATGACCAGAATTTCTTCTGGCCTTACCTTGTACACTTTTATCAGATATTCAATTCGTTTCGCAATGGTAAGGGTTTTCCCCGAACCGGGGCCGGCGAGGACCAGACATGGCCCTGTGAAGTGCATAATCGCCGCTTTCTGAGCTTTATTAAGACCCATATATTCTCCTTAGCTTAACTTTTCAATCCCTCTGCGGATGCGTGATAGGGATTCCTCTTTTCCGAGAATCTCCATCAGCTCCGTCGCTCCGCCGGGCGTACTCTGCTTTCCTGACACTGCCGTCCTGAGAGGCCACATTACAAAACCGACTTTCACTCCCTTTTCCTCCACATAACGCTTGAGCAGCTCAAACAGCGCGTCGTTGCTGAAATCCTCCTGCGCCTCCAAAAGCGGCAGCACATCTTTTAGGACTTCAAGGGATTTTTCCTCATTTGTCTTCATCTTTTTATGGCAGTACATTGAAATGTCATAGTCGGGAAGAGTCTCAAAGAAGTCTGTCTGCTCTTTGATATCCGTGAATGTTTCAATCCTTGTCTTTACAAGCATGGCAATCTTCTTAATGTCATAGTCTTTCGACACCGCCTCTTTCAGATAAGGCTCTGCCATCCCATAGAACCTGTCAAAATCCATTGCCTTTAAATACTCCCCGTTCATCCATCTGAGTTTTACAATGTCAAATACTGCCGGAGACTTGCTCATATGCCGGTAGTCAAAAGCCTCCACAAGCTCCTTCAGCGAAAAAATCTCCTGATTGTCCGACGGACACCACCCCAAAAGCGCAACGTAATTCACCACTGCCTCTGTCACAAATCCCTGTGCGATCAGGTCTTCATAAGAAGAATGCCCGCACCGCTTGCTCAGTTTCTTATGGTTCTCATCCGTAATCAGCGGGCAGTGCACATAGGTCGGTATCTCCCACCCGAATGCCTCATAGATGCGGTTGTACTTCGGGGCAGAAGAAAGGTACTCGTTCCCCCTCACCACATGGGTAATTCCCATCAGATGGTCGTCTACCACGTTCGCAAAATTATAAGTAGGGTAACCGTCTGACTTAATGAGGATCAAGTCTTCCATCTCTTCGTTGGGAACGGTAATATCTCCGTAGATATCGTCCTTAAATGTGGTCGTTCCCTCCGTCGGCATATTGAAACGAATGACATACGGCTTTCCTGCCGCAAGGTTCGCCTCCACCTCTTCTTTTGCGAGCGACAGGCAATGCTTATCGTAAACGACAATCTCTGTGCCGCCATCCTCCGATACCTTGCTCTTTAAAGAGTCCAGCCGCTCCTTATCACAGAAACAGTAATATGCGTCTCCCTGTTCAATCAGCTTTTTCGCATACTCAAGATAAATCCCCGACGCATTTCTCTCGCTCTGGACATAAGGACCCACGCCCCCGTCCTTGTCAGGCCCTTCATCATGGATAAGCCCTGTCTCCTCCAATGTATGGTAGATAATCTCCAGGGCCCCCTCCACAAAACGAACCTGATCCGTGTCCTCAATGCGGAGCATGAAGTCTCCTCCCTCATGCTTTGCGATCAGGTAAGCATAAAGAGCCGTCCTTAAATTCCCCACATGCATCTTCCCCGTAGGGCTGGGGGCAAATCTTGTCCTAACTTTACTCATAATTCTCATCCTAACTCCTTTATAATCTTTTCCAGAGTGTCATCCACTCTCTCATTTATCAGCAGATCCGCGTATCTGTCTGCATAATGCGGCGCAGCGTTCACCAGTATGAGCTTGGTTCCCTCATAATACTGTACAAGCTGGGAACAGAGGTTTGTCTTAAGGTTTGTTCCCAGCACGAGAAGAACGTCCGCCTTCTGCACTTCCCTCGCCGCTCTTGTAATAACCTGATTGTCCACCATCTCCCCAAACAGGCACACTTTGGGCCTGATGGTCGTGTTGCAGTTCTCGCAGAGGGGAACACGCTTGGAATTTCTGATATATTCTACCGGATATTTTCTCCCGCACCGCTGGCAGTAATTCTCATAGACACTTCCGTGCAGATTTATGACGTTCCTGCATCCCGCGCTCTCCGGCAGGCCGAAAACCCGCCTGGTGATGATTGAATGGATAAGCCCTCTTCTTTCCAGTTCCGCCATCTCATAAAAACATTTTCCCGGCGGTTTGTCAAGCGCGCTTAATATCTCGTCACGGTAAAAACGGAAAAACTGTTCCGTGCGCGTCGAGTAAAAAGAGCTGGAAAACATCTCGTCTGCCGAATAGCCGTACTTCTGCTCGATATCATAGGATGCCTCGCCGTCCCGGATAGCAGGATAACCGCTCTCTTCCAGCATGGCATAGCCGCTTAATACGGTAGTGTATGTACTTTCTTTTAAAATCTGGAGCAATGTCTTACCTATCATGCAAATCCCTCCTTATTCCTGTTTTCCTGACAGGTACATTGTACCATAGTTTATTTGGGCGCTTCAACCTGTTTCTTTCTCCAGAAGACCATATGAAAGACTTCCCGGGGGATGGACACTACCAATACGATCCCCATGACAATGGCAAATGCGACCTTAAACGACTCCATGCCTTTCAGGGAAGCCTGGGTCAGCTGATTCGTAACAATGTAATAAGCCGTATAATACACCCCTGCCCCCGGCACCAGAGGGAGAATTCCCGACACCAGGAAAACGGTAATTGGACATTTCATATATATCGTAAGTATCCTTGATATCAGCACCACTGCGAACGCTCCGAAAAAGGAAGCGGCGGAAACCGACATAAAGCTCTGGGAATTGACAAGAAGGTACGTCATCCATCCCGCCATGCCCGTAACCCCGCATGCAAAATAATATTTTCTCGGCACATTGTAGATGACTGCAAAGCTCACCGTCCCGACAAAAGAACAGAGGGCATGGTTAAAAATTTCCTGGACTGTCATATGATAAATCCTCCCGTCAATTTATTGTAAGTCATGAGGACAATTCCGACTCCTACCGCGATATATACGAAAACCATGACAGCGTCCATCATACGCACCGTTCCCGAAAGAAAGTCGCTGTCCGCGATATCCCGGATGGCATTGGTAAACGCAAGCCCCGGAATCAGCGGCATGATAGAGCCGATAATGATACCGTCCAGACGCAGCTCCATCATTGTGGAAGACATCTTTGCCAGGATCGCAGCCGCCATGATCAGCATCCCTCCCACAATGTTCACCACAATCTTTGAGAGCTGCCACCTCTTTGCCAAAAGCACCCACATCTGCACGAAACATCCGATACAGAATGCTACGACACTCTCTGTCAGGTTCGCCCCCATAAGGAATCCATAGCACGATGCCGCCGCACCTGCCGCCAGCACCTGGAACTCCTTCCTGCTTGAAGACATCCGGTCAATCTCTTTAAGCCTTTCTTCTGCCTCTGAGACGGACACTTTCCCCTCGGCTATCTGCCTGGACAATTCATTTACCTCTGCCACAACCCCTATATGCGCGCCGGAGAGCGGGATATGCTTTACTTTCGTGTAGGCGTTCCCCTTTTCATTCTCTGCGCTGACAAAGATTCCGTGGCTCAACGTAAAGATATCCACATGCTCTACGCCGAAATGATGGCATATCCTCGTAATCGTCTCTTCCACACGGAAAATCTCTCCGCCGTTTCTAAGGAGTATCCTCCCGGCTTCCAGAGCCATGTCAACCACTCTCTTTACATCGTCCTGCGTCCTGCATTCTGTCTGGTTCTCCTCTTTGGCTGAGTTGTTCCTCTCATTCAGTTTTTCCATCTCTGCAATCTTTTGATCGCTCATGCCAGATCCCGCACCTTCCATAATATAGAAAAATATCTTCTTATATTTTTTCTATATTACCACTTTCCCCGTAAAATTCAAGAGAAAAATTAAGATAATCGCCTTCTGCGGCTAATCCTTTTTCTATAAGCAATGTGAAAAATTATGGTTGACACAAGTACGATTTCGGACTATAATATAAAAGTACGATTTCGGACTTACTTTCCGGCAATTAATTACAGAACCGCAGCAAATGCAAAAGAGCCATATTGAGGAGGAACAAAAATATGTCTATGAATTTTCCCATAAATAATGCCCTGAAAGAATATAACCGTATTTACAAAGAGACTAACCGCATCTACCACGACATTGCACTGAGGCTTAAGCTGTCCGACAGCGCTTTCGACATCCTCTACGCCATCTGCTATCTAGGCAACGGATGCCTGCAAAAAGACATCTGCAGCCTTTCTGCCACCAGCAAGCAGACCATCAATTCCTCCATCCGAAAGCTTGAGCTTAATGGCTATATCACGCTGAAACACGGAAAAGGACGGCAGATGCACATCTTCCTGACAGATGCCGGGATGAACCTGGCAAAAGAACGCATCTTTCCGGTCATCGAGATTGAGAACAAAGTCTTTGACTCCATGCCGGAAGAAGAATCCCGGGAACTTTTACGGCTCAGCCGAAAATATATCGAAATGCTTGAAGAAAATGCAAAGGAGATTTTACAATGAGAATTCAGTTATCAGACCACTTTACTTATAAAAAATTAATCCTGTTCGTGCTGCCCTCCATCATCATGATGATCTTCACTTCCATCTACAGCGTGGTGGACGGACTGTTCGTGTCAAACTTCGTGGGAAAGACAGCATTCGCGGCTATCAACCTCATCATGCCCTTCCTTATGGGTTTAAGCGCACTGGGCTTTATGATCGGCACCGGCGGCAGCGCCATCGTGGCAAAGACGTTGGGCGAGGGTAAGAAAGAGCGGGCAAATGAATACTTCTCCATGCTTGTATGCGTGACTGCCATCGGCGGCGCCTTGATCTCCATTGCCGGCTTCATCCTTATCCGGCCGGTCAGCGAACTTCTCGGAGCCACGGGAATCCTTGCAGACAACTGCGTACTGTATGGAAGAATCCTGTTTTTTTCGCTGACCCCTTTTATGCTGCAAAACGTGTTCCAGAGCTTTTTCGTGACGGCAGAAAAGCCAAAGCTCGGGCTTTACGTGATTATCGCCGCCGGGCTTACCAATATCGTCTTAGACTTCCTCTTTATCGCTGTCTTTAAATGGGGGCTTGCAGGAGCCGCCATTGCCACGGCGGCCAGCGAATACATGGGAGGTCTCCTCCCTGTTTTTTATTTTCTGAGGAAAAACAAAAGCCTCCTCAGGCTTAAGAAAACGCATTTTGACAAAGGAATCCTCCTAAAGACCTGCACCAATGGCTCCTCGGAGCTGATGACTAACCTTTCCATGTCCGTGGTAAACGCCCTCTATAACTTCCAGCTCATCCGGTTCGCCGGAGAGGACGGCGTGGCGGCGTATGGAACCATCATGTATGTAAACTTTATCTTTATCTCCATATTTTTAGGATATTCCATCGGCAGCGCGCCCATCACCGGATACCACTTCGGCGCAGGGCATCACGGGGAACTTAAGAACCTCTTCAGAAAGAGCCTCTCCCTCGTAGCCGTCTGGGGGATATTCCTGGCTCTGGCGGCGCAGCTTTTAGCCTCCCCCCTGGCAAATGTCTTCGTAGGGTACGACAGCGCGCTGTTTAACATGACCCGCCACGGATTCCGGCTCTACGGGATGTCATTTTTAATCTGCGGCTTTAACATCTTCGCATCCTCTTTCTTCACCGCCTTAAGTGACGGCGCGGTGTCGGCGGCAATCTCATTTTTACGGACGCTGGTATTCCAGATTGCCGTTGTCCTGCTGCTGCCGCTAATCCTGGGAATTGACGGCGTGTGGCTTTCGGTTACTGCTGCGGAGGTTATGACGCTCCTTGTGACAGTGACATTTTTCATCCGGAAGAGGACACGGTATCATTACGCGTAATTTGCGTGAAGTATTAAATAGAGCATATCGCTTTGCTACGTAAAGGACTATTCCCACTGCAAAACGATATGCTCCTCTAGTGATTTATCTATATCCGTATACTCCACTGATTTCTGGTAGCTGTCGTGTCCCCAAAACATTTCATTCGTATTCAGATTATATAAAATCCTGCCAGCATCCTGAATTACAAATTCTTCCGCATTTTTAAAAAAGAGTGTCTGCGGAGTTTTAAATTCTATTTCAATAAAGTAATCTGTTCTATTTACAACATCTTGATCAGAAATATCCTTTATTTTAAAGATATGCCCGCCGCAATTACTTAATTGAGCGCTAAATACATTGAATTCCTCCGAATCTATATCCCCTGCCATTTCTTCCCCATTATGTATAAACCTTATTTTTTCTATCTCATCTTTTACAGCAAATATACCATCTTCTTCCGAAGTATCGTGACTACACAGCAGCCAGACACCTCCACTGCCAGCCAAAACCACCATACAAAGGATACAGACTTTTTGAACAAATTTCTTCTTACTAATTTTTATGTAGCATCCAGCATCATAGAGAACGTAGCCCAGCAGTGCGCCTGCTGAGTTTAATAGAAGATCATCTATTTCTGCATTTCTCCCGGCAAATATCTGCATTATTTCGATAGCAAAGGAAATCCCGCCCCCAATCAGCAATGGAAAGAGAATCCAGAGAATTTCCAAATGATTTAAACCTTCTCAAAAATTTTTCGTCCATATGTTTTAATATCCTCCAAAAGCAATGCATTTCCACAGGTATCCATATCCACCAAGTCTATCGTGTAAAGCGTGGGAATCTCTTCCACGTCTTCTAAAAGCCCGTCAAAATCTGCCGCGCCGGACACCGCTATGTCAAAATCGCTGCGCTCCAGAAAAGTTCCCTTTGCACGCGAGCCAAACAGCACCGCCTCTTTCACCAGATGTTTTTCACAGCACCTGATAATTTCCTCTAAAACTGCCTCCGCCGTCATCGTCCATCCCTTCCCCGCTCAAAATGAATTTGTTTACAGTATAGCCCATCCGGCCGTTTTTCACAACTTCAATCTATGGAATTTTAAAGGCACACCATTTCTGATGCGCCTTTCCTGCCTCCAGTGTACAAACCGATTATCATCAGCAGTCTTACTTCACTGCAAACTCAACCCCGTTCACCACGATTCTTTCTATCTCATCCACATCCACCAGCCGGTTGAACACGGTCTTATAGTACGTTCCTGCGCCAAGCTGGTAGCTGCTGTTCTCCACGTTCTTCTCTTTATTGCAGACAACGTAAGTTTCCTTATCCTTATACACAACCTCGATAGACTCCAGATAATACGGGTCCGCAGCCTCCTCTTTGGACAGCCCCATGCCTTTGGCCATGTCAACGCTCAGGGCGATCGGCGAATACTCCAGATACCCCTTCTCGCCCATATCAATCTTCCGTACTGGAACCGGAGCTTTAGACGTCAGCCTGATCCTCTCCGTCTTTGTCTTTGTCTTCTCATCCAGTTCCCTTTTGGCACACGGATATGTCTCAAACATAAGCTCCGGCACATCCCCATCCTTCAAAGGCTCGTTCCACAGAATGTAGGAATAGCAGTAAAACTTACCGTTTGTACTCTTCTCCATATCAATATAAGTATTCTCCGCGCCAAACGCTCCGTTTTTCGTCTCACAGTTAAAATAAAAGTCAGCATCCTCCGTAAAGTACGCTCCCTTGGTGAGATTCGTATCCTTATCTCCCGTAAAGGCCGTAACACCGCCTTCCCTCTCCAGGGTAAAATACATCATCGCGCCGTTCTTATCATAGACAAAACTGTTGATTGTAAGGGTGTGGCTGCCTGCTTTCTTCACGATGGGCTCCTCCGACACGTAAGCGCCGATTTCTTTTTCCGCCTGCTCCTCGTCCACCGGAACATACTCCCTGGAAGGCAGCGTCACCGTAACCTTGGCATCCTTCCCCTCCTTTCCGGTATCAACCTCACGCTCAAGAACACCGTTAGACTCTCTCGTCTCATTGCCGAACATCGCCTGGAAAAATTCTGTCTTTGAGGATGCGTACACTACGCCCGGAACGAAAAGGCACACTGCCGCGATAGCCGCCGCGATTTTCCGGACGCTCCCCGCCTTCCTCCGGCGGACATTCCTCTTCCCCAGCTGACTGTACGTCTCCTGTATCCTTGTCTCCACCGTGTCCGAAATGTGAATATCCTGATTTAAAATATCTCTCATATCTTTCTCTGTCTTCTTCATAAAATAACGCCTCCTTAACAACAAAGCACCTGTTTCAGTTTCTTTCTGCCCCGCATCAGCTTGCTCTTCACCGTATTCTCGTTCATGTCGAGAATCTGCGCCACTTCCTTTGTACTAAAGCCTTCCCCATAATGCAGAAGGAAAATAGGCCGCACATCCTCGGATAGCTCTGAGAGCAGCTCGTAAAACTCCCGGTCGCCGGACGGCGCGCTGGCCTCACGCTCCTCTTCCCAGCCCGCCTTCACAAAATGCCTCTGCCGTCTTAGCAGATCGTTACAATGATTCATCAGAATACGGGTAATCCATGTCTTAAAGTAAGCTGACTTTTTCAGCTCTCCTATATGTTCATAGGCTGACAGTATCGTGTCCTGCATCACATCCGCGATATCCTCCTCGCTCTTTAAGTAGCTTTTCGCCACCTTGTAAAGCGGCATCTTGTGCATCTCCATCAGCTCCACAAATGCGTCCGTATCGCCCTTTTGTGCCTTCTTCACCAGTAACAGCTCCATGAACCTCACCTCCCCTTTCCGGTTTGTTTTTGTTTTACACTTATTAGACTGGAATTGCCCGTGTTTGGTTGCATGATTGAAAAATTTTTAATTTATAAAATGCTATAAGATAGTATCTGTCACTGTCTTATAGCATTATTTTTAATTCAAATCTTTTCGTTCCATATTTTCAATATTTGTCAGTGCGCGGATATCTTCGATGTACCAGTCACTACACTCGTCATAAAAAATCTGCTCTTTCCGTTTTTTTAATATTCGAAACGGTTTATTTCCAGAATTGTCATATATATGGCATATATCGCAAATTTTGACTAAATCCTTCACCAAAGCAAGCGCTCTGTCATATCGCGCAATTATTTTCTCTTCAGGCACATCATGGCCCCCGGATTCCACCCTTGATTTCACACGCCAAACATTAATTACAGGATCTGCGGTAAGTATATAATAGCAACGGATAAAATATCCTTTTTCTTTTGCTCTTTCAAGCAGTTTCAAATTTCGTTGCGTTGACAGAACTGTTTCAAAGCAAAATTCATTCATATGTTCAATATGATTCTCACGCTGCTTTTCGGCCAACTGTGCAGCCTCTAAATCCGAACATTTTAAATTCTTTTTAATTTCATCCGCATTAATATAATCCATCGGAGGCTTTAGCAATTCTGTAAATGTGCTTTTCCCTGAACCGTTCGGCCCCGCAAACACGACAACCTCAGGCTTTTTTTGCAACACGCTCACTATAACGCCCCTTCCTCATCCTTTTTCCTACCTTTACCCGTGTTCCGTCGCTGTGCTCCTGATACACCGCCTGTGTCTCTCTGTCATACACAATCACCGGAATATCCATCGCTTTCTTCTTCTCCAATTCCAGCCTTATAGCTGCATTCGCGCGCTTTACAACCATATCATCCGAAATATATTCTTCTCTTCTCATATACAGCTCCTTTATCATACTCCTTTAAGCCAATACCCGCTCAAAAACAGAGCAGCGGGAATGAGTTTCAATCTTTAAATTATATTATACACCACATTTCCCGAAAAACACAGGCCAAACCGCAGCTATTTTCACGCTTTACACCCCGTCAATCACTGCTTTATGCTTTGCATATTCCTACTCCGCAAACCTGATCCTCTCAATCAGGCTTAATTTCTTAAAGTTTATATTTACAAAATAAGTGATCAGTATCTGCACCGCCAGCACGATCCCCGTCAGGCAGACCGCAGGCACAGCCGGATAATGGTACACCCGGATGCCCATGATGCCTCCTTCTTTCGCCCACAGGAACACTGCGTACCCAAGGATGCTCCCAAGCCCTAGAGACACTGCCAGCGTGCCGGCGGTATAGAAAAGCCCTTCAAGCTGCAGCATATACACCGTCTGCCGCCCGGACATGCCGATGGCCTGCAGCATGCCAAGCTCCTTTTTCCTGACATGGACGCTGTTGATCATCGTGTTGATCAGGTTTAGGATTCCGATAAGCCCGAATATTGCCAGAATCCCGTAGCAGCCATAGAGGGTATACCGAATCGCCTTCTCCGATGCTTTATTTTCCTCGCGGAAGGTTGACATCTCAAGAACCTCCGCATCGGAAATAAGCTCACTGATTTCCTTTTCCGCCCTGTCCTCTTTCCCGCTTTCCACAGAAATATCCCAGTAATACGTAATATCCGAACTGCACATATTTTTAAGGGCACCTTCAGGCATTACCATGTAATATCCCATCAGGCTCGGCAGCGCTTTTGAGAGGGCGGCAAGAGTCACCTGGCGTTCCCTGATCTTTTCACCGTCCATCACCTGCAAAAGCAGTTTATCCCCTACCTTCCAGTCCGGATGCTCCTGTTTTAATGTGGATTCAGAATAAATCACTCCTGTTCCCCCCTTAATGGACGGATCGTCAAGGGAACCTTCCGTCACGTACCGGGACAGTTCCTTCATAGCCTCATCGTCTAATCCTTTCACTTCGCAGTTTATCTCATCAGGAGCTATCTTCCCGCTGTGTTCCTTTACTCCGCCGTCCGGCATCTCATTTCCATTGCCCTTTGCTTTATCAATCTTTCCCACTGTCTTAAGGCTGGTCTCAACGGAAGTTACGCCGTCGATTTTTTCAATCCTTAGCCTAAGTTCCTCCGTCATCGGATTATTCTGCTGGATCTGGTTAAGCGCCCACTCCGGATGCATCTCGTCATCCTCTTCATAATCGATTGCCACCTTGATATCCCTGCGTATGCTCTCTCTCGTGATATCCTCCGCATTCATGCAGTTACAGATTGTAGCCGCCGTCACAAAAAGAATTCCCGTCGCCCCGAGAGAAAGAATTGTTACCGCAGTTCTCCGTTTATTTCTCCCAAGGTTCGATATCGTAAGCTTTGGGATGCTCAGCTCATCAAAGCCTTTCCGGGCAGTCCGTTTCCGTTTCCCCTTCTCGCCGCCCTGGTAGCGCAAAGCCTCCATCGCCGTAATTTTGCTGGCCTTATGCATTGGGGTAAGGAGGGAGACGTAGACCGTCGCAAGGCTTACCGCCGCCGCAAGCAGGATGATCCATCCTTTCACTAAACTGACGTCTCCATTTTCCAGGATTACCTTCATCTCCTCTCCCAGCGCCCGGTTGCTGCTTATGGATGAATTTACCAGCGCCTTAAGCAGCAAGATTCCGCTCAAAAGCCCGGCGGCAATCCCTGTAGGAACAGCTATGGCGGCAACCGCAAAGCCTTCCCGGCACACCAGTTTCCGTATCTGCCCCTTCGTCGCCCCGATTGCCCTGAGCTTTCCGTACTCTTTTACTTTATCAAGCATAGACACATAATAGATACTGTAGATGGTCAGGATTCCCGCCAGCACGATGGCCGCCAGCAGCACGCCAAGGCCGGTATAAAGCGCCGTATCCACATAATTTGCAATAAGGTACTCTGTGTTCTCCGCGGTATCTACCTCGGAAATCCCATAGCGCTCTCCCGTAAGCTTTATCCGCTCCTCAATCTTATCCGTAGGCATCCCCTCAATGCCGCTCAATTGGAAAAACACTTCGTAAGCGTGCTCCCCCTCCGGGATCGTCTCCTTTGCAAATGCCTCCGACACCATGGGGGCAAAGAACCCTTTCTCCAGAGCCTCCGGCGTATCTTCTGTCATCCCGGTGATAGTAAATTCCCTCTCTGTCGCCTCGAGAAACTTTCCTTTTCTCATGGGCTGGTATGGCACTTTAATCCTGTCTCCCACATTTCCCTTAAGACCCATGGCCTTAAGGCATCCCGGGGACACCACGATCTCATCCGCTTTCTCCGGGAACTTTCCTTCCTCAAGCTCCATCTTCGACAGCTCAAGCGCCGTCTCATCAAAACACAGCATGGAGGCAACAATATCTTTATTGCTAAAATACATCCGCCCGGCCTGCTCCCTCAGGCCAACCGCCTCAAAAGTCTCGTCCTGAGCCATCCTGGCCGCCGTCTCATCATCCACATTCCGGTACACCCCGTGAACCGGGGAATACAGCTCATTTACCGCCTCAAACTGGAGGCTTAGGTTCCCCATCACCACAGTCGGCAGCATCGTAAGCAAAAATGCCGTCAGTGCAATGGCAATCCCGATCAATATATTTCTGCTCTTATTTTTCCTTAAATTGGCAAGGGCTGCCGTCATAATTATGTTCATCTATCTCACCACCTTGCCGTCTTCAATAATCATCACCCGGTCTGCCATCTGCGCGATCGTCTCGTCGTGAGTGATCATCACCAATGTCTGCCCATATTTGTGGACACAGGTCTTTAAGATTGAGATAACCTCCATCTCCGTCTTGGAGTCCAAGTTCCCCGTCGGCTCGTCCGCCAGGATGATCGCCGGGCGGGAGGCTAATGCCCTGGCAATCGCCACCCGCTGTTTCTGCCCGCCGGAAAGCTGGCTTGGCAGAGACTTAAGCTTTTCCGAAAGCCCGATGCTCTTCACGATATCCATCACAAAATCACGGTTCACCTTCTTGCCGTCAAGCCCCAGCGGCAGGATGATATTCTCCCACACATTCAGCGCCGGTATCAGGTTGAAATCCTGGAAGATAAAGCCGATCTTCCTCCTTCTAAACACCGCAAGCTGCTCATCCTTTAAGGAAAAGATATTCTTTCCCCCAATCATCACTTCCCCGCTGTCCGGCCGGTCAAGCCCGCCCAGCATATGGAGGAGCGTACTTTTCCCCGATCCGGATCGGCCCACGATAGCCACGAACTCCCCGTTCTCCACCTCGATGCTGGTGTGGTCGATGGCCCGCACCTGACTTTCCCCGTCACCGTAATATTTCACCAAGTCTACTGTCTTTAAAATCGTTTCCATAAATAAAAGGCTCCTTTCTGCATACATTTCCTTCCTCGGTATGTACACATCATAACCCCCGAAACTTACAAGAACCTAACAGGAAAAATAACAGTTTTGTTATACTTCATATTTCTTCGGCAGCATCATCTGCATAATCGTTCCGCCGCCGGGGGCTTTTATAGCCCTCACGCTCCCTCCCTGCCCCTCTAAAATTTTCCGCACAAGGTAAAGCCCTACCCCCGCGCCCTCTTCCCGCAGAATCGCAGCACCTCTCCCCCGGTAGAACCGCTTGAAGATATCCGCATACTCAGACTTCGGGATGCCCATTCCCTCATCCTCCACCTCGATAAACACATAGGAGACTAAGATATTCACCCGAATCATTATCTTCGTTCCCCCAGGCGAATACTTCACCGCATTGTCAAGGACATTCGACACCGCCTCCGCCGTCCACCGGACGTCATGGACGAGCCGTACCGCGTCAAAGTCCATAAGCTCTATCTCAATCTCTTTCTTCTCCGCCTTCATGTAGACGCCGTTCACCGCCCGGATAAGCGTCTCCTTAAGGTCTGCCTCCTTTGGCGCAAGCCTTATCATATCCGCCTCCAGCCTGGAAAGGTTAGAAAGCGTCTCCACAAGCTGACTGAGCCTTCTAAGCTCCCCTCTGCCGCGCTTTAAGAACTCCTTTCGCTCTTTCTCGTCAAGAGACGCATCCTGCAAAAGCTCATAGCTTAACTCCACCGCCGCCACCGGCGTCTTAAGCTGATGGGAAATATCCGTCACCAGCCCTTTCGTATTCTCCTTTTCCTCCACCAGCTTTTCTTTCAGCCCGCCGAAAGCCTCCCCCATGCGCGCAAGCTGCTCCGCAAGCTGGGCGCGGATTCCTGTTCCGGCAAAGTCTTCCCTGCCCCGGTATGCGTAATTCCCCGTCTCGAACTCCTCCAGATACCGGTAAATCGCCTGGTAATTCCGGTATTCCCTCCGGTAATTCACATACACCCAGGCCGCATCCAGCGCCAGCGCCGAAAAAAGGCTTACCGCCCACGCCGCCAGATCCGGCTTAAGAGCAAAAAAGAGCACCGCAAAAAATACGGTGACAACCGCCGTACTTACAAGCAACATGCGCTTAAGCTCCCGCTCCAGCCAGATGTAGCCGCGCTCCCTGGCTCTTAGATGGCTGCTGATGTACTGCTCATCCGTATGCCGCGTATCCATTTTATGCCTTCTCTCCCACTGTCTGTTTACTCCAGATCCAGGTACGAATCATTATCCCTGTAATAGTTTAAGGAATCAATAAATTCTTTCATTGACGGGTTCAGCTTTTGGTCAAAAGCGCCTGATATCACAGCCTCAAAGTTCTCGCCCGAATACAGCAGTACCAGCCCTTCCTCGGCAACAAACTCCGGAAATACCTCTTCATCATCATCCGTAATCTCCGGGTAATCCTCCAGATAGCAAACCAGGTCTTCATAGATCTCTTCTTCAAACTTGCGTGTATACAGCTGAAGATCAAATATACCCGTATCCGGGCATAGATGCTTTCCGTGAATATCCGGTTCATTCAATACCCAGTAATCCTTTGTTACAATCTCAATTAACTCGCTGATTTTATATGGTTTTCTCCATTCTACTTTTCCCATTTCTTCATCCGCCTTTCTTTACTGATAACAGACTTCCGGCTGTCCGTCAGAATATCTATGAAAAGTATAGTCAAATTTTACCCGTTTGTAAACTTACTTTTTTTCCAAAGTTTCTCCATAAAATCCCATCCTCCGTCCAAAAATATGGTACAATAGCCTTACATTCACGAAAGGAGCTTTTTACAAATGAACAACGAAAGAATTTCCCGCGTATTAGCGAAGATGGAGGAAAAGGGCCTGACACAGCTTATCGTATCCGACCCGTTAAGCATCCGGTTCCTCACCGGAATCATGGTAAACCCCGGAGAGCGTCTCTACGCCCTGATCCTCAAATCAAACGGCGAACACGTGATGCTTTTGAACTACCTTTACTTCGTATCTGACACCGGATTCAAAGAGGTGTGGTTCAGCGATATGGAAGACCAGATTTCCATTATCGCAGACCAGATTGACACCACAAAAACCCTCGGCATCGACAAGACATGGCCGGCGCGTTTCCTCATTCCTCTTCAGGAAAAATGTCCGGAGCTTAAGACCGTTTGGGGGTCTGACTGCGTGGACGGCGTGCGCGCGGTGAAAAATGAAGAAGAGATCAAGATTATGAAAGAGGCGTCTGCCATCAACGACCGGGTGATGGAGATGGTGAAAGAATATGTCAAAGAAGGCATGACGGAAAAGCAGGTTGCCGACTTTATCGACAGCGAATACTTAAAAGCCGGCGCAAGCGGAACAAGCTTTGACACCATCGTATGTTTCGGCCCCAACGCCGCCGACCAGCACCATACGCCAAGCGATACGAGAACCCTTAAAGTCGGCGAGTGCATCCTCATTGACATGGGCTGTGTATGGAAAGGATACTGCTCCGACATGACAAGGACTTTCTACTGCAAAGAGGCGTCCGCCGAAGAGCAGGAAATCCACGACATCGTCCGTGAGGCAGTGCTCCGCGCGGAGTCCGTGATCAAACCGGGCGTCCGGTTCTGCGATATCGACGCACAGGCAAGAGATTACATCGACGAAAAGGGCTACAGCGAATACTGGAAGATCCGCCTCGGCCACTTTATAGGCCAGGAAGACCACGAGTACGGCGATGTATCCCCTATCAATAAAAATGCGGCAGAGCCGGGCATGATATTCTCCATCGAGCCGGGCATCTACATCGAAGGAAAATACGGCGTCCGCATCGAAGACCTCGTACTTGTGACCGAGGACGGACATGAGCTTTTGAACGCAGTTGAAAAAAAATGGCAGACCATCGGTTAAGCTTGGAATTTTAACGAAAATCGGTTATACTATACCTTGACGGACAAAGTCCGCCTGTTCCGCAGGAACTTGTATTACGGGATGCCCTGTGGGTATACCTTGACGGACAAAGTCCGCCTGTTCCCTAGGAACTTGTATTACGGGATGCCCTGTGGGTATACCTTGACGGACAAAGTCCGCCTGTTCCCTAGGAACTTGTATTACGGGATGCCCTGTGGGTATGGTTTAACAGACGAAGTTCGCCCGCTCCCAGGCGCATGCATTATCGAACGCCCTGGGAGCGTACAATAACGGAGGTGCCCCAAATGCCTGATTATCTGATTATGCTGTTGGGAAATTACCGGAATGCAGTGGTAAAAATATTTAAAGATACGCCTGTGCGTCTGATTTTATATGGTTCCTATGCACGCGGTGACTTTCATAAAGATTCCGATTTGGATATTATGATTTTAGCAGACGTAGCTCCGGAAGAAATAAGTTATTATGCCGATAAAGTATACGACATCACTTATGATTTCGAGATGGAGCATAATCTGGAAATAAATCCAAACGTTCAAAGCCAGCAGATATATAACCAATGGAAGAAGGTCTACCCTTTTTTCATGAACATTGAAAAAGATGGGATATTCGTATGACAAAAGAATTCTATGGGAAAGACCTTGCCAGATACAAATTAGACAGAGCGCTAGAAGAACTTGACACCGCAGAACTGTTATTTGAAAACGACAAATTAAAAGCTGCCAACAACAGAGCATATTACTCCATATATTATGCCATAACAGCGGTGCTCTGCATGGAACCGATTGCATTTAAGCGGCATAAAGATACTTTGGCCTATTTTAACAAAAATTATGTAAACATGGGAATCTTCCCCAGAGAGATGGGAAGAAACGTACAGAAAGCGGCTAAAATACGGCATGCCAGTGATTATGATGAATTTTACATTGCCGGCAGGGAAGAAACCGAACGGCAAATTAAAACTGCGAAAGACTTAATCGGATTAATAAAAGAATTTTTAGATATTTAACGAAAAATATCCCCCCGGAGAAAATAACCTAAGTCTCGTAAAAGTCATTTTCTCCGGGGAATCTTTATGCCAGCTCACTTCTCCGGTACCACACATACAGCGCCGGCATCATCACAAGCGCCAGGAAAAGATACACCGGTATCAGCATCTCGTACACGCCGTACACCTTCCCGCCGAATTCATAGATAAGATTGTCTCTCAAAAACGAGCTGATCCTTAAGAGCATATCCGGGAAGAGGTTCATCGCCCTGGAAAGCATCGGCACCCGCCCCAGAAACATCGGCGCGCAGGACAGTGCGAAAGGTATCGTCACCGCCGCCACCACGGAACGGCTCTTGGCTGAGACAAGCAGGGCGAAAAGCAAGATGAACAGATGGGCGGCATACCCGCCGAACATAGTGAGCAGCCACTTCTCTGCAAACGTGATGTTATACATGCACGTCCAGTTGAGCGAATCAGTCTGTATCATCAGCCCCGCTCCCTGAAATCCCAGCATCCCAAGCACCAGCCCGGAAAAAAGGAGCATGACCGCCCAGTAGACTGCCGTGATTACCAGAAAGCAGGCCTCCACCTTCGCCTGTATTCCCCGGCCACGCCCATTTTTGGCAGAAAAGAATACCGAATCCGCCCCAAGCTGGAACTCGCAGGAAAACACGCCGGAGATCAAAAATCCGATAATGACGATCGTAATGATCATCAGCGTCGGCAGATACTGGGAGTCAAGCACAGCCTTCCACCCGTCCGCATAGCCGTAGTAAAGAGGCGCCTCAAACTCCTCATACCGGCGCATAAGAAGTTCCTTCTCCTTTTTTGAATGCCCCTGCCCCGCAAATTCGTCCTTCAAAAGCGAAACCCTTTTCTCATAAAGCATCGCCGCATCCTCCGGCAAGATACTGTCGCACAGGTAATAGTCGTAGTTTCCCCGGCTGGCCATCCCGGAATTGATCCATTCCCTGAGGTCACTGATCCCCTGATACTTTACCAGCGCCTCATCATCTGTATCCGTCTCGTCATGGGCCCGTCTATTCTCCTCCACCACTTTCTTAAGAACTTCCTCCGTCACATGACCTTTCCACTTATTCTTTTCGCTCCTTAACTTCCCGGCGGCAAATATACCGGACACACTTGAGCCGTCTTCCTTATAGTATTTCACATCCCGGGCAGCCAGAAGGCTCCCCGCAATCACAATCACAAACAGCAGCAGTACCGCCGCCTGATTCATCGGCTTTGACCATATCTTTTTTATCTCAAATCTCAACATTCTCTTCACCTGCTTTTTCTCCAAAATAATATAAAAACACATCCTCCAGATTCGCATCCACCCGAACCGCATCCGGCGAAGGCTGTTTCCCGGCGATAATCCTGAGTTCCACCCCGTCATGCTCGGTTTTCAGGTTGGAGACCTTATATTTCTTCATCAGGCGTGAGATGTCATTTTTCCGGGCATACAAGCTAAAGACACCCTCCTCCATAGAATCAATAAGCTCCTGCGCCTCCCCCGCAAGGACAATCTGTCCGTTCCGCATCAGCAATATCTGATTGGCAATGTATTCCACGTCCGACACAATATGGGTGGACAAAAGCACCAGACGGTCTTCTGCCAGCTCGCTGATCAGGTTGCGGAAACGGATGCGCTCATTAGGGTCAAGCCCCGCCGTCGGCTCGTCCAAAACCAGAATCTTCGGATTGTTCAGCATAGCCTGGGCGATTCCCGCCCGCCGTTTCATGCCCCCGGACAATTTCTTCATCTTTTTCTTCGCCGCCTTCTTAAGCCCGGTCTTCTCAATCAGCTCCTGTACCCTGCGCTTTGCCACCACCGGGCGAAGGCCCTTGAGCGCCGCGATGTAGGACAGGTAATCCTGCACCGTAAACTCCGGGTAAAATCCAAATTCCTGAGGGAGGTATCCGAGAATCCGCCGGTAATCCGCCCCCATCCCAAGTATTTCCCGCCCGTTGCATGTAATCTCCCCGCTGGTGGGGGAAAGAAGGGTGCACAGCATCTTCATCAGCGTCGTCTTTCCCGCGCCGTTTACCCCAAGCAGCCCGTATACACCATTTTCCATCGTAAAATTCAGATGGTCTACCGCAGTAAAGTCACCGAACTCCTTCGTCAGATTTTGCATTCTCAATTCCATTAAAACCAACCTCCTGATATTTTTCCCATTCTTACATCCGTCTATCTTTATCACTGCCGCTAGCGCCTGTCTCCAGGCATTTTCCGCAGTTTATCACCGCCCGGTATGAAACCGCCGCCAACAGCAGGAGCGCCGCCGAAAACAGGCACACCCACACCGGCAAAAGCGCCGCCCGGTAAATCCTCTCATTCATGGTAATCAACCACCACACGCCGCTCCACACAAGGCAGACACCCACCGATGCCATCTCGCTCACCGCATATTTATTGCACAGGATCCCAAAGCAGATGCATGCCGTCACCACCATAGGGAACAAAAACTGCACAAGAAGGTCTGCCATGGTAAAATGCAGCCGCCCTCGCAGGATCACACAGAACGCAGCCGCAAAGCAGGCATCTGCGGTTCCGAACAAAAGCATGCGCGCCGCGTAAATCTGCCGCAGCGAATAATACGCCGCCGTCTCCACCTCCATACTGCAATACGTCCTGTTCTTCCACATCTCCGGGATAATGAGCACCACAAACAGCACCCCCGCCACGCCCACGCTCCTGCGTATGAAATATTCCTCCTGCATGTACCCAAGCACAAGGCCCGACGCCGTCAAGAGCAGGCACTGGTACAGCCACCACCTCTTTCTCAACACAGTAAACTGTATTTTAAGGAACTCTGCGTAATTAAGCATCCTCTCCTGCTCCCTCTCAAGGAAAATCTCGCCGGACTTCTGGATTGTTTCTTCAACCCTTTCCTCCCTGGGCTTGATCATCATGTCCGCCCGATAGCTCTCCAGCATTTTTTCCAGATCCATATAACTCCTCCATTCATAAATGCCGCCATTCCCGGCACTACTCCAAAAGACGCTTAAGCTGCGCCTTCGCCTCCCGCAACCTGTACTTCGCAAGCGATACGCGGACGCCAATCACCTCTGCCGCCTCCGCAATCTTCATCCCCTGAAAATAATGCAGCACGATCATCTCCCGAAACTCCTCCGGCAGCTTAAGGAGCGCCGCCCGGATCACCGCCCGGTCAAGCACCGGTTCCAGGGAATCCTCTCCCAAAGGTGCCTGAGCCTCCAGGCCCTCCCCGTCCATCGGCACGTCCTTTTTCTTCTTATAAAAATCCCGGCAGAGATTCCCGGCAACCGTGTACAGAAAATTCTTTGCTTTACCCATATGCCGGTATTCCGAGAGATTGGCAAAGAATCTAAGGAACGTCTCCTGAGTCAGATCCTCCGCGCTCTCCGCGTCAAAGCAGCGGAACCGGCAATAGCTTAGTATCTCTCCGTAATATTTGCGGACAAAGACATCAAATGCCTCCTCATTCCCCTGCCTCATTTTTCTCACCAAAAGAAAATCTGTGTCCAATAAAATCCCCCTTCCCGGCAATGCAGTTATCTTCCGTAATAAAAATCTCAAACATGCATGTTCTAATAAGTATAACGAATGAAAGACAGAAAAAGACAGAATAAAATTATTTTTTCCGCAAAACAAATAAAAACTGCCGGAATTTCTGATTTCCGACAGCTTTCTTGACATTTTATTTTTGCGGATTCTTAAATTTATCTCACATCCTCCGTCCATATATACCCCATCCCCCTCACGTTCTTAATATACTCTGCCGGGCCCGATCCCGCCGCCTTCTTTTTCAGCCGGCTTATCGTGACCGGAACAGTGTTATCGTCCACAAACTGCCCGTCCACATCCCACACCCCGCTGAGTATCTGCTCTTTGGAGATAATCTGCCTGGGATTTTCCAGAAAATACAGCAAAAGCTGGAACTCTCTTTTGCTCAAGAAGATTTCCTCCCCGCCCTTATACGCTTTCATCTCTCGGCAATTCACTTCCAGATCCCCGGATCTTAAAAACTGCCCGGCCCCATCGCCGTCCTTCTCCCCAATGCGCCGCATCAGCGCGTTGACCTTGGACATCAGCACCATCAGGCTGAAAGGCTTTGTAATATAATCATCCGCCCCCGCGTCATATCCGTTGACAATATCCACCTCCTGATCCAGGGCAGTCAAGAAGATAAAATGCACCTGGCTCTTCTTCCTTACATTTTTGCAAAACGAAAGCCCGTCCCCGTCCTCCACGGTAATATCGCTGATGACAAGCGCCACCTCATGTTCGGAAAGCAGCCTTTCCGCCTGCTTAACACCGACAGCGCTCAAAACCTCATACCCTTCTTTTTCAAGTTTCAGGCTGATGCCCCGGTTTAAGCTCTCGTCATCCTCCAGCAGTAATATCTTAGCCATTTGACAATTCCCCATTTTCCATCTCTCCATTCGACAATTCCATATCAGCCACATTGCCGTCAAGCTTTTGCAAAAGCTCTCCGGCTCTCTTCACATACACAAGCCTGCCGCCTTCAGAGATGACATAATTAAGATTCAGCCTCGCGCTTTTTTCATCTCCTATGCCCGCATAGATTTTCGCTTCGAACAGGCTGTAACCGATATACGTCCATTTTCTGCATTTCCCGCTGTCAAGTACCTTTCTCTCGGAGAGGAACCGGAACGCCGACTGATAATCCTCATTTTCCATGGCCCGGTTCAGATTGTTGCTGGCGCAGAGTATTTTAAAAAATATCTGCTCTTTCTTACTCTTCTTTAAACTCCTGCGGTAAGACTTCTCAAACTCTGCCGCCCGCATTCCCTCGCCTTTTTTTAAGCTGATGGCGGATAAAAGGATGTAATAATTCAGTTTATATAAGCCTTTCAGTTTATACATGTTCACGTTCCGCAATATCTCCTCCGCAGTGTATTCATCCCCTTGATAATACCGAGCCATCGCATGAAGGACGGCAAACCGCTCTTTGTAAAAAAGTGGATGGAGTCTGTCAAGACACGCCTCATACACAAAAGGATCACATTCTTCATAAAGCGCCATGTCAATCTTTACCGCACCCAGCCATTTCACCAATATGGCAATGGCTGCAATCACACCATACAGGGCAAACACGCTGATTATCAGTAATAACTCCGCAAATCCGCCGATAATGTAATTAATCCGGTAATCCATCTTAAATACGACCATATAGATCAGAAATATAATATCCAGCAGGACAATCACATAACTTATCCACGTGTGCACCCAATATTTTTTCATAATCTCATTTGCCCTGAACTGTGTCTGCGCCTGCCATTCCATACCGCCGTTTCTATTCATTCCATTATTTATATCCATCACGTTGTTTATCTCCTTTCTGTTTCTCCATCCTGCTGCCGAAATCGTGCTTCCATTATATCCCCGCAGCCGGAAACCAGCAAGGCAAAAATTATAAAGATTGCCTGCCCTATGTTCTTTCGGAATCTCATGTGCTATAATATTTTTCGTATTCCCTACACACATCCGGCGGCGGAGCACCTGGCTGTTCACCCGCCGGAAGAATCCGAAAACACAAAAAAGGAGACCGCCCAAGATGAAAAGAAGAAAGAAAATCTATCTGTACATGACCATAACTTTAATGCTCATCTACATTGGGCTTCTGACCCTTCTCTACTTTTCCGAATGCGGCGATAAAAACGCTACTATCCGTACTTTCGGCGACGCGCTCTGGTACTCCCTTGTCACGCTGACCACTGTCGGCTACGGCGACCTGACACCGGTAACGCCGCTTGGACACGCAGTGGGCGCCGTCTTCCTCTTAATGTCCGCCGGGATGCTGGTAACCCTGCTGGGCGCCGTCATATCCTTTGTAACAAGCGAAGGGCTCCCAATCCTTATGCTTGGTTTCCAGCGCAGAAAAAACTGGTACTATTTTGCGGATTACGGATCAGAGGCAACTACTCTTGCTGCAAATATTTACAGAGAAGATGCGGATGCCGTGATTATCTTTGGTGAGAAGAAAGACGACCAGATGGAGTTTCCCGACCACCCCTGTCTCTTTATCAGCGCCTCCCCTGCCCGAATCGTATCGCGCAAGAAAAACTCTGGCACAAGGTGCAAAGTTTTCCTGATGAGGGAAAATGATATCGGCGTCAACAGCCGCGCCATCGATCTGCACGCACTGCCAGTGGATGTCTACGCACGGACCACCAACGGTCAGGACCACCTTTCCGGAAACATCCATTTTTTCCACAGCTATGACTGCTGCGCCAGGCAATACTGGCATAAAAGGCCTCTGTGCCGCCATGAAGATGCTATTGTCATCATCGGGTTCGGAAACTATGGACGCTGCATCCTTGAAAGAGCCATCCTGACCAACATCGTCTCCGTCACTCAGCACGTAGCTTACCACATCTTTGGGGATTCAAAAGAATTTCTCGCCATGCACCGGCATCTCCATGAGATGTTTTCGCTTGATGAGGTCTCTGATACATGCGACTCCCTGATTTTTCATGACGGGTTCTGGGAAGATTGCCATACGATCCTTGAATCCGCCGACCGCATCATTATATGCACGGACGATGTGCCAGAAGGCTGGAATATCTTCTGGAGGCTGAACCGGTACTATAAGATTCACGGACACATTGACCTGCACAGCAACCGCAAGGCTCCCGGAGTTTCTTATTTCGGAACGGATGAAGAAATCTACACCCCAAATCAGATTATGCGGACGACGCTTAACAAGGCTGCCGTCACAATTAATGACATCTTCCGCAAATCCGTTTCTTATCCTACCCTAAGCTGGGAAGAGCTGGACGACTTCCACCGGGAATCAAAGATAGCCGCGGCCGACCATATTCTGATGAAAGTCCGCATCCTCCTGGACGATGAGACAATTACGGAATTCACTTCCAAAACTATAGAAAGCGCATATCAGAAATATTGCGAGACAAAAACAGACCCATGCGCCCAGGATATGTACCGGCAGCTCGACCACATGAGATGGCTGCGTTTCTATACATTTTACAACTGGAGCCGCGGGCCTGCCAGGGATGACAGCGCAAGGCAGCATCCCATGCTCTGCCCCTATAAAGAGCTTACCCCGGAGCAAAAAAGAGAACGCGATGCGGCATGGGAACTTTTAGGGAGCATTTCCGCAGAACTATACCCACAGAGCATCCCGTAATACATGTTCCTGCGGAACGGGCGGACTTTGTCCGTCAAGGTATAGGTATACTGCCGAATATTACTGCATGCCCTTCTTCCACGCGAGAATTTCATTAAGCCGCTCCTTTGCCTGTTTTTCCTGACCCTCTTCCCCCGGCAGGTAGTAGCGTCTCCCTGCCAGCGAATCCGGAAGGCACTGCATCCTTGCAACCTTTTCCTCCGTATCATGGGCGTAGACATAGCCCTTTCCATAATCCATCTCTTTCATCAGAGCAGTAGGCGCGTTGCATATCCACAGCGGAACCGGCTCTGCAGGAAGTTCCTTTATATCAGCTTTGCAGGATTCGCAAGCCATGTAAAGCGCATTCGATTTCGGAGCCATGGAAAGGTACACGGCCGCATGAGTCAGATGTACATCACACTCTGGCATCCCGAGAAAGTGGCACGCCTGATATGCCGCCACCGCCACCTGCAGCGCATGGGAATCCGCCATTCCCACATCCTCACTGGCAAAGCGCACCAGGCGCCTGGCAACGTATAAGGGATCCTCCCCGCCGTCCAGCATACGGCACATCCAGTACACCGCCGCGTCCGGATCGCTGTTTCTCATGGACTTGTGCAGCGCGGATATCAGATTATAATGCTCCTCTCCATTTTTATCGTACAAAAGAGATCGGCGGTTCATGCACTGAGCCAAGACTTCCCCGTCTACGCACAGGACTGCTTTCTCGTCCATTCTGCCGTTGAGCACCGCCATCTCCAGCGTGTTCAAAGCCGTCCTCGCATCCCCGTTAGAAAAGCGGGCAATAGCCGACAGGTGCGATTCCCTGATATCTATTTTCATATTTCCAAATCCCTTCGGACTTTCCAGCGCGTGTTCCAGCAGTTCCATTAAATCCGCCTCGCCGAGAGCCTTAAGGATAAACACCTTGCAGCGCGACAAAAGCGCGGAATTTATCTCAAATGAGGGATTTTCCGTCGTTGCCCCTATCAGAATGATGCTCCCTGCCTCCACAAAGGGAAGGAAAGCATCCTGCTGCGCTTTGTTAAAACGGTGAATCTCATCCGCAAAAAGCACGGTCCGTATCCCCATTTTCCTGTTCTTCTCAGCCTGTGCCATCACTTCCTTTATCTCTCTGATGCCGCTGCTTACCGCGCTGAATTCTACAAATTCTGCCCTCGTGCGCTCTGCGATAATCCTGGCCAGCGTAGTCTTCCCCACTCCCGGCGGCCCCCAGAATATCATCGACGAAATCTGATCCTCCTCTATTAACCGTCTGAGAATCTTGCCTTTTCCAACCAGATGCTTTTGCCCTGCATATTCCTCCAGATTTTCCGGCCTCAGACGGCTTGCAAGAGGCGCCGATACCTTTCTGTCGTCAAACAGGCTCAATTGTTCCATATGCCATACCCCATTTTCCTATTTTCTATAAGTATAGCAGTTTGTCATAAAGAATACAATGAAATGGATAGCCTGCACCTGCTCCGTGTGATATAATATTTTTCATGGGTGCTTACCGGCACTTAATTACAGGAAAAAGGAGGCACATGACATGTCTTTAGAAAAAGTACAGGATTATTTTGACAGCTGCCAGATGAAAGAGCGTATTCAGGTCTTTAGCCAATCCAGCGCCACCGTGGAGCTTGCCGCCAAAGCAGTGGGCTGCGAGCCCGCCCGCATTGCAAAAACTTTGTCTTTCTTTCAGGAAGAACAGGCTGTCTTAATCGTCACTGCCGGCGATGTAAAGATTGACAATCCCAAATATAAAGCCCGGTTTCACCAGAAAGCAAAGATGATTCCCGGAGAACTGGTAGAATCTTATGTCGGGCATGCCCCGGGAGGCGTATGCCCCTTTGCTGTCAAAGAAGGGGTTCCCGTATACCTTGACGAGTCACTGAGACGCTTTGAGACGGTGTATCCTGCTGCCGGAAGCGGCAACAGCGCCATCGGATTAACTATAGCGGAGCTTGAAACCCACTCCAAGACATGTGGATGGGTGGATGTATGCAAGGCCACATAAGCCCTGCATGCATCCACCCTTCTTCATTTCCTTTATTTCTTTTCCTATCCTTTGACCGCTCCTGCCGCCACGCCTTTGATAATATGTTTCTGGCAGGACAGATAAAAAATTATGACCGGAATCACTGCAAGGATGAGGGCCGCCATGATAGCTCCCATATCCACCCGGCCATAGCTGCCTTTCATGTACTGGATCGCGATGGAAATTGTCTTATATTTATTCAAGTCAAGCACGAGATACGGAAGAAGGAAGTCATTCCATATCCACATCGTTTCCAGTATCCCCACAGAAATATATGTCGGTTTCATGATTGGAAGCACAACGCTGAAAAATGTCTTAAGAGGAGTGCAGCCGTCAATCATCGCCGCTTCCTCAATCTCAAGGGGAATGGACTTAACGAACCCGCAGAACATAAACACGGCCAGTCCTGCGCCAAACCCGAGATAGATGATTATGATTCCCCACGGAGTCCTGAGCCCTGTCCGGTCTGCTACCAGCGACAAGGTAAACATTACCATCTGGAACGGAACTACCATGGAAAATACACACAGCAGATAAAGGAGCTTTGTAAACTTCGTTGTCACCCTTGTAATATACCATGCACACATAGACGTACATACAAGAATGACCAGCACGGAACCGATGGTAATAAACACCGTCCAGCCCACAGCGCTCAAAAGTTCATATTTATTGATTGCCGTGATATAATTCTCAATGCCTGTCAGCGTTTTTTCTGACGGCAGCGTAAACGGCTCCTTATTGATAAATACTTTTTTCTTAAAAGAATTCATTAGCACGATTAAAATCGGCAGAATATACACAACACCGATAATCGCAAATGCCCCTGTTCCAGCCCAGCTTAATGCGCTGTTTTTCTTTTTCATCTATTGCTGCACCTCCTTTGAACGCGTTGCACGAAGCTGCAACATCCCAATCATGACAACGAGAAGGAAAAAGAGCACTGCCTTTGCCTGGCCGACACCTTCCCATCCGGTACGTCCATAGAACGTATTGAAGATGTTCAGAGCCATCATTTCTGACATCTTGGACGGTTCTCCCGCCGTCAGCGACAAGTTCTGGTCAAATAACTTGAACCCATTTGTAATAGACAGAAACATACAAATCGTGATGGACGGCATCATCATCGGAATTGTAACTTTCCACAGCCTCTGCCATCTTGTAGCCCCGTCAATTTCGGCGGCTTCCATCACATCCCCCGGAATCGACTGCAGGCCGGCGATATAGATAATCATCATATAGCCAATCTGCTGCCAGCTTACAAGGATAATCAGACCCCAGAAACCATACCATTCATTCAGCGCCAAAGCCGTACCGTATTTCTCCAAAATCCCGTTAAAAATAAGCTGCCATATATATCCAAGCACAATGCCCCCAATCAAATTTGGCATAAAGAAAACTGTCCGAAAAACATTTGTTCCCCTAAGTTCCTTCGTCAGAGCCATCCCAAGAGCAAATGCAATCACATTGATCACCGCCAGCGATATCACGGCAAAAAGCACTGTATACCAAAACGAATGGCGGAACACTGTATCTCCCAGCGCATCTATATAGTTAGAAATCCCTACAAATTTTGCATCTGTAACAGTGGTAAATTTACAGAATGACAGCCAGATTCCCATGATAAACGGAACGATAAAGCCAAGAACAAAGGCAAAAAACGTCGGAAGCACAAATATCGGCATGTAACGTTTTATCGCTTTTTCCATATGAAAACCTCCTTTTTAAAAACGGCGGGAGACTTTGCCCGCCGTTTTCCTGTTCTTTCGATTCTTCTTATTTTGCTGCTGCCGCCTCTGCTGCCCACCCGTCAACAAATGCAGTAACAACTTTTTCCCAGTTTGCGTCAGACTGGTCAGCCGCATATGCTGTAAGTGCAGATCCAACGCCGTTTTTCCACTCCTCAGAAGGCATGGTTGAGAAATTCCAGGATACAGGAGCCTTACCGTTTTCCATATACTTGTTTGCCTCGTTCACAAGTACATTGTCAGACTCAAGATTTGAACTGAATGGAATGACAAATCCCATATTTTTGCACATTGCTTCTACGCCTGTGTCAGATGTCACGCACCAGTTCATAAAGTCCATCGTTGCCTGGATGTCATCCTCGGATGCCTTGGAGTTTACGCACCAGTAGTTTTCCGTTCCTGTACATACGCCCTGCTCTTCTTCTCCCTTTATCCCTACATAAATCGGCAGGATTCCAAGATTGTCCTCTCCCACATCAGCGATATTGTTCATTTCCCATGTTCCGTTCTGGTAAAACACTGCTTCTTCCGTCACAAAATCAGCAGTAGCATCATCCGCAGTCTTTGTAGAGAGAGCTGTCGGCTCGCAAGTTGCATTGTTAATATAAAGATCCCAGATCTGGCGGTAATTATCAAGATATGTACCTTTTATTGCATCTGTATTGTCAATTCCATCCTCCTTGTACTCATAATAAATCGGAAGATTCGCCAGATGCGTTTTAAATCTCCAGTCGGATGAACCATCCATTCCTGCTGATGTGAACGCCGAAAATCCAAGTTCTTTTTTCCTCTTCGTAATGTCTTCTACTACATTTTTGAAACTATCAAAGTTGGTGATGTCTTTTGCAGAATATCCTGCTTTTTCAAGAAGTCCTTTATTATAGATAATTCCATAATTCTCGATAACATATGCGATTCCCGCCATCTTTTCTCCGTCCATCAACGCAAAACTATCATCTGTAAGCTCTCCGGCAATTGCAGAATCCTTAAGGTCATAACAATAATCCTTCCAGCTTGCAAGCCCTACCGGACCGTTTACTTGAAATAGTGTCGGGGCATCGCTCTTTGCCATCTCTGATTTCAGAGTTTTCTCATATTCACCGGATGCCGCCGTAAGAACTGTTACCGGAACCCCCGTCTCTTCAGTATATGCCTCCGCCAGTGACTGCCAATCGTCGTCCGCCTCCGGCTTAAAATTCAAGTAGTACACCTTTCCTTTTGCGTCCGATTTTTCTGAGCTGCCTCCAGAAGGAGTGCTGCATCCTGCCGCCATGCCTGCCACCATTGCAGATGCTATCATAACTGACAGCAATTTTTTCATTTTCATAATATTTCCCACCTTTCTGAAAGATTTTTTCTTTCCTTATCCATATCTTACCAGTAAATAAAAAAACACTGTAACAATTTGCAAACCTCAAATACAAAAAAATAAACTTTAGCCGGCCTTCCGGCTAAAGTTCTTCATTGAATTTCCGTATGCTCTCATCTTCCATCCGCGTAAATTCTTCTATTGTCAGCTCACCCTTTATCAGCTTTGGAATACACTCGCCAAGAGTTTCCTCCTGAAGCACGGAATTCCATTTCACCTGATAATTAGGAACAATCTGGGGATTTCCATTATACGCCTTGATATAATCCTCCGTTATCTGGTTAGCCCCGGAATTCTTTTTATACAGCAACGCCTCTTTTTCTGCTTTATTATATTTTGTCCGAAATTTCAGAAATTCAACCGCTCCTCTCTTTACCTCTTCACTGTACCCCGACACAACAGCCCACCCAAACGTTTCCGGAGACGCAACAAGCTTATTTCCCGGAAACGGTGAAAATCTTACATTTTCTGCAAACTCATTGGGAATCTGATCAATCATCCAATATCCGTTGGGAACCATGGCGGCTTTCCCTGACACGAAATTCGTATAAGACACATCAAAATCTACATGCACAGAATCCTCTGTCGCATAAGAGAACAGCCGTTTTATAACCGATGCCAGGTGCCGTCCGAATTCATTCTGATAACTTTTCGGATACAGTTCCTTCATAAATTCTGCCCCTTCCGGAGAATCGGCAAGCTCCGCCGTGGCAAAAAGCATCGGTGCCCACGCCGTTCCCTCCGTATGCAGAGCCAGCGGAGCAATACCGTGTTCTTTCAGCCTCTGGCAGCACATCCAGAAATCCCCCCATGTATCCGGGAACTTTTCCACCCCCGCTTCCCGGAAAAGCTCCTCATTCCAGAAGACACCGGAGCAGGAAAACACATTTGAGCTCAAAGGCGCAAGATATATATGTCCTCCCGGCTCCTGGCATGCCTCCAGCACATCCGGCTCGATCATACCCATCCATTCCTCATCTTCGTAAATATAAGGCGACAGATCTTCAATCCTTTCCTCCCCGATCATCATCTGATAATAAGAAGGAAGCGTCCTTAAATCTGTAATCACTGCGGGCAGCTCATCTGTTACGTTGAAACGTTTTAGGTTCTTCCTGTATTCCTCTTCCGTCTCCATAACCCACTCTGCGTCCACCCGATATGTTCCTTCGTACTCTCTGTTAAAACTCTGTACGACATCCTCTTCATTCCTTTTTCCGCTGCTTGGATCTACCGTCAGTATCATAGGAATATGAATTTCTTCCCCCTGTTTTTGCGGCTTTTCTTTTTCGTTCTTGGCACATCCCCAACCTCCTGCCAAAAACACTGCTGCGGCAGCTATTGCGGTGACTTTCTTATAATTCATCATTTTTTTCTCCATTTTCAGGCAACCTGATAACGCACTTCGTTCCGTCTTCCTGCACTTCGTACTCATATTCCACATCTTCGCCATACTTCAGCCTAAGCCTTGTGATAATGTTAATTACCCCGTACCCATGGCGTCCGTCTGGAAAATGCTGCCTCATCTCTGATACCGGCACGTTTTTAAGGCTGTTTAAAAGATCTGCCTTCTCCTGTTTCATCGGAGCACCGTTATTATATACGGAGAGCACAAGCCTCCCAGACATTTCTTCCACCTTGATTCTGATAAAGCCCCCTTCAGAAATATCGCAAAATCCATATTTAATGGCATTCTCCACCAATGGCTGTAGAATAAGCTTTAGAATCCAGCGCTCTCTCGTCTCCGCCTTACATTCAATCTCATAAGAAAAAAGAGCTTCATTCCTGATTTGCTGGATTTCCATATAGCTTTTTACGTTTTCAAGCTCGTCGCTGACCGTCACGATGTCATTCCCTTTGCTCAATGATAGGCGTAAGTATTTTGATAGCGCCTGAATCATCTTCATCGTAGTCTCCTCTCCGTTAATACGGGCCAGCATATAAATCGTATCCAGCGTATTATAAAGGAAATGCGGATTTATCTGGCTGATGAGCATATTAAGCTCGCTGGTCCGCAGTTCTTTCTCTTGGTTCTTTATCTCTGTCAGCAGATGCTCAATATTTGCCAGCATTTCATTGTACGAATGCCCGATTTTATCAAGCTCTGTATTTGTATGAAGCTCTATCTTATGGCTGAAATCCTTACCGTCAAAGCTCTCCATCTCTTTGCTGATTTTCTGAATCGGCTTTGTAAATATCCTGGAAACATAAAGACTCATCGCAATAGCCATCATGCCCACCAGCAGATAGATGCCGGCAAGAACTAGTGTACTGACATATTGATATTTAGATAAATTAATATAGTATTTTCTGCCGTTTTGAGGTATAATAAAAGAAACGGCGGTGATATCTAATGGCAAGACCCAAAAAGTATATAATCAACCTCACAGAAAATGAATTCAAGGAACTTAAATCCATAATCCGAAAGAAAAAAACTTCAAAAACAATCCGGTGCAGATGCCAGATCATACTTGATCTGGACGAAGCACATGGAAAGGTTTTGACACACGAACAGTGTGCAAAATCAAACGGCGTCTGTCTGGCAACGGTTGCCAACACGG
>CAJTQA010000036.1 GCA_910578455.1 uncultured Dorea sp.
GGAAAGGGGTAAAGCTATCTGGTATTGTTCTTTTTCTTAAGTTAATGACATTGCGATTTTTCAACATTATTTATGCATTTGTAAGTTACGTGTCAGTTACCCATAATGATTTATAAAATCACACGATGATTTTTATAAGATTTTTACTCCATATCTGCCATAAATTTTTCATACCACTTCGGCACATTATGCGAAACCCTAACCGGGTTTCCATTCTTATATATTGCAAACCTGCGAAATTCTATTGTGTTATCATAGAATACTGCCAGATTGCTTTCCGGCAAAACTTTTTTCAAATTATCAAATGTCTCCACAAATCTTCTTTCTATATCCTGCTCTGCAATACCATGACCGCCCTGTTTTATACGCCTGGCTACTCTTTCTTTTGCAATATCTGCATTCTCAACCCCGATATAATGCAGTTCGATAAAATATCCTCTTTTCTTTGCTTTTGCTATATTGCTTAAAATGGATTTCCCACATAATGTAGTCTCCTGATTAAATGTAATGCCCTCATCAAAATACCTGGCAATTTTCCTTACCGCCATTTTTCCCGCAGCCATAACGTCAATCATATTTCTCCAATCGCCAAATTCTCTCAATATTTCATCTGTATTCACTCTTGGTATGTCATGCAGACTTTGCAATGACTGATACAAAGTTGATTTACCTGCCCCATTGACTCCTGCTACTAAAATATATTTTTTCACTAAAAGAGATTCCTTTCGATTACCTGCCTCTGCTTCTTTTGCAGAAGAAAATCACCAACCATTTCATAAAAATTTCTTTGTTCTTCTGTTTCGGCCTCCAGTACAAGCTGTAAAGTGTCTTCCGGCTGCAGTTTTTGTATATCTTCATAGATTTTTTCATACTTTTTAACATCACACATAACAACACCTCCATAGTTCGTATTACATTAAATTTATTATACCCCTATTCTCTTGAAAAGTTAAGATAAAAACTCCGCAGGAAAACCTGCGGAGTCCATATTCTTGAATCTGTATAATTTTTCTGCCTATCGCTTGCTAAACTGCGGAGCCCTACGAGCTGACTTAAGACCGTATTTCTTACGCTCTTTCATACGTGGGTCACGAGTCAGGTATCCTGCCTTTTTAAGTATCGGCCTGTAATCTGCGTCTGCCTCAAGAAGCGCTCTGGAGATGCCATGGCGGATCGCTCCTGCCTGTCCGGTATATCCGCCGCCCTTTACATTAACAAGAACATCGAACTTGCCCTCTGTCTCTGTAAGCGCCAACGGCTGACGAACGATAACCTTCAGGGTCTCAAGCCCGAGGTATTCGTCAATGCTTCTTCCATTTATCGTGATGTTGCCTGTACCTGCTGTCAAATATACTCTTGCAACTGATTTTTTTCTTCTTCCTGTTCCATAAAATCTTGCTTTAGCCACTGTAATATCCTCCTTTCAACCTCTCCCTAAAATTTCAGCTCTATCGGTTTCTGAGCCTGCTGCTTGTGATCCGGTCCGGCATATACGAACAGTTTCTTATGCATCTGCCTTCCCAAAGGTCCTTTCGGGAGCATACCCTTTACGGCGAGCTCAATTACTTTTTCAGGTTTCTTATCCATCATCTCTGCCAGCGTAGTCTCTCTCATGCCGCCTACATACTCGGAGTGATTGTAGTAAATCTTCTGGTTCATCTTTTTGCCTGTTACTTTAACTTTCTCAGCGTTTACAACAATTACATAATCGCCTGTATCTACATGCGGTGTGAATTCCGGCTTGTTCTTTCCTCTTAAAACCCTGGCTACTTCAGATGACAAACGTCCTAATGTGCATCCGGCAGCGTCAACTACATACCATTTCTTCTCAACCTTATCTGGATTTGCCATATAAGTTTTCATTGGTTTCCCTCCTGTTAAATCATTCATAATAATATAATCAACTCTATTGGAATCAGCAAACCTCCGGGGCTTTGGTGATCTGCTGTTTCTCCTTTCGTCATACTGCCTCATTATATTATATGGGTCTTTGCGTGTCAACCATTTTCCCCCAATTTTTTCGTCGGATAATCTGTTTTTTCTGTCTTTCCTGTGCTATAATACTTTCATCCAGCAAAAGAACCTACGCCCCTGTACGCAGGGGTTTTATTATGTGTTATCACCGGAGGAATGAATCATGCATAAAAATGTAGACCTGTTAAACGGCCCGGTCCTGCCGTCTCTTACCCGCCTTGCGCTGCCTATTATGGCAACCTCGCTAATCCAGATGGCATACAACTTAACCGACATGATATGGATCGGGCGCATCGGCAGCGGAGCCGTCGCGTCCGTCGGAGCCGCCGGAATGTTCATGTGGCTTTCTAACGGGCTTGCATCCCTTGCAAAAATGGGCGGCCAGGTAAACGTGGGACATTCTTTCGGAGCCAAACGCCCTGACGAGGCTGCCGGATATGCCGCCTGCGCGCTTCAGCTTACTGCTTTTTTCGGGATTTTATTCGGAGCCGTATGCGTCCTGTTTTCCGCGCCCCTTATCGGTTTTTTCAATCTCAGCAGCCCCTCTGTCATAGCAGATGCCCGTGGGTATCTGCAGATTACATGCGGGCTTGTTGTTTTTTCTTTCCTTAACCAAACCTTTGCAGGCATATTTACTGCTATAGGGAACAGCAGATCCGCCTTTTTGGCCACAACCAGCGGGCTCGCCGTAAATATCGTTTTAGACCCGGCGCTGATCTTCGGCATCGGCCCATTTCCGGAGATGGAAGTTATGGGCGCCGCGATCGCAACGGTAGCCGCCCAGTCAATTGTTACCCTGCTCTTTCTGTACCACGCCGCAAAAGACCGGCTTATCTTTAATAATGTACGCATTATGCAAAAACCGGACATTAGACAGATAGCCTCCATAATTCGGATCGGCATTCCCACCTCGGCGCAAAATATGATCTTCACAAGCATTTCTATGGTCATCGCCCGGTTTGTCGCCGGGTACGGCGACGCAGCCGTTGCCGTCCAGAAGGTAGGCGCCCAGATAGAGTCCATCTCATGGGTGACTGCAGAAGGATTTGCCGCAGCGATCAATTCCTTTACAGCGCAAAATTACGGCGCAGGCAACCGCAGCCGAATCCGTGAAGGATATTCCTGCGCTTTAGGCATCGTCCTGGTATGGGGCATTGTCTGCACGATGCTTTTAATGCTCACCCCTGCCCCGATTTTCCGCATTTTTATCAGAGAACCCGAGATTCTTCCCATGGGCGTCGATTATCTGGTAATCTTAGGGGTATCCCAGCTGTTCATGAGCGTTGAGATGATGACAGCGGGGGCATTTTCAGGCTTTGGGAAAACCATTCCCCCCTCACTTGTCAGCATCCTGTTCACTGCTCTCCGGATTCCCATGGCACTTGCGCTCATCCACACCGCGCTTGCCCTCACCGGCATCTGGTGGAGCATTACAATATCCAGCATTTTGAAGGGCATCCTCTTATTTTTATGGTTTATCGCTTTCCTGAGAAAAGGATAGCGCGCCTGTGTTCTTTTTGTTATAATGTTATTGGCAGTTTGCCTGAAACTATTAAAAAATTGCCTAAAACCATCAACTGTCAGGAGGAATATTAACATGTGGGTATATAACAGCGTATTTTATCAAATCTATCCTATCGGTTTCTGCGGCGCGCCCGTCCACAACGACGGCGAATGCGTTCCGCGCATACGGAAGCTTATGGACTGGTCGGAATATCTTGGGAATCTGGGTGTGGACTCCATCCTTTTAAACCCGATATTTGAGTCCGACAATCACGGCTACGATACAAGGGATTTTCGGAAAATTGACTGCCGCCTCGGAACAAATGAAGATTTTGCCGACGTGTGCGCCTCTCTTCATGAGCATAATGTAAAAATCGTGCTGGACGGTGTATTCAACCATGTGGGGCGCGGTTTCTGGGCTTTCCAGGATGTTTTAGAAAAACGGTGGGATTCGCCGTATAAGGACTGGTTCCATATAAATTTTGACGGGAACAGCTGCTATAACGACGGTTTCTGGTACGAGGGCTGGGAAGGCCATTTTGAACTTGTAAAGCTGAACCTTAAAAACCCTGCTGTCGTGGACTATCTGCTGGACTGCGTAAAATTCTGGGTGAGCGAATTTGACATAGATGGGCTGCGCCTTGATGTTGCTTACAGCCTGGATCATGATTTCATGCGAAGGCTCCGCTCCTATACGCAGGAAATAAAGCCGGATTTTGCCCTCATCGGAGAAGTGCTGTTCGGCGATTATAATCTGATCGTCAACGATTCCATGCTCCACAGCTGTACCAACTACGAATGTTACAAAGGGCTTTATTCCAGTTTCAACTCCATGAACCTTTTTGAGATCGCACACTCTCTCCACCGGCAGTTCGGGGCAGACCAGTGGTGCATATACCGGGGCAAGCATCTTATGACATTTGCGGACAATCATGACGTCACAAGGCTTGCAAGCATCCTCACCAACAAAGAACACATTCCCCTCGCTTACGGGCTGATGCTCGGCATGCCGGGAATCCCGTGCCTTTATTATGGAAGCGAGTGGGGTCAGACCGGCGAGAAAGCCCCGGACAATGATTACGCCCTCCGACCATGCTTTGAAAAGCCTATGCCTAACGAGTTGACGGATTATATCAAAAAGTTAATCGCTGTCCGCCAGAAAAGCGATGCTCTCTGCAGCGGCACATACAAAAATGTGGTCATCCAGAACCATCAGCTTGTATTCTCCCGCAGCTCCGAAAAGGAACGGATCATCGTAGCCGTAAATGCAGCGGCGGACAGCTACACCGCATGGAATCAGGAATTAAACGGGAAAGCCTTAGAACTTTTGTCCGGAGAAGAAGTAAACCTTGACGGTAAGCTGGAGCTGCCGCCATACAGCGTCCAGTATCTGAAACTTACCGAATAAAAGAAAAAGCCCTGCTTGCTTTTCCGTTATTATTTCTCTGTTAATGCCGAAATATATATTAGGGGAATCCATATTTTTCTTTTAGTTATATGCGTATTATCAAACGCAACATTCCTTTGATTTTCACATATTCTTATAGAAAAACTTCTTGATTCCCAATAACAGATATCTTATAATTAGTATATCTATTCATGCATAAATGCTTGTATAAAAAGCACATAACAATATGTTGGAACCAGTATAATTAATTAGTAAGTAAAAGAGGCGAGGAGACATGAAAACAAAAAAACTATTTCTAAAACTATTTTTGGCGGCATTCTTTCTGGCTGGGTTTGTGCCGAAAGATGCGTCGGCCGTCAACGGGCAGACCGAGCTAAACATTTCGCAGGGAAATATCTATATCAGCGATGACAAAGTCGGGTATGGAGATGCCAGCGGCGTCACCGGAGGATTCGGCGTTAATGACAGAGGTTACACGATTACCGGTCCTTCCATTGGTGCCAGAACGATTACTATAAATGTTTCAAATGGTGTCGATTTGTCTTTTGAGGACTTGGATATGAACGGCAATTGCCAGCTTATCGTTGAACATGGCAATGTTTCCGTAAAGCTTATTGGAAACAATAACAGAATAGTAGCCACGGGTACGCATGCTGTAGAACTTAAGAGCGATTCTCAGCTCTCCTTTTCCGATGGGCAGATCGCAATATCCGGCGGCGTAGGAAAGGATGCCGTACATGGCGGGAGCCTTCTCATCAACAGCGGAACCGTTACCTTAAATAAATTTGGCACCGGTAAGCCCTTTAACGGTACTGCCGTTTTAATTTCAGGCGGTAAGTTAATCTGTTATGAAGACGGGCAAAAGACTCCTGTGGGTGAAGGCGTCATAATTCAGAACGGCGGAGAGATAATAGCCGCTGAATTGGCAGAAATCAATTATGAGACCGGCCAGATAATCAACATCCCGTCCTCTGTCACTACTGTCAAAATAAAGGGCGGATCCGGTGCAGATATAACCGTTCCGTCAAACAAGGTCATTGACATTCAGGATGAACCTATCAATTGGTTTGGCCAGACCCTTATAATCGGCCGGCAGGAGTTGTACATTCCAGAAAGACCCAAGAAAGATCCCGGCATCAGGGTATCCAAGGATGAAACCGTCGCACTGGCAAATGACGGGGAACTTACAAACATCAACATGGAAACCATGGAATATGTGGGGCCAATCGCCAACGAAATGGCTGACATGCAGGAGCTTGCAAAATACATAAAAGACAATCGTTTAAATTGGCAAGAGTTTACATCTGACACCAAATCAGACTGTGCTCCTGGGTGGTACTATACACGATTAAAGTCCGATCCTATTAAAAAAGTTTTTGCAAGCAACCCCGTTCCATATGCAAAACAAATAAAGCAGGGAAAAGTTATAGATTTTGATTTGCCCGAAATCGAGGCTCCTTATGGCTATTCTCCAGCACCTAACGGTGCACTTACCGTAAATAATTATGGCAGTGACTCCGTCACCATCAACCAGGTAAAACTTATGGACAGTACCGATAAATTTACCGTTACAAACGACAAAGGGGTAATCGTTAACGGAAGAGCCGACAAAAACTCTCCTCCGGGAACTAACAGCAGTATAACCATAACTCCCGCAACAGACCTGGTTGTCGGCAAATATTCGGCGAAAATACAAATCGGCTACAAGATAGGCTCAGGAAATAATAAAACTACAGACGCCACTATTACTTTTGAAGTAACCAGAGCAGAGCAGAACGCTCCTACCGATACATTATCCGTAACCAAAATAACACACAACAGCGCTACGTTAAACGGCATCTCAAAAAATCCAAATAACAAAGATTCCGACAGCGGCGTTGAATATTGCTATAGCGAGGACGGCGAATGGGATGACAGCGCCAGGAGCGACAAGCCGGAATTCAGTAAAAAGCTAAAACCTGACACCACTTATTATTTTTTGGCGCGTTACAAACAGAGCAAAAATTATAAAGCCTCCGAACCGATTAAATCAGATCCTGTCAAAACAGACCCGGCAACTTATATTGACTTTGACACAGAGGAATTCGTGTTCCCATATGCAGAGCGCAAATACACTGTCAGCGCAGGAAAGGGAACAGCTTCCCAGTCCATCACATCCGGCGTAGATAAAAGGAATAAAATTCCCAACAGCTTATTCGGAAAAACCGTATCCATTACAGACACGGTGACTGACGGTTTACAAGAAGGGCTTGTAATTCCTAAAATTGCTAAAGCGCCTACTCCTGTCGCAGTTGATGAAAAATTTATCGGCGATAAAGGAGAAATCACAAAAGTCACAACAGCGATGGAATACCGCATGAAACTCGAGGACGGCAGCTGGGGGCAATGGCAGAATTGTCAGGATACCACTATTCCTCAAGCAGATCCAGGAACTTATCAAATACGAATCAGAGCTACCGACAAAGCTTTTGCCAGTGAAATAGCAGAAGTCACAGTTCACAAAGGGCCTTCCATATCCGTTGACTTGCAGGGCAACGATTTTGAAGGAATCACTTATGGCACGACGCGTACAGGAAAAATCATCATTCAAAACCATGATACGATTCCTATAAAAATTGAAGGCATGAAATTATCCGCGGAAGGATTCACAATTACGGAAGGCGCTACTACCATAGAGCCTGAAGCTATAACTGAATGGCAAATTCAGACGAAAGAAAAACTTAATGTCGGCACATATGAATCAGAGCTTATTGTCTCCTACAATGACAAGCCGGACGACGGTTCAGGAGATGGCAACCCGGATGACAGCAATCCGGACGACAACAATCCCGGCGGCAATCCGGATGACAATAATCCTGGCGGCAACCCGGATGACAATAATCCTGGCGGCAATCCGGATGACAATAATCCTGGCGGCAATCCGGATGACAATAATCCCGGCGGCAATCCAGATGACAACACCGGCGGCACTGGCGACAAAGATGATTCCGATCCGGACGCTCCTACCACTCGTGCCCAGGCGGCTGAGAGAGAAGGAACTGAAGAAGACGAAACAACAGGAGATGGGCAGGAACACATTCGCGAGACCTCTCCTATCGCCGTAAAAGCCACAGTCGTGAAAGCTACGCAGGATCCGCCTCCGGTTCCGGCAGAAAAGACAAAAACCGCTACCAGCATCACGCTTGAGACGATTCCTAACAGTCCGATAAGCGGGGCGAAAGCACAGTACAGTAAAGACGGCGGAAAGACCTGGCAGGACAGCCCGACATTTACCGGATTGTCCGCTAACAGGGAATACACTTTCGTAGCACGTTATGCCGAGACAGAGAACTATGAGGCCTCCGAAATCAGCGCAGGAGAGATTGCTATTACGACTAGCGAAAAGACCGATGATGATTCGAGCGTAAAGCCTAATGCGAATGATAATAATTCAAACGGCTCTAATAATGGTTCCAATAACGGCACCAATGGAACTAACGGAAACGGCGCTAACGGCACCAATGGAACTAATGGAAACGGCACAGATGGCTCTGGCGGAGTTCTTTCATCCGCTAAGACCGGCGACCTGAACAACATTTCATTGTGGGCTTCGCTGTTGATCATCTCTTACATTTCTTCTGCAATCATCATAAAAGGCAGAATGAAAAAGTCAAAAGCATAATATTATCAATTAAGAGAGGCGTTTCACAAAAGAAACGCCTCTCTCTTTAATACTCCAATGACCGAAGTATCATGATATGATATTCCTCATCTTTGATGATCCTGGCCAGCACAGCATTCACATAGCAATCATTCATCATCTTCATATGCATCCGATATTGCTCTATCGCGCCCTTTTCAGCCTCTATGTCAGCGGCGATCATCCTTCCTATATTGTCCGGCATATTAAGGTACTCCGGCGTCCACTGCCTCTTCCTCCCGTTCTGGAACTTCGCCGCAAAG
Source organism: uncultured Dorea sp. (assembly GCA_910578455.1). Lineage (GTDB taxonomy): Bacteria > Bacillota > Clostridia > Lachnospirales > Lachnospiraceae > MD308. The sequence goes on from CAJTQA010000036.1 coordinate 8,828, forward strand.
TCAATGTCGCCGCCAAGCAGCACAATCAGCTCACCAAGTTTCTGCAGATGCATCATCTCGGCCATCGCAATTCCCAATATCGTCTTTGCCAATGGGCACCTCTCACAGGACATCCTGTTTTCATTGTTTATATACTGGGTAATCGCAGACAGCTCCGATACCGCACCGCAGTAATCAATGCTCAGCAGATTGGCATATGCCGGGTTTTTACCCTCCACCCGCAGCGCAGGATACGGCAAATCCACCATAATCGGCCTTACGCCTGCAAAATCACATTCATTTGCCAGAAACGCTCTCTTCTCTTCCATAATATAATCTTCTCCTGATATAGTTCTACAGTTTAATATATTATGGTTTCAGCACATTGTGCATGCAAAAATACCAGACTTGCCTTGGGAGCAAACCTGGTATCTTTTTTAGTGCGGATGACAGGACTTGAACCTGCACGGGATGCCCACTAGATCCTAAGTCTAGCGCGTCTGCCAATTCCGCCACATCCGCGTATATTATCATAGTAAAAATGAGCGTGCGGGGGTTCGAACCCCGGACAACTTGATTAAAAGTCAAGTGCTCTACCACCTGAGCTACACACCCGCAAAAGCTGGGCTAGTTGGATTCGAACCAACGAATGCAGGAGTCAAAGTCCTGTGCCTTACCGCTTGGCGATAGCCCAATAAATTCTTTTTATATAAAAAAAAGAAAGGTGGGTAAAGGGACTCGAACCCTTGATATCCAGAACCACAATCTGGCGCGCTAACCAACTGCACCATACCCACCATATTACTTGTCCGCCGTTAAGGCAGACACCTATATTAAATTTTCGTGGTTCTAACGAGCCTGGGGGGATTCGAACCCTCGACCTACGGCTTAGAAGGCCGTTGCTCTATCCAGCTGAGCTACAGACTCTTATAAGACCAGCTCTTAGAACTGCTTTCTTAAAACCTGCTCTCTCAAGGCTTTAAGAAAGCGGGTGATGGGAATCGAACCCACGTATCTAGCTTGGAAGGCTAGTGTTCTACCATTGAACTACACCCGCATGAATCAACTATCGGGGTGACAGGATTCGAACCTGCGACCTCCTGGTCCCAAACCAGGCGCTCTAGCCAAGCTGAGCCACACCCCGTTATTTTATTGTCTACAACTTAATTCCCCGTGACACAAAACATATTATATAGGATGGTTCCCATCTTGTCAATAAAAATTTTTAATTTTTTACCATTTTTTTGTACTTTTTTGTTTTTTTGTTTTCTCTCCATCACACGTACATTAGCCGGACATCTGCGTCTTTTCCCTCTTCTATCTCCATCACCATATAGGTCGCTTTCCTCCCTGCCTGGCGGGGATATGCTATGCTCCCCGGGTTCAGTACCATCACCCCGTCTTCGACCGATAAGGACGGCTTATGCGTATGCCCGTACATCGCAATATCAGCTCCTCTTTTCTTTGCAGCTTTCCTCAGCCGTTCTTCCCCCATAGAGACATAATAAGGGTGTCCGTGTGTGATAAACACGCGTTTCCCCTCCAGCATAAACTCCTTTTCCCGCGGAAGGTCCGAGAAAAAGTCGTTATTCCCGCTGACAATGTAGGACGGGCATCCCGCAAGCGCCTCTATATAGTCTTCTTTTCCTTCTGTGTCTCCCAGATGGATCAGTAGGTCAATGCCTTCCGTTCTCTCGATTACTTTTTCTAAATTGCGATGCGAACCATGCGTATCGCTGACAATCAAAACTCTCATATCCTTCTACCGTTTCCCTGACTCCAGTTCCCGAATAATCCCGCGCATCTTCCTCAAGCCTTCCCCCCGATGGCTCAGCTCGTTCTTTTTCTCCGGAGAAAGCTCGGCGCTGGTACATCCATATTCCGGCAGGAAAAATATAGGATCATATCCGAACCCATTTTTCCCTGCTATCTCATGTCCGATAATCCCTTCCATAGTACCCCGCACAATCCGGCTTGTTCCGTCCGGAAATGCAGCCGCAATCGCACAGACAAACCTTGCCGTGCGTTTCTCGTCCGGCACTCCTGCAAGCCTGTCAAGGAGCGCCCGGTTCTTAATCTCATAGGAAGTGTCTTCTCCCATGTACCTTGCCGAATAGATGCCCGGCTCTTTGTTCAGGTAATCTATCTCCAGCCCCGAATCATCTGCCAATATTACCGCCTCCCGAAATTCCGGGTTCTCTCTGGCTATTTTCGCAATCTCCTCCGCCTTAATCAGGGCATTTTCCTCAAAAGTGCTGCCATCCTCCACGACATCCGCCTTAATCCCCGCCTCCCTCTGAGAAAGGACCTGCATGCCGACATCCTTAAGGATCATTTTGATTTCTGCCATCTTATGCTCATTGCCTGTTGCAAATATTATCTTATCCATTATCTTTCTCCTTTTGCTTTTTCGGCGGTTTCGGGCCTAAAAACTGATAATAGTACGTCTTTAACATGCCATTGTATATCTTTCGGTTTTTATCTGCTTTCCGCCCAAAGCATTTCTCCGTATCTTCATAGGAAGTAATCACGTATGCCGACCATGCGTCAAGACGGCAAAATCTCTCCCCCAGCGTCCGGTAAAGCTGCGGCAGGTTCTTTTTATCCTCCAGCCTCTCTCCGTAAGGCGGATTCGTTATGATAAACCCGTACTTCTTCGGATGGCTCAATTCTGCCACCGTTCTCTCCTGAAAATGTATCAGCCGCCCTACTCCTGCCTCTTCCGCATTTTTCCGTGCAATCTTAAGCACAGAGCCGTCTGCGTCATACCCTTGTATATCCGTCTTAATCTCTGTATTTACCAGGTCATTTGCCTCATCTATAGCATCATACCAGAACTTTTTGGGGATAACTCCCGCCCAGTCCTCTGCCGTGAATGAGCGGTTCATGCCCGGAGCGATGTTCGCCGCCATCATAGCCGCTTCTATAAGAAATGTTCCGCTGCCGCAGAAGGGATCCACCAAAATCCTGTCTGCCCTCCATGGCGTGAGCATGATAAGCGCCGCCGCAAGCGTCTCTGTAATGGGGGCCGCGCCCGACATTTCCCGGTATCCTCTCTTATGAAGAGAAATCCCCGAACTGTCTATCCCCACCGTCACGATATCTTTCATCAAAAATACCCGTATCGGATACGCTGCGCCGTCCTCCGGAAACCATTCTACATGATAGCGCTCCTGCATCCTCTTTACCATCGCTTTTTTCATGATGGACTGTATATCGGACGGGCTGAAGAGCTTACTTTTCACCGATGCAGCCTTCGCCACCCAGAACTTCCCATCCTTCGGGATATAATCCTCCCAGGGCAGTTCTTTCGTCTTGTCAAACAATTCCTCGAAGGTAACCGCGCGGAAACTTCCTACCTTAAGCAGCACCCGCTCCGCTGTCCGCAAGAATATGTTAGCGCGGCACAGCGCCTCCTCATCCCCGTAGAACGTGACTCTCCCATCCTCCACTTCCGCGATATCATAACCCAGGTCTATGATCTCTCTTTTCAAAACCGCCTCAAGCCCAAAATGGCACGGCGCAATCAATTCCATCTTTCTCATCTGTTCCCCTGCACCTCATTTACAATTACTCTCTCCATCTTACTTGCTTCCACTCTCCTTTGTCAATCCTCAAATCCAACAAAACACGCGAAAGGGGATATGCCGCCATGGCATATCCCCTCCCGCTTGAATCCAACTTAGTAATTGTTGCTTGTGTTGGATGCATTCTTGTTTGTTGAATTCTGGCTGGACGCATTAGAATCAGATGCGTTCCTGTTTGTTGAATTCTGGTTGGATGCATTCTTATTGGATGCGTTCTGGTTAGATGCATTCTGGTTAGACGCATTTTTGTTAGATGAATTATAGTTCTTAGCCATGTCAATTCCTCCTAATCTTTTTGATTCGAAGTTATTATGTGCATATTTTAAATTTTTATGTAATTCATTTAAGATTTTTTTAATTTTTTGCTTGCTTTTTGTTTCTTCCTATATTATACTATTTGTTGTAGAGAGGAAACTCTTTACAACCCCTTATTAATTATTTATACTCCCCTCAAAAGACCGATGGTTTCCCCCATCGGTCTTTTACTTTTCCCTATGCTCTTTCAGCGTTGTCTGTCATCGTCCTCCTCTTACCGTCCGAACGATGAATATAACTACGAGAACCGGTATCAGCACCGGAGCTACAAGGCTTACAATCCCTCCTACAACCGTTATGATGATGAACAGGACTCCGATGACCCCCAGCAGCACCAAAAGGCCTTTTAAGAACCCTGCGCCTGCCGGCCTTCTTCCCGACGCACCTGTGGTTTCCTGCCCATATGCCTGCCCATATGCCTGCCCTTCCGCCTCGTAAGGAGCGTTTGCCCCGGCAGGAACCGATGTGTCTATGATCGTCTGGGCAATCACCCACGGGTCGCCCAGCTCTTCTATAACCTCTTCCTCGTTTCTTCCTGCCTCCGTCTCACTGCGTATATAGCCGGCATAATAATCCACATTTTCCTGTATGACAGCTCCCGTCAGGTCATTTGCCAATGCAGTCCGCAGTTTTTCCAGAAATTCAATCTTTGTCATGTAATCTTCTCACTTTCCCAAACCGCACTTTTACGGCTCTATCCATATCTCAGTTTATACTTCAAACAACAGATCCCCATAAGAAGGCATCGGCCACGCTTCTTTATCCACAATCATCTCCAGCCTGTCAACCGGCGCACGAAGCGCCTCCATCGCCGGAACCACTTGCGAATGATAAAATTCTGCCCGATCTTTCCCTTCTCCCATCGCAGACGCCTTATCCGTAAGCTCTATAAGGGCATCATTGGCCTTCTTCGCCTCTGCAAGGTATCCTGTCACCTCTGCCAGCGCCTCCGACTGCACGGATGCGTCCGCTCCCGCGGCTTTCACGGCAATCACAGTGTCCGCAAGGGTCTTCGTATATTTGATGACCGCCGGGATAAACTGCTTGCTCGCCATATCGATCATTGTGCGGGCTTCAATATTGATTGCCTTCGCATAATTCTCATATTTAATCTCTGCCCGGGACTCAAGCTCTACTTTTGTAAACACCTTGAAATCCTTGAACATTTTAATCGATTTTTCAGAAACCAGGGCAGGAATTGCCTCTACCATAGAGCGGATATTCGGCAGCCCTTTCTCCTCTGCCTTCTTTACCCATTCATCATCATATCCATTGCCGTTAAAGATAATCTCTTTATGCTTTGTTGCATATTTTTTTATCAGCTCGTGAACCACCAGTTCGAAATCTCTGTTTCTATCTTTTTCAAGATATTCACATGCTTCCGCAAATGCCTCCGCCACGATCGTATTGAGCACCACATTAGCTCCGGCTACAGAATCCCGGGAGCCCGCCATACGGAACTCAAACTTATTCCCCGTAAACGCAAAGGGCGATGTCCGGTTGCGGTCTGTCGCATCTTTTGAAAACTCCGGAATCGTCTTTACCCCCGTCTCAAGCTTTTTCCTCTCAATACTGTGGGTCGCCTCCCCCTTGTCTATAAACTGCTCTATCACATCCTCTAACTGGTCTCCTAGGAATACGGAGATAATCGCCGGAGGAGCCTCGTCCGCCCCAAGCCTGTGATCATTCCCCGGGTCGGCGGCCGACTCCCTCAGAAGCGCCGCATGTTCGTCTACCGCCTTCAGTATACATGCCAGTATCAGCAAAAACTGATTGTTCTCGTGAGGGGTCTTACCTGGATTTAAAAGGTTTTTCCCGTCGTCCGTTATAAGGGACCAGTTATTATGCTTTCCTGAGCCGTTCACTCCCGCAAAAGGCTTTTCATGGAGAAGGCATTTCATGCCGTGCCTTGATGCTACGCGTTTCAATGTCTGCATGACAAGATGATTGTGATCCACCGCCACATTGGCCGGAGCGTAGATCGGAGCCAGCTCATGCTGCGCCGGAGCCACCTCATTATGCTGCGTCTTGGAGGATACCCCGACTCTCCAAAGCTCTTCATTTACGTCCTTCATAAACCCGGCAATCCGCTGGCGTATCGTTCCGAAGTAGTGGTCGTCAAGCTCCTGCCCTTTCGGAGGCATTGCTCCGAAAAGCGTGCGCCCTGCATATATAAGATCCTTTCTCTCAAGGAATTTCTGCGCGTCCACAAGGAAGTATTCCTGCTCTATCCCTACCGACGGAGTGACCTTTTTGGACGTAGTATTTCCAAAGAGGCGAATCAGCCTGAGCGCCTGCTCATTAATCGCCTCCATGGAACGCAGAAGGGGTGTCTTCTGGTCGAGCGCTTCGCCTCCGTAGGAACAAAATGCCGTAGGGATGCAGAGTGTCGCCCCTGCAGCGTCATGCCTTACAAATGCAGGAGATGTGCAATCCCACGCCGTATAGCCCCTGGCCTCAAATGTCGCCCGAAGCCCTCCCGACGGGAACGACGACGCGTCCGGCTCTCCCTTGATCAGCTCCTTGCCTGAGAAACTCATCAGCACCTTCCCACTCTCCAGAGGAGCAGAGATAAACGAATCATGCTTTTCCGCCGTAAATCCAGTCAGAGGCTGGAACCAGTGCGTATAATGCGTCGCCCCTTTCTCAATCGCCCACTCTTTCATCTCGTGTGCAATAACATCCGCGGTCGCCAGATCCAGCTCCTTTCCTTCCTCTATCGTCCTCTTCAGATCCTTATAGACTTTCTTCGGCAGACGTTCCTGCATGGCGCTGTCATTAAACACGTCCTCGCCAAAAATATCCGCTACGTTAAATGTTTCTCCCATATATTCTGTTCCTTTCCCGGTATATTCATCCTACTCAGTAAAAAAGGCATCCCAACACAGATTGGAATACCTTTCAATCATTATACTTATGCCTTGCCAACAGATCCGAATAATTCCATCTTCTCTTTTACTTTAGCAACGATCGCCTCTGCGCCCGGTTTCAATAACTTACGCGGGTCAAAACCTTTTCCTTCCAGGTCTTTTCCAGCCTCAATGTACTTGCGGGTCGCCTCTGCAAATACTAACTGGCACTCTGTATTAACATTGATCTTCGCTACGCCAAGGTCAATCGCTTTCTTGATCATGTCATCCGGTATGCCCGTACCTCCGTGAAGAACTAACGGCATGTCGCCTGTAAGTTTCTGGATTGCATCCAGGGTCTCAAAGCTTAATCCTGCCCAGTTCTCAGGATATTTTCCATGGATGTTGCCGATGCCTGCCGCTAACATGTCCACGCCAAGGTCTGCAATCATCTTGCACTCGTTCGGGTCTGCACATTCGCCCTGTCCTACAACGCCGTCTTCCTCGCCGCCGATAGATCCGACCTCTGCCTCAAGAGACATTCCCTTCTCTCTGCAGATCTCGATCAGCTCTTTTGTCTTGGCAACATTCTCCTCGATCGGGTACTTGGAACCGTCGAACATAATGGATGTAAAGCCTGCCTCAATGCACTTTTTGCATCCGTCATAGCTGCCGTGGTCAAGATGTGTGGCAACAGGAACTGTAATCCCCATCTCCTCTACCATTGCCTCTACCATTGCCTCTACAGTCTTAAATCCTGTCATGTACTTTCCAGCGCCCTCGGAAACACCTAAGATAACCGGTGATTTACACTCCTCAGCAGCCTGAAGGATCGCCTTTGTCCACTCAAGGTTGTTAATGTTGAACTGTCCTACTGCGTAGTGGCCTGCTACTGCTTTCTGCAGCATCTCTTTTGCTGATACCATCATATCTTTATTCCTCCAATTTTCCTGGTCTGCGCCGCATTTTGCAAATCCAGTACAGACGTTAATAATTTCACTTTTTTTATTATAGCTTATAAACGCCAAAAAAACAACAGAAAAAATCCTCTCAAAGTTTTCTCTTTGAGAGGATAACCAAGTGACTCCAAGGGGAATCGAACCCCTGATTCCAGCGTGAGAGGCTAGCGTCTTGACCGCTTGACCATGGAGCCGTATTTCGTACTTGCTTATCATAACAAAAAATGTCAGAAAAAGCAAGTACTTTTTTTATTTTTTTTCGTCTTTCTTTTTCAGCGACGCAATATGCTTTTTCGGAACCATGATTGACAGCTCCTGCTTGTAATTACGTACCGTCACCTGGTCATGCGACCCTCCGTATTCCCCGTCGAGCGTCCACGGTATCTCCTCCAGCGACTCAAACTCAATCTCTCCGGTCCTGAACGTATACATATACTTCGTATCGATCTGCTCGATAAGAAGAGCAGCGATAATCTCCTGAAGCTCCAGCGGGTTCTTCGGAGTCTTGATGAGCGTGACCTCAAAAAGCCCGTCGTCAAAGACTACATTCCTTCCTATCATGCTGCGGAAACCGCCCACCGACCTCGAGTTCGTCACCATGCCAAAGATGAATTCATCCTCAACACTCTCGCCGTCATGGGTGAATTTTATTCTGTAAGAGGGAACGTTAAACAGCCGTTTCGTTCCTTCCAGGACATATGCCAGATGCCCCAGCACGTTTTTCGCCTCCTGCCTTGTCTCATAGGAGACATCTGTGAACAGTCCGAAAGCAGCAATGTATACGAAGATGTCATCGTTAAAGCCTCCCACATCGCATGGAAATATCTCCCCGTTTACCGCATTATCCGCCGCCTCAAGAAGTTTCTTCGGGATGTGCAGGCTGTTTGCAAAGTCATTGGTCGTTCCCGTCGGTATATACCCGATCGGAACCCTGTCCTCACGCATCATCATGCCTGTAACCACTTCGTCCAGCGTTCCGTCTCCTCCGCTGCATACCACAAGCTCATACTCGCCCTTACTGAACTCCTGAACTTTCCGGAACGCATCGCGGTAAGACTGCGTCGGATAAATCACCACCTCATATCCGGATTTCACAAAGATATCCACGATGTCCGACACGGCAGGCCGCAAAAATTCCTTTCCCGCCCGCGGATTATATATAAACAACAGCCTTTTCATTCCAAATCCTCTCCTTCCCCCCGCCCCGCCTCTCTGATAAACAGGACTTTCTTAGCAGAAAAAGAGCATCTTCATGCCCTTTTCCACAGTTATCTATACATTGATATGTAATTCCCTAATGCCCGACTGCCAGAAACGCCTCCACACCCTCAACTGCGTTAGACTCGTCCTCTCCGTCTGCCACGACTACCAGGTTCGTTCCCTTCGTCAGATTCAGGCTCATCATTCCCATAATGCTCTTCGCATTAATCTTCTTTTCATCCAACTCAATATATACACTGCTGGAGTACTGGCTTGCCTCCTGAACAAGATGTGCGATTGGTCGTGTTTCCATATCCATATTTGTTTGAATCGTAACAGGTTTCTTAATCATAATCCTATGGCCTCCTTACTGTCTCCTCAACTTATCCGCTATCTCACTCAGCTTTCTCAGACGATGGTTCACTCCGGATTTCCCAAGCGGCGGTTCCAGAACTGCACCAAGGTCCTTCAAAGGCGCATCCGGATACGCCAGACGCGCGAGAGCGATTGCTTTCAAGCTTTCCGGCAGCCTGTCAAATCCGATAACATCACGGATATATATGATGTCTTCCTTTTGTCTTACGGCTGCGGAAACTACTTTTTTTATGTTGGCCGTCTCACAGTTCACCTGACGGTTCACGCTGTTACGCATCTCTTTCAGGATACGGATATTTTCAAGCTCCATAAGCCCTGACGATGCCCCCATCACATTCAGCACATCAACAATCTGAGCGCCTTCTTTGAGATACACAATATAATTGTGTTTCCGGATTACAATCTTAGCGTCCAATCCAAAGGTGTTAATCATATTCTGCAGATACTTTGCTTCTTCCTCCCGTCCGCACACTATTTCAAAATGATATGATTTCTTTGGATCACTGACAGAACCGGCCGCAAGGTATGCGCCCCTTATGTACGCCCTCTTGCAGCATGCAGCCTGTACCATCACATCCCTGATTGCCAACAATTCATCGCCCTTCCAGCAAAGCATGTAGCTCCAGCTGCCTTTCTGCGGATTCCGGCGAATTGCAATATACGTTACTATATTAAATGTTTTTTTCATCAATGTAAAGCATTTTCTCGCAACTGGAAAATTTTCTGTTCTAAATTTCGCCGTACATATCCCGGCCCTGTCCTCGGAAAAGTCTCCGCATACATGCAATATTGCAGATAATTCCGCTAGGTCGCAGTGCCTTGCTTTCGCATACTGCCCTACTAACTCTTCCCTTATCTCACCTGAAAACGACATTTCAGTCTCCTTATCTGGCTTTCGTTATGGTATCTTTCCCAATATCTCTGTGTTCGATACGGATTCCATAATTTTCTGCCCTTTCAAGCAGCTCATAAAGTTCATTTGCAAGCGTGACAGACCTGTGTTTCCCCCCGGTGCATCCTACTGCTATGATAAGCTGCGTCTTTCCTTCCGCAATATAGTTCGGGATAAGGAACTCCACCATGTCAATAAGCTTTCTCAGAAATTCCACCGCTTTTTCATTCCCCATTACATAGTTTCTGACTTCTCTGTCATTTCCGCTCATGGGGCGCAGTTCTTCTATATAATACGGGTTTGGCAGGAAACGGACGTCAAACACCAGATCCGCGTCATTTGGAATGCCGTATTTAAAGCCGAAAGAGAGCACGGAAATATATAGGTTTTTATACTCCTTATTCTGCACAAATATTTTCCCAAGCTCTTTCCTCAGCTCTCTTGTAAGCATATGACTTGTATCTATCAAATAGTCTGCTTTTTTCTTTAAAAAGGCAAGTTTTTCCCGTTCCCTCCGAATACCAACATCCACTCTTCCCTCGCTGCCGGACAGCGGATGGAACCGCCTTGTCTCCTTATATCTCTTCACCAGCACATTATCGCTTGATTCCAGGTAAAGGATCTCATACTTAAAGCCGTTTTCATCCAGCTCCTCCATAACTGTTTCAAGCTCTTTAAAGCTTTCCCCGCTGCGGACATCGACCCCCAGAGCCGCCTTGTTCATCTCAGCGCCCCTCGCCGCCAAAAGCTCTGCCAGTTTCGGGATCAGGGGCACAGGAAGGTTATCTACGCAAAAATACCCCATGTCCTCCAACATCTTAAGCGCCGTGCTCTTCCCCCCGCCCGACATACCTGTAACAACAACAAATCTCATCTAAAACTCTCCCAACCTTTTAACTTCCGGCTCCAGGGCGACTCCAAACTTCTCTTCCACGCACTGGCTTACCCGGCGCATCAGCTCCGCAATGTCAGCCGCCGTAGCATGGTCTTTGTTTATCACGAATCCGCAGTGTTTCTCTGAAACCTGCGCGCCTCCGACTGAAAATCCCCTAAGCCCGCTGTCCTGTATAAGCTTTCCTGCAAAATACCCTTCCGGCCGCTTGAACGTGCTGCCTGCGCTCGGGTATTCCAAAGGCTGTTTTTCCACCCTTTTATTCTTAAGCTCTTCCATCAGGCTCCTTATCTCTTCCTCATTGCCTTCCTCAAGTTCTATGACTGCCTCAAGCACAATATGGCCTTCTTTTGCGATGATGCTTGTGCGGTAGCCCATCTCGAGATCCTCAGAAGGTATGGCGAGGATATTCCCCTCCGAATCCAGCACCGTCACCTGCTTTAAGACCTGTTTCATCTCTCCGCCGTAAGCCCCTGCGTTCATCACGCATGCGCCTCCCAGTGTTCCCGGGATTCCGGAGGCAAATTCAAAACCTTTAAGGCTCTTTTCAAGCGCCCTTGCGGCAATCGCCGAGAGCAGCGCCCCCGCCTGTGCATGAATGCAGTTTCCGTCAGCACGGATCTTGTTCATTGATTTAAATACCTGAATGATAACTCCGCGGTACCCTTTGTCCGAAACAAGCAGATTGCTCCCGTTTCCGAGAATATAATAGGGCATTTCTTCCCGCCTGCAAAGCAAAACTGTTTCTCTCAGCTCTTCTTTTGTTTCCGGAAGGACAAAATAATCTGCCGGCCCGCCGACCCGGAACGTCGTATGCATCTCCATCGGCTCCCCGGTCTTCACCTGTCTTTCCGACAATACCTTCTTTAATTCATTCTCAAATCTCTGATCCATATTACAATCATATTCTCCTTGCCTGCTGCTGATTTTTAATATTATCCATCATACACTAATTGTTCTCCAAATTCAACGCACTCTTGCAAATTCCAGTAAAATGCGTTATATTAAATCCAATAAGTTTAAAAAAGGAGATGATTTATAATTGGACTCGGGTGACGCCACGCAACTAATTATTCTATTTATATTGCTGATGCTTTCCGCATTCTTCTCGTCTGCGGAGACAGCTTTGACAACGGTAAACAAAATCCGGATCCGCAGCCTTGCTGAAGAAGGCAGCAAGCGCGCAAAAACTGTATTGAAAATCACTGACGACTCCAGCAAGATGCTCAGCGCTATCCTGATCGGCAACAACATCGTGAATCTTTCGGCCGCATCGCTTACCACTTCCCTTGCCTACAGCCTGGGGGGCTCCATGGTGGCAGTATGTAACGCCGCGCTGACCGTCGCTATACTTTTATTCGGGGAGATCACGCCAAAAACAATGGCTACTATCCATGCGGAAAAGATGTCCCTCCTCTATGCAGGCATTATCAATTTTTTCATAACTATTGCCACGCCTGTCATTTTCCTGATCAACGGGCTGTCAAGAGGAGTTCTCATGCTGCTCCGGGTAGATCCGAACGCCAGGAATAACACAATGACCGAGACGGAGCTTCGTACCATCGTGGATGTCAGCCACGAAGACGGCGTTATAGAATCCGATGAAAAAGAGATGATCTATAACGTATTTGACCTGGGCGACGCCAAGGCAAAGGATGTCATGGTGCCGAGAGTTCATGTGACATTTGCAGATATAAACAGCACTTACAAAGAACTGATTGAAATCTTCCGGGAAGATAAATTTACACGTCTCCCTGTTTTTGAGGAGACTACCGACAATGTAGTCGGCACGATCAACATGAAAGATCTTCTCTTATTTGACAACACGAAAGAATTTCATGTGAAAGATATCCTGCGGGAAGCTTATTTCACATACGAATACAAAAACATCTCGGAATTGCTTGTGGAGATGCGCCAGGCTTCTTTTAACATTGCCGTCGTGCTGGACGAATACGGCGAAACCGCCGGACTGATCACTCTCGAAGACCTTCTGGAAGAAATCGTCGGCGAGATTCATGACGAATATGACGAAAATGAAGAGGACTTTATACAGGAGATTTCTCCTTTGGAATATATGATCGAGGCCTCTATGAATTTAGATGACTTAAATGACCGGCTGAATCTTGACTTCGAGTCCGAGGATTATGACTCCCTCGGCGGATTCATCATCGAGCGGCTGGACCGTTTCCCTGAGATCGGAGATTCCGTTGTCACCGAGGACGGGATAAAGCTTATCATAGAGTCTCTGGATAAGAACCGGATAGAGTCTGTCCATATGTATCTGCCGGAAAAAACCGAGCGCGGAGATAACCCGGCAAAATAATCATGCTATAATATAAAACAGCCCATTTTGCAAGAGCAGGGCTGTTTTATTATTCAGATCAATCAACTTTTTCCGTCTGTATTTTCCGGCATGCCAAACACCGCCAGGGCAGCCGTTGTCAGCACAAGCCCCATCACCGCAAGGATCGTTGGTTTCTCTGAAAAGAAGAGAAATCCGAACAGCATCGCAGCCACCGGTTCCCCCGCAGCCAGTATAGATGCTTTCCCCGTCTCTATATAATTCAGTGAAACCGTGTAAAATACATAAGGCAGTACGGACGTAACCAGTGCATTGACAAGCATAAAAAGCTGCATCTTCACGCCTCCTCCTACAGTAACCCTGTAAATGCATTTCCAGTCCGTCACAGGAGCTAAAACAGCAGCGCTGATCAGCATGCAGTAAAAGATCATTGTAAATGCATGGTACTCTTTCCTTGCAGACTCTTTGCTCACAAGGCTGTACATCGCATAGAAGAACGCCGCCAGCACTCCAAATCCTATCCCTGCTGCCGACCATCTCATCCCTGCGCCAGCCTCCAGGACCCCGCTTACCAAAACGCACCCCGTTAAGGCAAGCGCCATGCACCCCAGTTTCTTTGCCGTTATCTTCTCCCCAAACAGTACCGCCGCAAGAAACAACACGAATATGGGAGACATGCTCAAAAGCACAGCCGCCAAAGACAGCGTCACTTCTTTAATCGCCGCATTATATGCCAGCATGACCCCGAGTATCCCACAGAACCCGCCCAGCGCAAATATCCATATATCCTTTATCTTTATGCTAAACAGCCGCCTGTCATGCAGGCAGATTGCCGCTGCCATCACACAGACTGCCACTGCAAGCCTGGATTCCGCCACCGTATATCCGTCCATGCCAAGCCCCGTAAGGATTCGCACAAAAATCCCCCCGGAGCCCCACATGATCCCGGACAGCACCGGCAGCAAACCAACCATCTTCCTCATGCCTGTCTATTCTCCTCACTGCATATTCTTCTTCCCAAGCCTCACATCTTCCATCTCTTTCTTCAGCTCTCCATCCATCGCATCAAAGAGATAGTTTTTTGTGCCTCTCTCCTGTTTACCCCACTCGTCTTCCATCTGCTTTCTCACAAGCTCCACTTCCTCAAAAAACTCCCTTGCCGACACCAGGGTACCCCCCTGTCCCAGCGTCACTACCTGCTCTACGCCGTCTGAGGTGACCACCGTAACATGGTATTTTTTCCCTATCTCGTGCACCACTTTCTCGATATACTGGTCTGCAGTCTCCGATTCTTTTGTGTAGACCACATGAATATTATGGTACTTCTGGATTTCCAGCGCATAGCCGTCCACTTTATATGCGTCAAAGACAAGAATCACCGTACATTTTTTGAATCCCTGGTAATTACAGAGGATATCCATAAGCTTTCCCCTGGCCCCCTCGATGTTATCTCTGGCAAGTTCTTTTAAATCATCCCACGCAAAAATGACATTATAGCCATCTACCAGAAGGTATTCCTTTAAATGCTCTTCTCTCTTTTTGCTCCTTTTTTCAGATGCGGATGACACCGTTTTTGATGAAGGCGGCACCTTTGACTCATATTTCCCGTAAGTACGGATAAAGATCTCCTCAAGCTCCCTGTCTTCTTTCCTGTACGCGGAATACATCTGGGCGGCCTTTTTACCGGATGGGAGGCGCACCGCACCTTTCTTTTCCTGCATTTTTCCGTCAGCCCCATCCGTTTCCTCCGCCAGCCATTTTTTCAGCCGGCTTTCTATGTGCATATAATCCGCCACCTCATGCCACGGCACATAAAAGCCTGCCCCATGAGCGCAGAATATGGAGCCTGTCGGGTTGTCCATATCTTTTTCCGGGTCATATCCAATCTCTTCCACCACTTTTTCCTGATCACGGCACGGTTCATATCCTTTAAACTCAAGGGATATCCTTCCCCTCCCCCTGGTGTATGCCAGAACCTCTTTCTGATAATCACGCATCGCCGTCACCGGGGCTTTCCCGGTAAGCGCCGTCATATCTCCCATCGTCTCCGGGGCGTCTGCCTCTCCGTGCATCCTCTGGATGTCCGTCATCGCACGCCCTGTCATCTCTGACGGTATTTCCAGGCAGAATGCGTAATAGGGCTCCAGAAGAACGCTTTCCGCCTGCATAAGCCCCTGCCTCACGGCACGGTAAGTTGACTGCCGGAAATCCCCGCCTTCAGTATGTTTCAGGTGGGCGCGCCCTGCTGCCAGCGTAATCTTCATGTCCGTGACAGCCGAACCCGTCAATACGCCCCGGTGGGTCTTTTCCGCCAGATGGGCAAGAATGAGCCTCTGCCAGTTCTTGTCCAGTTCGTCCTCGCTGCACGCCGTGCCAAATACAAGGCCGCTGCCCTCCGCCCCCGGCTCCAGGATAAGATGCACCTCCGCATAATGGCGGAGCGGCTCATAATGGCCCACTCCCTCCGCCGCCGTCCGGATAGTCTCCTTATATACGATATTTCCGGGGCCGAACTCAACCGGAATTCCAAACCGCTCCAGTATCAGCCTCTTTAAAATCTCCGTCTGCACTTCCCCCATAAGCCTTGTATGGATTTCCCCCAGCTCTTCGTTCCAGACGATTTTGAGCATCGGGTCTTCCTCCTCAAGCTGCCGGAGATTCAAAAGCATCTTATGGGCGTCTACGCCGTCAGGAAATATGACCTGATAGTTAAGAACCGGCTCCAACACAGGGGATTTTGCCTGCCCCTCGCTTCCGATTCCCTGTCCGGCATATGTGCTGTTAAGCCCCGTGACCGCGCAGACCATGCCTGCCCGCGCTTCTTGGACGGCCTCATACTTTTCGCCGGAATAGACGCGTATCTGGTTGACTTTCTCTTCATCAGCCAGGACATCCTTCACTCTCAGGCTGCCCTCTGTGACTTTCAGATGCGTCAGGCGGTTCCCCTGAGAATCGCGGGATATCTTGAATACCTTTGCGCCGATCTTATCCTTTCCCGCTCCTTCCGCCGTACTGTCTTTTCCGACGCATGCCCCGGCATACCGCTCAATCCCCTCCAGGAACTCCTTAACTCCTTCATTCCTTAATGCTGCCCCGAAGTAGCAAGGAAATACTTTCCTTTCCGCAACCATCTCTGCGATAAGCCCCTCTTCAAGCTCCCCCTTTTCCAGATACTGCTCCATCGCCTCTTCACTCAGAACCGCAATATTTTCAAAAAACTGATCGCCGTCCTTTTCGGGCGTCTCTTTCATTCCATGAAAAGAAACGCAGCCTTCATCAAGGCTGCGGCCCAATTCTTTCAGAAGGACGGTTTCATCCGTTCCCTCCTGATCCATCTTATTTACAAAAAGGAATACGGGAACCCGGTACGCGCAAAGAAGCCTCCACAATGTACGGGTATGGCCCTGTACGCCGTCCGCCCCGTTGATTACCAGCACCGCTGCATCCAGTATGCTAAGCGTCCTCTCCATCTCAGCGGAAAAATCCACATGGCCGGGAGTGTCTAAGAGCGTCACCTGCATATCCCCGGCGGCAAATACCGCCTGCTTTGAAAATATCGTAATGCCCCGCTCCTTTTCCAGGTCATCCGTATCCAAAAACGCATCGCCGTGGTCTACGCGCCCCTGTTTCCTTATCTTTCCCGTCAGGTACAGGATGCTCTCGGAAAGGGTCGTCTTCCCTGCGTCTACATGCGCCAGGATTCCAATCACAATATTCTTCATCACTGTTTCTGAACGTACTTTTCCTTCAGCTCTTTTACTTTTGCATTGTATGCCGTATTTTGTTTCTGCTGAAGGAGAGTTGCCTTAATAGACTCTTTTACGTCTTCATAAGGCGTCTCTTTTGCCTCGCTCTTTCCTTCCACTTTAATCAGATGATATCCGAAACTTGTCTTAACAGGACCGATAACCTTTCCTGCCTCTCCGCCAAACGCCGCCTTTTCAAACTCCGGAACCATCTGTCCTTTCCCGAATTCTCCCAGGTCGCCGCCCCGCTGTCCTGACGGGCATGTTGAATACTCTTTTGCCGCATCCTCGAAAGTTTTTTCGCCGTTCTCAAGAGCCGACAGGATCTCCTCGCATTTTTCCTGCGTATCCGTCAGAATATGCTTTGCGCGCACCGTCTCTCCCTTGGCAAACTGAGCCTTGTTAGACTCATAATACCTTTCCGCCTCTTCATCTGCGACACCGATATCCTTGATTGTCATGGAGATCATCATCTGTGCTAAAATATCTTTTCTCGCACCTTCCATGATCTTTTTAAACTCTTCTGTCTCGTCAAGTTTTTCCTCTTCTCCCAGTTTCGTAAACATGCGGAGCGCGATAAGCTGCTCCAGGCATTGCTGACGGAACTGCGGGTTCGTGCGGTACGCCTGCTGTTCCTTTGGAACATTTTCCATAAAATCATCAAGGTCTTTTTCTGTAACCTCTTCGCCTGCTACAATTGCCAATACTTTGTCATCCATAAATTTCTCCAATCCGTCCGCCCTTTCACCGACGGCTCTCGTATATTCCGTACCCATTATATCTTATCTTGATTTTTGATACAACCGCAATCTCATTTAATAGTCATAATAATCGTCGTTTTTCCGTCTTCCGCCGCCGAACATTGAGCGGATCAGCCTGAAAAGGCCAAGCACTGCCGCCCGCACCACTACAAACACGAGGAACATTGCCATAAATCCTGCCACGCCCGCCACGATATCATCAAAATCCATCGTTCCGGTCCCGGTAATCCCCTGCCCAATCTCGATTGCAAATACAATCACGATAATTACTGTAAACACATATATCCAGGCAATTACCAGCACATGATTCTCACTCAGCAATTTAAACAGCGGATAAATGACAAACAGCATCCCCATCCCCAGAATCCCTATCACAAGGAAATGAAGCTCCTTATCCGAAAAAACAGTCTCAAAGCTATCGTTCCACGTCATGATCATATCGTGGATAACCGCAATCATCTTAACAATTACATATAAAAAATCAGCCATACAATCCCTTTCTCTTTTGTCTCATACTCCGTTTTGCAACACATGCATTATAACGCAAAGACTGCCGAACATCAAGTCCGGCAGTCCTTTTGCTGCTTTATAGCCCATTTATTATACGGATTATTCAATGACAATCTCAAATCCGGTCTCAATCTCTTTTGTCGTAGCTTTTTTGCCGCGATCCTTCGCAAGCTTTTCTACATTCGTCTTCTGATGAGGCTCGCTTACCAATACCTTCACCGGCTCGTTTGCTCCCTTTAGCGCCTCTGCTGTCAGCATGATGGGCTCCGGGCAGGAAAGTCCTCTTGCATCTACTTCTTTCATGATTCCAAGTCCTCCTATTTTATTTTTTCTCGTTTATTTGTGAACGCAATTACAAAACATACGATGATGCAGATGATCACTGCCGCCTGGCCTGCCGGAGTCGCCGCGCCTGCCACTACTTCTCCTGTCTCTGCATTCATGGCTGTTCCGCTGGACGCCAGTCCTAAATTGTGGCAGAGCGCCGCACCTACAAACAGGCCGAGCACTGTCACTGCCGCGTCAGACGATCCCTGGCCTGCCAGGATCAGCTGGCGAAGCGGACATCCTCCTGCAAGAACTGCCGCAAATCCAACAGCATACATACCCAGGATGTTCCAGATATGGTTTGAATGAGCGATGATTCCCGGAGTGTCAAATCCCGGAACAAACTTTCCTGTCGCAACGTTAAATACAAGCATCACTACAAAGACACCGCCAATCACTGTTAAAAGGTCAAAGTTCTTCATAAGGATCACATCACGGATGCCTCCTGCAAAGCACATTCTGGATTTCTGCGCGAGAGCTCCGAACACAAGCCCGCCGATCAGCGATAAGGTAATCGGAGCATGCATGCTGCCCGGGCCTGCCGCGCTTGCCTTTAAAAGACCCATAACTCCAAGAACCAGGATGCCGACGAGAAGAACCGGCAGCACTGCCCCGCTCTCCTTGCCCGTATCATGGGAACGCCCAAGGCTGAATCCCTGTTTCAGCGCAAATGTGCCTGTGGCAACGCCAAGGACAAATCCAACCAGAGCCACCCATGCATTCAGGTCGCCTGCCGACATACGGATGACCATACGGAGCGGGCATCCCAAAAATACAAGAGAACCTATCATAATCACCATGCCGAGCACAAAACGGATCATCGGCGAGGATCCTGCCGTCGAGCGGTACTCTTTTGTTGCCGCGGAGATGGCAAACGCTCCTAATACAAGTCCTACGATCTCAGGCCTTGCATACTGCACTACTTCCGCCTGGTGCATCCCAAGCGCTCCCGCCATGTCGCGCACAAAACACGCAATGCAGAATGCCATGTTGGCAGGGTTTCCGGAGTACGCCAGAATTGCGGCAACAACGCCGCAGAGAATTCCTGCCGCTGCAAGCTTTTTCTTTGAGTCATACAAATTCATGTAACTTTCCTCTCTTTCTCTAAAGTAACTATTTCATAACTACCCCTTTATTATGAACTTGTATCACCGATGTGTCCAATTGATTATATCTTTAAACCCCCGCACATATAGAAATCGTCTATATGTGCGGGGGGGGGGTTAAAAAAAGCGTCATTCCCGCTCTTCCATATCGCGGTATTCCACATGATAGCCCACATATTTGTAAGCTGGGCGGATAATCTTTCCTTTATTTACCAGCTCTTCCAGACGATGGGCGCTCCATCCTGAAATCCTTGATATGGCAAAGATCGGCGTAAAAAGCTCTGTCGGTATTCCGAGCATAGAGTACACAAGACCGCTGTAAAAGTCAACATTAGCGCATATGGGCTTGAAAAGCCTCCGGCGCTCCATCAGGAGCCTTGAGGATATGTTTTCTACCATATTGTAAAGGCAAAACTCCTCTTCCATCCCCTTTGCCTCAGAAAGCCTTTTCGCATAGTCTTTCAGTATGACCTCCCTCGGATCCGATATCGTATATACCGCATGCCCCATTCCGTAGATCAGCCCTGCTCCGTCAAAAGCCTCCTTGTCCAGCACTTTGATCAGATACTCCTTAACCGCCTGCTCGTTCGTGGTATCCGGGCAGGATTTTTTCAGGTCTTCAAACATTTGCATAACTTTCAGATTCGCTCCGCCGTGGCGCGGCCCCTTCAATGAAGACATTGATGCCGCTACTGCCGAATAGGTATCCGTTCCCGAACTCGTCACCACATGATTAGTAAACGTGCTGTTGTTACCGCCGCCGTGTTCTGCATGGAGCACAAGGGCCACGTCCAGCACTTTCGCCTCAAGCTCGGTATACTGCCCATCCTTCCTGAGCATGTACAGGATATTCTCAGCCGTAGAAAGTTCCGGATCCGGGGGACGTACCATCAGCGTCTTATCAAAGTGAAACATCCTGTATGCGTAATAGGAATACACGCTCATCATCGGCATCTTCGCAATCAGCTGCAAAGACTGGCGCAGTACATTGGAAACGGAGATGTCATCCGGGCTTGCGTCATAAGAGTACAAAAGGACAATGCATTTCTGGAGAGCATTCATGATATTTGCCGGAGGCGCTTTCATAACTACGTCTCTTACAAACTGTCCTGACAGCTCCCTCAAGCCGCCGAGTATGCGGATGAAATTTTTAAATTCATCATTTCCCGGCAGTCTTCCGAATAAAAGAAGGTAAGTCGCCTCCTCAAAAAGGAAACGCTCCCTCCCTCCGGCTCCCACGATATCACTGACATTCACTCCCTGGTAATACAGTTCTCCTTCCACAGGATATGATCTCCCGTTCTCCCGTTTCACCGCAACGACATCCGAAATCTCTGTAAGCCCAGTCAGCACGCCCTTTCCGCTGGAATCGCGCAGCCCTCTCTTAACATCGTACTCCAGATACAGGTTCTGGTCTATCGCGCCGGAACGCATGCAATTGTCAACCAGCTCTTCAAATTTGATATCCAGTTCTTCTCCAAGTTCCATCATGGAATGTACATTCTCCATATTAACTGCTCCAATCTTTACTACATCATCATTTCCCTGAAATTCCAACTACTCCGAATGCCCCCGGCCCTCCGTGGGTCGTGATCACGCATCCGGTCTGTACCCATGTAACCTTTTTCGCGCCGCACTTCTTAGCCGCCTCTTCCGCCTTTTCCCTCACTTTTGCAGGCATGCGCGGAGAGCATATGAGCCACAGCTCATCCAGCGCAAGCCCCTGTTCCTTCACATAATCCGCAACCACCTGCGGGGCAATCTTTTCCATGCTGCCCCGGCGTTTTTTAGTTGCCTTTAAATAACCGTCAAGGATTTCAATCTGGGGATGCAGCTTTAAAAGCGTGCCGCACAGAGCCGCCGCGTTGCTCACTCTCCCGCCGGCCCTCAAGAACTCAAGCTTGTCCGGCACAAAGCACATGCGTACCCGCTCTGACACCTCTTTCGCCTTCTGAGCCGCCTCGCCAGACGTCCACTCCGGATGTTCCCGAAGGAGCTTTGCCATCTCTGTCACTACTGCATATTGCCCTACAGAGACATGCTTTGTGTCAATGCTGGTAATATAATCTCTTCCCTCCGCCGCAATCTGGGCACTCTGGTATGAGCACGTCGTCACGGACGAGTATGCCAGATACAGAATATGCCCTTCCGGATGCTCCTCATGTATCCTGTCAAATATCTTCTCAAAATCTTCCGGCACGCTGCCGCTGGTCTTTGGCAGATTTCCAGTCCTCTCATAATAGTTGCATATCTCCTCTGCCGGGAAGGACGCGTCATCCCTCGTCTCCTCCCCGAAGGAAACATGCATCGGCACAATATAAATCCCATATCTTTCCGCAACTTCTCTCGTTATATCTGACCCGGTTTCCGCAAGCAATATTATTTTTCCCATAGCTTTCTCCTTCATCGCAAATCATATTCACATAACATCTCGCCGCAATTCTGTCATGTAGTTTTTATTACTACTTGTTATTGTATCTCACCGAAATATATGTTACAATTTACAAAAAAGTATGATATGTAAACTTTTAGGAGAACACTTATGAAACATGATATTTCTCTTATGAAAAGCATTCTTGGGAAGAACTTTACAAAAAGAAACCGATTCACCAGGCAGTGCATCGGTGAATCGATTATTGCCCTGATGGGCAACAAGGCATTTGAGGATATTACCATTTCCGACATTGTCAAAAAGGCAGGCGTGTCACGGATGACTTTCTATCATTATTTCCAGTCAAAGACCGATGCCCTGAACAGCTATCTCCACGAAATTATCGAGCTTTACTTAGAAGAGTGCAGCCGCTCCATCGGCATTGACACTTTTTATGACGCTGTCCATATCCGCCATGCCTTTTTGTTCTTCGACCAGTACGCCGCTTTTTTCCTCACGCTTGCCCAGGCAAACCTCCACTCCCTGATGATATATGCAATCAATGAATACATCACCAAGCTTGTCGCCCCTGTCTATCCCCGCTCCGTATATGAACTCTACTACTACGGCGGGGCAATCCTTAATGTATTCTTAAGCTGGGAGGCCAGCGGCAAAAAGGAGACAATTGATGAAATCGTACAGGTGTTGTGCCGCTGCAGCAACATTGATGTCTAATTATCCCCGGTTCTGCATCTCTACCAGCCGCTTGCCGCAGTAAATCTCCCGAAGTTTCGGTTTCTCTATCTTTCCTGTAGCATTGCGCGGAACCTCTGCGAAAATATACTTGTGCGGTCGCTTGTAACGCGGAAGTTTCTTACAGAACTGCTCCAGTTCCTCCCGGGCGCAAACGCATCCTTCCTTTATCTCCACGATCGCCGCCGCAATCTCTCCGAGCCGCTTATCCGGCAGCCCGATAACAGCCGCATCCTTCACCGCCTCGTGGGCGCGCAGGAAATCCTCAATCTGCACCGGGTACAGATTTTCTCCTCCGCTGATGATGACATCTTTCTTTCTGTCTACCAGAAAGATAAAGCCGTCCTCATCTTCCTGTGCCATATCTCCCGTATACAGCCAGCCGTCCTTCAAAACTTCAGCGGTTGCCTTTTCGTCATTATAATAGCACGTCATGACGCCCGGGCCTTTAAGAATCAGCTCTCCTACGCCGCCTCTTTCCACTTCTTTCCCATTTTCGTCCACGATGCGGGTCTTCCATCCGTACCCAGCCTTACCAATCGCGCCGACTTTACGGATATTGTCCATCCCAAGGTGCACCGCACCCGGACCTATGGATTCGCTGAGCCCGTAGTTGGTGTCATATTTGTGGTTCGGGAAATATTTTTTCCATCTCTTTATGAGGCTTGGCGGAACCGGCTGCGCCCCGATATGCATGAGGCGCCACTGGCTGAGTTCATAATCCGAAAGTCTGACATCCCCCCTGTCAAGGGCATCTAAGATATCCTGTGCCCACGGAACAAGGAGCCACACAATGGTGCACTTCTCCTTTGAAACTGCATCCAAAATCACATCCGGAGCCGTTCCTTTCAGAAGCACTCCCTTGCTTCCTGTAAGGAAACTTCCAAACCAGTGCATCTTAGCTCCGGTATGGTACAGGGGAGGAATGCATAAAAAGACATCATCCTTTGTCTGCTGATGATGGCTCTGCTCCACCTTGCAGGAATGCATCAGGCTTTCATGGTTATGTAATATCGCTTTCGGGAATCCCGTCGTCCCGGAAGAAAAATAAATCGCCGCGTCATCCCCGTCCCTCAGCACAATATCCGGCGACTGGCAGGAGCAGTTTGCCGACTGCTGGGCATAGCTTTCCGCAAATGACGGACATCCGTCCCCCACATAGAATATCAATCTGTTTTTCGAGACAGAATCTGCAATCTCTTCCACACGTCCGATAAATTCAGGCCCAAAAACAAGCACATCAGATTCAGACAGGTTCAGGCAATATTCAATCTCATCCGAAGAATACCTGAAATTAAGCGGAACCGCCAGAGCCCCTGTCTTCAGTATCCCAAAATATATGGGCAGCCACTCCAGGCAGTTCATCAAAAGAATCGCGACTTTGTCTCCCTTTTTCACTCCGCGGCTTAGCAGAAGGTTCGCAAAGCGGTTCGCTTTTTCGTTAAATACGTTCCACGTAATCTCTCTGCGGTAGTGGACAAAAGGCGTAGGCTCCATCAGGGCATACTCCTTCCACGTGATCCGGCGGTCTTCCCGCTGCTGCGGATTTATCTCAACCAGGCATATATCCTCTCCAAATTTCCTGCAATTTTCTTCTAAAATCTCTGTAATCGGCATCTTGCTTTACCCCTTTAACGCTTTTATTTGCTAAAGCCCATTTTATCATTAACATACATAGAAGTCAACTCTTACTGCCTGCTGCTTTTGCCTTCCTGCTTTGACGGCAAGACAAAAATAAATATGAGCGAGCTTATGAGCAGAAAGCCCGGATAAAACAGGTTCGGGATAATATCAAATGCCGAAATCTCAAAACCAAGCTCACTTGCCGCTGAAATGGCTACCAACATCTGCGCTCCATATGGAATCACTCCCTGGAAAACACAGGAAAATGTATCCAAAAGCGATGCGGTCTTTCTCGGCGTCACTCCGTATTCCTCAGACATTTCTTTTGCAATGGGATTTGCCATAACGATGGCGACAGTATTGTTGGCGGTAGCGATATCCATTGCCCCTACCAGCAGCCCCATGCCGAGCTGGCCTCCTTTTTTCCCTTTAAATACTCTGCGGATTCCTGCAAGGAGTGCCTCAAACCCGCCATACTCGCGAATCAGGGCGCACATTGCCGCTACAAGGATTGCAACCATGCAAGTCTCAAACATCCCCGACACGCCAGAGCCCATGTTGGCAAGCAGCTCTGTAGGCGCTGTCTGGCCCGTTGCAAGCATGATAAAGGAACCCGATACGATTCCTGTCAGAAGGACGGCAAATACATTCACACCGATAATGCCCCCTATGAGGACAAGCACATACGGCACTATCTGTATCAGATTATAGTCCTGTGCAACAGAGCCTTTTAAGTCCGTATTCAGCGACAGCACCAAAATCAACGCAAGAGTTGCCAGAGCCGCCGGAAAGGCAATCCCAAAATTTTCACGGAACTTGTCTTTCATGGCACATCCCTGTCCGTTACATGCTGCAATCGTCGTATCAGAGATAAAAGAAAGATTGTCGCCGAACATCGCGCCTCCCATGACCGATCCGACGCAGAGCGGCACATTGAATCCGGAAACCTGCGCCACAGCAACCGCAATCGGTGCAATGAGCGTGATAGTTCCCACCGACGTGCCCATCGCCGTAGAGACAAAACATGCCACAACAAACAAGACTGCCACCGCAAACTGTGCCGGTATCAGCGAGAGCATGAAGTACGCAACGCTCTCTGCGCTGCTCCTGCCTACAACTCCCACAAAGGAGCCTGCCGCCAGGAAGATGAGCAGCATCGTCACGATATTTTTATCGGCAAGCCCCTGCGCCATGATGCCAAGCTTATCATCGAACTTTACTTTCTGGTTCTGCAGGCATGCAACCAGAATCGCTGCCAGGAATGCAACGACAATTGGAATATTGTAAAATCCCATTGGAATCATCAGCACATACTCAAACAAAATCCCAAGCCCCAGATACAGGACTAAAAACACACCAATGGGCAATAATGCAACCGGATTACTTTTCTTCATTTCATTTCCCCCAATTCTCTTACGTTACTAACAAAAACTTACTTTACCACTTTACCACGGGGGCAAACACAAGGTCAAGCCAAAAAATGAATAGCAGCTCTATCCCGGCATATATTTATAAAAAACCATCCGAGGCTCTTATGGCAATCTATACTGTAACTTCCGGAGATACCGTAGACACCATCGCCGATTCATACGGCATCTCCGCAGACGACCTCATCTACGACAACCAGCTTGTCTACCCTTACGCCCTCGCCGTCGGGCAGTCTCTCTTTATCCCCGGCAGCGCTGCTGCCTCCGGCAAGCCTTCCATACAGGCAAACGGGTACGCCTACACCTATATCAGCAATTGGGTTCTCGGCCAGACGCTGCCGTATCTTACGGAACTATCTGTATTTTCTTACGGATTCACAATGCAGGGCGATCTTGTATATCCCCCGAATGACGATAGCTGGATGATCGCTGATGCATGGCAGGCAGACGCAAGGCCTGTCCTCACCCTTACGCCCCTCGATGCCTCCGGCCAGTTCAACAACAACCTCATCTCTTCCGTCGTCCGCAGCGAGACCTACAAAGAAAACCTGATCCAGCAGCTCCTATCCATCTTGCGGACAAAGGGTTACGCCGGGGTGGATGTAGATTTTGAATATATCCTGGCCGATGACCGCGACCTCTTTACCGCCTTTGTAAAGGATCTTGCCGACACCCTCCACCCCTACGGCTTTACCGTGTCCGTAGCCCTCGCCCCCAAGACATCGGCAGGCCAGCCCGGCCTATTGTATGAAGGCAAAGATTACGCCGCCCTGGGCGCCGCAGCCGATTATGTTCTCCTTATGACCTACGAATGGGGCTACAAATACGGCCCCAACATGGCTGTCGCCCCGCTCAACATGGTGCGCCGGGTAATCGATTATGCCGTCACGGAGATTCCCCCTGAAAAGATCCGCCTCGGCATCCCCAATTACGGTTACGACTGGCCGCTGCCTTTTGAGCGCGGGAAAACTACCGCCGTCACCATCGGAAACGTGGAGGCCGTTCAGATTGCCATCCAAAATGATGCAGAGATTCACTTTGACAATACCGCACAGTCTCCCTACTTCAATTACACGAGAGACGGCATCTACCATGAAGTCTGGTTCGAGGACATGCGGAGCATGCAGGCGAAATTTGACCTTATAAAAGAATATGGGCTGGGCGGCGCCGGGTACTGGCAGATCATGCGGTGGTGGAGGGCAAACTGGCTGCTTTTGATGGAAAATTTCTGAAACATAATCCT
The DNA here is from genome assembly GCA_910578455.1 of uncultured Dorea sp. GTDB lineage: Bacteria > Bacillota > Clostridia > Lachnospirales > Lachnospiraceae > MD308. The sequence goes on from CAJTQA010000036.1 coordinate 36,045, forward strand.
GAATTATTCACGGAACAGTATTTGAACTGATAACTGTACCATGAATCTGAAAATTGATCCTTGCAACCATAACATCACTCAATTAACCCGTCAAAAGGGCATAAAATCCCCGTGACAGAGTTCAGAGCAGTTGTTAAGCTGTCAAGGTTCGTTAATAGTTGCTATTCCAGCTGTACATTCAGCTTACCGATATTTGAAAGTGTCTCAGTGAATTCATTCTTATAAGGGCAGCTGCTACACAGCTTGAATATGATATATCTTGCTGAATGAATTACTTTTACAGCAATCTTCAGCAGTTTTAAACGGACAGTATCAATACGTTGCTTTCGCATATTTGCTGATAACGCCAATCGTCTAA
>CAJTQA010000037.1:0-33835 GCA_910578455.1 uncultured Dorea sp.
ATAGAACGCAGTACAGAAAAAGTCAATCACGCCCTCTTTTTATTTCCTCTTAATCGCAGAAAATATGAAAAAAAGAGGCTATCCATAAAGACAGCCCCTTAAAAACAATGCTTATTCTTCTGTAATGCTCATGGCAGGCTCTTTCTCCTCTGCCACCTCGTCTAAGCCCTCTGTGTTCTCCACGATTTCAATCTCTTCAACATCCGGCGCATCCACATTCTCTTCGCCGTCTGCCTGTAACTCCGCCTCTTCCCCGTCCGCAATCTCCTCTTCAGGTTTACGTCCGGAATCCAGCCTGATGTCGCGGTACTTCCTCATGCCTGTACCTGCCGGGATATGCTTACCGATGATAACATTTTCCTTAAGGCCTACCAGCGGGTCAACCTTGCCCTTAATCGCGGCTTCTGTAAGAACCTTGGTAGTCTCCTGGAAGGATGCGGCTGACAGGAAGGAATTGGTTGCAAGAGATGCTTTCGTGATACCAAGCATAATCTGCTCTCCGCTTGCCGGAGCCTTTCCTTCTTCTTCCAACATCTTATTGGCATCCTCAAATTCCAAAATGTCAACATTGGTTCCTGGAAGGAATTCACTGTCACCAGCGTCTTCTATGCGGATTTTCTTAAGCATCTGGCGAACAATGACCTCAATGTGCTTGTCATTGATCTCAACGCCCTGAAGCCTGTATACTCTCTGAACCTCCTGGAGCATATAGTCCTGAACGGCACGAAGTCCCTTGATCTTAAGGATATCGTGGGGATTTACACTACCTTCAGTCAGCTCATCTCCCGCCTCAAGCACTGCACCGTCCGTAATCTTGATCCGTGAGCCGTAAGGAATGAGATATGCCTTGGATTCCCCTGTCTCATTATTCGTTACGATAATCTCACGTTTCTTCTTTGTATCGTTAATGTTTGCGATTCCTGCAAACTCTGTGATGATCGCCAGTCCTTTCGGCTTTCTTGCCTCGAAAAGCTCCTCCACACGGGGAAGACCCTGAGTGATATCGTCACCCGCTACGCCGCCGGTATGGAAAGTACGCATCGTAAGCTGCGTACCTGGCTCTCCGATTGACTGCGCCGCGATGATCCCGACTGCCTCTCCTACCTGAACCGGCTCTCCTGTCGCCATGTTCGCTCCGTAGCATTTCGCACAGATACCGCTGTGCGAACGGCAGGTAAGAATGGTACGGATCTTAATCTTCTTAAGCGTTCCGCCCTTCTCGTCCACGCCTTTCTTCATGATCAGCTCTGCACGTTTCGGCGTTACCATATGGTTCTTCTTCACAAGGACATTTCCCTCTGCATCCAGAATATCCTCGCACAGATACCGCCCGGTAATACGCTCTTTCAGGCTCTCAATCTCTTCGTTTCCGTCCATGAATGCTTTCACATACATCCCCGGAATCTCCTCACCCGGCTCCACGCAGTCAACCTCATGGATGATCAGCTCCTGGGAGACATCTACAAGACGTCTTGTAAGATATCCCGAATCGGCTGTACGAAGTGCCGTATCTGACAGACCTTTACGTGCTCCGTGGGCGGACATGAAATACTCAAGTACGTCTAACCCTTCACGGAAGTTCGACTTAATCGGCAGCTCGATAGTACGTCCTGTCGTGTCAGCCATAAGTCCGCGCATGCCTGCAAGCTGCTTAATCTGCTTGTCAGAACCACGGGCTCCGGAATCAGCCATCATGAAGATATTGTTATATTTATCCAGACCGGAAAGAAGCGCCTCTGTAAGAGCGTCGTCCGTCGCTTTCCATGTCTCTACAACTTCTTTGTAACGCTCCTCCTCAGTAATAAGGCCTCGCTTAAAGTTCTTTGTAATCTTATCCACAGTATCCTGTGCTTCCTGGATCATCTGCGGTTTCTGCGGAGGCACTGTCATATCCGAGATCGATACCGTCATGGCTGCCCTCGTAGAATACTTGTACCCAATAGCTTTAACCGCATCCAGAACCTCAGCCGTGGCAGTAGAGCCGTGAGTATTGATGACCTTCTCCAGAATCTGTTTGAGCTGTTTCTTCCCTACATGGAAATCCACTTCAAGAGACAAAAGATTCTCTGGATTTTCCCGGTCAACAAAACCAAGATCCTGCGGGATGATCTCGTTAAAGAGAAATCTTCCCAGCGTGGACTCTACATTTCCTGACTTCACGGTTCCGTCCGGCAGTGTCCTTGTCACCCGGACTTTTATATGAGAGTGGAGGGTAATCGCGTCATTTTCGTATGCAAGTATTGCCTCATTTACATTTTTGAACGCTTTGCCTTCCCCTTTTGCCCCCGGCCTTTCCTGGGTCAGATAATAGATTCCAAGTACCATATCCTGAGACGGAACCGCCACCGGACCGCCGTCCGACGGTTTCAGGAGGTTGTTCGGCGAAAGCAGAAGGAACCTGCACTCTGCCTGAGCCTCCACAGAAAGCGGAAGATGGACTGCCATCTGATCTCCGTCAAAGTCGGCATTGTAAGCCGTACATACGAGCGGATGCAGCTTAATCGCCTTACCCTCTACAAGAATCGGCTCAAACGCCTGGATTCCAAGCCTGTGAAGCGTAGGGGCGCGGTTTAGCATAACCGGGTGTTCTTTGATAACTTCCTCAAGCACATCCCAGACTTCTGACTCCAGCCTCTCCACCATCTTCTTCGCACTCTTGATATTGTGCGCCTTGTGGTTCTGGACAAGCTCCTTCATAACAAACGGCTTAAAGAGCTCAATCGCCATCTCTTTTGGAAGGCCGCACTGGTAAATCTTAAGCTCCGGCCCTACGACGATAACGGAACGTCCCGAATAGTCTACACGTTTCCCAAGAAGATTCTGACGGAAACGTCCGGACTTACCTTTCAGCATATCGGACAGCGATTTAAGCGCCCTGTTTCCAGGCCCGGTAACCGGACGGCCGCGGCGGCCGTTGTCAATCAGCGCATCAACTGCCTCCTGCAGCATCCTTTTTTCATTTCTTACGATAATGTCCGGCGCTCCCAGTTCAAGGAGCCTCTTCAGACGGTTATTTCGATTGATAATTCTTCTGTACAGGTCGTTGAGGTCTGACGTTGCGAAACGTCCTCCGTCAAGCTGCACCATAGGGCGCAGATCCGGCGGAACAACCGGGATGTTGTTCATGATCATCCACTCCGGCTTATTCCCGGACTCCCGGAACGCCTCGACTACTTCCAGACGCTTGACGATCCTGGCACGTTTCTGCCCGGTAGCGCCTTTCAGCCCTTCTGTCAGTTCCTTATATTCTTTTTCCAGGTCAATTGCCTGCAGAAGCTCCTGGATGGACTCAGCTCCCATTCCGACGCGGAATGCGTTTCCATGAACTTCCCTTGCCTCCTGATACTCCTGCTCGGACAGCACCTGCTTGTACTGGAGGTCGGTCTGCCCTTTGTCCAGCACAATATAAGACGCAAAGTAAAGCACCTTCTCCAGCGTCCTCGGAGACAGGTCAAGAATCAGCCCCATACGGCTCGGAATGCCTTTAAAGTACCAGATGTGCGATACCGGCGCAGCCAGGGCGATATGCCCCATACGCTCCCGGCGCACGCTCGACTTCGTAACCTCAACGCCGCAGCGGTCGCACACGACACCTTTATAACGGATCTTTTTATACTTTCCGCAGTGGCATTCCCAGTCCTTGCTGGGTCCGAAAATCCTCTCGCAGAATAACCCGTCTTTCTCAGGTTTCAACGTTCTATAGTTAATAGTCTCCGGTTTCGTCACCTCTCCCTTTGACCATTCCAGAATCTTCTCAGGCGACGCCAGCCCAATCTTGATAGCATCAAAGATCATAGGCTGAAAAGTCTGCTGATTATTATTTTCCGGCATATTGGCACTCCTTTCTATATGTCATCTGATAAATCGTCATATCCAAAATCATCTGGTTCCTCATCATCCATATCGAAGTCATCTTCATCCGGTTCGACAGCGGCAAGCTCTCCTTCTTTAAATTCCTGTTCGGTATATCCGAGCTGCCCCAAGTCATCCTCGTCATTGTATTTCCGGTCGCCTTCGATCAGGGAACGGAAATCCGTCTCTCCCATATCGACAGTTTCCATGATCTCAACCTCTGTATTGTCATCACGAAGCACGCGCACGTCAAGTCCCAATGACTGGAGCTCCTTAAGAAGCACCTTGAAAGACTCAGGAATGCCTGGCTCAGGTATATTCTCACCCTTTATGATCGCTTCGTAAGTCTTTACACGGCCCACAACATCATCCGATTTCACCGTCAGGATCTCCTGCAGCGTGTAGGATGCGCCATATGCCTCAAGAGCCCACACCTCCATCTCTCCGAAACGCTGTCCGCCGAACTGTGCCTTACCGCCTAACGGCTGCTGCGTTACAAGCGAGTACGGGCCGGTTGAACGGGCATGGATCTTGTCGTCAACCAGATGGTGCAGTTTCAGGTAATGCATGTGCCCAATCGTAACCGGACTGTCAAAATACTCTCCGGTCCTTCCGTCGCGGAGACGCACTTTTCCGTCTCTTGATATCGGAACACCCTTCCACAATTTCCTGTGCCCGCGGTTCTTTGACAGGTATTCCATAACTTCCGGAAGGAGTTCTTCCTTATGCTTATCCTCAAACTCTTCCCAGCTTAAGTTCACATAATCGTTCGCCAGGTCAAGGGTATCCATAATGTCATTTTCATCAGCCCCGTCAAATACTGGCGTGGCAATGTTAAACCCAAGAGCTTTCGCCGCAAGCGACAGGTGAATCTCCAGCACCTGTCCGATATTCATACGCGACGGCACGCCCAGCGGGTTCAGCACGATGTCAAGAGGACGCCCGTTCGGCAGGAACGGCATATCTTCCACCGGAAGCACACGGGATACAACACCCTTGTTTCCGTGACGGCCTGCCATCTTGTCGCCGACAGATATCTTCCTCTTCTGTGCTATATAAATTCTCACGGACTGATTTACGCCCGGAGACAGCTCGTCGCCGTTCTCCCTTGTAAATACTTTCGCGTCCACAACGATACCATACTCGCCATGGGGAACCTTGAGAGACGTGTCCCTTACCTCACGGGCCTTCTCTCCAAAAATCGCGCGGAGAAGCCTCTCTTCTGCCGTAAGCTCCGTCTCTCCCTTCGGAGTAACCTTTCCTACCAGGATGTCTCCGGCGCGCACCTCCGCGCCGATCCGGATGATTCCTCTCTCGTCCAGGTCTTTCAGGGCATCGTCTCCGACACCTGGGATGTCGCGGGTAATCTCCTCCGGCCCGAGCTTGGTGTCACGAGCCTCCGCCTCATATTCCTCAATGTGGACGGATGTATACACGTCGTCCTGTACAAGGCGCTCGCTCAAGAGAACGGCATCCTCGTAGTTGTAGCCTTCCCACGTCATAAATCCGATGAGCGGATTCTTTCCGAGAGCCATCTCTCCGTTGGAAGTAGACGGACCGTCCGCAATCACGTCTCCTGCCTCCACGCGGTCTCCCTTGAAGACAATGGGCCTCTGGTTATAACAGTTGCTCTGATTGCTGCGAAGGAACTTTGTCAGCTTATATTTCTTAGTATTGCCATCATTCTGGCGGATAATAATCTCTCTCGAGGTAGAGCGCTCAACCACGCCGCCCTCTTCCGCCACGATGCACACACCTGAGTCAACGGCAGATTTCTCTTCCATACCGGTACCGACAACCGGAGCCTCCGTCATAAGCAGCGGCACCGCCTGACGCTGCATGTTAGATCCCATAAGCGCACGGTTGGCATCGTCATTCTCAAGGAACGGAATCAGCGCCGTCGCCACGGAAAACACCATCTTCGGAGAAACGTCCATGTAGTCGAACATCTTCCTCTCGTACTCCTGCGTCTCCTCGCGGTAACGTCCGGATACGTTCTTACGGACAAAATGCCCCTCCTCATCCAGCTGCTCGTTGGCCTGAGCCACATGGTAATTGTCTTCCTCATCCGCCGTCATATATACGACTTCATCCGTGACAACCGGATTCATCGGATCGTCATGGTTAATCTTCCTGTAAGGCGCCTCCACAAAACCGTACTGGTTAATCCGCGCATAGCTTGCAAGAGAGTTGATCAGTCCGATATTCGGGCCTTCAGGCGTCTCAATCGGGCACATTCTTCCGTAGTGGGAGTAATGCACGTCGCGGACCTCGAATCCCGCACGGTCTCTGGAAAGACCTCCGGGGCCAAGAGCCGACAGACGACGCTTATGAGTCAGCTCGCCAAGCGGATTGTTCTGATCCATGAACTGGGAGAGCTGTGAAGATCCAAAGAACTCCTTCACCGCTGCCGTCACCGGCTTGATATTGATCAGTGACTGCGGGGAAATCCCCTCTAAATCCTGGGTTGTCATCCTCTCACGTACAACCCTCTCAAGCCTTGACAGACCGATTCTGTACTGGTTCTGCAAAAGCTCGCCTACCGCACGGATACGCCGGTTTCCCAGATGATCGATATCGTCATCGTTGCCAAGCCCGTACTCCAGGTGCATGTTATAGTTGATGGACGCAAGAATGTCCTCTTTTGTAATGTGTTTCGGAATCAGGTCATGGATATCCCTTCTGATAGCATCCTTAAGCTCATCGATATCTCCTGCCGTCTCCTCAAGAAGCCCTGCCAGCACCGGATAGTAGACAAGCTCCGTAACGCCCACTTCCTTCGGGTCAATGTCCACAATGCTGTCAAGTGAAACCATCATATTAGAAAGGACTTTAATATTCCTCTCCTCGTCAGGGCGCTCAACCCATACGTGGGAAACCGCCGCATTCTGAATCTGATCGGCAATCTCTCTCGTAACTTTCGTTCCCGCCTCTGCGACAACTTCGCCCGTAACCGCGCTCACAACATTCTCCGCAAGAATCTGCCCGTTAATGCGGTTTCGGAAAAGCAGTTTCTTATTAAATTTGTAACGCCCTACTTTCGCCAGGTCATACCTTCTCGGGTCAAAGAACATGCTGGTAATCAGGCTCTCTGCACTGTCAACAGCCAGCGGCTCTCCCGGACGGATCTTTTTATAAAGCTCCAGAAGGCCTTCCTGGTAATTCGTCGCCGCATCCTTTTCAAAACTTGCAAGAATCTTCGGCTCTTCCCCGAAGATATCTATGATCTCCGGATTCGTGCCGATACCAAGCGCTCGAATCAGTACAGTAATCGGCACCTTTCTTGTTCTATCTACTCGTACATAAAAAACGTCATTGGAATCCGTCTCATATTCCAGCCACGCTCCGCGGTTTGGAATAACAGTGGATGAATACAGTTTCTTTCCTAATTTGTCATGGGCGATCGCATAGTAAATGCCGGGCGACCGAACCAGCTGGCTTACGATGACACGTTCAGCCCCGTTGATCACAAACGTTCCGGTACTTGTCATCAGCGGCAGATCCCCCATAAAAATCTCATGTTCATTAATCTCGTCTGTTTCTTTGTTGTGGAGCCTTACCCTCACCTTCAGAGGCGCAGCATAAGTCGCATCACGTTCTTTACACTCTTCAATCGTGTACTTTACGTCATCCTCGCACAAAGTAAAATCGACAAATTCCAGGCTCAGGTGTCCGCTGTAATCCGCAATCGGCGAGATGTCGTCGAACACTTCTTTTAACCCCTCGTCAAGAAACCAATGATAGGAGTCTTTCTGGACTTCAATCAAATTCGGCATCTGAAGAACTTCTTTTTGTCTGGAATAGCTCATGCGAGAACTTTTTCCACTTTTAATAGGACGAATTCTGTTTTTCTCCATATTGACGTTTCACTCCTCATATATTTTTTCGTGGGCGGTAAACTGCCCGTAAATCTTGCACTTTCACAAAATCTACTATTTGTCAAGTTATTTTTTCATGCAAATTCACGGCATAACTTTCCACAATAGTGCATTTTTTATAATAGCACAAAATATTCAGGCTTGTCAACAAAAGCTGTAACATTTTTTACCAGCTTTCAATCCCACATATATAAAGAGTGTCAGATCATCTCTCCTTCCAGCCTAGCGCGCCTCCTGCCAGCAGCGCCGCCCCTCTGTAAAGCACGCTTTCATCCACACGGTAACGCGGATGGTGCCCGGGTACCACCCTGCCATTCTGGTAAACATTCGATACCAGATGCACATAGGCGCTGGGAATCCGCTCCATAAAGCAGGCCGCATCCTCCGATCCCATAAACGGCTCCTCCTGCATGATGACGGCAGAATCGCCGAACAGACCCCGGCACACTTTCTCCAGAGAACCTGTAAGCCCTGCATGGTTGACCGCCACCGGCGCTTTCGGGCTGGCCTGGAATGTACTCCTGATTCCGAACATCCGACCTGTCGCTTCAGTCAGTTCCTCCATCCTCCGGATGACTCGTTTCCTCACATCCTCGCTCAGGCACCGGATAGTTCCTGCCATATCCACATATTTAGGAAGTGCATTGTATACAACCCTGTTATCATCTCCGTCGTTCAGCCGCGTCCTCATATTGCATATGCTGACCACCACCGAATCAAGGGCTGAAAACTCTCTGCATGCCATGCTCTGCACCGCCTGTATAAGCTGCGCCGCCGCTGTCACCGGATCTTTCCCCGTCTCCGGGTGCGCCGCATGCACTCCTTCTCCCTCCAGGCGAATGTCAAAAATATCTGCCGACGCCATCATCGCCCCAGCCATAAACATAAACTGCCCGTTCTCATAACGCTCGTCCTGAGCCAGATGCAGAGCCATAAACGCATCTGATGGATGCTCCTCCAGCACCCCTGCCTCAATCATCTGCCGTGCGCCCTCCATCCCCTCCTCGTTGGGCTGGAAAAACACTTTCACAGTCCTGTCCAGCTCTCTTTCCCTGCGCTTTAACAGCTTTATGGCTCCAAGCATCATTGCCATATTCGCATCGTGTCCGCAGGCATGCATATTCCCGTTGTCAGACGCATAGGAAAGCCCTGTCTCCTCCGCAATCGCCAGCGCATCCATATCCGTTCTCAGTGCAATACATCTTTCGGAAATGCCGCCGCCAATAGTGGCAACCATTGCATTTCCGCCAAGATACTCCTGAAAGGGAACTTCCCACCCCTCTAACTTTTCCTTAATGTATGCAGTAGTCTTCGGAAGTTCCATTCCTATCTCCGGCATCTGATGCAAAGTTCTCATAAATGCGGCAAGCTCCTCCTGCATAAGCTCTGCCTCTTTTAATATATCTTTCATGATTTATTGCTACTCCATTTCTATTTCCCGAAAATCTCTGCGGCAGCCTTCATATTCTCCATGATAGAAACCTCAAACGGACATCTCGTCTCACAGGCTCCGCACTGGATGCACTCGCCTGCATGATGCTCAAGCACCTCATAATGCTCCCTCACCGTCTCCGGAATCTCTCCCTGCGCCTTCGCCAGGTTCAGAAACTTCGTGACCGACGCAACGTCAATCTTCTTCGGGCAGGGCGCGCAGTGGCTGCAGTACATGCAATGCCCTCTCCAGCTGATATTCGGAAATGCCGCAAATGCAGATGCATAATCCTTCTCTTCCTCCGATGCCTCCTCGTAGGAAAGGCTGCGCTCTAGCTCCTCTGCCGTTCGCGCGCCGGCAAGAACCGTCGCCACCGCCGGACGGGTCAGCGCATAGTGGATGCACTGATTCGCCGTCAGAGCCTTTCCGGCAGGAGACATGGACGCATCCAGAAGATCCCCGCCGCCGAAAGCCTTCATAACCGTAATGCCTACCCCTAGCCGCTGGCAGGTCTCATATAGTTTCTGCCGCTCCGAATCCATATTCACCAGCGGAGCCGCATAATTTTCATCCCGCCACAAATCTTCTACATCCTCGCTGGCAGGCTGCAAGTCATAACAGGGATTCACGCTGAACATCAGCACTTCTATGTACCCGCTCTCCACTGCCGCAAGGGCAACCTTAGGATTGTGGCTGCTAAGTCCGATATGTCTTATCTTTCCCGACTCTTTAAGCTCTTTTGCATACTGAAGTACCGAGCCGTCCGAAACAGTCTTCCAGTCTTCCATAGAATCCACGTAATGAATCATCCCTACGTCGATATAATCTGTCTTTAAAAGAGACAGGCTGTCCTCAAAAGCCTCTCTTACCTCCCCGATATCCCTTGAACGCTTATACTGCCCATCTTTCCAAACAGAACAGATGTGAGACTGGATGATGAACTTCTCCCGCCTGCCCTCAAGGGCCTCGCCAACGTTTCTCCGCACCTCTGGGTCGGAAGTGTAGAGGTCAAAATAATTGATGCCCGTCTCCTCCGCCATGTCGAGGAAACGCCTGGCGTTCCTATAATTGTCTTCGGCAAAGCCCTCACAGCCCATGCCGATTTCGCTTACTTTGATTCCTGTGCTGCCTAATTCGCGGTATTGCATGTTAAAAATCCTCCTTAATCTGCCTGTTTTAATTTCAACATTCGGCCTATCCGTTATCTGTTCCCGGTTCAGCCCCTCTAAAGTTTTTCTCCTCTATATTTTCTGCATCGCAAATCGGATACTGCGGATATTTTTCTTTCTATTCTTTTAAGTCACTTTGTTGTAAATAAAACATAGTTTTTGCATTCAATTTCTTTTCTCAGTTCTTCTTCTGTCGGTAAATACAGCTTATAATTTGATGCAAACAACTGTTCATTGCCGTGAAGAACAGAGTATCTTGCAATATCTTCATCAGTTTCTGTACAAAGCACAATACCTAACGTTGGATTGTCATCTGTACCTTTCTTTCGTTCATCATACATACGGATATACATGTCCATCTGTCCTACATCCTGATGCGTAATTTTCCCTGTTTTTAAATCAATCAGGACAAAGCATTTCAAAATATAATTGTAAAATACAAGATCTATGAAATAGTCCTCTTTTTCTGTTTTTATATGCTGCTGACGGGCTACAAAAGCATAGCCCTTTCCCATTTCCATCAAAAATTTCTGAATATTTGAAATAATGCTGGTTTCCAAATCAGTTTCCGCATAATCTGAGTTTGGTGCTAATCCTAAAAATTCAGCCACAACAGGATTTTTAATAAATTCAAGTTTATCATTTTGGAAGTCAAAAGTTTTATCAAGCATTTCCTACTCTACCAAATCTTTATGCTGAGATTGTAATATACGGCAGTAATATTGTGTGTTGATATTACGCTGCAACGTACGGACGCTCCATGTCTGTTCATATGCCTCTTTCTCATACCAGCTGCGGGCAGCAGAATCTGTTACTTGTAATAAAGCACGATAATGAGACCAGGTCAATCTTAGGAAACTCTTTATAGAATCGCAAACAGTGATAAAGATTGCTGCGGTCATATCCTTTTCCATATTGCTCCGTAAGTTCTTTTGATAATTTCTTTATGATGTTAGCACCATATTCTGCGCGTTCTGAGCCATTATTTTCTTCCTCTGCTATCCTATATCCAATTTGCATCCCTATAGTACGGACACCGCTTTCTCAGACATTCCCGGTTCTCCCCCGAGAACTCACACTGTATCTTTTCCGGCAGCTCCATCTCAATCCCTAAGTTCTCCGCCGTATACTTCACCGCAGCCGCAGCCGCCGTAAAGGAATTCCTCTTGCAGCACCTCGGCCCGCCAAGCTCTCCGATAGCCTTCAGCGCCTCGGCGGTCATCCGGTTAGATAGCCCCCAGGACTTGCCCGTAAGGGGCGTCGCCTTTGTGACAATGCTCATAAACATCCCTGCGCTCACCGCCGCGCCGCAGCACCCCCACAATCCGCAGGAGCCGCCCGGGTATTCGCTCCCCCGCGACTTCATCTCCTCCAGCGCGCTCTCATAATCCGCTCTCGCCCTGTCTCCGGCAAATCCCCCGCTGTTATAATAAGCCGTAATAAGCGCGGCTCCCACCATCACATGATGCTCCGGACCATGCATATAGATGTAAGGGTCTTCCATCAATTTCTGCATAATCTCCACCGGATTTTTAGAAGTGCATTTTTTACACCCTTCAAGTATCACTTCAATCCCCTTTGCCCCATGGCATTCATCACACACATAATGCCCGTCCTCACACCCGGCATGGCTCTCAAACTGCCGATGGCACATCACGCACTCCATCTGCCTCGCCTTCTCGTAATATACAATGAGCCTGCCGCATACCAGGCAGGCTCCCTCTCCTCTCTTTCTCATACCATATCTCCTCGTATAAAATGCGTTGACACCCGGTCTTCCTTCTCTGGAAGTCCGTACTTTTCTTTTCCAAGCGCGATGCTCTTCATGAGAAATGCCATGTTCCTCGCCAGCACGCGCATGGTCTGCAGGCCTTCTGCGTCTTCCTTCGCCTCCCCCGGCGTCCTCCCGTGGATGCTGTTCCAATACTGGCTTGACGCCACCGGCATGCCGGAAATCGTAAAATACTTGTTCAGCTCGTCAAAGGTGGCAGATAAGCCGCCTCTTCTTGCCGCCACCACGCTGGCTCCGACCTTCATCGTCTTGTCAAAGCCTGTGCTGTAAAACAGCCGGTCAAGAAACGCAATCAGCGTAGCATTTGCCGACGCATAATACACCGGACTTCCAACCACAAGCCCGTCGCACTCTGCAAACTTAGGCGCCGCCTCATTTACCACATCGTCAAACACACATTTTCCATTCTTCGCGCAGGAGCCGCAGGCGATACACCCCCTGACAGCCATGCTGCCAACATGAAGAATCTCCGTCTCGATGCTTTCCTCTTTAAAAATCTTCTCCATCTCCTGCAAAGCAGCATATGTATTCCCCTCCGCACGAGGACTTCCGTTAATCATCAAAACTTTCATTCCAAACACCTCCTATGCTGGTAATTCTACCACACCGCAATGGCTTTCTCAATAGATGCTTTTTTAATCTCTCAAAACAAAAACCGGCACTCTTACTTCTGTGCCGATTTCTCTCTCGCCAAAAGCGCCGCCCCCAGCGCCCCCGCATATCTCCCGTCCGCCGTCGGTTCCACCGTCTTCCCGACCTTGCCTGACAATATTTTTGTAAAATACTCACTGTGGCTTAAACCACCGGTCAGTATCACCTTCTCCGACAGGTTCTTCCGCTGGCTCAGCTGCGCCACCTTTGCCGCCACCGAATCTACCACGCCTGCCGCGATATCCTCCCGGTTTTTGCCCTCCCCGATGTAATTGATGACCTCGGATTCTGCAAATACAGTGCACAGGGAGCTGATTGGCAGTACCGTTCCTGCCGCCGCCATGTCAAAAAGTTCCTGAAGGCTCACTCCCAGGCGGTTTGCCATGATTTCCAGAAATTTTCCCGTTCCCGCCGAGCACTTGTCATTCATCAGGAAATCCTGTACCATGCCCCCGGATACTAAGATCACCTTCGTATCCTGCCCGCCGACGTCGATAATCGTACACTCATTTCCCGCCATCTCTCTGCCGCCTCTCGCATGGCAGGTAATCTCTGTGATGACATAATCCGCAAAGTCCACGGCAATCCTGCCATATCCGGTAGCGGCTGTCTTCGTCTCAGGGTTTCCCACATCCACCCCGTCCGCCAGGAGCTTTTCCCTGATAAGCGACGTCGTCTCCTTGCTGCTCCATCCAGTGGGGAGTACAAATTTCAAGTCCTTTTCCCCAATCACCGCTACCTTTGATGCCGTGGAGCCAATATCAATCCCTACATAATTCATCTTCCGTTTCACCTTTCAGCACATTCATGCAATATATAAATATCCTTCTAACAATATCTGTCTCTGTGCGGATTCAGATCCTTTTCCACCGCAGCAATCTTTAAAATCTCAATTCCATGTTCCGACACGCAATCTTGAACCGTCTCTATGTCTTCCTCTTTTATCATAAGCGAAATCCCGCAGCATTTACTCGCACTTCTGGGGGTCGGGGCAATGACTGCCCAAACCCCCAGCTTTTTCAGTTCATTATAAAGACGCATCCCATTATCGTGGTTCGGAAACAACACATAATGCTGTATCTTCTCCATAATAGCCTTCCTTAGTTGTTCAGCATTTCCACAAATGCGCTGACTCTTGTGCGGAGCTGCTGTGCATCGCTGTCCGTATAGTCTGTCTCAATGCCAAGCACCGGGATTCCTGCCTCTTTCATAGCGCGCTCTACAAAATACCCTTCCGTATCATACAGGTTGCAGAACTTAAGATTCACATCAATGATGCCGTCAACCTTGTACTCTTTCGCCAGACGGAGGATATCGTCGATTCTCGCATGGTTCGGGGTGAAACATGCACAGTTGATATTCATGTACCGCTCTGCGATTGCCGTAATCTGGTCTTCCACGGTCTCTTTGCTCTCGTCCACATAATTCTCAAAGTAACGCGTTCCTGTACACATCTCTTCACAGACAACGACTGCACCGCTTGTCTCCACGATATTGTGCAGTTTCCAGTTCGGGATCGCAAGAGGCGTTCCTGTCAGCATAATACGCTTTGTGCCTGCCGGAACTACGCTGACGCCGTCTTTGATTCTCTGCTCTAACTCGTCGCACAGCTTGTTGGTCATCTGGGTGAACCTCGCCGGATCATCATAGAACGCGATCTGGGAAATCACAAGGGCATCCGTGCCGCTAATCGGCAGCGTCTCATTCTTACGGCAGTCATAAAGCCTTGCCAGGGCTTTTCTCTTATTATTGATCAGTTTGATCGTCTCCGCCAACTTCTCAGCAGTCACCTTATTGCCGGTAAATTCCTCTACCTTCTCTTTTAACGCTGTAATCTCCTCCGCCCACGCCTTAACGTCTTTCGCGCGTTTCATCTGCGGAAGATCCATCACATGTACCGGAACGTCCTCAGAGAGTATCTCCCATGCTTTCTTCTTTCCGTCGCAGGTCGTCTCTCCAATGTACATATCTGCAATCCTAAAGAACGGGCAGGTGCGGTCAAGCCTTGCGCCGACAGATGCCTTGATGAGCGGGCATGTGTTGGTCGGCAGCACTTTCTCTCCGCCTGGAACCCAGAACTGGGAGCCGCCGCAGAGTCCTGTAGCGATTGCGTCCGCCGCAAAGATTACCTCGTCCGGAACATACACGCAGAACGTGCCGAACACCTTTCCGCCCTTTTTCTGATGCTCGATAAGCTCTGCCGGGCGTATGCCGTGGATGTCCGCTACGACCATGTTATAATAATCCATTCCCTCCGGCCTGTTCTCCTGTGATAAAAAGACATCCCCAAATGCCTGCGGGAGCACCTCGCAGAGCTGGTCGTGCAGCTCCAGGTTCATTCCAAGTTCTTCCCACATCTTATGATTGTCAGCCATTTCAAACTTCCTCCTTAAGTAAGACATTTTATATATGTATTACAATCAGTGTATCATTTTTATGGCTCATAAGCTATGGAATCCTTGTTTTTCACCCATTGATAATTATCATATATTCCTATATTTATAGATGTTTTCTATATATCAAAATGCTGCCTTTTCTGTCAATATTCATCCGAATATGCCAAACAATTTTTACTGTGCAATTCTCTTTATTCCTTCCACACACAGATCAATCTCTTCCATTGTGTTTTCCGCGCCAAAAGCAAACCTCACCGTTCCCTGGGGAAAAGTATGGATCGATTTGTGGGCTGTGGGCGCGCAGTGAAGGCCAACCCTCGTCATAATCCCATATTCCTGCTCCAGCTCAAATGCCGCCACCGCATTGTCCACAGCCTGAAAATCAAGCGACACCACCGCAACCCGGTTTTCAGTATCTTTCCTCCCCGCGATACGAACTTTTGGAATCTCTTTCACCTGGTTCAGGAAATGCTCTGTCAGCGCCATTTTCTTTTTATGGATTACGTCAATTCCTGTTTTTTCCAGATATTCCAAAGCAGCGTGAAGACCGATGATCCCCGGGAGGTTCATGGTTCCGCTCTCATATTTATCCGGAAGGTTTTCCGGCATCCGAAGGCTGTCCGACTGGCTGCCTGTTCCACCCGCGATCAGCGGCTGCATGTTTTCATTCAGTTCCTCCGATATAAGAAACCCTCCGATGCCCTGAGGCCCTAATAGCCCCTTATGCCCGGTAAACGCCAGAAAATCAATGCCGTACTTTTCCATATCCACCGGTATCGTTCCCGCGCTCTGAGCTGTGTCCACAGCAAAATAAAGGTTCTTTTTCCGGCAGATCTCCCCAACTTCCCCAACCGGCACTATCGTGCCGCACACATTTGACGCATGAGTGGCGATTACCGCCCTCGTATCCGGTTTTACCATGCCCTCAAGCATATCCGGGTCAAGGTTCCCCTCCGTATCCACCGGAACGATATCATAAGAGACTCCCCGCCCCCTCATCTGCTCTAACGGCCGCATGACCGCATTGTGCTCCAGGCCCGTCACCAGCACATGGCCGCCGTCTTTTAATACATCCTTGATAAAATAATTCAGGGAATATGTTACTCCGGGCGTGAACACCGCCGCTCTCGAGTCTCCGCCGCCAAAAAGCCGTGAAAGCTTATCCCTCGTATCCAGCACGATGCCCTCTATCTCGTAAGCTCCCGCATAATTCCCCCGGTTGATATTAAACGCTCCGTTTTCCAAAAGCTCCGCCATCGCTTTCGCAACGCCCGGCGCTTTCGGCCAAGACGTGCTGCCGTTGTCAAAATAAATTGTCTTTCCCGTCAAAATGAACACCTCCTGCTCTCTGGGCAGAAATTTTGCAAACGCCCATTATCTATTATCTTTATCAGGCTTATAGCGCACACAATGCCAGCGCCAGAATCTTTACCGCCGTAAACACCAGGATTCCCAGCACGGATGTACCGTATAAAAGTACATGCGCCCTCCGGATATCCTCTGTCTCAACTTCCCTGACAGCATCCCCGATGGCAGGCTTTTTACAGAGATTTCCGAAATACCATGCATCCCCGGCAAGCTGCACGCTGAGCGCGCCTGCCATGACGGACTCTGTCTGCGCTGCATTGGGGCTTTTGTGGTTTTTCCTGTCTCTTTTGTAGATCCGCAAGGCCCCCTCCCCATCCATCCCGCACAGACGCGCCGCAGCGATCATGAGACATGCGCTGATTCTGGCGGGAATATAATTCATCACGTCATCCAGCTTGGCGGCAGCCGTTCCAAAATACCGATACCGCTCATTATTATATCCTACCATAGAATCCATAGTATTGACCGCCTTATATGCAAATCCCAACGCCGCTCCTCCTATGGCCATATAAAGCATCGGCGCGATCACGCCGTCCGACGTATTTTCCGCCACCGTCTCCACTGCCGCTTTTATGACGCCTTTCTCACTCAGCTTTTCCGTGTCTCTCCCTACTATCATGGAAACCGCAAGCCTTCCCTCTATAAGCCCTTCCTCTTTTAAGGCGCGGTACACCTTATCGCTCTCCGTCCGCAGAGATTTGACCGCAAAAAGCTGGCAGCACATAAAGCTCTCCGCCAAGATGCCAGGCCACATGCCAAACCGGTAAGCAAAATACAGCAGAAAAAGCGGCACCGCCGTACTGACAATAACTACGATCAGCACCAGCACTGTTCCGCCTGCCCTCTCTCCCGCTTTTGAATCAGGGAAACAATTTCTTATAATTTTTTCCGTCCGCGTAATCAGATGACCGATCAGACGAACCGGATGATACAGCCAGCTCGGGTCTCCCAAAACCAGATCCAGCACAAACCCGGCTGTCACCGGAATCACCGCCTGCAAGGCTGTCTGCCAAAGTAAGCTCATACCCTTCTCCGTTCCCTACCTGAAAATCATAAAACCCTTTTTTCGGATATGCGTATTTTTCCATAATGCTCATAATCGTGCCGCCATGGACGACAAATGCTGCCGCAGAGCCGCCGCACATCCTGAGTGCCTTCTCAAATCCCTCAAGGATTCTCCTGGCAAACTTTTCTCTGCTCTCCCCTCCGGGAAACCCGTTTCTCCCGCCGCTCTCCATCCAGAGCTGATACTGGGGAACATCTTTTAAATCTTCATAATTTTTATTTTCAAATATTCCGAAATCGCATTCTGAAAGTTCCGGGATAGCCGTCACTTCCTTTCCCGGGAAAATAATGCCTGCCGTCTGCATGCATCTTTTCAAGGGGCTTGCAAAGACAGCGTCCGCCTCCGGATAAGCTCCCTTTTCCTGCCTTTTTATGAGCATTTCCGCCCCCTCTCCGCAAAGGCCTTCATCAGTCTTTCCGATATAACGCCCCGACAGATTCCCTTGTGTGCTTCCGTGCCTGATTAAATAAACTTTCATCTTCTCTCATCCTTTAATTTTTGTCCCGATTCCGCAGATTACCCTGTATACCTCCTCCGAAAACCCTGCAAGTTCTGTGCAGATTCTCCCTGCCGCCTCCCGGTATTCCCTCAGAAATGGGTCTGTCGGAACAATGCCGCATCCAACCTCATCCGTCACAATTATAAGAGCCGGATTTTCTGCCTTTATTTTCTTCGGAAGCTCTGACGCTTCCTTTCCTTCCTTCATCCATCTGGCGATGTATCCATGGAAGTTATACACTCCGCCGCACCGGAAAATCTCTTCCATCCCACATTTTTCACCGTCTGTCCAGCAGATTTCCGGGTACTGTTTTCCTGCATAATCAAGTTTCCCTTCATATGCCCCGCCAATCACCATAATCATAATTTGTCTTTCCCGTATCCTGACTTATCGTTTTAGACCTGTTTTCAGCATCTTCCCGCTGCATCATCCCAGGCATGCCTTCATTATCTCCGCTCCCACTGCCGCCGCCGCCATCCAAAGCTCGCACATCTGCAAAAAATACCCTGCCAGATCTCCAGTTATCCCGCCGAAGTTCCGTAACGACATCCGCCGGTAATATGCATATACGGCAGCAGCCGCCAAAACTGCCGCCGCCCCTGACTCTCTTCCCGCCGCCATCATCGCCGGACACAAAACCGCCAGATAGCAGACCAGCACCGCCTTTACTGTCTTTTTACTGGCACTGTCTGAAAAGGCGGCTGCAAGTCCGCTTTTTTTCGCCTTTGGAAATGTAAGGACCGAAAGTGCGCTTAACGTCCTGGAAAGCACAAACCCAAAGGCCGCCGAGCGGGCGCTCCTCTCACCGAAAGATGCATAGATCCCAACAATGCAGAGAAGATACACGGCACAGGACATCACGGCAAATGCCCCGGTATGGGGATCTTTTAAAATCTCAAGCCGACGCTCTTTTTCCTGATAAGAGCTTAAAGCGTCCTGGGTATCCAAAAATCCGTCCATATGGATTCCTCCGGTTATCCCTACCGGCACAAGCACCATCAGCACTGTAAAGGTCATGCCGGAAATCCCATATTCCCCCGCCAGGCACCATTCCTTCAGTTTAAAAACTCCATAGACGATAAATCCTATCAGCGCGCCTATCCAAGGAAAAAATATAAATGCATGCGATATATTTTCCTCTGTCCACTCACTTTTGGGAACAGGTAGCTTGCTATACATAGAAACCGCAATTTTAAAACTATTCCACATCTTTTTCATCGTATTTTCACCTGCACGGGAATCCCGTACACAACTTCCGTCACCCTGTCCGCCATCCGGGCAATCTCCTGATTTACCTTTCCCACAAGAAAAATATAGCGTTCCGTCTCCTCACTGTAACATTCTGCGTCCGCATTTACTTCATTGGTCACAATGACAAGGTTCTCCGTCTGTCTGGAAATGCACCGGATCCCTTCTATTATCTTTTCTGCCGTTTCCTTCGCATCTTTTATGGTGCCGTCTTCACAGAAAAGCTCGTTTGCTGCAAGATTGGACACGCACTCCAACAAAACGCCCCGGTTCTCCGGCAGAGCAACACCGGAAAGCCCCGAGGGACATTCCAAGGTCACAAAGCCCTTCCCGGCCCGCATCTGACGGTGCCGCATGATTTTCCTCATCGTTTCCTCTCCATAAGGCCTCATGGTGGCGGCATATACATAAGGGTATCTTCCCGCGTCAGTCTGCAGCTCCCCGACCCGCAAAAGCTCATTTTCCGCATAAGCCGACTTCCCGCTGCCGCTGCCCCCGGTTATCAGATGAATCATCTCTACTCTCCAAGCTCCTTATAATCTTCAATCTTATTTTCAGCAAATGTTCCCATCCTCCGGTATACCTCAAGCGCCATCTCCAGCACAGGAACGAAGGCTGCCGCCCCGGTTCCTTCTCCCAGGCACATACCGCAGTCCAGCGGAGGCTCCATTCCAAGGGCGGCAAAAACTTTGCGGACACCCGGCTCCTTCGACACATGGGATGGAATCATATATTCCTTAACCGTTCCGCACATCCTGACAGCCGCAAGCGCTGCCGCCGCTGATATAAATCCGTCTATGAGCACGGGAATCCGGTAAACTGCCCCTCCCAGAAAAATCCCTGCAAGTCCTGCCAGGTCAAACCCTCCTACTTTCGATAGAACATCCAGCGCATCCGCCGCGTCGGGCTTATGGAGGGCTATTGCCCTTGTGATGACTTCCTTTTTCCTCCGCAGCCCTCCGGACGACAGCCCGGCGCCCCTTCCCGTCATCTGCTCTGCACTCTCTCCCAGAAGTACGGACGCTACTGCGCTGCTGGTGGTAGTATTTCCTATGCCCATCTCCCCGGTGGCCAAAAGCTGATATCCCTCGTCTTTTTTCTCTCTCACGAGACGGATGCCTGTAAGCACGGCGCGGACAGCCTCTTCCCTTGTCATGGCCGGCTCTTTTGCCATGTTTTTTGTGCCGCGGGCAATCTTATAATCCGGCACCTTCGTATCCGATGCCATGCCGATATCCACAGGAAAGATATCTATCCCCGCCCTCTCGCACATAATGGCAGCGCTGCTGCCTCCGGAGAGGAAATTTTCCGCCACGATAGCCGTCACTTCCTGGCCTGTCTGAGTCACGCCCTCCGCGACGACTCCATTGTCCGCGCACAGGATCACCAGAGCCTTTTTACCGAGCTTTACATCCGCATCCCCGGTTATCCCGGCAATCTGGATAACGGCATCCTCAAGCTTTCCTAAGCTGTGCAGAGGCTTTGCGATAGAGTTCCACCTTTTCCGGCTTGATTCCATGGCTCTCCGGTCAATGGGCTGTATGCGGCCTATCAGCGCCTTTAATTCCTTTTCCATACGCACGCCTCCAAAAACGCCTCTGCCACTTTTCGGTTCCCGGCATAGTGGATGTGCGGGTAGCCTGCAAGCAGAGTCTCTGTACTTATCATACATTTCCACGAGCGGTTTGACAATGGCTTTTTTGCGGTAAATGCCTCTCCGCACTGCCCGGAATCATAATAGTGGAATTCATGGGCAGAGATTTCCCCCACTTCTTTCCCAAACACCTTCCCCCCGCTCAGCGTCACGTACCCGAACCGCCGCGGCCCCGAAGACAGAAAGCTCTCCCCCGGCAAAAACGCGCACATCGGATGATAGTTTCCCTTTTCATCCCGTATGGCCTCCTGAAGATACTGGAACCCTCCGCACTCCGCCATACAGGGCAGTCCGTTTTCAAGAGCTGCTTTTATGTCCTCTCTCATGGAAATATTTGCGCTTAACTTATCCGCAAACAGCTCCGGATATCCCCCGTATAGGACAATCCCGTCAAGATTATCAGGAAGTCTTTTGTCTTCAAGGGGAGAAAAGGGAACGATCTCTGCCCCCAGCTCTCTCAGGATTCGGAGATTATCTTCATAGATAAAGCAAAACGCCTGGTCTTTCGCCGCTCCGATACGTATTCTATTAAAGCCGCTCCTTTTACCGGGAAAAAAACTTGCCTCCTCGCCTGCAGTTTCAATACCCGGCGCCGATTGGGCAAGCCGTACCAGTCCGTCAAGATCTACTGTCTTTTCCAGACATGCGCCGACCGCTTTCAGTTTCTTCTGTATATCATGGACCTCCCCGGGCAGCTTAAGCCCAAGATAACGGCTCTCAAAGGATAATTCCTCCATGTCCGGAAGATACCCGTAAACTTTTACGGAAGTTTCCTTTTCAATCCGTTCCTTCACCCTTCCGTAGAGCATAGGAGAGATGCGGTTTAATAGCACTCCCCGGATGCCGCTTTGAGCACGTTCCTCTTCCTTATATGCCAAAAACCCTTTTATATACGGAACGACAGACACGCTTGCCCCCTTACAATCCGCCACAAAGACTACCGGCGTATCCGTAGCCTCTGCCGCGTCATAGGTGCTTGCCTGCACCGAACACCCGCCGAGCCCGTCATAGTACCCCATGACCCCCTCAAGGATGGCTAACGGCTCACCGCTCTCGCCTGTTTTCTTTGCTGCGCCGCGGCACGCGAGGATTTCCCTCATGTTCTCCTTTCCGCACAGAAAGCTGTCCAGATTATAGCTGGCTACCCCAAGAGCCTCCCGGTGAAACATAGGGTCTATGTAATCCGGCCCGCACTTAAAGGCGCTCACCTGATGCCCCCGCTCCTTAAGAGCCTGGATAAGCCCGCAGGATGCCATTGTCTTTCCCGCGCCGCTGCGCCCTGCGGCAATCAATAACCGCGGAATCTGTACTGTCATATCGTCTCTCCAAAAACTGTCATACTTATGATAAAGATTGGATTCTGTCCTGTCATCATATGATACCTCCCAATCTCTCTCGCTTTCGCCACGGATAGCTGAAGGATTTCTTCCTCCTCCACCCTGCATTTCCCATGCTCCTTAAGCTCACCGATCCACTGCATCGCGATGGACACAGTTTCCAGAGAGACGGCGTTGATGACGATCCTTACCTTCTGGCAGCCCTCTGTCACTTTCCGGAGGATTTCCTTAAGACACCCTCCGCTGCCTCCTATGAATACGCAGTCCGGCCTCTCAACGCCCTCTAAAACTTCAGGAACATGCCCTTTCACTACAGAAAGGTTCTCCGTTCCAAACTTGTATTTATTCCTGTCAATCAGCTCCGCCGCCTCTCCTTTTTCCTCAAACGCGTAAACCTTCCCCAACGCCGCAAGCCGCGCCGCCTCCACTGCCACGGAGCCAGTCCCGGCGCCGATGTCGTAGACGATGGAATCTCTGCAAACCTTGAGCTTTGCAAGGCTGACGGTACGGACTTCCCCCTTTGTCATAGGCACCTTTCCCCTGATAAAAGATTCGTCCAAAATCCCGCAGCCCGCCGCCTGCCTCCCGCCATCAGGGTTATATATGTAAAGCAGGGCAAGCGGGCCTGATATATGCCCGCAGAATTCTTCTGCCTTCCCAGCGCTGATTTTTTCATCCGGGCAGGAAAGATTCTCTCCCACACAAACTTCCAGCTCCCCATATCCGAAGTCTGTCAGCCGGCGGCACATATGGGCAGCCCCGTCCGTACCTCCAAGCAGGAGGAACGTCTTTTTGTTCTCCCGAACCGTTATGACGATATTACATTCTCTCCCGTGAACACTTGCCAGCGCCGCATCCTCCCACGACACACCAATCCTGGCACTGAAATAAGAAACCGACGAGATCCCCGGAATCACTTCTGTGTCCGCATCTTTCAGCATATCTTCCTCTTTCAGCACTCCCATAAGTTTTTTTGCCCCGCTGTAAAATCCCGTGTCGCCGGAAAAGACAACGGCAATCTTTTGGTATTCCGGATGCCTCTTTATATAGCCTGCAATCTCCTCCGGCCTGTATGCATAGAAGACTTCCTGCCTTTTTCCGGCAGCAGCCTCCGCCACCCGTCTTGCGCCGATTATAAGCTCAGCCTCCTCACAGATTTCCTTTGCCCTTACGGTAAGGAAATCTGCCGACCCTGTTCCTGCTCCGACGATGGATATCTTCACAGGCCGGAAATCTCTTTCAAGTTCCAATCTTTCTGCCAAATACTTCCTCATCGCATCATAGCCATATCCTTTTTCCTGAAGAGGCCTGCCCACTGCGATCAGTTTCACCCCGGCTCTCTCCGTTGCGGCGAGCTTTTCCGGGAATCCTCCTGTCTTTCCCGACTCTTTCGTCACCATCCACTCTATCCCGTATTCTTTTAACAGCGCGTAATTTAATTCTTCCGAAAAAGGACCCTGCATGCAAAGCAGATGCCTTCCCCTGATGGCAAGCTCCTCGCATTTTCTTACCGCATCGGCAGAAGATAGCACCCTTGCATACAAACGCTCCTGATAGTTTTCAAGTCTTGTATATGCAGCAAGTTCCTTGCTCCCTGTAACCGCTAGGATATTTCCGCTTGTTTCCTGCAAAAATGCTACCGCCTCTTCTATGCTCTCCACGTAAATGCAGTTCCCGGCGCCCGCCTCTTCCCGGTTCAGCCGCATATATTCCTTTCCGCAGGCCGTACAGGCTGTCTTGATATTCCGGGTCGCCTCACAGGCAAAAGGATGGGTCGCATCTACCACAAGGCAGGGCGCGTACTCCCGGATAAGCTCCTGCATCTGCCTGCTGTCCAGCCGTTTGCAGGACACTGTTACATTCTCCCCCTTTGGCAGAAGGCTCTCCCCGTAGGCTGTGGCAACGCAGATATAAAGACGTGCCCCATTTTGCGCCAGGTATTCCGATAGTTTCCTTCCCTCGGTAGTTCCCGCAAATATAAGAATTCTTCTGTCCTTCATCTCACAGGCTCCTTCTCTGCCTTATATCCTCTCGGCGTCACCATCTTCCCGCTGACGACGCGGGTCTCACTGCTGCCGACAAATACGGTGGAAAACATATCCGCCTCCGTATCCTTTAACTGGCCAAGCGTCAGCACTTCCCTCTCTTCCCCGCTCCTTGCGATATTGCGTACAATGCCGCACACGGTTTCCCTGTCCTTATACCGGAGAAGGATTTCGCACGCCCTCGCAAGATACCCTTTCCGTTTCCTGCTGGAGGGGTTGTAAATACAGATTACAAAATCTCCCCTGGCGGCCGATACGAGCCTCTTCTCAATCACAGCCCAGGGGGTCATAAGATCGCTTAAGCTGATGAGGCACACGTCATGCCCCAGCGGCGCGCCAAGGATGGATGCCCCTCCAAGCGCAGCCGTCACCCCCGGGATCACTTCCACCTCTACGTCAGGATAGTTCTTTCCAATCTCCAGCATCAATCCTGCCATGCCATAGATTCCCGAATCCCCGCTGCACACCATGGATACTTTTCTTCCTTTCTGCGCCTCTTCAAATGCCATGCGGCATCTTGATTCCTCCTGCCGCATAGGCGTCGTCATATATTCTTTGTCCGGGAAATGCTCTTTTAAAAGCTCCGCGTACACGGTATATCCGACGATAACTTCACATTCCCCTAAGACTTTCGCCGCTTTCACCGTCATCTGCTCATAGGCTCCCGGGCCGATGCCCACCACATATACTTTATTCAAAATCCACACTCCATTTCCTGACCGCTGCCGCCACCGTCACGCCCTCTCCCGCCTGTTTCGGGAGTATGAGCGCCCCTTCCCCGGCCGCGCGCACTGCGCTTCTCTCACACACATTGTCAACCCCGGCTATCTGCTTTACAAAATCCGAAGAGGCAAATTCCCCCTCCGTATTCCTAAGCTCCTCTGCAGAGTATGTCTCAAGCGTCAGGCCATATTTTTTGCAGAACTCCAAAAGCCCTGCCTCCTCCTTTTTCAGATCAATGCTGGAAACCGTGAATATGCTTTCAAAAATAAGCTTTCTCTTACCAAAAGCCTGTCTTACCTGACTCTCAATCTCCGTTTCCCCTGTTCCTTTCCTGCACCCGATGCCCACTGCTAAAGCCTTGGGAATCAGGTACAGCGTCTGGCTCCACGCGTCATTCTGCCAGATGCTTACCGCAACGTCCGGTGGCTCCTCCCCGTTTTCCCACAGGCAAAGACCCTCCGGCAAGGCAGCTTTTGTCCGGCAGAACCTTTCTTCTATATACACGGAAATCTTCTCTCCTGCCAGAGCTTTTGAAGACAATTCTTTCGCTTTCTTCATATCGCTTATCTTAAGGTCATTTCTCCTTGCAAACATGTCTGCCGCCCATTTCCCGTGCAGATCCGTCGCTGTAGTGATGACGGCCGAAGCTCCAGTCATCCCGCTTATTTTTTTTGCAAGCTCATTGGCTCCCCCGAGATGTCCGGACAGAACCGGAATGCAGTAATTCCCTTTCTCGTCCATCACAATCACTGCCGGGTCAGCCGTCTTGTCTTTTACAAAAGGAGCGATGGCCCGCACTGCAATCCCCGCCGCCCCTACGAATACAAGCGCGTCGCTTGATTTAAACTGCTGCCCCGCCCACTGGGAGACCGATACCGGCACAGAATCATCGGCTCCTTTGTATTTCCTCTCCGCCACCGCGTCATACCCAAGAGACGCTAACGCCTCCCTGACTGTTTCTGCAAGAGCATATCCGCAGGGCGAAAAGCTAATGATAGAAATCTTTTTCATCTGCCTGCCTCTTTCCGAAACCCTGTGGAAAAACCAGGATCATAAAGCTTTGACCGCTGATACTGCCTATGGCGCACTGCCTCGCCCACGATGATCAGCGCCGTTTTCGTAATACCGTACTTCTCCGCCGTCTCCTTAAGCGTGCCAACCGTGCAGACATGGCTCTCTTCCTCCGGCCATGTGGCCTTGTATACGATAGCTGCAGGAGTGTCTTCTTTAAATCCTCCTAAAAGCAGCTGCTCTGCAAGCTCCTTCAGAAGTCCTGCGCTTAAAAAAAGAACCATGGTGGCTCCGTGCTCCGCAAACGCCCGGACACTTTCTCTCCCAGGCACAGGCGTCCTTCCCTCCATCCTGGTGATCACCACGCTCTGGCTCACATCCGGAAGGGTATATTCCAGGTTCAGCGCCGCCGCCGCCCCGCAAAAAGAGCTGACCCCCGGACAGGACTCATAAGGAATCCCCTCTCTGTCAAGAATGTCCATCTGCTCCCTGACCGCTCCGTAAAGGCACGGGTCGCCGGTATGCAGCCGCACTGTCATGCGCCCCTTTTTCTCTGCTTCTATGATGGTTTCCATCACTTCCTCCAGCGTCATATAGGCGCTGTTATAAACTTCACAGCCCTCTCTCACTCCCTTTAATAATTCGGGATTCACAAGAGACCCTGCGTAGATCACTACCTGGGCCTCCTTCAAAAGACGTTCCCCCCGGACCGTGATCAGATCCTCCGCCCCCGGACCTGCCCCCACAAAATATACCATAAGTCCTCCTTACGCTTTCTATGTTTCTATGCTATCTATGCTTCCCATGTCCGGCACGAAACATCCGGCATCATAAAATTTCCTTCATCAGTCTGTCTGACAGGCTTGTCTTCCCGAGAATCCCATATACCCTGGAAAACGCCACCGCTCCGGTTTTCATCCTGCCTGCCGCCCGCATGGCCAGATGTTTTTCTATTTTTTCCATCACCTGAGCCATTATGAGCCGTCTCTCTTCCTCCGTGCACTTAGACAGCGCCTCGTCTGCCGTAACGCAGCCTAACATCTCCCTTGCGGCCTGTCCGGAAAGCCCTGCCAGCAGCGCAGCGCATGCCAGCAGCTCCATGCGGCAGTCTCCCTGGCCGGAATGGGTGTTCATGATTCCCCCGGATATTTTTATGAGCTTGCCGATATGCCCCACAAGCAAAAGCCCTTCACAGCCAAGGCCGCCCGCCATGTCAACAGACTGCCCGATAAAGTTGCTGCACTTTACGACAGATGACTCCTCAAGCCCGTATTCTTCTTCCAGAAACTCAAGCCCATAGTTTCCAGGCGCCATCACCAGATACTTTTTCTCCCGGCCTGCCAGTTTCACTCTCATATCCAGATATATGGTATCCAGAAGAGCCTGCTCGCTCATAGGTTCCACAATCCCGCTTGTTCCCAGGACAGATAGGCCTCCCTCCACTCCAAGCCTGGGGTTAAAAGTCTTTTCCGCCAGCCTTTTCCCCTCCGGTATGGATATCTCTACATGGATTCCCTGCTCATAACCCGCCTCCATGCAGGCTTTTTCTACTTCTTTCAGAATCATCCTCCTTGGAACCCGGTTGATCGCTGCCGCGCCTACCGGCTGCTCTAATCCAGGCTTTGTGACGCGCCCGACTCCATCCCCGCCGTCAATGGTGACAGGCTCTTTTCCGGCGCGGTTTTTTCTTTCCACTCTGCTGTAGACTAATATTCCGTTTGTAATATCCGGATCATCCCCACTGTCCTTTCTGACTGCACAGGAAACCGCATAGGGAAACTTTTCCGTTTCTTTATAATCAATTTTAATGTCCAGAACCTCAAGTTCAAGCATTTTACCCTTCGGAAGTTCCACCTCAACAAAGGTCATATCCTCCTCCCTGCATATTCCCAGAAGGATTTGCACAGACGCTTTCGTGGCCGCCTGGGCACAGGTTCCGGTCGTATAGCCCTGACGCAGGCTCACGGGCAGATAATTGGGGACTGAGTCAGTCATTGCCGCACCTTCCTTTACAATTCTTCTTTATTTTAGTTTTAAATAGTTTGACGCAGAATATAATTCTTGTTTCTTCCTTGCGAATATGTTACATTGTATGAAAGGGAAAGCCAGAGAAACGGCTTACCCCCAACAATGAGTTACTTTAGACTTTTACAAAGCAAGCCGTCATTATTGTGGGTAATGGCGGCTATTTTTTCCCTTGAAGATCGTTATTTGATTAACATCGCATCCCCAAAAGAAAAGAACCTGTATCTTTCCTCTACGGCTTCTTTATATGCCCCCAGTACATTCTCTCTCCCAGCCAGCGCACTGACAAGCATGATGAGCGTTGATTCCGGCAGATGGAAATTCGTAATCAGCCCGTCCAGCACCTTAAACCGATATCCCGGATAGATAAAAATCTCTGTCCATCCGCTTTTCTCTTCCAGCCGTCCTGTCTCGTCAGCCGCAGACTCTATCGTGCGGCAGCTCGTAGTTCCCACGCAGATGACACGATTTCCCGCCGCCTTCGCCCGGTTGATCTTCTCCGCCGCCTCTTCGTCTATCCGGTAAAACTCCGAATGCATATGGTGATCTGTAATCTCATCCACTTTCACCGGCCGAAAGGTTCCCAGGCCCACATGCAGCGTCACTCTCGCTATCTCCACGCCTTTTTCCTCAAGCTCTTTTAAAAGCTCCGGTGTAAAATGAAGTCCTGCCGTGGGCGCGGCCGCCGAGCCGGTATGTTTCGCATATACCGTCTGATACCGGTTCTTATCCTCTAGCTGGTGGGTAATATAGGGCGGCAGGGGCATCTGGCCAAGCCGATCTAAGATTTCCTCAAATATCCCCTCATAGGAGAATCGTATCAGGCGGTTTCCCTCCTCAGCAATTCCCACTACCTCTCCTGTAAGCAGTCCTTCCCCAAAATTTATTCTCGCTCCGGCCTTTGCCTTTTTCCCGGGTTTCACAAGAGTCTCCCATATATTATTTTCTTTTCTCTTCAGCAGGAGCACCTCTATCTTTGCCCCCGTTTCCTCTTTAGAGCCTATAAGCCTTGCCGGAATTACCTTCGTGTCATTGATCACGAGGCAGTCGCCCTCATTCAGGTAATCTGCAATCTCCCTGAACGTATGATGGGAAACAGCCCCGGACTGCCTGTCAAGGACAAGCAGCCTGGAGCTGGAGCGATCCTCAAGAGGATCCTGAGCAATCAATTCTTCCGGCAATTCATAATAAAAATCCTGGCGTTTCATTAATTATGAATTCCTTTCCTCTATTCTTTTCTATAAGGTGTATCCCACGGCATTCCCGTTTCTTCCAGAACTGGAGTTTCGGAAATATTTTCCGTTTCATCTGATTTTTCTGCAACTTCACTCTCAGGACTTTTCTCTGCCGCATCCAGTTTTTCTGCAACTTCACTTTCAAAGCTTTTCCCCGCCATATCTTGTTTTTCCGGTCTCCACTGTGTATATTCATACTTTGCTGGAGTTTCCCCGGCGCTTTCCTGTTTTACTTCATCCTGTCTTTCCGTCTTCGGATAGCGCAAATCTGAAAAAGCAGCCTCCACTGGATTTACCGCTGCATAACCGCCTTCCGCATATGCTGTCCGTATCGTTCTTCCCGCCTCGATAACCTTGATCTTTTTCGCATATATGACCCTTGTATCACAGAGGATGTCGTGAAGTCCTCTCTTTTCCCCGTCGATTCCTGCCATGATATACCCGGCTCCCACTATGGCTCCGCTCAAAAACCTTCCGATCGTCTCGCGGTATATCACGTTCAGCAAAGTAAGTTCCTCTTCTCTGTCTGCACACACAACTCTCAGGTTCATCGCCTTTTTCCCGAGAGTTGTTCCTGTATAGTAAGTACACAAGATAAAATACAGCACTTGCAGCACATACAGGACGATATCCTTAAGATTATAATGGAACAGGATATTTCCTCCAAGCACCGTTCCTTTTACGGCAGACATCACGCCCAACATGATCACTCTTATAATCAGAAGGGCAAAAAACACGAGAATGCAATCAATCATATAAGCGGAGAAACGCACCCAGAACCCGGCGTACTCTGCCTCTTTATTACTGTAATTGTTCTGCATAGTACATCAGCACCCCGCTTTCCTTCTCTTCCGCGGTCTCCTTTAGCACCTGTGCCTCTGACTTGGGGATAAGCGCGGAAACTCCCGAAAACAGCTCGTTAAGCATGCTGACCTTGCTCTTTGGCTGGTAAAACTCATATGTTCCAAGTTCCCGGCTCATTTCGGCTTTCATGTCATCATAGGTGCCAATCTCGTCTATCAGGCCATTTTCCTTTGCCTGTTTTGCAGTATATGTGCGCCCGTCTGCCAGTTTCTTCACCTCTTCCACAGGCATGTTCCTTCCGTCCGACACTTTCTTTACAAAGCTCTCGTAACATTCGTCTACCTGTGACTGGTAAATCGCAATCTGCTCTTCCGTCATCTGGCTGCTGTCTTTATTCTTTCCGCTTGTAATGCTGATATAGCGCATCCCCAGCTTTTCATACAGCCCGGTCAGGTCATAGCCCGACATGATGACGCCGATGGAGCCTGTCACCGTATTGGGATTTGCATAGATCCTGTCTGAGGGCATAGACACCATGTAGCCGCCTGACGCCGCATAATGAGCCATATAATCCCATACAGGTCGCCCTGTCTTCTCTTTGTATTCTTCCAGTTTCATATAAAGCTCTTCAGACTCGTAAACCGTTCCTCCCGGAGAATCCACATAGAGAAGAATCCCTTTATTGTTGGAATCATCTATCAATTCGTCAATGTACTCCAGCGTCGTCACATGCTGGTATCCTGCCGGGGTATCAAAAATACCGGTTTCCACCTGCTCCTGAATGGTTCCCACCACGTCCACCACAGCAATATAATCCTTTATCGGCGCGTCAAAGTCAAACCCGCCGGTCAGAGATATGGCCTCCTCCATACTTTTTTCCAAAGATTTTTGAGAAAACGTATTGCTGATCACGCTGCTCACCCCGATGATGATGAACAGCGCTGCCGCTACTGTCATACCGATTATCTGTTTTTTATTCATCCGTAAAACCTCTTTTCTATTTCCGCAGCTCAATTCCCATGCCGTCGAGTGCTTTCAGGATTCTGTCCATTGCCTCCGTCACCTCTGCATCTGACAGTGTCTTATCCTTTGCCCTGAACACGATGGAATAAGCGATAGACTTAAAACCTTCCTTAATCTGGGAGCCCTCGTAGAGATCAAACAGCCCATAGCTCTCTAAATACGCTCCCCCTTTCTTTTCAATGACTTCCTCAATCTGCCCTGCCAGGATGTGCTTTGGCACTACCATGCTGATGTCGCGGTTTACAGCCGGGAATCTGGCAATTCCGGCATACTTCCTGTCAAAAGTAGCCATCTTGACAATATACGGCATGTCAATGACTGCCACGTAAGCCCTCGTTCCGATACCATAGCTGTCTGCCACTTCCGGGTGTACCTCTCCCAAGTACCCAACCGTCTCTCCATTGTAAATAATATTCGCCTGACGTCCCGGATGGAGATACGGCTTTCCGGCATTGGGGTCATAGCTTTCTTTTCCCCGCAATCCCACTTTGTCAAAGAACTCCTCTACCACGCCTTTCATGCTGAAGAAATCTCCCTCTCCGTACATTCCGAGGGTAAACTGCATCCTTTCCTCCGGCAGCTCTGAAAGAGGCAGCGTCTTTGGAAGATAGATATTTCCAAGCTCATAGAGCCTTACATTTTTATTCCTGCGGTTGTAGTTAGTTGCCAGCGACGTAAGCATCCCGTTTAAAGACGTCGTACGCATAATGCTGTAATCCTCCCCGAGAGGGTTCATGATCTCCACCGTATTTCTCAGAGGAGAATCCGCCGGGATCAAAAGCTTGTCAAATACCTTCGGGCTCTCAAAGGAATAGCTCATCCCCTGGCTGAATCCGCAGAACTCCGCAATATCCCTGGCAATCTCCTCAATCCTCAGCTTAAAGGAAAGCTTGCCTGCTGTGGCCTCCCCGGCCGGCAGCGTCGTAGGGATATTGTCATAGCCGTAAAATCTCGCAACTTCCTCTGCCAGATCCGCAAGGCGGAACAAGTCATGGCGGAACGTAGGCGCAATCACCTCGTTCGTCTCCGCGTCATATTCAAGGTCAAGCATTTTAAAGTAAGAAAGCATCTCTTCCCTGGAAATGTCCGTACCGA
Source organism: uncultured Dorea sp. (assembly GCA_910578455.1). Taxonomy (GTDB): domain Bacteria; phylum Bacillota; class Clostridia; order Lachnospirales; family Lachnospiraceae; genus MD308. The sequence goes on from CAJTQA010000037.1 coordinate 32,304, forward strand.
GAATCGCATTAATCTTCTCCGCGTCAAAAGGAACCCTCACCGGTTCTTTCTTCTTCCCGTACACATCCACGATGCCTCCGACTACCTCTCCGGCCCCAAGCTCTTCAACGAGCTGGCAGGCGCGGTTAATAGCTGCCTTTGCATTGTTAGGATCAAGCCCTTTTTCAAACTTGCCCGACGCATCTGTCCGAAGGCCCACTTTCTTGCTGGATTTACGGATATTCGTGCCGTCGAAACATGCCGCCTCAAAAAGCATAGTATGCACGTCATCCGTGATCATGGAATTCTCTCCGCCCATGATGCCCGCAATGCCCACAGATTTCTCACCGTCGCAGATCATCAGTACGGAATCATCCATCTGCCGCTCCTGCCCGTCCAGTGTCACAAACTTTTCATCTTTTGCAGCTCTGCGAACGATAATCTCACGGCCTGCGATCGTGTCAAGGTCATAGGCATGCATGGGCTGCCCGTACTCTTCCATCACATAGTTGGTGATGTCAACCAGATTGTTGATGGGACGGATTCCCACAGACGCAAGCCTCCTCTGCATCCACTTAGGAGACGGCCCGATCTTGATATTTTTTACCACCCTGGCACAATACCTGGGGCACAGCTTAGTATCTTTCACGGAAACCTTGATATAGTCATTCACATCCTCGCCATTTCCCGTCTCCGTCACAACCGGCGGCACAAAGCTTTTCCGGAAAGTCGCCGCTGCCTCCCTGGCGATTCCGATTACGCTGAAACAGTCCACCCTGTTTGACGTCACCTCATACTCAAACACTACGTCGTCAAGCCCCAGGGCTTTCACAGCGCTTTCTCCCACTTGGGCGTCCTCCGGGAAAATGTAGATGCCATACTCCGGCGACTCCGGATACATATCTTTGTTTGAGCCAAGCTCCTCAATGGAGCACATCATGCCGAAACTCTCCACACCGCGAAGTTTCCCCTTCTTAATCTTTACGCCGCCTTCCACACGGCTGCCCGGCTCATGGCCTCCCGCCACGCGCCCGCCGTCTAACACCACCGGAACTTTGTCTCCTTCCTTCACGTTAGGCGCACCTGTAACGATCTGCACCGTCTCTGTGCCTACATTTACCTGGCAGACAATCAGCTTATCTGCGTCCGGATGTTTTTCAATTTTGTCAATCTGGCCGATGACAATCTTGTCAAGGTCAGCGTCTAATTCTTCATATCCTTCTACCTTTGTGCCGGATAACGTCATGGCGTCAGTGTATTCCTGCGCCGTGACATTTAAGTCCGGGACATATGCTTTTATCCATGATAATGATGTATTCATCTGTTTAACTCCTTTTACATTGATTTAATTTGTTTGGCTTTTGTACGGGCACTGCTCCTCTCTCTGCTCCGCAGTGCTAAGCTCGTTTCCGCTCCGCTCCTTCTCGCTTTACGGGCTCTCGCCCTATGCCGGGGAGCAATTCACCGATTGCTTTTGTGCCGGCTCCTCTCACCTTTACTCCGCAGTGCTAAGCTCGTTTCCGCTCCGCTCCTTCTCGCTTTACGGGCTCTCG
>CAJTQA010000037.1:33935-35409 GCA_910578455.1 uncultured Dorea sp.
CCCTATGCCGGGGAGCAATTCACCGATTGCTTTTGTGCAAGCACAACGCGATCGGTGAATTGCTCCCCGGCGCACTGCTCATTGCCAACGCTAAAACTGTTGCAAGAATCGGATGTCGTTTTCGTAGAGAAGGCGCATGTCGTCGATTTCGTATTTGAGCAGGGCGATTCGCTCTAAGCCTACACCGAAAGCGAATCCGGTGTATTCTTCCGGGTCGATGCCGCACATCTCCAGGACGTGAGGGTGTACCATTCCGCAGCCGAGGATCTCTATCCAGCCGGAGCCTTTGCAGAAACGGCAGCCTTTCCCTCCGCACTTAAAGCAGGATACGTCCACCTCTGCGCTTGGCTCTGTGAACGGGAAGTGGTGCGGGCGGAACTTTGTCTTTGTGTCCGGACCGAATAATTCTTTTGCAAATACCTCAAGGGTTCCCTTAAGATCTGCAAAGGAAATATTTTTATCAATAACCAGTCCTTCAATCTGATGAAAGGACGGGGAATGGGTAGCGTCTACCTCATCTGAGCGGAACACTCTTCCAGGCGCTATCATGCGGATGGGGAGTTTCCCTTCCTCCATCACCCGAGCCTGCACCGGGGATGTCTGGGTACGCAGCACAATCTCTTTATTGATATAGAAAGTATCCTGTTCATCCTTTGCCGGATGGTCGGCCGGGATATTTAACTTCTCAAAGTTGTAAAGATCGTATTCTACCTCCGGGCCTTCCACCACTTCATAGCCCAGGCCTATGAAGATCCTCTCCACTTCCTCAAGAGCGATCGTGTTCGGATGGCGGTGCCCCACCATGTTTTTCTTTGAAGGGAGCGTGACGTCAATCACTTCCTGCTTTAACTTCTCTGCCCGGATTGCGCGCTCCATCTTCTTTTTGCTCTCCTCAAGAAGGGATTCGATTGCCGCCCTAGTCTCATTCACCATCTGGCCGACCTTCGGCCTGTCCTCTGCCGCTACGTCCTTCATCCCTTTTAATACTGCGGTAAGCTCCCCTTTCTTCCCCAGGAACTTCACCCGCACATCATTAAGTTTCTCCGGCATGTCGGCGCTTTCAATGGCTTTTAACGCCTCGTCTCTGATGCTCTGTAATCTCTCTTTCATCACTATCGTTTCCTTTCCTATCATTTTGCATAAAAAAATCCCCATCCCTATCTGTATAGGGACGAGGAATTACCCGCGATACCACCCTGATTCCCATATGTTCTGAAAACATACAGGCGCTCATTGCTGCGTAACGTGCAGACACGGCATTTCCTACTTTCATTATATCTGTTTCAAAAATGCAGCTTGCGTGGGAAATTCGATTGCCACCTGAACCTGAGGGAACTTTCAGCCGGGGATTCCCCCTCTCTGACGGAAAATGGCTCTCTACTTTACACGGTCATCGCTTTTTTCTATTCATACTTCAATATTGTAACATACAAGCAAGCATTGTCAAGAGCAGAAAATCAAATTTGTCATTTCA
>CAJTQA010000038.1 GCA_910578455.1 uncultured Dorea sp.
ATTCATGTTCTGTCTGTAAATAATGTTTTACAGATATAGGAAAATATAGTATAATGCAAACGGTGGTTTTAATTGAATGTCAGTATATCTGACAGCACAGGAGGATTTGATATGGTAAAAGCAGTGGTAGGTGCAAACTGGGGCGATGAAGGCAAGGGCAAGATTACGGATATGCTTGCGAGGGAAGCCAACATCATCGTGCGTTTTCAGGGCGGAGCGAATGCGGGACATACGATTATCAACAATTACGGGAAATTTGCCCTGCATACCTTGCCGTCAGGAGTGTTTTACAATCATACGACGAGCATTATCGGCAACGGAGTGGCTCTTGACATCCCGGTATTATTTAAGGAAGTCAGGTCTATTGTGGACAGGGGCGTGCCGGAACCAAGGATTTTAGTGTCCGACCGGGCGCAGATAGTGATGTCATACCATAAAAACTTTGACGCGTATGAGGAGGAGAGGCTTGGGGGCAAGTCATTCGGCTCCACCAAATCCGGTATTGCTCCGTTTTACTCGGATAAATATGCGAAGGTAGGCTTTCAGGTCAGTGAGCTTTTTGACGACGAGCTGCTGAAAGAAAAGACTGTCCGCGTGGCACAGCAGAAGAATGTGCTTTTAGAGCATCTTTACCATAAGCCGCTTATAAATCCTGAAGACCTCTACAAGGAGCTTAAGGAATACAAAGAGATGATAGAGCCTTTCGTGTGCGATACATCCCTGTTCCTTTACAATGCAGTAAAAGAAGGGAAGAATATCCTTCTTGAAGGCCAGCTCGGTTCCCTGAAGGATCCAGATCACGGGATCTACCCGATGGTTACGTCTTCTTCTACGCTGGCAGGCTATGGCGCGGTAGGCTCAGGCATCCCGCCTTATGAGATCCGCCAGATTATCACGGTGTGCAAGGCATACTCCAGCGCGGTAGGCGCAGGGGCATTTGTCAGTGAAATCTTCGGGGAAGAGGCGGATAAGCTGAGAAACCGGGGCGGAGACGGGGGAGAGTTTGGCGCAACGACAGGCCGGCCCAGGAGAATGGGGTGGTTCGACTGCGTGGCATCAAAGTACGGGTGCCGTCTGCAGGGAACGACGGACGTGGCGTTTACGGTGCTGGATGTTCTGGGATATCTGGAAGAGATCCCGGTGTGCGTCGGCTACGAGATTGACGGGGAAGTGACGACGGAATTCCCGCCCACATATCTTCTTGAAAAGGCAAAGCCGGTGCTTGAGGTGCTGCCGGGATGGAAGTGCGACATCAGCGGAATTAGGGAGTATGAGAAACTTCCAGAGAACTGCCGCGGGTATATCGAGTTTATCGAGGAAAAGATCGGGTATCCGATTACGATGGTTTCCAACGGTCCGGGGCGTGACGATATCATTTACAGAAAAAAATAATGTGGGCTTAAGAAATATTTATGCCTGATTTTAGATTTGCGACATAGTATGGACACATTTGTAATTTATACTGAAAAATATCAGAAACAAGTCATACATTTTGGGCATGACGCATATACTGATAGAGCGGAGTATAAAGAACGGAGGTATATTATGTGGCAGAAAAAAGATAATGTTCCCTGCGAGAACCTCTCCATAGAGGAATATCTCGTCAGGAGGAAAAAAAGCAGCAAAGAGCGTGATTCGGACAAACATGGGCTGATATTGCCGGAAAATAAAAAGTGGATTTTTGCGGAATTGTATATGTAGTTTCCGGTATTTGGTACATAGCCGGATGAACGTTAAAAAGGCAGGCCTCTTTCGGGAGCCTGCTTTTTTTAACGGCCTGCCTGCCGGAAACCAGGCTAGCTGTCGGCGCTGTCTGTGTGCCCGTCATCGGAGCCATGCCCTTTTAAGACGCGGTATACAAGCATATAAGCATAGAGGAATACTGGAACAATGACCGTGCAGGCGATGGACGCGCGCAGAAGTTTCAAGGTGATGTCAGAGCCGATAAGCGCCAGTACCAGGGTTACAGCGTACATTGCAAAAAGGAGCAGCGCTCCGGCAAGCGCCAGAATACGTTTTGTCTTTTTCATAAGAATCATCCTTTACATCTAAGTGTGATTTTAGTATACTATTTAGAGTGCGGGAGATACCGCAGCATTATTATATAAAAAAACAGTAAAAAAAGCAAATGATACAAAGGAGTACATGAATATGAGCCGTACATTATTGGAACAGTGGAGAGACATGGCGTATGACGAGAAGGTGGACAGAGGGCAGCTGCAGAGATTCTGGGGGAGCTATTTCCAGATTGAGAAGGAGATTTATGAGCAGCTCCTTGAGAATCCCCAGGAGGAAGTAAAGGGAACCGTAAAAGAGCTGGCGGAGAAATACGGCCAGGAAGTTATGACGATGGTAGGGTTCCTGGACGGAATAAATGAGAGCCTTAAGGAAGAAAACCCCATTGAGACGATGGACGAGGATACTCAGGTGAGCCTTGCTTTTGACACGGAAAAGCTCTACAAGAATATGGTTGCTGCTAAGGCGGACTGGCTCTACAACCTGCCTCAGTGGAATGACATCTATACGGAGGAGGAGCGAAAGAGGCTGTACAAGGAGCAGAAGGAATCCACGACAATCCGCAAGGAGAAGAAAATCGGACGGAACGACCCATGCCCGTGCGGTTCCGGAAAGAAATATAAAAAGTGCTGCGGCAAATAGATAGAGAAATAGATTAAGAAAATGTCTTTGTTGACAAAACAGGATTTTAGAGTATAATTAGTAAAGGAACGAAAAAGCGTTGAAGAGAAGAGTAGGCTGGGGAAAAACCGCAGAGAGAGAGGCCTTTGTGCTGCGAGCCTCTTGGTTTGGAACCTTTCGAAGACCACCTCTGAGCGGCTGCAAACCAGCCCGGTGATTCCGTTATCGTCATAAATGAGTGGTTCCGGCCAGGTGCCGGTTCAATTAGGGTGGAACCGCGAGGATGAAAAGACTCGTCCCTTGCAGCATTTGCTGCAGGGGGCTTTTTTGTTTTACGAGGAGGTGAAAAAGGCATGAGCAAAAAGAAACCATACAGGCGGAAAGTCTTTTATTACGAGACTGACCAGATGGGGATTGTTCACCATTCCAACTATATACGCTGGTTTGAGGAGGCAAGGATTGACTATATGGATCAGCTGGGCCTTGGCTACAGTGAGATGGAAAAACAGGGCATCATAAGCCCGGTGCTGTCGGTGGAGGCAAATTATCTCCGGATGCTTCATTTTGGCGATTCAGTGACGATAGATGCGTGGATCAAGGAATATAACGGCATCAAGCTTACCGTGGCGTATGAGGTGACCGGGGATAAGACAGGGAAGGTGTACTGCAAAGGAACTTCAAAACATTGCTTTCTGGAGAGAACCGGGAGGCCGCTGTCACTAAAGCAGTCTTCTCCGGCAATCCATGAGCTGTTCCTGAAAGGCCTTAACGAGCATAAAAAGCAATAATGCTGTATGAGAACAAATATATGAAAGAAAGGAAGAAAAAGATTATGAAAATCACATTGAAAGACGGAACTGTAAAAGAATACGAGAGCAGCAAGTCTGTCATAGACATCGCGAAAGACATCAGCGAGGGTCTGGCAAGAGCCGCCACTTCGGCAAAGATTGACGGAGAGATTGCGGATCTGCGTACGGAAGTGTCGGAGGACTGCGGACTTGAAATCCTGACATTTGACTCGGAGGACGGAAAAGGTGCATTTAACCATACTGCATCGCATATTATGGCACAGGCGGTAAAGCGGCTGTATCCTGAGACAAAGCTTGCCATCGGCCCGTCCATCGCTAACGGATTTTACTACGACCTAGACAGGGAGACTCCTTTTGCAGCGGAGGATCTGGAAAAAATTGAGGCGGAGATGAAGAAGATCGTAAAGGAAAATCTTCCTCTGGAGAGATTTACTAAGACAAGGGAGGATGCAATACAGTACTTTGAGGAGAAAGGCGAGCCCTATAAAGTGGAGCTTATCGAGGACCTTCCGGAGGGAGAGGAGATCAGTTTCTACAGCCAGGGAGAATTTACAGATCTGTGCGCGGGACCGCACCTGATGTCTACGAAGGCGGTGAAGGCATTTAAGCTGACAAGCCTTGCGGGGGCATACTGGAGAGGCAGCGAGAAGAACAAGATGCTGACCAGGATTTACGGCGTGGCATATCCGAAGAAGTCTGAACTTGACGAATATCTGCACATGATGGAGGAGGCAAGAAAGCGCGATCACAGAAAAGTGGGAAGGGAGCTGGGCCTGTTCATGATGTGCGAGGAGGGTCCGGGATTCCCGTTCTTCCTGCCGAAGGGAATGGTGCTTAAAAATACGCTTCTGGAATATTGGAGAGAGCTTCATAAGAAGAATGGCTATGTGGAGATTTCCACGCCGATCATCTTGAGCCGCCATCTGTGGGAGAATTCCGGGCACTGGGACCACTATAAGGACAATATGTATACAACGGTCATCGACGAGGAAGACTTTGCAGTGAAGCCGATGAACTGCCCGGGCGGCATGCTCGTGTACAAATCAGAGCCGCGCTCCTATAAAGACCTTCCGCTGAGGGCGGGAGAGCTTGGGCTTGTCCACCGCCATGAGAAGTCCGGGCAGCTCCATGGGCTGATGCGGGTGCGCTGCTTTACCCAGGACGACGCGCATATCTTCATGACGCCGGAGCAGATAAGGGATGAGATAAAAGGCGTTGCGAAACTGATTGACGAGGTGTACAGCCTGTTCGGGTTTAAGTATCATGTAGAGCTTTCCACCCGCCCTGAAGACAGCATGGGCAGCGATGCGGACTGGGAGATGGCGACAGAAGGGCTTAGGGGGGCGCTTGACGACCTTGGGCTTGCCTACGTAGTCAACGAGGGTGACGGGGCATTTTACGGCCCGAAGATTGACTTCCATCTGGAGGATTCTATCGGAAGGACATGGCAGTGCGGAACGATTCAGCTTGACATGCAGATGCCTCAGAGATTTGACCTTGAGTATGTGGGCGCGGACGGGGAAAAACACCGCCCGATCATGATCCACCGCGTGGCGTTCGGCTCCATAGAGCGGTTTATCGGCATCCTGATCGAGCATTTTGCGGGAGCGTTCCCGACGTGGCTCGCTCCGGTACAGGTAAAAGTCCTGCCGATTTCTGATAAATATATGGACTATGCAAATAAAGTGCTTGCGAGGCTTGACGAGGCGGGAATCCGCGCAGAGACAGATACCCGCGCGGAAAAGATCGGCTACAAGATCCGCGAGGCGCAGATGAATAAGATTCCTTACATGCTTGTAGTGGGCGCGAAAGAGGAAGAGACAGGCGTCGTATCCGTGAGGAGCAGATTTGCCGGGGATGAAGGGGCGAAAGGCCTGGATGAATTCATCGCGTCGGCGAAAGAGGAAATTGAGGCAAAAACCATCCGCGAAGTGATAAAAGAAGAATAAAATGATAAAATCAGGAAAAAAGGGCATAATAACTCCGATATCAGTATGAAGGAGGTAAGATTATGCCAGAACTCAGATGTACCGTGCAGACATGCCTGCACAACAAGGACTTTTACTGTGCGCTGGACGGGATTGTGGTAGGGGGCAGCAATGCGACGACTGCGGAGCAGACCTGCTGTGGCAGTTTCGAGGAGCGAAGAGGGGGAGACACTTACAGCAATGTGACAGGAGAGGCTTCGCCGAAGAGCGATATCGACTGCAAGGCAGTGGAGTGCAGATATAATGAGGATTGCCACTGCCATGCCGGGAAGATCAGCGTGGAAGGAAGCAACGCCTGCCAGTGCGAGCAGACAGGATGCGCCACATTTACATGTGGGTGCGGGAAATAAAGAGATGCCTGACGAAAAAGGGAGCTTAAAAAGCTCTCTTTTTGGTTGACGGAAAATGGCTGCGAGAGTATACTGAGTTTATCGTCCTGCCTTTGCATATCTATAGAAGAGGAAAAGGCAGGCAGGTATGAGATGAAAGAGGAAAGATTTATGGAGAATGAAGAAAAGACAGAAAAAAAAGAGGACGGAACGGAAAACGCATATTACAGCGCAAAGCCAAGATTCGGCTCAAAAGGGCCGTCAAAGATCAGGCAGCAGTTCAGCAGGGGCATTGCGGTCTTTCTTATTGTAGCTGCCAGCATCCTGTTTTATTTTGCGCTCTTGAGGCTGACCAACCTTTCGAATACATTCAGCAAAGTAATCAATGTGCTGAAACCCGTCATATATGGGGGCGTGATTGCGTATTTGCTGAATCCTATCGTGAATAAAGTGGATCTGTATCTCCTGCCTGCAGTGAAGAGGCATATAAAAAATAAGAATCATGCGGAGAAACTGACGAGGACAGTTGGGGTGTTTACGGCGCTGTTTGTGCTGATTTTTTTGATAGTCGTGCTGTGCAATCTCCTGATACCGGAGCTGTACTTAAGCATCCGGAATATGGTATACACGCTGCCTGGGCAGCTGAACCGGCTTGTGAGCGAGATCAATGAGATGGCAACCGGCGAGACGACTACCAGCGCATTTCTTAAGACGGCAGTGGAAGAAGGCACGGAGATGTTTGAGACTTGGCTGAGGACGGATCTCCTTACTATGACCAACGAGCTGATGTCGAATCTTACGGTAGGGGTCATCAATGTAATCAACACTGTATTTGACTTCCTGATCGGCATGATCGTGTCAATCTATATACTGTTCAGCAAGGAGCTTTTTTCCGCCCAGTGCAAAAAAGGGGTTTATGCGATCTTCAGCCCAAGGCATGCCAATATGATCCTTCATTTTACGACGAAGAGCAATGAGATTTTTGGGGGATTTATTATAGGGAAGCTTATTGATTCCGTGATTATCGGGGTTTTATGCTTTTTCGGGCTGTCATTTCTTGACATGCCGTATATCATGCTGATCAGCGTGATCGTGGGCGTGACGAATGTGATCCCGTTTTTCGGGCCTTACATAGGAGCAGTTCCGAGCGCAGTTTTGATCATCTTAAGCGATCCGATGAAAGGTCTGTACTTTATTATATTTATATTGATTTTACAGCAGTTTGACGGCAATATCCTGGGGCCGAAGATTCTGGGAAACTCCACGGGGCTCAGCGCATTCTGGGTTATCGTGGCGATCCTTCTGGGAGGTGGCCTCTTCGGGTTCGTGGGCATGGTGATGGGAGTTCCGACTTTCGCGGTGTTTTATTATGTTGCGGAGCTGATCGTGAACAGCAGGCTGGAGAAGAAAAAGCTGCCCGCATCCTCAGAGCAGTACGACCCGCTGAGCTATGTGGACGATGAAGGACGATTCATGCCGGGGCGTGAAGTGAAAAAGAAACGGACAGAAGGGATTGTGGAGGAGATTGTAGAAGAGCTGGTCAAGGAGACGCAAGAAGAGCCAGAAGAAAAGTAAAGGAGATAGCATTATGCCAATTCGTGTGCAGAACGACCTGCCGGTTAAGGAAATATTAGAGAGCGAGAATATATTTGTGATGGACGAGCACCGCGCCGCCCATCAGGATATCCGGCCTATAAAGATAGGGCTTTTAAATCTGATGCCCCTTAAGGAAGATACGGAGCTGCAGCTTATGCGCTCCCTTTCCAACACGCCCATTCAGGTGGACGTGACGTTTGTGACCGTGTCAAGCCACGAGTCTAAAAATACGCCTACCAGCCATCTGAATAAGTTCTACGAAAAATTCTGCGATATCAGGAACCGGAAGTTTGACGGATTCATCATAACCGGAGCGCCGGTGGAGCAGATTCCTTTTGAGGAAGTGGACTACTGGGAGGAACTTAAGGGTGTCATGGAGTGGACGAAGACCCATGTGACATCCACCATCCATCTGTGCTGGGGGGCGCAGGCGGGAATCTATTATCACTACGGGATAGACAAGGTGCAGCTTGACAGGAAAGTATTCGGGGTGTTTAAGCACCGCGTGATGAACCGCAAGATTCCTCTGGTGAGAGGGTTTGACGATGTGTTCTTCGCGCCCCATTCCCGCCATACCGAAGTTCCGATGGATAAAATCCGTGCGGAAAAGCGGCTGACGGTTCTTGCGGAGTCAGAGGAGGCAGGGCTTTTCCTTGCCATGGCAGAGGACGGGCGGCAGATCTTCGTGATGGGGCACCCGGAGTATGACCGGGTGACGCTTGACGGGGAATATAAAAGGGATCTGTCAAAAGGGCTGCCGATAGAAGTTCCGGAGAATTATTATGAGGGCGACGACCCGGAGAATAAGCCGCTCCTTACTTGGAGGGCGCATGCGAATAATCTGTATACGAACTGGCTGAATTATTACGTATATCAGGTGACACCTTATGACTTGGAGGGTACGCCGTTTTGATGTGGGGGGTTCTAAGATTACGGTACATTCCTGAAAGTCAAACAAATGTTCGAAAAAATCCAATTTTGTCTTCCATTTTATTATCATTTAGTGTATAATGAAAACGTAAAAGAACTTAAGTAAAATTATATTTGACAGGTGAAGAACATATACTAAGCGCTGGCTATACACTATTAAGAAAGGGGTAATGATTATGGAAAGCATTTTTGAAGTTGCTAAATATTTTTTATCATTAGGGCGGATGAATCATAGGAAACTGCAAAAGTTATGTTATTATGCTCAGGCATGGTCTTTAGCCCTTACTGGCACGCGCCTGATGAATGCGCGGTTTGAGGCATGGGCGCACGGCCCTGTTTCACCGGAACTATGGCACAGGTATAAGGATTGGGGCGGACTGGCGATCTCTTCCTATGAGGGAATCCCAAGTTTTAATAGTGATCAGACAGTTTCGTTTCTGAAAAAAATATATCAATTATATGGTGATTATTCAGGAGATCAGCTTGAACAATTGACGCACAATGAAATGCCCTGGATTAATGCAAGAGGAGATTACCCTCCGGGGGCAATTTGCACAAATGTGATCGATGAAGACGATATGACTTATTTCTACAGAAAATTATTACATTAACAGCGGAAAGAGATTGTGGGAAAATGCAGAATTATTTTATGGCCAATTATCATTCGGAATATTTTTGGCTCTTTATGGCAATGGGAGCATTTGCAGGAATTGTGGTTTTCTCGTTGGTTAAACGGATTATTTGCAGAATAATGAAAATTGGCAAAAGCCATTTTAACCTGGAGAAAGTCATACTGTGGATTTCTTTTGTTGGCGCTGTTATGTGCCTTGTCCTATCCCTTTTGGGAGAGCAGACTGTAAGCATACAGATTTTAAGTTTTTATGTGTCTTTTATATTTGCATGGCTGTTAACAAAAGGAAGCTCACAGAAAGATTTTAAAAGAATGCAGCATAAAATCGCAAAAAATACATACAGGCATATTGAAGATGTTGAAACTACGGTTCTTATTACGAAAAGCCGTATTGAGGAACTTTGCGGAAAAGAAGAGGTATCGCAGGGAGAGCTGCAGGGAATTGTAGACGACTTAAATTCAATACTGACCGGAATACGTTCTAATAAAGATGACTGGAAAGACATGCTGAAAAAAAGCTACAGGACAAAGATTGATAATCAGGATGATCCGGAAGGCAGATTAGAGAAATTGAAATCTCCGCCTAATTCAGCTGAAATAAAAGAAGTTTTTAAAGATGAGATAAAAAATAATAACACCCTCCAAGTGTAGAGGGATATGATAAGACAGGAGCAATCAGGAAAAGATTGCTCCTGTTTTTGATTAACGGCGCAAAACAGGAGAGAAATTGCATCTATTGTTCCGAAAGGTGTCAGATAGCCACCTTCAAAGGTCTTAATATTTTTTGGAAGATATGGTAAAATGAATATAATTAGGGTATTATATACGGTTTTATTGTTTAAAAAGAAAATACGAATGAGATGGAGAGATAAAATGTTTAGAGTAGCGGTCGTAGACGATAACCCAGTTTTTCTGGAAAAGAGCAAAAAGATAACAGGGAAGTTTTTTGAAGAACGTAAGCTTGAGTGCGAGATAAAGACATATGAGCGTGCAAACTCCGTTATTGAGGAAATTAAGGAGAGGCAGTATTTTGACGTTTTCCTGATAGATATTGAGATGCCGGATGTGGACGGGATGGAGCTGGCGCGCCAGATCCGGCGGCTGTATGATTCGCCCTATATTATCTTTGTGACATCCCATGTTGAATACAGCATTAAGGGATACGAATACAATGTCTGGCGTTATATCATCAAGGAAAATATGGCTGAGAACCTTCCGCAAGCTTATGAGTCATTAATAGAGCAGCTGAAACAGAAGAAGGAGAAGTTTTATATTGTCGAACATCCGAAGAAATTATTAAAGATACTTTATGAGGATATACATTATATTTATAAGGACGGTAAAAATGCTGTTTTTGTGACAAAAAATAATGTCTGGAGCGACAGGAAATCATTGGAACAGGTCATGCAGGCTTTGAATGATCCGATGTTTGTCCGCTGTGAGCGGGGAAATATCGCAAATATCCGCCATATCATGACTATGAAAGATAATGTACTGAAAATGCGGAACGGGGATCAGCTGCCTGTCAGCAGCAGAATGCTGAAAGAAGTGAGAAAAACGCTCACAAAATACTGGGGAGAGCAGCTATGAGCCTTGGGAAGATTGCAGCAGCGATAGAAATTATAGTGTCTGTCTGGGGCTCGGTAAAGCTGGCGGAATCGCTGGGGGAATTCCGGTGGGAGAACAGGATAGCGAAGGTTTTATTCCATCTGTCGGTTTTGCTCCGCATAGGAGTAGGTATTGTTAATCTGCATTGGGGAAAGTTTTCTGATGGTGGATTGATGATTTTTTCGGCATATTTATTGCTGGTTATATTGGTTTTTTATGAGACGGATATATTAAAGATGATAACAGTACAGCTATTATACTGGTTTTCTATTTTAATGTTTCAGTTTGCATGTTTATTTATAACAGCGTATGTATATTCCCTTTCATTGAGAAATTATATATATGATACAGGGAGTGTCGTTTATCCGTATTACGGCGTGCATCTTGTGGGCATGTCTCTTGAAATCGCAGGAATCTGCTTGCTTGAAAGGCTTATAAAAAATAAAAAAATTCTAGTAAACTGCGGAGCCTGGTTTTACATAGGATGCATGGTAATCATCATCTGTGAATTCCTTATAGATTTTTTCGTAATTAGTGAAGATGTGGTGTTGAAAAGAATGGACAAGTATCCCTTGCTTTTGATGCTTTTCCTGCTATGGGTGTTGGCATGCATGGGATGTGTCATAATTGCAGTGTTTAATTATGTACAGGCGAACTATCAGAGAAATCATATAGAGATGAACTTAAAACTGCTCAGCGAGCAATATGAATTTGTAGTTCGGTCTTATGAGGAAAAGAGACGCCAGGTGCATGATAACGTACAGCATGATATTATACTGTTGGGGATGATGGAGAGCCGTCAATATGAGCAGGCTGCTGCCTATTTAAGAGATAAGACAAGGAGAAAGGGAACAGGAAACAGATATACCGGGCTGACAACTATTGATATCATGCTGGACTACAAGATATCTGCTGCAGGAGGTTATCACATCCGTTTTGATATCAATGCAGATTTATATGGCTGTCCTCTAAAGGACGGAGATATGTGTGTGCTGCTGGGGAATCTTTTGGACAATTCGGTTGACGCGGTAAAGGATTTGCCGGAACAGGAGCGATGGGTGAAAATCATGCTGAAATCGCCAAATGACCTATTTATGCTGGAGATTGCCAACCCATATGAAGGGGTGCGGAAGAAGAAACAGGGGCATTATCTCACAACAAAAAAAGAGAATAGCCAGATGCACGGGATAGGGCTTGGGAGCGTTGAAAAGATTGTGAGCAACTATGACGGGGATATAGAGATTTCTGACGCAGGCAGGATATTTAAAGTGGTGATAACGATTTTTTAGGATGTTAAGAGACAAAAAACGGTCATTGGAGGACAAATGAGGACAAAATTGTAAAAATAAGGTAGAATAAGCAGTAACATAAAAGCAGAAAGGATGAGTGGATGATGGAAAGGGAATATGTTATTGGGGATATAAAAGCAGAACTTGAAGAGATTGAACATATGGATGAAAAAATTCAGGAAACCAATAATAATTTAGGGATTACATATGCAGGATCAATTCTTACGTTATTGTGCTGCTGATAATTAGGAAGGAAAGATGTAAAGAGGGGAGCAATCCTCTCTTTTTCAATAATATTAGAATGGCAATACTTAAGGAGCATTTTAAAGGATGGATAGAGAGGGTAATGTAAAAGAAAGATTATTTATACCATATTTTAAGAGAGTGGAGGACTGGGCAAAAAGAAAATTAGAATATCTGAAACTTGAGGATGAAGAAATGATTGAAAAGATTGCCATTCAAATAGCGGAAAAATGCATGTGGATTCCTCTCCGCTGCCTGATTTTTGAGATGCATGAACTGAAGGAACGGAATATGCTGTCAGGAAAAGATTCCGTGCAGATGTATGAGAGCTATTTGGAGGATTATCTTGGCAATGAGAAGTATTTACTCTGGTTTGAACAGAAATACCCACTTATCCAAGAGCTTATCAGTAAAAAGATAAGGGATACGGTTTCTTTTGTGAGAGAATTGCTGGAACATCTCTGGCAGGATGAGCGGGCGGTGGCAGAAGAGCTTTGCGGCGGAAAAGAGTTTGACGCGGTAGAAGATATGGAGCTGTATCGGTCGGATGAGCATGTATCAGGAAAGACCGTGGTCAGGCTCAGACTGGACAACGGGTGTACGGTTTACTATAAACCGAAAGAATTATCTGTAAGCAGATTCTATCAGGATGCCTATAAATGGCTGGCGGAGAGATGCGGGAGAGATACGTTTCCCTATCCGATGGTATGCAGGAAGACATACGGATGGGAAAAAGAGATTGCGCCAATGCCCTGCCAGTGCGAAGAGGCGGCGGAAGAGTATTATAAAAACATAGGGATGCATCTGAGCCTCGCATACGTGCTGGGAGTTACGGACATACATTTTGAAAATGTGATCGCGCATGGGGAGCATCCGGTGATAACGGATGTGGAATTTTTGGGAAACATGGGGTGCATTGCTTTTACAGAAAAGAAAAATCTTCAGGACCATCTGAAGGATAATGCGTTGTCTACAGGGCTGATGCCAGTAAGATCCTGGCTGGGCGGCAGCAATAATGTAAGCGGGATTGGGGATACGTCAGATCAGCGCCTTCCGGTGAAGATGCCGGTGATATCGAACCGAGGAACGTCAGACATGGCGATAGGGTATGACTATCCCCGGATGAGGCCGGGGAAAAATGTGCCGGTTCTCAATGGGGAAAAGTGTGATTACAGGAAATATGTGCGGCAAATCCTATCGGGATTTGAGGCGGGGTATACATGCATTCTGCAGAACAGGGATGCTTTTGCCGGGGAATTCCAACATAGGTTCTACCATGCGGGGCGTGTGCTTTTTCGGAATACTCAGGAATATTCTATGTATGCAAATATGCTGAATTTCCCGGAACTGATGCAAAGCGAGCCGAAAAAGAGAGCGCTCCTTGGACATATGGGAAAGGGTCTCACATGCCGGGGAGAATACCGAGAATGGGTATTGGGATATGAGATGAAAAGTGTATATGGAGGGGAGATACCGGTTTTCCATGCGGAGGGAAGAAATCTTGTTGCCGGAGACGGAGAGGTGCTTGAGGACTATTACGGCAGCAGTAGCGGAGAAAGGATTATAGCGCATATGGGGAAACTGTCAGAAAAGGACAGAGAGCTGCAAAAGAGGATTATATGTGTGCAGTTTTATTCGCTGTTCAGAAGGCAAGGAGCCGAGATAGCAGGCGAAGGCAGCCTATATCCTGAACTTTGGCAGCTTACTCCAGAAAAGATTGCGGGCTACCTGATAGAGACCATGTGGGATACAGGGGGAAAATACGAATGGGCGACACTGTTTTATAAGGAGACATCTATCTGCCTGGGAGCGGCTGACAACTATCTGTACGGTGGGATAAGCGGGATGGCGCTGTTTTTTGCAGCTTTGGGGAAAAGAAAGCATAACCCTGTATATAACAGAGTTTTTGAAGGACTTACCCGCCGGATGAAACAGCATACGGACAGGGGGATAAAGGCGGGAGATGGTCTGGATGGGGGATTGTTTGCCGGAGAACCTTCTGTTATCTATGCTTATTTGCTGCTTTATAATATAACAGAGGAAGAAAGCTTTCTGTCGTATGCAAAAAAACATGCCGGACTGATTATGGCGTGTGATATATCGCGGATAGAAGAGGACGATTTGCTGGGCGGAAAGGCCGGCGTCATGATAGCATACGTGAAACTCTATGAGCATACGGGCAGCACAGAGTATCTGGATTTTGCGGCTGCGGCTGCAGAGCTTTTGCTTGCAGGAGCACGGAAGGAAGAAGGCGGTGTCAGGTGGAACAATGCAGGGCAGGGCGGTCTGGCAGGGATGGCGCATGGAAATAGCGGGATTGCCCTTGCGTTTGCCATGCTGTGGAAACACTGCAGGTCAGATAAATATATGAGGTGCGTGAAAGAGGCACTTTTTTATGAGGATGCGCTTTATGATGAAGAGCTGTGTAATTGGCTGGATATGAGGGAGCATGAAAAATCCGGGAAAGGAAAGGATACGGTAGCCTGGTGCCACGGATGCGGAGGGATCCTTTTCGCCCGGAAAAGGATACATGAGCTCACAGGGCTTTCGATGGGAGAATGCTTTGACATTGAATTGGAAAGCAAATTGCTTGCAGCAAGAAAAGAAGACTGCTGTCTCTGCCACGGGGGATTGGGGATTCACAGCGCATTAAGACAGATCAGTGAAGAAAAGGCTGGAAGATACAGGGAAAAAATAAAAGATCAGCGCCTGTCTTTTGAAGATATGAACAATGTCGGGTTCATGAACGGGCTGGCGGGTATCGGGTATGCATTGCTGGGTGAGGACGGAATCAGGCTGCCTAATGTGCTAGAGATAGAATGAGGGAAGGCATTTAAGGACAAAAAATGGGTGTTTAAGGACAAATTAGCACAAGTCAGTTTTCCTTTGATATAATTATTGTAAGAATGTGTGCCTATTTGAGTTTTGATAATGATTCATATGTAACAAATATGGAGGAGTTTGTGTGGTAAGAAAACTGGTTTCATATATAAAGGTAACTATTCGTGACATTTTTTTGATATGTTTTACTTGTGCTTTTACGGTTTTTCTTACTGTTTTCAGGCCGGGAGCTGTCAGCAGATTAATAGATGAGGGATTCATACTGCAAAGCTATTCCGCAGTCTTGCTCTGGACATGTTTTATATGTATATTATCTGTTGGTGATTATGTAAGTCAGATGATACAAATTAGTGTTTTTACAAAATTGGAAAATCTGTTTACAGAAAATATGTATCAGGCATCTCTGGAGAAAATTATGAAAATCCCGCTTAATCAAGTTCAAAACAGAAATGTAGCGGAGTTATTAAATACGGTTGAGAACGATATTTCCAGAATGACAATATTGGTTAATAGAAATACCATAATTTATTTTGATTGTCTTTTTCAGATTGTTGGTGGAATCGCAGGTGTTTTTCTTTTGGATTACCGAATGGCTTTTGCTGTATTGTTCATTATTCCGATAAAGCAGCTGCTTGTAGTCTTTATGGCAAAAAGAAAAAAAGAATTGACGAGAAACTACATTGAGCTATGGCGGACATTTAGCACATGGTTTGGAAATCAGATAGGGGGAATTTTAGAGATTAAATTGTGGAACCTGTATGAGAAGAAAACAGGTGAGATGAAAGAAACATATCGGGAAATCCCGCATGTAAATTGGAAAATACAGATATGGGATGGTTTGGAAGATATCAGCGGGCAACTAATAGGCTTGGCGTTGGAAGTTGTTGTGTATGTGGGATGTGGATATCTGGCTTGTGAGGGGAAAATGAGTGTAGGGAATATACTCGCCTTTTTGACTTATACTACCTATGTATCAGGGCCGTTAAGCTGCCTTACAAGGATACCCTATTTATGGGCGGATGTTAAGCCTTCATTAGAAAGATATATGACCCTTATGGAAACAGAAGAAGAAAAGCTGGCAGGGGATGAAGAAATAAAGAAAAAACAAGGCATATATTTAAAGATGGAAAAAGTTGCCTTTGGTTATTCCGAGGAAAAAACAATTTTGGAAAACATAGATTTATCGGTGTGCAGAGGGGAAAAAATAGCGGTTATCGGAGATAATGGCGCCGGTAAAACAACATTGATCAGTCTTTTGCTTGGCTTGGATGTTCCATCAAAAGGAGAAATCAGCATGGGTGGAAACAGTATGGAAACTATGGGTCTTTCAGAATGGAGAAAAAAGTTTGCTCTTGTCAGTCAAAGACCATATTTATTTCAGGGAACCTTGAAAGACAATGTTGATTTAGAAGGCGTGCATACAGAACAGGAGATTGAAACAATAGCAGAGCATTATGGTCTGGAGTTTGTCTTGGATAAAATAGAAAATGGTCTGCATTATCAGATCGAAAACAATGGAACAAATCTGTCGGGCGGAGAACAGCAAAAGATTACATTTTTAAGAGCGCTTATGAAAGATGCGGAAATTGTAATATTGGATGAGGCAACCTCAAATTGCGATGTGACATCCAGAAAAGTACTAAGGCAGGTTGTGCTGGATGATTCATTCGAAAAAACAGTAATTATAATCAGTCATTATAGAGAAGATGTCAGTGGAGTTGACTGTGTTTATGAAATTAAAAATCGGAGTTTAATAAAAATTAAATACGATGATTTTTAATACAGGGTATAAAAATACCTGAGTTTTAGAGAGAGGAGAAGAACGTATGAGAAAAGAACTGAAAAAGAAATCAGAACGGAATACGATGACAGTTGTGGCATGTGCGGCAATGAGAAAAACGTGTACCTGCCAGGTGAAATATTGTCAGTGTGTCAGTCCAAGCATTTATGTGAAAAATGATGCAAAGCAGTATTCAAACAGTGATTCGAAGTCTTATGTAAACCATTAATAATAGGTTTGCCCTATGCACAGAATCACAACTGTGTATAGGGTTTGTTGAAGGGAGGAACTCATGGAACCTGTAAAACGCGGAATAAAATACTTACTATACCACCGCTGGAAGACGCTGCTTATTTTCTGCATATACAGCGTCCTGTTTTCCATCCTTTTGATCATGGTGGTGATGAACCTGTCATCGGGGCGTTTCATCGAGGACACCCAGAAAGCAATCGGAAATGCCGTCTATATCCGGAAAGTGCGGGATGAGGGCTATGGGAGGCGGAACAACCTTGGGATATTTTCCGATGCCGAGATTGAGATGCTGACGCAGGATAAGGATGTGGACTTCTATAACGTGCTGGTAAGGCAGTATGGGAACGTGGTGGACGGAGAGGTCTATATAAAGGAAAAAGAACGGTATAAAAAGAAACAGGAATTACATCCAGATATATTTGAAGACAGCGACAACTGTACTTTCATAGGGGTGTCAAACAGTCGGTACGCGCCCTTTTTCGCAGGAGCGGGATTCCGCCTTAAGGAGGGAACCGGGATTACAGAAGAGGACGAAGGGGAGCCGGTGGCGCTGGTATCGGAAACGCTGGCAGCATTAAATGGCTGGAAAGTAGGAGATACTGTCAAGCTGGGAACGACAAAGTGTTTGGGTATGCTAAAGAGCATAGAGTTCGATGTCCGGATAAAGGGAATATACGGAGCTCCGAAAGAATCCTTTGTTAATCAGACAGGCTATTATACCCCGGATGAGTTGCAGGAAAATTATATATTCCTTCCATGGGATACTCCGTACAAGCTGGATCCTGTCTCTTACCAGCCGGTCATGGCATTCGTCTATTTGAAGAGCAGTGATGCGATACCGGGGTTTATCGGACGTATGAAAGAAGAATTCGGGGAAGAGAGCCCGGACTTGACGCAAAGCGGCTGGATGGACAAGTATGAGTATAGCTGGGATGAGGAGTGGAATGAGCTTGTCAGCGGGCCCATGAGAGAGATTCATAATGTGGCGGATGCCGCCATGTGGATTGTATTGGCGGGGGTAGTGCTTTCGGTATTCCTTATATCCCTCAGTGAACTGCAGGGGCGGAAAAAAGAGATGGGCATCTGGCTTGCCTGCGGGGAAAGGCGCTCTAAGATTATGGGTCAGATATTAACGGAGAGGATGGTTCCGATTCTGGCCGCGCTTATCATCGCCGTATCTGCCGGGTTCGCAACGGCGGGAGCGGTAAGCGCCGGGGTGGTCGGGAACAGTTCGGCTCAGATCAACCGGCAGCTAAAGCAGGACAGGGAGAACGTGGACTTTTGGGAATACATTTACAGCATGGAGGAGGAATTAAGGCAGGGATACTATGACTTTTATAACCTGGAAAATACAGTGGACACCTATGGGAGCAGATATGAGATCCTTTTTGCTGCCGCCGGATGGTATCTGGCTCTGGCAGTTGTCTTAGGCTTTCAGACCTGTGTCTTTTTAAATAAGAGGCCGGCGGTTTTGCTGGGGAGAGAAGAGTAGGAGGCCAGGATGAGGAATGTAAAACGGAGTTTAAAAAGCATCAGATATCATTGGAAACGGAATGTGTTTATCATGGCGGCGCTTTTAGTGGTCATGGTCTTGCTCCTTGGCATGGCATCGCTGAAGGAAAATGTAAAAGATGTGGTGGCGGCAACCGGGAGACGCATAGGGGCAGACCTGACCCTGCGCCGGGAAGGCGCGACCTCCGAAAGTTTTTACCGCAGGAATTATTATCCGGCGGAATCGGTGAAAGAGATAGAAAAGTGGGGAGAGGTCAACGCGGCTGATTATATCTCAATGGCGAATGCAAAAGGGGTGGACGTAAAGGAATTTCCGTCTCATTACCAGGAGCTGTCAAAACAGTCTTTTGAGGATAATGGACTGGATTACTATGAGGATAAATATGAAGGGAATGAAGAGGCGAAAGCGGCAGGGGAGATTACGGTGATAGGCGTCAGCAGCCTTGAGAAGGCTTGGGAGTTTAAGCGGAGAGGAGCAGAAGTCATCTCGGGGCGAGGGTTTGACGAGACGGACGCAGACCGCGCGGTGGCAGTCGTCAGTGAGATGTTCCTGAGGAATAATCCGGTGAAAAAAGTGGGGGATGAGATTACGCTTAAAAATGTCCTAAACCCCGGGCGCACCATGACGGCGGAGATTATCGGTGTTCATACAGAGGCGGTGGAAAGCGACCTGATTGCCAAAAGTACATGCAACTATATCTACGTTCCCCTGGAACAATGCTTAAAGTTTAACGGAGGAGACATCATACAGGCGACTTTCCATACGGACGCCCCAGAAAGGTGCGACGAGCTGGCGGAAGATATGAAAGACTTGATGAAACAGGAGACAGGAGGAGAGTTTACCGTGTATGAAGAGCGCATGATGTACCTGGCGGCAATCACGCCTCTGAACGGGGTGGCAAAGACGAGCCGGGCTATGTTTTATACCGTGTATGCAATCTTGTTGCTGATCCTTTTGATGCTTTCCGTAAGATTTTTTAGTGAATGCCGGAAAGAGATTGGCATATGGATATCCTTGGGCGAAAAAAAGAGGAATATATTGACGCAGAAGGTTCTGGAATCCGCGCTGCCGGTTCTGGCGGGGATGGCGGCAGGAACGTGTATCGCGCTCCGTATGGAGGAGACGGTGGGCGGATGGATCGCAGGGAGCTTTGGGCTGTCCGGGTGCGCTGATTTTCATATTGCCGCCGGATATGCCCTGGAGATGGTCATCCTTACAGCAGTGTTTGAGACGGTGGTGACAGCGGTTATCCTTTTCCGGATGTTCCGGCTGAAGGGGAAAGAATTATTATGACGAGGTGCGTGTGATGGGGAAAGAGATTCTTAAGATGGAAAACGTCACTTATTATTATCCGGCAAAATCGGGAAATGTGGAGATATTGGAAAACGTGGACTACTGCTTTGAGACGGGAAAGCTCTATACGGTGATGGGGCCTTCCGGCTCGGGGAAGACGACGACGCTCTCCCTCCTTGAGGGCCTGGATGTGCCGAAGGAGGGAAAAGTATTGTTTGAGGGGAAAGATATCTCACAGATAAATGGGAACCTATATCGCGGACAGCATATAGGGATCATTTTCCAGTCCTATAACCTGTTCCCTTACCTGAATGCGCGGGAGAATGTGGAGGTGTCCATGGAGATTTCCGGAAAAAGGGAGAAAAAGAAAGAGAAAGCCTGTGAGCTTTTAAGAAAGATGGGGCTTAAGGAGGAGCAGTACGGGCGCGGGATTGAGCAGCTCTCGGGAGGGGAACAGCAGAGGGTCGCCATTGCGCGCGCGCTGGCAACGGACGCGCAGGTGATACTGGCAGACGAGCCTACGGGGAATCTGGACAAGGATACGGCGGAAGAGATCAGGGATTTATTTGCAGATATCGCTCATGAGTTGGGGAAATGTGTGATTGTGGTGACACACTCTCAGGCATTTTCGCAGAAGGCGGATGTGGTGGTGGAGCTGGAGGGGAAACGGCTTAAGGCTGTGCAAGTAAGAGGATAGGAAGTCTGAAGGGAAAAATGGTTTCGATAGCGGTATTAGATGACGGGATATTTATTGATTGTCGTAAAGTCATGAAAAAAGTGACGGAATATTTATTTGTTGATGAATATGGGAAAATATTGCCTGCTGAAAAAATTGGTTGTCAGACAGTGACACATGGAGGATTGTGTGCGTATATCATACAGGATGTTTTTTCGGATGTGGAATTTACAAGTATCCGCATTTTGAATAAAGAGGGAAGAGGAAAAGCAGAACACTTAGCAGCAGCATTAAATTGGTGTCTGGATAGAAATTACGAAATTATACATATGAGTCTGACTACTAACAGTTATTATGATTATGTACTTTTAAAGCCTATTGTAAGTAGATTGATATCAAAAAAAAGGATTTTGGTGTCTTCGCTTTCCAATGAACAGGTTGTATCATATCCGGCGGCTTTTCCTGGAGTTTTTGCTGCATTTATGGATAATTCCGGGTTTTTAAAAGATTCTGCACTTGGAGTCTTTTATTCGCATGGAATCAATAAAGATTTTGTTATGGTTCATTATCAAAAAACGTTTTATACCGATACAGGAGAGATTTGTGAATTGAAAGGAGCCAATAGTTTTGCTGCTGCTGTTTTGTCAGGCGGCCTTGCTCAGATAATTCAAAATAAGAGAACGGGTTCAGAGGTTACAGACTATATTTCAGATTTGAGAAAAACCGGAAGAATACAGGAAGGAAGATTAATAAGAATCAGACCAGGGGGATGCAGCAGGACAATTCCTGTGGTAAGAATTGAAAATGATGAAGAAGTACTGGGATGGATTAAGGGATTTTTTGAAAATAAAGGATATGAAGTAGCTGCTTTTTGTGGCAGCGGAAGTAATATCGGTATTCCCTTGTCATTTTATCTGGAGAATGAAAAAACAATAGAAGAAAGTTTTTTTGAAAATATGGAAACTATTTACTCTCCGGATATGATAATTCTTGGCGGAGATTTAGAGAAATACCCAGTCAAGGCGGAGGTAGAATGTTTGGTCTGTCTTGAAAATCATTTTCTGACGCTTAAATGGAAAAATGGCAAACAAGATTGTTTTAAGAACAAAGATGAGGCATTAAGTTTTTTAGAGCTTAGATTACAGGAGGACGTATCAGAATGCAGTTAGAAGAAAACAAGCTTCCGTTTATACATTTGTTTCAGACGGCTGCGGGTAGTTATTTTTATGATGTGAATTGTAATCGTTCTGTACATGTAAGTGATGAGGCTTACAGTGTGCTTTTAAAGCAGCAAAAGAAAGAAAACGATATTAAGATATCCTCCACTGTAGAAAAAGAACTTGCAGGATTGAAAGAAGAGGGTTTTTTAAAAGATATTCACATAAAAAAGGTTAAACATCCTTTCACGGATATTTTACAATACCATCTGGAGTCAAAATTAAAGCTTTTGATTTTGCAAGTGACACAGAACTGTAATTTGAGATGTGAATATTGTGTTTATTCAGGAGATTATCAGAACCGCATTCATTCAAACCGAAAAATGCCATTTCACATAGCAAAAAAATCAATGGATTACTTTATTGAACATTCCAGAAACGTTGAGCAGTTGTTAATGTCCTTCTATGGCGGAGAACCCTGTCTGAATTTTAAACTGATTCAGCAATGTGTAGAATATATGGAAGAGGCAGCAGAAGGTAAAAGTGTACTTTACAGTCTTACGACAAATGCAACTTTACTCAATAAAAAGATAATTGATTTCTTTGCAAAGCATCATTTCAGGATGATGATTAGTTTGGACGGCCCGAAGGAAATCCATGATAAACACCGGAAGTTTTCTGGCTCGGGAGAAGGATCGTTTGATACAGTGCTGAGGAATATGAAATATATTAAAGAAGAGTATCCAGAGTTTTTTCAAGAAGGCGTTCATTTTAACACGGTCCTGGATGTGGAAAATGAGTTCAAGATAATTGATGATTTTGTAAGTGGTAATGATATACTTTCCGGAGCGGAGTTCAAAGCTGCCAGTATAGATACGAAAAACACTGACAAGAGATATCTTACGAACCCACGTTACTGGGAAGAAATAAATTATGAATATTTTAAGATGATGCTGGAGTTATTAGGCAAAATTCCGACGGGAAGTTCCTCAAAGCTTTTGCAGGATTATAAAGAGGATTTAAGAAGTGCGTTAGAAGAAAATGATAATATGGAAAGTGAAGTGCTGCCAGAGGAATGTCATCATGGAGGGCCGTGCCTGCCGGGAGCTACCAGGCTTTTTGTGACGGTAGATGGCGACTTTTATCCCTGTGAAAAAGTCAGTGAGGAGCTAAGAGAGGCAATTATCGGAAATGTAGAAGAAGGTATAAACCTGGAACTTGCAAAGAAGAATTTGAATTTTGATGTTGCAAATGCAAAAAAATGTAACGAATGCTGGGCATATTTAAAATGCCGGCAGTGTCCTGCATTTTCAAGCTGCAATTTAGAGACACTGGATAAAGTTAAAAATCAGTATTGCAAAAACACACGCAACAGTGCAGAAGAGGAATTGATGGATGTAAGTATCTTACAGGTTCTGGGGTGTGACTATTATGTAACAGAAAAAAAGGACTGAAGTTATGGATATAAAATATAAAACACTAATATACCCGTATAACAGAACAGTGAAAGGATTAATAAAATACCAGGAGCTTTTGGATGGACTGGAGGTTGAGGCAGTAGTTATACCTAAAGGATGGGGTGAAAAAGGAGAAGTTATAAAAAGCATTTCCGGAAAAAGTATCGTTGTAAAAGATGATTTTGAAGAAGAGATTTTGAGATGTGATGTTGTGTGGTTTGTAGAAGACGGCATCTGCTCGTTGCCCGAAAAATTATTAAAGGACAAAATAGAAAAAACAGCAGAAATGGGAAAGAAGTTTATATTTTCAAGGCATGAGTCAATTTTTATGGAAAAATATAATATGGATTTATTGCCGGCTCCTAATTGTAGAGAAAAACAGATAGAAATAAAATATACAAATCGGCTGATTCCCAACGATGTACCGGTGATTGTTGTGGCAAGTGATTTTAAAACTCCGGATAAGGCAGAGATTGAAATTGCGCTTAGATATGAACTGCAGAAGAAGGGGTATAATGTTTCGTCTATTTTTTCTTTTTCAGGTGGAGAATATATGGGGGGACATTCTTTCCCAGATTTTATGAATGATCAGAAAAAATCTGAAAGTGACAAAATCATATTATACAATCATAATGTCAGATTGATTGCGGCAGACGAAAAGCCCGATGTTTTCATAGTAGGAATTCCAGGAGAAGTACTGCCATACTCTAATACGATTCATAATGAGTTCGGTATTCGGACTTTTGAGATTACAAATGCAATTTCAAGTGACTTTACAGTGTTGTGTACAATATACAGAGAAGGTCTTTTGGAGGAGCTAGACACAGAAAGGCAAATGCTTTTTGAAAAGTATGGACTAAATGTAGAATGTATCCATCTTTCCCCATATATTTGGGATGTCCAGGATGACGTAGGAAATCAAACAGAAGGAGCAGTTTTAGAAACAGACAAAAAATTTCTCTATGATCACGTATCAGAACTGGATAAAAAAGATATTTGGAATTTAAGTGAATATAAAAATATTCAAATAGTAACAAATAAAATAATTGAATTGCTTTCTTAAAATAACGGAAAATGGTGTAAATATTTTAAAACAGAAGAAAGTGGTGTGGCTTAAATTGAAAAATAATTGGGAAAAGAATATAAATGATATTTTTTTGAGGTATTCAGGCATTGATTTTATTAAAAACAGAACTAATATTGATAAAAAATTAATGGGAACAGAATTAGGCATAGCCCCAAGGACACTGGTGTATATTTATTGCAAAATAGAGGAAGAGCTGGGCATATCCATACCTGTAAAAGAAGTCGTTGACGGTAATTTTGATACATTTGGCAATGTATGTAAAATGGTTTCAAAAATTGTCTGATGGAAATGAGGTTTGAGGATTTAAAGAACGTCTCATATATGAGGAGCGTTCTTTTTTTAGTGCGCCGGAGCAGTAATTTCCGCTGTACCGATTATCTGGGAATCATTTAAGGACAAAAACAGGTCATTGAGGCCATTTTCGACACGAATCGATTTTTCTTTGATACAATATATTTCGGATAATCTTATAGAAAAAGAGTGAGTGATATGAGCAAAAGAGAAAAAGCATTGAAGGCAGGCATCTTCCTTCTGGCGCTTTCGCTGTCGGCATCCTGCGGATATTTTGCAGGCAGCCGACACGGCACGAAGACCGGAGCAGAACAGGCGCAGGGGGAAAGGAAGGACGGAGAGAGAAGGATTGCCGTTGTTGACATGGATGAAGGGGTAAAGCAAGGCGGAGAGACGGTGCAGTACGCGTCAAAGCTATTGCCCTATTCAGGGGTGGAATATACGGTGACAGGCCTCCAGGACGCAAGGAACGGAGTGGAGACGGGGCTTTACAGCGCTTATGTGGTCATCCCTTCTGATTTCTCGCGGTCCGTGCAGAGCGTCAACGACCAGCCGCTATGGAGCAAGCTGGCGTACACGATAGACAGCAGCATGGATGACGCGGGAAAGGAAGAGGCTGCGAGGAAGGTTGCCGCTATGGCGCAGAATATGAACGACAGCCTCACGAAAGTCTATCTTTCCTCCGTCATGAAAGAGTTTCACAGTGTGCAGGACGCTACAGGAACAATCATAGAAAATGATGAAAGAGATGCCGAGATTCTGAACTCTGTGGACGCGGGGAATCTGATAGAACTGGTAGAGCTTCCGGAGCTGGCGGAGATAGAAAATAACGTGACATCTCTTGATCTGGCACAGGAGTATGAAAAAAACGCAAATCTTGTGGAAGGTCTTGGAACGGCCTACCAGGAGTTTCTGCAGAACGCTCAGAAGGATCTGGATAAGACGAAGAAACGCTGGGAGGAGGCGCTGGCGGAGACAGACGCCGCATATGAGGCGTTAGCAAGCGGAAAGGCAGCGCTCTTAGAGTTTTCAGTTGAAAAGCCGGACATGGAGGAGAGGTATAAGGAGTCGAGACAGAAACTTGAGGATGCGATAAAGGCATACGACAGCTATCTTGAGCAGTACAATGCCGCGAATGCGGGCGGCAATAAGTCGGCTTTGATAAAGATGATTAAAGAATATGAAGAAATAGAGACAAAGTATCAGGATATGCTAAATCCTTATCTCACGGACAGCAAGAAGGATTATGAATTTGAGGACGTGCAAAAATACAGGAAAGAACTGTCTGAACTTCTGGCGAAAGAGCTGGGGGAGGACATGCTGGCTGATAAGGAGGAAAAAAGCTGGAAAGCCTATCTGGAATGGCTGACGGAGAAGATAGACCGGAAAAGCTATGTGGACAAACAGGCATCCATTGACAATTGCAAGGATGGGGAGGATCTGTCTGATGAGGGCCAGGCGACGGAAACACCGGCGGCAGTACTGCTTAGCGAGCCCCTGCCCGGCGCGCCGGAGGGGATAAGCACTGCCGCAAAGCTCCGGGAGCAGAGCGAAAAGCTCATAGCCATGTCCGAAGAAGGGCAGGGAGGGCTTGTGCAGGAATTTGCGGAGAAAAAGAAGGTTCTTGACGACGAGTTCCAGAAAATTGAGGAAAAATGCCAGGCTGCGGGGAAAGCAGAGAGGGAGACCTATGAAGAACTGAAAGAATATAACCTCGCGTCCTACGTGGAAAGCAAGACAACAGAGCAGATCGCGGAATCCTTCCGGTCAAACAATGAGGCGATAGAGGGCAAAGTAGAAAAGCATGCAGAAGAGACGGACGAATATATAGACAAGGTATACGAGGCGGCGGAAGAAAACGTGACGGCTATGGAAAAAAGCGTGGAGGAGGCACAGGAAAAGTCGGAGAAGCTTTTGGAGGAAGGATTGCGGGAGGCGAAAAAGTCCGGAGATAAAAGCAGGGAGACCAACTTAAAACTCTTAAAGAAACTGACAGGCCAGCTTGCCTATACGAGGATCGGGGATGTGGAGAATAAAGAAGTGTATGATTTCATTGCCGCTCCCCTTGCCCTCCAGGAGGCTCCTGAGGAGAAAGTGCCGTCCGGACAGATGGCTGACAAGGCGGCGGTATGGGATGACGAAGAAATGATAATTCGGGAAAAATCCAACAAGAAAGCAGTGTGGTGGATCGCCGCGCTCCTTGCCGGAGCTATCGGGGCGGCGCTGATTGCCCGGTGGGCCGTCTCTTTCTGGAGAAAGAGACGCATGGAGGAATTTTGACAGCAGGATAACAAACATAAAGCTCCGGGTGCTTGCGGAGAACCTTTATGTTGTTATAAAAAGAAAACAAAGGAGGAAAAAACGATGTTAAGAGTGGATTATGAGGCGCTGGCGTCATCATCAGCAACGCTGATTGACCAGGGAGACCGGTTCGAAGAATGCATCGAAACGATGTCGAAGGTTATCAGGGAGCTGCCTGACGTGTGGGAGGCGGAGACGTGCGACCGCTACGTAGAGCAGTACTTTGAGGCAGAGCCGAAACTTAAGGAGGTAAGGCAGATGATAGAGGATATGGCGACACAGATGCGCCAGATTTCTCAGAATTTCGAGAAGGCAGACCAGGATATGAAAAACCAGATGTAGCAGCCTGAACCGCGGGCCGGCAGTTATTGCCGGCTCCGCTGAGAGGAAGATGAAAGAAATGGGGGCGGGATGATGGCAGAGGCGAAACCTACGCAGAATAATACGGCAGGAAACGCAGAGATACAGATTGATATGGAGATTCTTCAGAAACAGGAGAAAACGGCCACTTCCCTGTGCGATAAATACGGAGTCCATGTATTTAATGAAAAGGCAGCCGCGGTTGACGAGAAGACAAGACAGGAAAGGAAGGAACAGTGGCAGAAACTATTGTCGGGCGCCGTGTCAGGAGAGAAAAACTCTGACAGGGAGGAGATCTTAAGAAGGGTCATGGCGGCAGAGACACAGACAGTGGTGAAAAAAGAATATGAAACGCAGATGCAGAAGAACCAGGGACTGTCCATGATTGCTTTTGGGCTTACAGGGGTGTTTGTGGCAGGAGCGTTTCTTTTTTACATAGAAAAACAGAGGAAGAAAAAACAGCGGAGAGGACGGAAACATGAAACTGACGATAACCGTTACGGATATGAAGAACAATTCCTATGACATACAGGTAGACGAAAGGCAGCGGATCGGAACGACTCTGCGAGTCATGGAGGAGAACCTTCCCGGCTTTGCCTGGAAAAGAGAAGCCTGCATACAGTCCGGCAGGACAAAGAGGAAACTTACGCCGGAGCAGACATATGAGGATGCAAGGATATATACAGGAGACAGATTATGGATTATGCGGAGAAAATAAAAAAATCAAGACTATGTGCAAAGGATTACTTTGACTATGAAAAAATAAAGGCAGCAGGAGCGCATTTCCTTTCCTGCACCTATGCCGAGGAAGGGGAAGACATATGCTTTTCCTATGACATGGAAGGGAAAAAGAAACTGGAAGAGATACTGGATGAGCCGAAAGAGACGCAGTACCGGCTGCTGATTAATTTTGCCATGCTGGAAGAGGCATATATGAGGTACGACTGCCCTTTTTCCATGGACAATCTGTACTATGATGAAAACTATCTCGTCTACATAAAAGAAAGGGATCTTTATGAGGCGGGGAAGACGGGAGACGAAACCAGGTTCCTTGAGATTTACAAGTCCTTTGCGGGGGGAATCTTAAGCCGGAAGTACACGGTGGAACAGATACTTTCAGGAGGGATATCCGTGCTTAAGGGGGAGAAAGGATTTCAGGGAATCTACCAGTGCGGAAGCGTCGAGGAGACGGCGGAAGAAATCAGGCGGCGCAAGACAGAGCTTGAGGCCAGGACGAAATCTGAGAAACGTATGGTGTCAAAGAGCGGATTCTTTATGTGGAAGCTGGCGGCGGTATTGGCGCTTACAGCGGCGGCAGGGCTTGGGTCATACACGGTTTACAGCGCGGGGTTCGCCATCCCGGAGCAAAAGGCAGTCATCCGGGGGAATGAGGAATATATCGCCGGTGACTATGTAGGGTGCATAGACGCTCTGGCGCCGCTTGAGCCGGAGGACATGGACCGGAACACAAAGTACATCCTGGCAGTGTCCTATGCGAAAAGCGAGAGCCTTAAGCAGGAGGAAATCGCCTCTATCGTGGACAAGCTGTCAACGGAGAGCAACGAGAGGGAGCTGGATTACTGGATCTGCCTCGGAAGGAGGAACCTGAAAACGGCAGAGAGCATTGCCATGGCGCTTTCAGACGACAAGCTCCTCATATATGCGTATATGAAAGAGGCTGATATCCTAGAGAGCGACACTTCCATGGACGGCACGAAGAAACAGGAGCGGATCAGCACGCTTGAGCAGGAGATAGAAAAGCTTGGCGCGAAGTACGAGGCAGAGGAAACAGAGGAGACAGAGGAGACAAAATGATGGGAACGCTATGCTATGAGAGAAAAGCCGAGGTATGGATAGGGGGCGGACAGGCCGGGTCCTCCGACCTTTTCATACAAGGTCTTGCGGCGCAGCTTTTGGTGCTTTCAGACAGATATATCCTGAAAGCATCTGAGGGACTGCGGGAGACAGGGGTTTGCCTGAATGGAAACCCCATTGCCGCCGGAACGGGAGAGCTGTCGGCAGGGGATGAGCTTTGCTTTGACACAGAGGATGAAAGCAGGGCGGTCACGGTTCGCCTGTTTGAGGGCGTTCTGGAGGTGGACGCGGATGACGGTGCGTATCAGACCCGCCTTCTGGCGGTGCGCGGAAGGGAGAATTACTTTCCGGGATTTCCGCATTACGCCCGTTCGCCCAGGGTGAACTACCATCTGGAGGAGAAAAAGATCACCATTGACGCGCCGCCTCCGAAAAGGGAGATGGAGAGGGGAGGACTGATGCAGGTCATCATCCCGCCCGTATGCATGATGGCCATTACGATTGCCATGGGAGTGCTGATGCACAGAGGTCCGTATGTGTTCATGAGCGCCGGCATGACGCTTGTCACCGTGATATTTTCCATACAGAAGTTTTTCTCCGACCGCCGGGAGCGTAAGGAGGAGAATGAGAAACGGGAGAAAATATACGGGGAATACCTTCTGCGCGTGCGTAAGAGGATCCGGGCGGAGCGGGCGCGGGAGAGGGAGGCTTATGAATACCAGCAGCCGTCCCTTACTTCCATTATGAACATGATCGGGCAGTACAGCAGCCGGATCTATGAGCGCACGGCCCTGGACGATGATTTCCTCACTGTGAACCTGGGGTATTATGAGGGAAAGTCAAAAATTGACGCGGCTTTTGGAGGGAAGGAGCTGGAGCTTAAGGAGGATGAGCTCATTGACGAGGCGAAAGGGATCGAAGAGGAGTACCGGCGGGTAAAAGGCCTTCCGGTTGTAGCTGACCTTAAAAGGGCGCATCTGGGTATCGTGGGCAGCAAGGCAAACGTCCATGAGCAGTTAAAATACCTGATGGCGCAGATTACCTTTTTCCAGAGCTACCATGAACTGCAGGTCATCCATATCCACGGGGCGGAATATAAGGAAGAGTTTGACTATATGCGGTGGTACCCGCACCTGCGCCTTAACGCTATAAATGTGGTGGGGGATATCACGGACGAACAGGCGCGGGATCAGATACTGGGGAGCGTACAGCAGATCCTCAAAGACCGCAGGCTCAAGCTTGAGGAGGAGCGTCAGGAGACGGTATTCCTTCCCCATCTTCTCTTTATCATCGACGAGCCCAAGCTGGTGATGAACCACGCGGTTATGGAGTATCTTCAGGATAAGAGGATGAACCTGGGATTTTCCATCATCTATACGTCAGAGAGGCAGGCAAGCC
Organism: uncultured Dorea sp.; assembly: GCA_910578455.1. Lineage (GTDB taxonomy): Bacteria > Bacillota > Clostridia > Lachnospirales > Lachnospiraceae > MD308. The sequence goes on from CAJTQA010000038.1 coordinate 30,282, forward strand.
TTCCGGAAAATATCCGCACGGTATGCATCATCAAGGATTCCGACAGGGGAGTGCTGCTCCTTAACGAAGGCAGGAGAGTGAACCGAGAGTTTGAGATCCAGCATACAAAAGGGGCGGACCTTGAGCGCTCTGCAAGGGATCTAAGCGCCTTGATTCATGAAAAAGGAATCAGCAGCAGGATACCGGAAAGCATCACCTTTTTCGAGATGTATCAGATTCAGCACCCGGAGGAGCTTAACATAGGGGAGCGGTGGAGAAAAAACCAATCCCACAAATCCCTGGCCGTGCCCCTTGGAGTGCGGGCGCAGGAGGATTATGTGGAGCTTAACCTCCATGAGAAGGCACACGGCCCACACGGTCTGGTGGCGGGAACTACCGGCTCGGGAAAATCAGAGATCGTGCAGTCCTACATCCTGTCGCTGGCGGTGAATTTCCATCCCCATGAGGTGGGATTCCTGCTTATAGACTACAAGGGCGGCGGCATGGCGAACCTGTTTTCAGACCTGCCCCATCTATTAGGAACCATCACAAACCTTGACAAAGCGGAGAGCATGCGGGCGATGACATCCATAAAGAGCGAGATGTCAAGGCGGCAGAGAATCTTCGGGGAGTGCGGCGTGAACCACATCAACGGCTATAATAAGCTGTTTAAACTTGGAAAGGTGGAAGAGCCCCTGCCCCATCTGTTCCTCATCAGCGATGAGTTCGCGGAGCTTAAAAAGGAACAGCCGGAGTTCATGGCGGAGCTTGTGTCGGCGGCGCGCATCGGTCGGAGCCTTGGCATTCACCTGATACTGGCGACGCAGAAACCGTCAGGAGTGGTGGACGACCAGATCTGGACGAACAGCAAGTTCAAGCTCTGCCTGAAGGTGCAGAATGAAGGGGACAGCAAGGAGATGTTACGAACCCCCGACGCTGCATCCATCACACAGGCGGGGCGGGCGTACCTCCAGGTAGGGAACAATGAGATTTACGAGATGTTCCAGTCCGCCTGGAGCGGAGCCTCCTACGACCGGGAGGAAAAGACGGAGGATAAGGAGGACGACAGGGTTTACCTTATAAATGCGCTGGGGCAGGGCGAGCTTATCAACAGAGACTTAAGCGGCTCCGATGAGAGCAGCCAGATAAAGAAGACCCAGCTTGACGTTATCGTAAGCCACCTTAAGGAAGTATATACGGAAGAGGGAGCCAAGGAAGTGATAAAGCCGTGGCTGCCGCCTCTCGGAGATATGTTGGTATCCCCGTATACGGGGGAGGTAAGAGACAGCGCATCCTTTGAGGAAGGCGACTATACCATCGGAATCGGCATGATAGACATACCGGAGGAGCAGGCGCAGGAGGAGTATGTATTAGACCTGATAAAAAATGGGCATCTCCTGTATATGGCATCCAGCGGGTACGGGAAATCTGTGCTGCTGACAAATATTGTTCTTGGGCTGGCGATGAAAAATTCTGTGCGTAACCTGAATTTCTATATATGGGATCTGGGAAACAGCGCGCTCATAACGCTCAGCAAACTGCCGCATGTGGCAGATTACATGGGACTTGATGATACAGAAAAGATTGGGAAGTTCCAAAAGCTGATATTAGAAGAGATTGCAGACAGGAAACGTAGGTTTGCAAGAGCGGCGGCACCCAATATGCATGTGTATAACCAGACCCAGAAAGAGAAACTCAAGGCAGTGGTACTGGTAATAGATAACTATGACGCAGTGAGGGAGCTTGGAGATTCGATAGAGGGATTTATCCAGAAAGTGGCCCGTGACGGCGCAGGACTTGGAATATACCTTTTAGTGACGATGACGAGAATGAATGCTATGAGAGGTTCCGTCATGAATAACTTTAAGGAAAAGATATGCGGATTTAATTTTGAACCGGGAGAGAACAGGACATTTGTAGGGAGAAGCGACTACACCCTCTCGGAGGATAAAAAGGGAAGGAGCCTTATAAAGAAAGAAAATGTCAATATGATGCAGCTGTATCTGCCCGTGCCCTGCGAAACGGAGCTTGACTATAGCCGCAGCCTGAAAAGCCTGATAGAGAGCGTGAAAGAAAAAAGCACGGAAACCCCGGCGCAGGGCATCCCTGTGCTGCCGGAAGAGCTGTTCTGCCAGATGCTTTCAGAGTATCCGCAATATGAGGAGAGCCGGACGAAACTGCCTGTGGGAATCGAGATGGAAGACCTTGCGGTCCAGTATCTGGACATAAGCAGAGGAACCGGGCTTATCATCGGCGGCGCTGGAAGCGGAAGGACAAACATGCTCCACGGCATTCTGGAGCATATAAATGGCAGCAGGGTGTGGCTGATTGACAATGAAAACAGGACATCCGTGGGATTCATGGAAAGGGAAAATATTTCTTATGGAGCGGATTACGGGGAAATCTCCGCTATGCTCCGGGATATCGCAAGAGAGACGGAGACGAGGAAAGAAGATTATGAGGAGGCAAAATTAGATGACGTGACCCTTACGCCCCAAAAGTATGCAGAGCAGGAGGAGCCGGCTTATGTGCTGGTTGATATTGTGCAGAGCCTGTACGAACTGCTTGGGAAGGAAGGGAAGTCAGAGGAGATGGATGTCCTCTGCGAGGCTTGCAGATGGGGCATCTATGTGATAGCAGCGTCAGAGCCTAAGATACCTATGCGCTCGGGCAGATTCATGGAGCTTTTAAGCGAGAGCAAGTCCGGAATCATACTGGGAAATATCAAAGAGCAGAGAGTCTTTGACTACAGCGGAATCCGGGAGGAGAACCGGAAAGCGGAATACGGATACTGCCATGTGAACGGGGTCAACAAAAAGATGCTGGTGGCAAGACATATGTCCTAGAAGGGAGTGGGCAGCGTGGACGAAAAGCAAAAAATGCTGGAAGAGCAGCAGAAAAAAAGAGCAAGAAAGAAAATAGATGAAATCAATAAAAAACTAAAGGAATGTGACGATGTAAAGAGGAAACTGATCCGGAAAAAAAGAAAGCTGGATGGAGAGATTGATACGTGGCAGAGTGTCCAGAGGAAAATAAGCAGCGGTACAAATTGTGGCAAAGTGGTTATAACAGACAGGTTTGAAGGAGGCATGGCAAATGGCCTGAGGAAACACATAGCAGACGTAAGGAATGACATAAAGAGCGGCATATCCGCGGCTGAGGAGCTTTCTTCAGAAGTTCAGCGGCAGATTGACGCGCTGGAGAACTATCACGACACTTTAAGCTCGCAGAAGAGCACGTGGGCGGCCAAGCTGTAGGAGGGAAGAAAATGGCAGGAAAAACAGGAATTTCAGACGCGGAATACAATACGCTTTACAAAAACCTTGAGGGAGCGCAGGAGGACTTTATGTCTGCGATTGACCAGATAAAGAATAAAATCAGCGAAGTAAATTGTAAAGGCGGAGGGTTTTACACAGAAAATGTGACGCCGAACGTACAAAAGCTGATTCAGACATTGAGCCAGATACAGGATTCTATCAGGCAGATGCATGCTGCGGAAAAGGAAGTCATAAACAACTTCCAGCAGTCCGTCAGCAATATTGACACCTGCAGCTAAGGAGGGCACTATGGGCGATACAAATATTAAGATAGACTACCAGAAAGTAACGGATATGGTGCAGTCTGCCAACGGCGTGATTGACGGAGCGTTAAATGCAGCGGCCGCCTCCTTTGCCAGGGCAGGGAGCGGCATGAATAAATCAGAGGGAGAGATGCTTGATGCCATAGACAAACAGATAGAGGCGGAGAAAGAGCTGGCAAAAAGCATGGCAGACGCATGCAGGCAGTTTACTTCCAGCATCCAGAATGCGGCACAGAGCTTTCAGGCTCTGGATGCGTCACTATCATCGAAGATGGGGATCAAGAAAAGGAAATAACAGCAGGAGGAGGAAAAAGGATGGACAGGATTTTTGATACCGGGACCGTAGAGGATATCTGCAAGGAGGCAAAGGAAGTCATAAGGGACACGGAGGAGTGCATCAGGGAGCTCAAGGGGCTGGCCTCCGACATCCAGGGCATGATGGGGGAGGTGCCGTCCCAGGCAAGGCTTGGGAGCGTCTGCGGGGAGGCGTCCGCCATGAAACGTGCCATGGGGAAGGGGCGCTATGACGAGGCGGGGGAAAAGATTAAGATGTGCCAGGAGAAGGCATGCACCGTCATCCCCCAGTACGACGCCGAGTACGCCGCCCAGATGGAGGGCGTGACGGAGGCCGCCAGGAGGATCCGGGGCGTCATCGAGGGGCT
>CAJTQA010000039.1 GCA_910578455.1 uncultured Dorea sp.
TATTTATATCCACAAATGCCGGAATATCCACACAGGAAATCCTTGACACATATACAGAACGGTGGGCAATCGAATTATTTTTCCGTCAGAGCAAAAACAGACTCGCGCTGGACAAATATCAGATCCGCTCACGGCAGGGAATCGAGCGGTACTGGCTGATTATGTCATTGGTTCATTACATGTGCTGTATGTATTCCGGGAAATACAATACCTTCGAGGAAGGATACTGGTATTTTCAAGATCAAGTCAAAACAGAGCGAATCGGTAATCTGCACCAGTTCATAAAAAATGGTGCGTCACTTGAAGCTGTTTTGAAATTGGTAGGGTAGTTTTGTGCAAATTTCTATATTTGCTCATTTATAGTTAGAACCTTTATTTACATTCATATTTTATGAAACATTATTTTCATACAGGAAGGTGCCTATGTATAAAATTAACTTTAAACATCCGATACATGTACACTTTATAGGAATCGGCGGCATTAGTATGAGCGGCCTGGCAGAAGTGCTCCTGGAGGAGGGCTTTACCGTATCCGGGTCAGACAACAAGCCGTCGCCTCTGACGGAAAAGCTTGAGGCGGCGGGCGTGTCGGTCTTTTACGGGCAGAAAGCGTCCAACATCACAGAGGGAATTGACGCTGTTATATTTACCGCTGCAATTCATGAGGACAACGAAGAGTACCAGGAGGCAGCCAGAAGGGGGATTCCTATGCTGACCCGGGCACAGTTCCTTGGACAGCTGATGACAAATTATGAAATGCCCATTGCAGTGTCGGGAACCCATGGAAAGACTACCACCACATCTATGCTTTCCCATATTCTCCTGAAAGCGCAGGCGGACCCTACAATCTCGGTAGGAGGGATACTGAACGCTATCGGAGGCAATATCAGGGTGGGGCATTCAGAGATCTTTCTGACGGAAGCATGCGAATATACGAACAGCTTTCTTGAGTTTTTCCCAAAGATCGGAATTATACTGAATATTGATGAAGACCATCTCGACTTTTTTAAGGATCTGGCGGACATCCGCCGCTCATTCCGGAAGTTTGCAGAGCTTATCCCTGCGGACGGATATCTGGTTATCAACGGGGAGATAGAAAATCTGGAAGAGATTGCAGGAAATCTGCCGTGTAAAGTTGTAACTTACGGGATGGACAGCAGGATGGACTACAGCGCGGCAAATATTTCCTATGACGAGTTAGGAAGGGTCTCTTTTGATTTCCTGAAAAAAGGAGATTTTGCAGAGAGGATTTCCTTGTCTGTCAACGGCGATCATAATGTATCCAATTCCCTGTCAGCGCTGGCGGCTGCGGATATTCTCAGCATACCCGCAGATGTTTCGGGGAGAGGTTTGAATGAGTTCGGGGGAACGAAACGCCGTTTTGAATATAAGGGAGAAGTAAACGGCATTGCGGTCATTGATGATTACGCACATCACCCGACTGAGATAAAGGCTGCCTTAAAAGCTGCTGAAAGCTATCCCCACAGGGAGATGTGGTGCGTGTTCCAGCCCCATACCTATTCGAGGACAAAAGCGCTTTTCCACGATTTTACGGATGCCCTGCTGCTGGCAGACCATATAGTCCTGGCAGATATATATGCGGCGCGGGAGACAGATACGCTGGGCGTCACCTCAGAGGCGCTTGCAGAGGAACTGCGCGAAAAAGGGGCTGATGCATACTATCTCCCCACTTTTGAGGAGATTGAGAAATTCTGCCTGGAAAATTGTCAAAAAGGGGATATGTTGATAACTATGGGGGCAGGAGATGTTGTAAATATTGGAGAAGCTCTTTTGAAGTAGGAGTTTTCCACATTTTCCACAGAATTTTATCCACAAAAAACCTCATTTTTGGCTTAAAAATTTCTTTTTTTGCCAGCCGCATCAATGCTATAATAGGTCTGCAAACCTCAGGGGGACATCCCCTCTGTGAATATTTATGTGTTTTGGAGGACTGGCAAAAACATGACAAAGTTAACCCTTACAAACCATGTGCAGACGAACACGACCGTACTGGAAAACGAGTTTATTGACAGGCACATGGCAAATGCTAATGGGGAGTATGTAAAGGTTTACCTTTTTTTGCTGCGCCATCTGAATGATCCGGCGGGCGTTCCCAAGATTTCTGAAATCGCGGATGCCCTGGACTATACGGAAAAGGATGTTATCCGTGCGCTCAATTATTGGAAAAACCAGGGGTTATTAGATTATGAAGTACGTCCGGACGCAGGCGGGGAAGTTTTGCCGGCCGCGGCTCATGCGTCGGACGTGTCAGACATTGGACAGTTCCGTTCACGCAAGGAATTTAAGGAGATACTGCATGTCACAGAACAGTATCTTCAGAAAACGCTGTCTCATACGGAGATGGATGCCATTACATATTTTTATGAAACGCTTGGTATGTCTGCGGACTTAATCGAATATCTGATTGAGTACTGCGTTGAAAACAATCATAAAAGCATTCATTATATAAAGAAGGTGGCTCTTTCCTGGTATGAACAGAAGATTACCACCATTGCAGAAGCAAAATGCAATACGGTCTTCTATAATAAGGACTATTACGCAGTCTTAAATGCATACGGCATAAAGGGGCGCGCTCCGGCAGCCGCTGAAACTGCGTTTATGAAAAGGTGGTATGAGGAATACGGATTTTCTCAGGACATTGTCTTGGAAGCCGTAAACCGCACGATGAATACGATACACCAGCCAAGTTTTGACTATACGGAATCCATCTTAAAAGACTGGTTTCAGAAAGATGTGCACAAAATGGGGGATATTGCGGCTGTTGACGCTGCTTATATGAGCCGTAAGGAGCAGAAAGCCAAAGCAAAGACTGACGCCAGGCAAAAAAGGAACCCGGCAGGGAATGCGCCGAATAATAAATTTAACAATTTTGACAGCCGTTCCTATGACATGGAAGATTTGGAGAGAAAGCTTTTGCAGCAGTAAGATGATGGCTGGGCTGTAACAATTTTATCACTGAAGGAGAACGCTTTTATGGCACTTTCTAATTCGCAGTATGATCAGCTGATGCGTACTTATGAACTCAGACAACTCGATAATGAACACAGGCTTCGCAGACATTATGAGAATGCCTATGCCCTTATCCCGGAGCTGAAAGAGTTGGACGAGCACGTTTCTTCGCTGAGCATTGCTCAGGCAAAGAACCTGCTTGAAGGCGATGACTCCGCTTTGGGGCAATTGAGGGAAAGATTGTCCCTTTTATTTGCAAGGAAAAAGGAATTGCTGCTTGCGGGCGGCTTGCCGGAGGACTACCTGGAGCGGCAGTACGCCTGCGCGGACTGCCGGGATACAGGGTATATCGGCGGCAGGAAATGCCATTGCCTGCAAAAAGCGATTATAGACATGCTGTATACGCAGTCTAATCTTAAAGATGTTCTTCATCAGGAGAATTTTTCGACGTTCTGCACAGATTATTATTCAGGAAACTTTATCGATCCCCTGACCGGGAAATCTTCCAGGGAGCTTATGCAGATTGCACTGGCAGCATGCCATGAGTTTGCAGAGGGATTTCCGGGCAGGATTGAGAACATACTCCTGTACGGAGATACAGGGGTTGGGAAGTCGTTCCTTACTCATTGCATTGCAAAAGAGCTGATGGATAAGTCGTATTCCGTTATTTATTTTTCGGCGGTGCAGCTTTTTGACCATCTGGCAAAAAACACTTTCGGGAAAAAGGAGGCTGACGGAACGGAGGCGTTCGGACATATTTATGACTGCGACCTTCTGATCATAGATGACCTGGGAACGGAGCTTTCCAATTCATTTACCGTGTCTCAGCTTTTTGTGTGCCTGAACGAACGGATATTAAGAAAAAAATCAACCATCATTTCTACAAACCTTGCACTTGACGACATTAATTCTGTTTATTCGGAGCGGATATTCTCACGGGTCAGCAGCAATTACCGGATGCTGCGCCTTACGGGAGACGATATCCGCATCCAGAAAAAATTATTAAATTTGGGAGGTACTCATGATGCTACGCCGTAACGAACGTGTCCTTGAAAACATACCCGTAGGCGCCCTTGGGATCATCTGTCTGGATGGCTGCAAAGACCGGGGGCGGAGGGTGGATGATTATATCGTTAAATGGCGCCATGAAGACGGGCATGTCTTTAAAGATGATGTTGTATTTAATGGCTATGAAAAGGACACCTATCTTATCGACGCAAAAGTTCCCCGCTTTGGCTCTGGGGAAGCCAAAGGAATTATCGCTGAATCCGTTCGAGGGCGGGACATTTATCTTATGGTGGATGTGTGTAATTACAGTCTTACCTATTCTCTGACCGGACAGATAAACCATATGTCTCCGGACGACCATTACCAGAACCTTAAGCGCGTGATCGCGGCAATCGGGGGAAAAGCAAGAAGGATTACCGTGATTATGCCTTTCCTTTATGAGAGCAGGCAGCACAAGCGCAGCAGCCGGGAATCTCTGGACTGTGCCCTTGCGCTTCAGGAGCTGGTACGCATGGGAGTAGACAATATCATTACCTTTGACGCGCATGACCCGCGGGTGCAGAACGCGATTCCTTTAAGCGGGTTCGAGACCGTCCGTCCGACTTATCAGTTTGTAAAAGGACTTCTCAGGAAACATAAAGATCTTATTATTGACAGCGACCATATGATGGCGATCAGCCCGGATGAGGGAGCTACTGAGCGGGCTGTTTACCTTGCCAATGTGCTGAACCTTGACATGGGGATGTTCTATAAGAGGCGGGATTATACAAGGATTGTGGATGGGCGCAATCCAATCGTAGCCCATGAGTTCCTCGGCTCGTCCGTGGAGGGAAAAGATGTTGTCATTGTTGATGATATGATCTCTTCGGGGGACAGCATCTTAGATGTCGCGCAGCAGTTAAAGAACCGCAAGGCAAAAAAGATATTTGCGGCAGCAACTTTCGGCCTTTTCACAAACGGGATGGAGAAATTTGACCGGGCGTATGAGGACGGGCTTATTGACGGCATCCTCACGACGAACCTTATATATCAGACGCCGGAGCTTTTGGAAAAACCGTATTATATCAACTGTGATATGAGCAAGTATATTGCTCTTATGATCGATACTCTGAACCATGACGGCTCCATCAGCAGCATCCTTAATCCAAGCGAGCGCATCGTGGATATTGTGGAGAGGTATAAAAGGGGAGAGGAATTGTAACGCGCGCGGATTCAACAGTCGGAAACGCCTGCATATAATAGTAAGGAAAAGATTATGTGTGAGGAAAAAAGATGCCTTATTCAGTTATGCTCGACGCAGGCCACGGCGGTTCGGATCCGGGAGCGGTATATAACGGCCGCCAGGAAAAAGATGATACTTTAAGGCTTACACTGGCAGTTGGAGAAATCCTGCAAAATAACGGGATAGATGTAGAATACACGCGGACGACGGATGTATATGAGAGCCCTTATGAAAAAGCTATGGAGGCGAATAACGCGGGAGCGGATTTCTTCGTTTCCATACACCGCAATTCCTTTCCTACGGACAATCAGGTTATGGGGGTGGAAAGCCTTGTCTACGATTTGTCGGGGATTAAGTACGAGATGGCGCAGAACATCGATGAACAGCTTGAATCCGTTGGATTCGTGGATTTGGGCGTGAAAGCAAGGCCGAACCTTGTGGTGCTGAAACGGACAAATATGCCGTCGGTCTTAGTGGAGGCAGGTTTTATTAATTCGGATACGGATAATCAGCTGTTTGACGATAATTTTCAGGATATTGCGGAAGCGATAGCAAGAGGGATATTAGACACATTGTCAAATATCGGCGCTGTAAGGGAGAGCTACTATCGGGTGCAGGTAGGCTTGTTCCGAAATAACAGGAATGCGGAGCGTCTGCTGGAGGAACTGCTGGCACAGGACTTCCCCGCATATATTGACAATACGGGTGAGTACATCCGTGTCCTCGTAGGCGGTTACGGCGATCTGAATGATGCTGTGGCAATGGAGCAGAGGCTTAAGCAGGCAGGGTATGATACCTTGATTGTGAGTTAAAGTACATGGATAAAAAAGAAGGGCTCTTTGATTTCCAAAAACGGAAAGAAGAGCCCTGTTTGATTAAATTTGAATGGCGTTAGACTGCTTTCATATGAAACTGGAAAGCCGTGTAGTCCGGAATCTCTCTTGGAATCGGAAGTCCGGCGTTCATCAGCGCGGAGCCGGAGAGAGTATATTGCCCGTCATTGACAGAATATATAGTGTCAGCGTCAAGCCCTTTTGCGCGGACATATTCCTGCGGCCCGTTGCATGTAAGGTTCGTGACGACTACGCTTAAGAGGGATTCCTGCCTGTCCTTTGTCACATGCTGCCAGGCGGTCATGTTGCCAACCGCAAACGGATTGCTTAAGCGGTAGTAATCGCCTTTGATGATGATATGGTAATATTTTCGGAACAGTTTGCTCTGTTCTTTGCATAGCTTTTGCTCTTCTGCGGTCAGATGGGTTGCGTCCAGTTCATATCCGAAGGTGCCGCCCATAGCTACTACTGCTTTCGTCTTTAAAGGAACAAGCTTTCCGCTGTCGGAAATGTGCGCGCCCATGCAGGACGGCGGGTAGACAAAGGAGGTGCCGTAGTGGAGCTTTAACCGGTCGATGGGGTGGTTGTTGTCGCTGACCCAGTACTGCGGGTAGTAGTGGAGCATCGCTGCGTCAAAACGCCCGCCGCCTCCGCTGCAGCCTTCGAACAGAATGTCCGGGTGGGTCTTTATGATGGCATTCATGGTGCGGTATAATCCTAAAACATAACGGTGGTACACTTCGCCCTGCTTGCCGGCAGGCATTGCGTTTGACCAGATGTCCGCCAGGGAGCGGTTGATATCCCATTTTACATAGTAGATGTTGGCGTCGTCTAAGATGGCGTTGACCTTTTTGATCAGATAGTCCTGCACGTCCTTGCGGCTCATGTCCAGGGCAATCTGGTTGCGGCTCCTTACTTCCGGGCGGCCGGGAATCTTCATCGCCCATTCCGGGTGCGCGCGGTAGAGGTCGCTGTCTTCCGATACCATCTCCGGCTCAAACCAGATGCCGAACTTCATCCCCAGGTCATTAATCTGCTCCACAAGAGCGTGGAGCCCGCATTTAATCTTATCTTCATTGACAAACCAGTCTCCCAGTCCGCTGTTGTCGTCGTCTCGTTTCCCGAACCAGCCGTCGTCCATGACGAGCAGCTCTACGCCCATGTTCTTCGCGGCTTTCGCGATTTCCACCAGTTTTTTGTCGTCGAAATCCATAAAGGCAGCCTCCCAGCTGTTGATCAGTACGGGGCGCTCAACCTTGGTCACAAATTTGCTCTCGCACAGGTTTGTGCGGTAAAAATCATGGTAAAGATGGGAAAGCCCTGTCAGTCCATGCTCGGTAAATGCCATCACTACCTCCGGGCATTCGAAGGTTTCGCCGGGTTTCACCTCGTAGACGAACTGTTTTGGATGTATGCCCATCACAAGGCGGAGCTGGTCGTACTGGTCAAGTTCTGCCTCGGCAAGGAAGTTGCCGCTGTACATGAGGGAGAATCCGTAGCATTTCCCGAAATCTTCGGTGGCATCTCTGTCGCAGAGTACGACAAATGGATTTTGCTGGTGGCTGGAGGAGCCGCGCACGCTGCTGATGGTGTGGATGTGGTGGGTCATAGGCTGGCGCTCCACCTGGCGCTCCTGGCCGTACCGTCCGGGAAGGCTTAAGAGATCCATGCCGGAGCCGTTGATAAAGTCCAGGCATACGGACATGATTTTCTTTAAGTGAATGGATGACTTGCCGTTATTTTTCACCTTGACGGCCCTTGTGATGATGTCGGCCTCCTCGAATACGCTGTATAAAAGTATCACGTCAACGCCGCTCACCGAATCTGTCAGAGTGACTGTAAGTGACTGGACGGTGTCGCCTTTATTTGCAAAGACCGTGGGAAGGGTTTCTAAGCGGTACTTTCCCTCGGTGACGGAAAATTTGCCGGCTTTTCCGCTGAAGGAATAGCTGCCGTCGCCGTTTACCACCTCAATGCTCGTTGTGCGGAAATCCCCTTGCTGCTGGGTGGAAAATTCCTGGGGCTGCGCGTCCAGCGAGAAGGTGCGCTCGCCTAAGGATTCGTAAGGGTTGCCGGAAAAGCCCCGGTCGTACTGCATGATCTGATAGCTTAAGTCAGTATCGTGAAGGGTGGGGCCGTAATAAAGATGGAACAGGTAATCGAGGTTCCCGATTTTCATCTGGTATGAAGTGTTTTTTGTGTGTAAAGTGATTGTATTATTTGCTTTATTGTGAACAATTCCCATGGGTGCCGTGACCTCCTTGTAGTTAATAGAAAAAGTATACCATATTTTGGGGGAAGTTCATTTATTCAGAATGTCAGAAAAAAATGGGGAAATGTAGTGCATAAATAACATGTTGAAGAGTTATGCTGAAATATTATAAAATACATTGATTCACTATCACTCTGGTGATATAATGGCTTTAAGAATAAGGGGAGGACGGCAGAATGGATAAACGGATTAAGGTATATCACGGTTCGGAAAAGATTGTAGAACGTCCGCTTTTCGGTGAAGGCAAAAGGAATAATGATTTCGGCCTTGGATTTTATTGTACTGCAAGCGAGGAGCTTGCAAAAGAATGGGCGGTATCTTCCCTGCATGACGGATTTTCCAACTGCTATACGTTAGATACGGAGTATTTGAATATTTTGAATTTGAACAGCCCTGAATATACGATTCTCAACTGGATTGCGGTTTTGCTGGAGCATCGGCTGTTTTCAATTAAGATGCCTGTGGCAAGAAGGGCAAGGCAATATTTGACTGATAATTTTAGTGTCAATGTAAATGCTTTTGATTTGATTATAGGCTACCGGGCGGATGATTCTTATTTTGATTATGCGGAATCATTTCTTAATAATGGGATTTCTGTGGAGCAGCTGGCATATGCCATGCGGCTTGGAATGCTGGGGGAGCAAATTGTTGTTAAATCAAAGTTTGCATTCTCCAGGCTGAAATATGAAAGGTTTGAGGTTGCAGCGAAAGACCAATATTATATTCTTCGTAAATCCAGAGACAATGGAGCCAATCAGCTTTATCTGGAAATGCTTGAGGAGGAGAAGGATGGTCTGTACATTCAGGATATTATGAGGGGAGGCATTAAAAATGATGACCCGCGCATACCAAGAAATATATGTGAGTAAGGCACAGTCGGCGCTTGGAGATGCTTTTGACTATGCAGTTAATGATTGCAGTATTCCTGGAAATGATTTTGTGAAACTGTTTACTGCAAGTTCTATGAGCAAGCGGATGGAAAATGGAGAACCTGCCTGCCTTGCAGGTAAAAGCGGTATTGAAATCGTTATAGAGGTTATTGCAGAGACGAAAGGGGAGGAACTTCGGGTAAAACCGCAGGAGCATTTCAGGCGCTCCAGGGAATACTGGATTGGGTGGGCAGTCGCCTATTATCAATGGTATTCGGGGAGAGGTTATGGTGATATTTTCAGAGGATTTTCCTTTGCGGATTTGCAGAAAATGTACGGTATTCTTCACGAAACGGATATAACAAAGTTTGTTGATATTGCAGAATCACGGATGAAAGAGTGCTTTCCCGAGACGAATATAAAACGTATCCGTATGGCGTATGGCTGCACGCAGAAAGAACTGGCGGAACGTTCCGGCGTCAGCCTCCGGTCGATTCAGATGTATGAACAGCGAAATAAAAATATTAATAAGGCAAGTGCAGATTCAGTGTATTGCCTTGCGAAGGCTTTGGGCTGCAAAATGGAAGATCTAATTGAAAAGTAATGTGGTTTGCATTTCATTAAAAAGTATGTTAATCTTGTAAACAAATGTTTGGAACGTAAAAACTATTTTTGATAGAAGGAGTTGTTTCGCATGCGAAAGAAAGAGCGGGCGCTTGAGATTATCGGGCGTCTGAAGAAAGAGTACCCGGATGCAGGCTGTACGCTTGACTACGACCAGGCGTGGAAACTGCTGGTCAGTGTTCGGCTTGCGGCGCAGTGTACGGACGCGCGGGTGAATGTTGTGGTTGAAGGGCTTTATGAGAAATATCCGGACATCGATGCGCTTGCGGCTGCGGACGTGGCGGATATTGAGGAGATTGTAAGGCCCTGCGGGCTTGGAAAGAGCAAGGCTCGGGATATCAGCGCGTGTATGCGGATGCTGAAAGAAGAGTACGGAGGTAAGGTGCCGCGGGATTTTGCCGCGCTTTTGAAACTGCCGGGCGTGGGGAGGAAGAGTGCGAACTTGATCATGGGCGACGTGTTCGGGGAACCGGCGATTGTGACGGACACCCACTGCATCCGCCTGGTGAACCGGATGGGCCTTGTGGACGGCATAAAGGAGCCGAAGAAGGTGGAGATGGCGCTCTGGAAAATCATACCGCCGGAGGAAGGGAGCGATTTCTGCCACCGGCTTGTGTACCACGGGCGGGATGTGTGTACGGCGCGGACAAAGCCATATTGCGACAAATGCTGCCTTGCGGATATCTGCAAGAAAGCGGGCGTGTAGGCAGATGCCGCGGCCGGGGGATTATCCTGGCCAGACAAGGAAGTCAGGCGAGGAAGTCGGATAAGGAAGTCATAACAGGGAAAGGCAGGCGTTTTTATGGCGGATATTATCGGAATGTTAGACGAATTACAGAACAAGGCTCTTCATCAGGAAGGGCTTAAAGAAAGATTTCTCGCAACAAGGAATGACCCGTCTCCGGTCAGTGCGTTTTGCCGTGTCTGCCGGGAGGAAGGCTATGAGATTTACGAGATGGAGCTTGTCTGCGCGGGGGAGGATTTCCATGCGGTGATGAAACGCAGCACCAACGGCGGCGGGGAAAATTCGCCCATGCTTGCAGGACAGGATGATTTTTATGAATTATTTCTTGCGGCGATTGAAGGATAAGGGGAAAGGAAGGAATTGAGATAGAACGGGCAAGGCAGGTTTTAAAGCAGTATTTTGGCTATGAGGATTTCAGGGAAGGGCAGGCAAGACTTATCAGTGCGGTGCTTGGCGGGCGGGATGTGCTTGGCATCATGCCTACGGGCGCGGGAAAGTCTGTCTGCTTTCAGGTGCCGGCGCTTATGGCGGAGGGGATTACCCTTGTCATATCTCCGCTGATCTCGCTGATGAAGGATCAGGTGAGCGCCCTTAACCAGGCGGGCATCCATGCGGCGTATTTGAACAGCTCTTTGTCGATGGGGCAGTATGTGAAGGCTTTGCAGCTTGCGAAGGCGGGAAGGTACAAGATTATCTACGTCGCCCCGGAGCGGCTTGTGACGGATGGGTTTCTTGACTTTGCGCTTAACAGCGGGATTAAGATATCCATGGTCGCGGTGGATGAGGCGCACTGCGTCTCCCAGTGGGGGCAGGATTTCCGGCCGGGATATCTGAAAATTGCGGAATTTATCCGGAAGTTGACGCACAGGCCGGTTGTAAGTGCATATACTGCTACTGCGACGGAAGATGTGCGGGGAGATATCATAGAGCTTTTAGAGCTTAGGGAACCCGCGGTGACAGTGACGGGATTTGACCGGGATAACCTGTATTTTGCAGTGAAGAAACCGGTGGATAAGTATAAGGAGCTGGTTACATATCTTAGGAAGAAAGAGCAGGAGCTTTCGGGGTGCAGCGGGATTGTCTACTGCCTGACGAGAAAGAGCGTGGAGGATATCTCTTACCGGCTGCGGCGGGACGGATTCTCGGTGACCCGGTATCATGCGGGGCTATCGGATGAGGAGCGGCGGGAGAATCAGGATGATTTTATCTACGACAGACGGCATGTGATGGTGGCGACCAATGCTTTCGGGATGGGCATTGACAAGTCGGACGTGCGGTTTGTCGTTCATTATAATATGCCGAAAAATATGGAAAGCTACTATCAGGAGGCGGGGCGGGCCGGGAGAGACGGCGCCCCGGCTGAGTGCATCCTCTATTATGAGCCGTCGGATGTGCGGATGAACCAGATGTTTATCGGAAAGAATGAGAATAACGAGATGCTTGATGCGGCGGCGAAGGCGCTCATTGAAGAGCGCGACCGGTGGCGGCTTAAGCAGATGACTTTTTACTGCTTTACTTCCGAGTGCTTAAGGCATTATATTTTAAAATACTTCGGCGAGGAGACTTCCGGGTACTGCGGAAACTGCCTGAACTGCCTGACGCAGTTTGAGGAGGTTGACATCACGAGGGAGGTGTCAGCCATTTTAAAATGCATCCGGGAGAACTGGACGGCTTACGGCATCACGACGATTATCGATATCTTGAGGGGCGCCAAGAGCCAGAGGATTCTCAGCAAGAATCTTGATAGAAATTCCCAGTACGGGCTGCTTAGCGGCCAGTCTGTGACCCGGCTGCGGCAGATTATACAGGAGATGATGTATCGGGGGTATCTGGAGCTTTCCGGGGAGGCTTACCCGGTGCTGAGGCTCGCTGAAGGGGCAGAAGGGATGCGGAGATTACCGGCGGAGGGTGAGCGGCAGACATCGCCGGGGGCGGGAGAGGAGACGGCTCCCATAGTCTTAAAGCTGCCCAAGGAGCAGGAGAGGAAAACGGGCGGTTCCGGCGGAGAGGCCGGAAGTGCCGGAGGAAGGAAGAGGAAAAAGGCCGGAGCGGCCGCGGCTCTCAGGGAGAAGGATATTGAGCTTTTTGAGGAACTCAGGGCACTTCGCAGAGAGATTGCGGCGGAGGAAAAGGTGCCGCCTTATATTATATTTTCCGACAAGACGCTTGTGCTTATGTGCCTGACCCGGCCGGAGGATTCTGCCGCTCTGTTAGGCATCAGCGGAATCGGAGAGTACAAGGTGAAAAAATACGGGGAGAGGTTCCTGGAAGTGCTGGGGGTTAGTAAAGATTCGTTTCAGTAAGTGCAGATTAAGAAATTTGCGGCGGACGGGGAGGTAAGTTTAATATGGCGGATAACGGAAAACAGATTGCGATGCGGGTGTCCATCGTCAGCGTGGCGGTGAATATGCTGCTGTCGGTGCTCAAGCTTGCGGCGGGGCTTATCGCCCACTCGGGGGCGATGGTGTCGGACGCGGTACATTCGGCATCGGATGTATTCAGCACATTTGTAGTTATGATCGGCGTGCACATGGCAAGCAAGGAGGCGGATGAAGAGCATCCTTATGGCCATGAGCGCATGGAGTGCGTGGCGGCGATCGTGCTGGCGGCGGTGCTGTTTGCGACAGGCCTGGCAATCGGATATGCCGGGCTTAACCAGCTCTTAGGCGGCTATGAAGAGATAAAGGCTCCGGGCGCGCTTGCCCTTTTGGCGGCAGTTGTCTCTATCGGAGTGAAGGAGTGGATGTACTGGTATACGGTTCTGGCGGCGAAGAAGATCAACTCCGGGGCGCTTAAGGCGGATGCGTGGCATCACCGGTCGGACGCCCTGTCTTCGGTGGGCGCGCTGTTTGGTATCGCGGGGGCGAGGATGGGCTACCCGTTTCTTGACTGCGTTGCCAGCGTGGTAATCTGTGCTTTTGTCATTAAGGCGGCTTATGACATTTTTAAGGACGCGGTTGACAAGATGCTGGATACGGCATGTGATAAGGACACGGTGAAGAAACTTCAGAAGATCATACTGAACCAGCCTGGGGTTCTTGGCATCAGCAAGCTGACCACCCGGATTTTCGGCTCGAAGGTCTATGTGGATGTGGAAATCGAGGCGGACGGGGATATGACGCTCAGGGCTGCCCATGAGGTGGCGGAAAATGTGCATCATGCCATCGAACGGGGTGCGAGCGATGTGAAACACTGTATGGTACACGTGAATCCGAGAAGGGTGTGAGGCGCAGCGCCGAAGGGAGATATTATGAAATACTATGCGGTAAACGGAAGTCCGCGGAAAAACTTTAATACGTCCGCGCTGTTGGACTGTGCGCTCCAAGGGATCAAAGACATTTGCCCGGATGCGGAAGTGAAAAGGATAGATGTCTATGATTATGCTTACAGCGGATGTATCAGCTGCTATGCATGTAAACGGGTGAACGGGGCGTCTTACGGAAAGTGTGCGAAAAAGGACGGGATAACAGAGCTTTTGGCAGAGCTGTCACAGGCGGACGGGATGATTATAGGCTCCCCGGTATATTTCCATGACATAACAGGACAGCTGCGCTGCCTTTTGGAGCGGCTGATGTATCCGTACCTCGTATACAGCAAAGAGTACAGCTCCATTGCGCCCAAACATATGCCTACGGCATTGATCTATACGATGAATGCTACGGAAGAAAAGATGGAGCGGATGAATTATGAGGTTAAGTTGTCCGCGGTGGCAGAGTATGTGGAGGCTGTATTTTCCAGGCCGGAGGTTCTGTATTGCTGTGATACGTGCCAGTTTCATGACTATAGCCTGTATAGGGCCGACAGATTCTCGGAAGAAGAAAAGAAAAAGAGGAAACGAATACAGTTTCCCCTGGACTGCAAAGAGGCGTTTGAGATAGGCAGGAGGATGGCGCAGGCGGCTAAATGTCCGCCGCCCACTGCTGAAGGAATTCCTGGCAGAACTTAATAAAGTCAGTCTGGCTCGCGTGAAAGTAACTGTTACGCATAGAGATCAGATTGTAAGAATGGAAAGCGTAGTAATCGTCAATGTAGATTTGCTGCAGCTTTCCTTCTTTTAATTCCCGGGCTACGGCGCTCTTGTAAAGAAAAGCAATCCCGATATTCTGCATGATGAACTGCTTTACGATGGTAAGCCCGTTGCTGACTTCTATCCGGTTGTCAAAACGCATGGTTGCGATGTGGTTATCCAGGAATATGGACTCCAGGCGTTTCCGGGAAGGAGTTTTATCTGCGCCGAGTATGATGGTGCTGCTGTATACTTCATCAATCGGCACATGTTTTTCGGCCAGCGGGTGGTCGGGAGAGCAGACGCAGATGGTGCTGCTGCTGCAGAGCTCATAATAATCATGCTCTGTCTTGGAGACGATTCCGTCCATCAGAAAGAAGTCTAAATCCCCTCCGTTCAACATTCGTGACAGCTCATCATAGTTGTCTGTCACAATTCTTATCT
Source organism: uncultured Dorea sp. (assembly GCA_910578455.1). GTDB lineage: Bacteria > Bacillota > Clostridia > Lachnospirales > Lachnospiraceae > MD308. The sequence continues at coordinate 14,994 of CAJTQA010000039.1, forward strand.
TGTAATCAGGATTATTTTTCATGAAGTCGATGATCAAATAAGGCAGGAATGATTCGCCGGCTGACTGCTCTGCGCCCAGGCGCAGAACCTTTATGGAGTCTGACGAGGATGCAAGCTGCTCTTTGATGCGCTCCGAATCGGAATATACGGAATTGGTGTACTGATATAAAGTCTTTCCGGCGGGAGTCAGGTGGAATTTCCGGTTCTGGTATGTATAAAGCTTTGTCTTGTAATAGGACTCCAGATATTTAATATGGTGAGAAACGGCCGGCTGTGTTATATGTAACTTTTCGGCGGTTTTGGTAAAACTATTTGTGTGGCACAGTGTCAGGAATGTCAATAAACGAAAGTCCAGCATAGTATATCCCTCCTTGTTGATAAATATGTGTAATAGATAAATTACAATTTATAATTTTATTATAAGGATAAATGCTGGTATAATCAATGATAAGTTAAATTAATCAGAAAATATGTCATAAAATTACAAAATGAGCGTCGAAATGGCATCGATTTTCTGACAATTAAATCACGAGTTCATAAAGGAGGATAATGTATGAAAAAATTGATTGCAAGTTTATTATGTGCAGCAATGGTAATGACGCTTTTTGCAGGCTGCGGAAAATCTTCTTCTGATTCATCGGGAGGAGGCACGCCTGCAAAAGCGGAAGGAGAAGGAGAGGATATCGTCCGTTACACGTTGACGACGACACCCCAGATTGACCCGGGAGTGGGAGCCGACCTTGGGGCGGCTACGGTTCTCATTAATCTTTATGACCCGCTCGTAATGCCGAAAAAAGACGGAAGTGTAGAGCCGTGGATCGCAAAAGAGTGGAAAGTATCGGAAGACGGAAAGACATGGACATTCACCATCAGAGACGATGTTAAATTCCACAGCGGAAATCCGCTGACAGCTCATGATGTGGCATATACGATGCAGCGTCTTCTGGACATGGGAGAAGGGTTCGGATATCTGTTTAATTCTGCTGTAAAAGAAGTAAAGGCGGTAGATGACACTACAGTAGAAATGGTCTGCAATGAGACGACAGGAACTTTGCTGGCAACGCTGGTAAGGCTTTACATCGTGGACAGCAAGCTGGTGGAAGAAAACTATGCAGATGGAACTTACGGAGATAAAGGCGATTACGGAAAAGCGTTCCTGCTGGAAAATGACGCGGGGAGCGGCCCTTACAAAGTAAAAGAGTATGCGGCGAATTCACATGTGCTTTGTGAGAAGAATACAGAGTACTGGAGCGAGCTTGACGCGGACACCCCGGAACAGTTCAAGGCCATCGGCTCAAACGAGGCTGTTACCGTTAAGACAATGATGGAGAGAAAAGAGCTTGAGCTTACCGACAAATATCAGTCGTCAGAGACGATTGATTCTCTTGGAAAAGTAGAGGGAATTGATGTCATGGAAACGAACACCGGCGATATCATATATCTGCTCCTTAATAATTCGAAAGCTCCGACAGACGATCCCCATGTGCGGAAAGCGCTGGCTTATATGATTGACTATGATGTTGTGAGCAAAGATATTTATCCAAGCTCAAAGAAAGCGGACAGCATCATCTCCCAGAGCTCTATGGGATATAAGAAAATGAATGATTACAGTTTCAATATCGAGAAGGCGAAAGAAGAGATCGCGCTTTCAAAATACGCGGACAATATCCAGGATTACCCGATTGAAGTATGCTGGGTAGCGGAAACTCCGGCGCGTGAGAAACTGGCACTCCTTATCCAGGCTGTGGCCGACCAGGTAGGGGTAAAGGTAAATGTCGTAAAGACTCCATGGGCAAGCGTAGTTGAGAATTCTTCATCACCGGAGACGACTGCAAATGTAACGACTACAGGATTTGCGGCAGACTACCCGGAGGCAGGCGGTGTATTTGACTCTGCGCTTAGCTCCAAGAAAGCAGGAACATGGATGAACTGCTGCTGGGTCAATGATGAGAAACTGGACGGAATGATCGCTGACGCGCTGGCTACGATTGACAATGATGAGCGCGTGGCAAAATACGAGGCAATCCAGGATTACCTTGCAGACCAGTGCGTTATGATCCCGCTGGTTGAGGAGACGCTCAGGTTTGCCTACCAGTCGTCTTATGTAGAGTACAATGCGGCAGACCCGGAATACTCCATACCTGTTATGGGATATGTAAACTATATGCCGAATATTAAAGTCTATCCGGACAAGAAATAATAAAAATCACAAGGACAAAAGAGAGGAGGATAAATAAATGTCACTCCTGAAGAGTATATTGAAACGTCTTCTCAGTTCCGTAGTGGTGCTTTTGGGGCTTACGGTCATCATCTTCATACTGATGAGGATGGTGCCCGGCGACCCGGCAAGGCTGGCGCTGGGAGCGAACGTTACAGAAGAAGTACTGGAAAATTACAGAGAGGTAAACCACCTGAATGACCCGCTGCCGATGCAGTATATCTACTGGCTGACGGATGCCCTCCGGGGAGACTTCGGCATGTCGGCGGTGACAAAAAGAGCTGTAATACAGGATATCATGGACTTTGCGCCTGCGACCATTGAGCTGGTCATATGGGCAGGGTTTCCGCCGATTCTTGCCGCATTGTTCTTAGGCGTTACAAGCGCCCAGCACAAAAACAAATGGCAGGATTACTTAAGCAGATTTTTGGGATACATTTTTGTGGCAACGCCTACTTTTGTATTTGCGGTGCTGTTTGTACTGATCTTCGGATATTGGCTGCCGGTAATGCCGACGATAGGGGGGCGGCTGAGCCCGTCCTTCACAATACCGGATATCACAGGCCTGTATATGGTAGACGCCCTTTTAGGAGGGCAGCCGGCAGCAGCCTGGGATGCATTCCTGCACCTTTTGTTCCCGGCGCTGGCGCTGGCTCTGGGAAAGACGATGCAGGAGGCAAGGATCACGCGTTCAAGCATGCTGCAGAACGCGGATAAAGATTATATCACGATGGTCACTTCGCAGGGAGTGCCGCAGTCTGTCGTGAACAGGAGATTTTTGCTGAAACCGTCTGTAATCCCTACCGTTACCGTAATAGGAATGGATATTGCGGCAATGTTTGGAAACGCATTTCTGGTAGAGAGGATCTTTAACTGGCCGGGTCTGTCCAGCTACGGGATGACAGCCATACTGAATAAAGACACGAACGCCGTATGCGCGGTAGTGCTGATCATAGGGCTTGCATTCGCCCTTACAAGTATAGCGGTAGATATCGTGGCAATGATCCTGGATCCAAGGATGCGCCAGAAACGAACAAGGTAGGAGGTGGTGCAGATGAGAGCTGAACAAAAAGAAACCATGATAAAAAACTGGTATAAATTTTCCGCAGGCGGAGTATCAGTGCTTGGATTGGCAATCGTATTGCTGATTATACTTCTTGCTGTATTTGCGCCGGTAATCGCACCATATCCGGAGGACGCAGGAGCAGTTGTAAAATTTTCGGAGAGTTCCCTGGCTCCGAGCATGCAGCACCTGATGGGAACCGATACGATGGGAAGAGATGTATTTTCCAGACTGCTTATCAGTCTCAGGAGCAGCCTTCTCATGGGAATCCTGGTGCTTGCCATCGCAGTGCCGGTAGGATTTGTGGTAGGCGTGCTGGCAGGGTATTTTAAAGACACTTGGATAGAAACCGTGCTTATGAGGATTGTAGACATATTTTTGTCAGTGCCTGCGTTGGTGCTTGCATTGGCGATTGCGGCAATTTTGGAACCGAACCTTAAAAATTCGATGATCGCGATTACAATTATGTGGTGGCCGTGGTATGCCAGGCTGTCTTTCGGGGTTGCGTCATCTCTGCGGACAGAGAACTATATCGTGTATGCGGAGCTGACAGGAGCGAAACTGAGCCATATCGTATTCAAAGAATTTTTGCCGAATACATTTGACCAGATCCTTACCAAGATGACGCTGGACATGGGTTATGTTATCTGCATGGGAGCTACGTTAAGCTTTGTGGGCCTCGGCGAACAGCCCCCCACGCCGGCGCTGGGCAATATGATCAATGACGGCGTAAAATTCCTGCCGGATATGTGGTGGCTGGCGATCTTCCCGGCGGTGACGATCATTATCATCGTATTGGGATTCAACCTGCTGGGCGACGGTGTCGGAAATATATTTAATGTGGAGGGCAAATAAATGGAAGAAAGAGCGAATATTCTGGAAGTTAAAGATTTGTCCGTATCCTATACTGTTGCAAATGTAAAGACACATGTGCTGGAAAAGGTGAGTTTCAGTGTGGAAAAGGGAAAAAGCGTCGGCATCGTAGGCGAATCGGGCTGTGGGAAGACCACGACCATGCGTACCATACTGAATGTATTGCCCTCAAACGGCACGATAGAGAGCGGGGAGATTCTCTATAACGGAGAAAATGTGCTGGAGATGCCGAAGAACAAGCTGCAGGAATACCGCCAGCGGGGCGCTGGCATGATCTTTCAGGATCCGTCAAGCGCGCTGAACCCGGTTATTTCCATCAGGAACCAGTTTTTAGAGGCGCTGAAATACGCGCACAAAGATAAGAAACTTACGAAGGCACAGCTGCTTGAGAAAGCGGCGGATGCGTTGACGGCTGTTTCGCTGGCAGACCCGGACCGAATATTGAACAGTTATCCGTTCCAGCTCTCCGGTGGAATGAGGCAGCGCGTATGCATTGCCATGACACTGGCGGCAGAGCGGAATATCCTGCTTGCGGATGAGCCGGGAACGGCTCTTGACGTGACCATACAGGATCAGATCTTAAGGCTGATAAAAGAGCTTGTGGATAAGGGGGAGCTGTCTGTAATCATGGTTACCCATTCTCTTGGGGTTATCCGCCAGGTTACAACAAAGGTAAATATTATGTATGCCGGGACTATCGTAGAGGGCGGGGATACCGGAGAAGTATTTGAAAATCCGCTGCATCCCTATACCCAGGCATTGATGGACTGCCTGCCGAAACTGACAGGCAACGGAATCGCCAAAGGAATACCCGGACGGATACCGGATTACAGCAATCCGCCGAAGGGCTGCAGATTCGCGCCGCGCTGTCCTTATGCAACAGAGCGGTGCGCGAATGAAACACCGCAGCGCCTGGAGAAAGGAAACGGCCATTGGGTAGCATGTTTTAAAGCGGAGGAGGGAAAATAATGGACAATGTAATTCTTGAGATTAAAGATTTGAAAAAATATTTTCCTCTGGCAAACGGAAAGACGGTAAAGGCAGTGGACGGCGTCAGCATGAAACTATTCAAAGGCGAGACGCTTGGGCTGGTGGGAGAGTCGGGCTGCGGGAAAAGTACCATTGCTTATACAGTAGTCGGCATGTATGGCGCTACCGACGGCGAGGTTCTATATAAAGGCACGAATCTTGCGGCAAAAGGGTATAAGCGGACCTTGGAGCAGAAAGGCGAGATTCAGATTGTTTTCCAGGACCCCGGCTCATCTCTGAACTCCAGGCGCACCATTGAAAAAAGCATGGAAGTTCCGCTGGACATCCATGACAAGATGCCGAAAGAAAAAAAGCAGGAGCGGATTGAGAGCCTGCTGGAGATGGTTGGCCTGCCGAAAGAATATAAGAATAAGATGCCGAGGAATATCGGCGGAGGCGAGAGGCAGCTCGTATCGGTGGCAAGGGCGCTGGCAACGAACCCGGAGCTTATTATTCTGGATGAGCCGACCTCTGCGCTGGATGTCTCGGTACAGGCAAAAGTAATCAATACATTGATAGACCTTCAGAAACAGCTGGAGATATCTTATCTGTTCATCACCCATGATCTGAGCCTGATGAGAAATGTGGCTACCAGGGTTGCGATTCTTTATCTGGGAAGGCTGTGCGAGCTGGCGCCGACAGCGGAATTTTTCCGGGCGCCGCTGCATCCGTACACGCAGATGCTTTTATCCTCTATTCCGGTGGCGACAGAGGAAGAGGAGGCCATTAAGCCGGAACAGATCATCTCGCAGGGGGAGATCCCGTCTCCGGTAAACGCGCCGAAGGGATGCACGTTCCATACGAGGTGCAAGGACTGCATGGAAATCTGCAAGACAAAACCGCCGGTGATGGTTGAGGTCGGGCCGGAGCATTTCGTGTGCTGCCATAAGTATGCGGAGAAGAGCGAAGGGCAGGGGAGGCCGGAAGAATGTTAAAAACCGGGCTGGTACAGTTTTCCTGCCTGGAAGGACAGGTGGAGGAAAACTGCAGGAATATTGAACGGGCAGTCAGGAAATATGCCGGCGACGTAGATTTATTGTGCTTTCCAGAGCTTTGTGTCAGCGGCTATGACTTCCGGATGGCAAAGGATTCGGTGAAGGAGAAAGAATTCTTTGCCGGGCTTTCCAGAAAATATAAAGTTGCAATCATGGCGGGCGTGAACGTATGTGAGGAAGGGAAATATTATGACGCGGCATGCCTGTGGGACGAGGAAGGTGCTCTGCTTGGGGAATACAGAAAAATCCACCTGTGGGATAAGGAAAGCGAGTTCTTTGAGCGAGGTGAAAACCTGGCGGTAATCCCGTTTAAGGGGTGGAAGATAGGGCTTTTGCTCTGTGCGGACATGCGGTTTTTTGAAGTGTCTACGCCTCTTAAGAACATGGGGGCGGATGTAATCTTTTACCCCAGCGCATGGGCATATGGATGGAAAGACCTGTTCCACCTGTGCGGCAGGATGAGGGCGGCTGAAAATCAGATCTATGCCATAGCGTTAAACCGGGCATCCGGCGATGTGAAGTATTGCGGAGGCACGGCAGTCATGGCTCCTGACGGCAGCCTGGCATGCAGCCTCGAAGACGACGGGGAAGGCTGTCTTAAGGCGCAGCTAAAGAAAGAGGAGATACAGAAAGTAAGAGACAATCTTGCATGGGAAAGCATGAAACTGCCGCAGATTTATGAAAAATACGACAGATACAGGTTTGCGGACTATGAGAAATAAGTATTCAATGAATAAAAGGAGACGGTAACATGGAATGGAATATTGGAGTTGAGATGAGAAATGAATACAGGAGGATGGAGCTTGCCCGCGCGGCGATGAAACTGGTCAGAGACGTTATGCTCTGCAAGCCGGGCGAGAATCTGGTCATTACATATGATACCTGTGTGGACGAGAGAGTAGTCCATGCCCTTACAGAGGCGGCTTATACGATTGAGGCAGTTCCGACGGTCATCTATTATCCTACGGCAGAAGGGTTCTACGCTGACCCGCCGCAGCCGGTAGCAGATGCCATCGCGGCGGCGGACGTGTGGATTGAGCTGGCATATGCGTCTATCATGCACGGGCCTGCTTACCGCAGGGCGGTAGACCAGAACGGAGCGCGCTATATCTGTGCGACAGGCCTTGACACGGAGATGCTGGTGAACTGCATCGGAAAGATCAATGTAGATAAAGTTATTGAGCTGGGCGAATATTTTAAGCATCGTCTCGAGTCGGCGGAAGATATCCAGGTGCTTACAAAAGACGGAATGAACCTGCGCGGCAAGATGGGCGGGCGCAAAGTACGCCATTCCGGAATAAAGGCAACCGAGAAGGGATACCCGGTAATGCTGACAGGACAGACAAGCTGGTGCCCGATCGAGGAGTCTATCGAGGGTACGCTTGTATTTACCGGAGCAGTATTCCCGCCGGACAGCCTGGGAATTTTAAGGGATAAGATCTGCATCGAATTCAAAGAAGGCAGGGTTGTAGACGTTACCGGAGGGTCGGAGGCGCAGATTTATAAAAATTGGCTGTACTCCTTTGACGATCCGAACATGCTGAGGCTGGCGCATTATTCACAGGGATTCAATCCGGGAGTTACAAAAGTGACAGGAAGAATCGTGGAAGATGAAAGAGTATTTGGCTGCATGGAATTCGGAATCGGCAGCCAGGGAGTCAAGATTGGCGGAGCGCACTGGAGCGCTGCATCCCACTCTGATGGAATCGTGCTCCGCCCGACGATCATCCTGGACGGAGAAAAGCTGGAGGAAGACGGCGTTTACGTTGACCCGACAGCGCGCAAAATCTGTGCAGAGCTGGGGATCGCAGGGTACTAAGCAGGTTTATAGAAGGAGGGCATATGGCAGGGAAAAGGATTTTGTTTCTGAAAGTAGTTGCTTACGATACGATGAATGAGGCGATAAAGAAATATCTGAATGAATATAAAGACAGGAACACAGAACTGGAGGTAAAGAGCCTTGCCGTAGGCCCGAAACATCTGGAGTACCAGTTCTATCAGGCGGTGGCGGGCGCCGGAATCCTGAAAGAAGTTCTGAAAGCGGAAAAGGACGGATTTGACGCGGTAGTTACCAGCTGCTTTGACGACCCGTTCCTTTACCCGGCGCGCGAGATCAGCAAAGACATCATCGTGACAGCGCCAGGGGAATCCAGCATGCATCTTGCATCTGTGCTGGGCAGCAGGTTTTCCGTTATCGTAGGCCGGGATAAATGGATTCCGCAGATGCGGGAGAATGTGTACAAATATGGTTTCGGGGAAAAGCTGGCATCGTTTCGCAGCCTTGGATTAGGTGTCCTGGATTTTCACAGGGATGAAGAGCTGACGCTAAAAAAGATGAAGGAAGAAATCAGGAAGGCAATAGAAGAAGACCGTGCGGAGGTTATCATCCTTGGCTGCAGCATGCAGTTTGGATTTTACAGGGAGCTGCAGAAGGAATTTGAAGTTCCGGTTATCGACTCTATGATAGCAGGACTGAAACAGGCAGAATATCTGCTGGAGCTGAAAGAAAAGACGGGATGGAGTTTCAGCCGGAGAGGCTTATATGAGCGCCCGCCTGAGAAAGAGATGGAGGACTGGAAGTTCGAAGAAGACTTTGGTCTGGAAGGATTGCTGTTTTAGGAGGCAGGCAAGATGGAAAAGATTCTGAATGAATATATTGATAAAGCTTTTGAGGAGCTGGTAGCAGATACCCAGGGGTTTGTCGCAATCGAGAGCGTGCTGGACGACGCATCCGCCGGGGAAGGCGCGCCCTTTGGGGCGGGAATATCAAGGGCGCTGGATTATGTGCTTGAAAAGGCAGAATCCATGGGATTTTGCGTGAAGAATCTGGATGGGTACGCGGGGTACGCGCAGATGGGTACGGACGGAGATTTGGTGGCTGTGCTGGCACATGTAGATGTGGTGCCTGCAATCGGCGAGTGGACCGTGCCCCCGTATTCGGCGGAGATTGTCGATGATAAATTATATGGAAGAGGTTCTGTGGATGACAAGGGCCCTGCCATGGCATGCCTCTATGCCATGAAGGCGATCAAAGAATGCGGACTTCCTTTCAGCAAACGGGTAAGGCTTTTGCTGGGAACGGATGAGGAGACGCTGGCAAGGGGGATTTATTATTACCTGGACAGAGAAGAGCATCCGGCATGCGGCTTTTCGCCCGATGCTGAGTTCCCGATCATCCATGCGGAGAAGGGAACGATACGTTTCCAGTACGCGCTCCCGGCGGCAGATAAGGATATCGTACATATTTCTGCGGGAACACGGCTCAATGTGGTGCCGGATTATGCGTGTGCAAGACTGTGCAATATTGCGGTAGAAAAGATTGCGGAATGTGCAGAAAAGCTGAAACCGAGAGCCGATATAAGCGCGAAACAGGAAGGGGATTTTTGGACGGCAGAGGTTCGCGGGGTGGCATCCCATGCCTGCTATCCGGAAGACGGGGTAAATGCAGTGCAGAATCTCCTGCTGCTGTTGGATGAATTATACCCGGAAAAAGACACGGATTTGAAAAAAGCCATCCATGCGCTTTCAGAAGTCCTGAAGGATGAGACGGACGGACAATCGGCAGGGCTGGCCTGTGAAGACGAAGTGTCGGGGAAATTGACATTAAATACGGCCATATTGAAGGTGGATGAGGATGAGAGTGTGTGTAAATTTGATATCCGCTATCCGGTAACCCACGATGGGGAGGCTCTGCTGAGGCAGCTGGAAGAACTCGGGAACCGGTGCGGCATTCATTTTGAGCTGATCCAGCATAAGCCGCCGCTGTATGTAGAAAAGGACAGGCCCTTCATAAAGGAACTTCAGAAAGCATACGAAGAATCTACCGGGCAGGAGGCAAAATGTATTTCCATCGGCGGGGGAACTTACTGCCGCTATGTAAAAAATACCGTGTCATTCGGCCCCGTGTTCCCCGGGCAAAAAGAGCTGGCGCATCAGGCCAATGAATTTATCGCGCTGGAGGATTTAAAAAAGATTGCAAAAATTTATGCACAGGCTATTTATAATTTGATTCGATAGCAATAGATAATTAAAAATATTTGTGATATAATCAAAATATGAGGTAAACGTTTTCTTTTATACAGGAGGTGAACAGATATGCCGACAAATGAAAAAGAATACAATGGATTTTTATTTGATCAATTGTCAATCCTGGAGCGGATTGAGGCTGTGACAGACGATGAGAAAGCATTAAAGCAGATAGCCATAGAACGGCGGCAGATCGAACGGAAATTATATCAATCACCGCCGGTGATCAAAGAAGAATAGTATTAAAAAGGACGCTGCAAGTATTATCTTAAATCAGACGATACGGCAGCGTCTTTTTCCATTACGGTCAATATTGGATATTACACCGGCAAGGCATTCCGCAATATTAAACAGTGGTGAACATATCCAGCACCTGCCCCGTCATCTCCCGGGGCGAATCTGCCAGCAGATACAAGATTCCCTTTGCCACAGCCTCAGAACTTCCCATAACAGCGTCGTCCTGCCCTACATTATGGTTGTAGACCCGCTGGCCCGGCGTATCGACGATGCCCGGCGCTACGGCGTTCACTTTAATCCCGAATTCTTTCGTCTGGATGGCGGTGGTCTTTGTCATGGTCACGATTCCTGCCTTTGCCACGGCGTAACCGCCCATCTGGGAGGCAATGCGCCCCATGCGGGAGGAGACGCTTACGATATCGCCGCCCTTTTGCTTTATCATCACAGGAACCACTTTATTGATGCACAGAAAGGGGATTTTCAGGTTCGTCTTGATAATCTGGTCCCACTGTTCTTCGGTCCATTCCCAGATTTTGATTGCCTGTTTTCCCACGCTGTCATAGATCTCGGAAGGATAGCCTCCGGCATTGTTTACAAGGATGTCGATGCGCCCGAACTGGGCGAGCACCGCATCCACCATAGACTGCACCTGTGCGCTGTCGGTGAGGTCCCGGGCGAGGGCAAAAGCTTTCCCGCCTCTTTCCTCTATCATGGCGGCGGTCTCATCGAGATGGACTTGCGTTCTTGCGACGGCGACAACGGTTGCGCCTTCGGCGGCCAGCGTTAATGCAGTGTCACGCCCGATGCCTTTTCCGGCGCCGGTGACAATTGCGATTTTTCCTTCAAGTTTCATATGGTAGTTCCTCCTGCAAAATTATGGTGTCATATGGTATCTGCATGATCATCCAGGTACCATTTCAATCCGGCATTATATCGCCCTGTCATGATATTTCCCGAAAAAATCAATGGACACGGGGTGCACATAGCTGTCTCCGATTCCGTGTAAAAGCACGATATTCAGGCGGTTTTCGAGATTTTTCTTGTCAAGCTTTATAGCTCCTATGAGGGCGTCCATGGGAAGGCCGCTCTTAAAGGGCAGCCCGTAGGCGTTTAGCATATTCAAAATGCGCGCGGCAGTGCCTTTCTCCGTAAGGCCTTCCAGCTCCGAAAGGAGCGTGAGCTGGTACATTCCGATGGAGACTGCCTCTCCGTGGCTTTCCCGCCCGTACTGGTAATACTGTTCAATAGTATGCCCCAGCGTATGCCCGAAGTTTAAGAGCATCCGCTCTCCGGTGTCGAACTGGTCGTGCTCTACGACGATTCTCTTGATGTCCACGCAGCGTTTTACAATCTCTGGCAAATGTCCTTTTAAAGCGGCAAAAGAGCCGTAGCCTTCAAGGGTCTGGAACAGGGATTCGTCTTTGATGCAGCCGTACTTGATGACCTCCCCCATGCCGTCATTTACGAACCGCGGCGGCAGGGTATTAAGCACTGCCGGGTCAATGAGCACCAGAGACGGCTGGTAAAACGCCCCCACAAGGTTCTTCCCTTCCGGGAGGTCAACGGCCACCTTGCCGCCTACCGAAGAATCCACCTGGGCCAGAAGGGAGGTGGGAATCTGGATAAACTTTACGCCCCGCAGGAAACTTGCAGCGGCAAATCCTGCCAGATCGCCGATCACGCCGCCCCCAAGGGCAATCACCGCGTCGCTGCGGGATATCTTTGCCTCAAGCATGGCGGTGTAGATGCCCGGAAGGCTCTGAAAACTTTTTGTTGCCTCCCCGTGGGGAAGTACAAGATGGAAACATTCATAATCGCCGCTTAAATGCCGCTTGAGTGTATCTCCGTACAGGGGGTATACATGGTCGTCGGAGATGATCATGATGCGCCTGCCGGAAAATGCCTGAGGGATAAGTTCACCTGCCCTCTCTAACAAATTATTTTCTATATAAATGGGATAGCTGCTCTTCCCTAAATCAACTGTAAGTTTCATCTGTGCCTCCTGTCTTTCAGACCGCGGAATATATGCGCTGCCGTTTGCGGCCCTTTTACGAAACGGTCTTTCCAAGAACTTTTGCAATCTGCGTCACATCCCGGAACAGCTCGTCATATTTTTCGGGTTTCAGAGACTGCGCCCCGTCGCACAGCGCACATTCCGGATTATTGTGAACCTCTACCATCAGCCCGTCTGCGCCTGCGGCAATGGCAGCCCTTGACATAGCGTCTACCAGCCACCACTTTCCGCCTGCGTGGCTGGGGTCTACGATGACCGGGAGATGGGTCAGTTTCCGGAGCACAGGGATGCTCTGGAGGTCCAGCGTATTCCTTGTATAGCTCTCAAAGGTGCGGATTCCCCGCTCGCAGAGGATGACATTCTCATTGCCGGATGCCATGATGTATTCTGCGGACATGATCCACTCTTCGTAGGTGGCGTTGAGTCCCCGCTTTAAGAGGATCGGGCGGTCAAGCTGCCCGAGTTGCTTTAAGAGGTCGAAGTTCTGCATATTGCGGGCGCCGATCTGGATTAAGTCTACCTTCTCGTTAAAAAGCTCCAGATGATCCGGAGACATCAGTTCTGTCACGATAGGAAGTCCTGTCTCCTGCTTTACTTCGCACAAGATATCAAGCCCATCTAAGCCAAGCCCCTGGAAAGAGTAGGGACTGGTCCGGGGCTTAAATGCGCCGCCCCGCAGCAGATTGGCTCCGGACGCTTTGGCGGACAGGGCGATTTCAAGCACCTGCTCGGTGGATTCAACGGAACATGGGCCGGCAATCATGGCAAGACTGCCGCCCCCGACCCTGACTCCAGATACGTCCACGACGGATTCTTCCGGGTGAAATGCGCGGTTAGCCAGCTTATACGGCTCCTGCACGTGCATGACCTTATCTACAAAAGGATTTACCTCGAACAATTTGGAATCAATCCGCGTGGTGTCTCCGATACAGCCGATAATGGTCATCTCGGCGCCTTCTACGATATGGGTGTCAAGCCCCTTGCTTTTGATCAGATTGACAACATGGTCAATTTCTTTTTGTCTTGTACGTGGTTTTAATACAATAATCATAATAATTCCTCCATAGTCGTACTATAATGCTTTATCGGTTTAAAGCGCGAAAGACTAAGCCTATCTTAACGCTAATCATCCTGTTTGTCAATATTTTTTTCATCTGAAGATCATCCGAGGAAGCGGAAAATCTTTGTCCAGTATTTAACGAGTGTTTTGTACTCGGCGTTATAGATTTCATGCTTGCTGCCCGGTACTTTGATGAGCCATGTGGGGGCTGAGTACCGGCGGCTGATCTTCAGGATAAAACGGTACTGCGCTTTGGCGGATACAAGCCCGTCCTGTTCTGCCTGAAATAAAAGCAGCGGGATGCGAATCTGTTTCCACGCGGAATGCATCAGATGCCGGTGCAGCTTGCCGGCGCTCCTGGTCCACCGGTAAGTGCCGCAGGTATTCTGGAAAAGGGGCTCTGCCCTCCGGATCTGCTGCTGGTAATCAAAACGTGCCTGAGACGCGGCGCTGCTGAGTTCAAAAGTCTCCGTATCGTCAAATGGGCGGCCTCCTGGAAGGTGGCGCGCAGACTGCCCGAAAAGGCATGCCGCTCCGGTCAGGAATTCTGCCAGTTTCCAGGGCAGCGGCCAGGTGTCAGGCTGGATCATGGGCGAGGAGAGAACTGCCTTTTTGAACAAGTCCGGCTCTGCGGCAGCCGTGGCGGCTGCGATTCCGCCGCCCATGGAATGGCCGTAAAGGTACAGGGGGAGATTTCCGTAGTCGGACCTTGCCCGCCGGGCTACGCTTAAGAGGTCTTCCACATACCTTTTATAGCTGTCAACGTGGACTAAGAAGAGATCCTCAGCGAGACGGTAGCTCCGCCCGTGGCCGCAGTGGTCGGGAATGTAGACGTGATAGCCCATTTTCAGGAAGTAATAGACAACTTCTTTGTATTTGTCTGCGTTTTCCGTATATCCGTGAGAGATAATGACTATGCCGCGGACATCGCCGTCTCCCCGGGGAGCGGTGAATTTGCCGCAGTAAAGCTTTTGCTGCGGGTCATCCTCTCTGGAAATCCACAGCTCTTCCCTCTGTGCATCAAGAAGGGGAAGGACGTGGGATTCCATCTGTACAGCGTAGTTTTCATCCGTTAAAATCAAAGATTCTATTGTTTTACGTAAATTTTTCAAATCAATCGCCTCCAGTTGTCATGGGGGAAATTACCTTTTGACCCCAATACTATTAGATGTTATCATAAAATTATTCAGACTGCAAATGAAGTGTGCCAGACAAATGTGAAATGGCGGACGTGACAGATGTGATAAGGTACATATTAATGATGAAGAAAAGATTCGCGGACATATCCAACAGAAAAAAATGCATTGCCGGCAGCATCCTTTTTGCCGCCGGTTTTATCCTTATGTATATTTCCAGAATATCCCGGGCATTTGCCCAGTGGTACAGCGTGCATATTTATCCGGTGTGGGTAAATGTGACCGGCAGGCTTATGGGATTTTTTGCATTTTCGGTGTCGGAAGTGCTTTTGTATACGGTATTGTTATTGACGGCGCTGACATTTTTAAGGCTTATGGTAAGGGCGGTGAAGAAATATGCGGGGAAGAAGGATTTCCTGACGTGGGGATGCAGGCTGTATGTACTTGCAGGGGTATTGTTTTTCTTGTATGTGCTGAATTGCGGCATCAATTACCACAGGGAATCTTTTTCGGAGAGCTCCGGGATCGAGATGGAGAGCTACACGGCTGAGGAGCTGAAAAGCGTATGCCTGTGGCTTACGGAGGAAGTAAACGGCTTAAGCGCCGACGTAGTAAGGGATGAGGGGGGCGTCATGCGGCTTGGGGAGGGCGGCATGGAGGCAGGCAAGGACACTCAGGGGCCTCTGCGTAAAGAGGCCGTGAGGGCGATGCAGCGCCTTGGCAGGGAGTATCCGGAGCTTTCCGGATTCTACCCGAACCCGAAAGGGCTTTTATGCCCGTGGATATTGTCTGTTCAGCAATTGACCGGCATCTACTCGCCTTTTACAGTTGAGGCGAATTATAACAGCGGGATTGTGGATTATAATATTCCGTTTACAATGTGCCATGAGCTTTCCCATCTGAGGGGGTTCATGCAGGAGGAAGAGGCAAACTTTATTGCATTTCTGGCGAGCATCGGCTCTGATGACATGCATTTTCAATACAGCGGATATCTTATGGGGTGGAAATACTGTATGAATGTGCTCTATAAGGCCGATTATGACGCCTGGGAGGAGGTCAGGGCGCAGCTTTCCGGGAACGTAGAGCCTGACCTTACGGCAAACCGTGACTTTTGGGATCAGTATGACGGGCGGATTGCTGAGGCGGCAAACAAGGTAAACGATACATACCTTAAGGCCAATGACCAGTCGGAGGGAGTGGAAAGCTACAGTAAGATGGTGGATCTGATCATTGCGTACAGGACAAAGGAGCGGGCGGCTATTATTTGTCATTAAGCTTTATCCCGGACAGCGCTGCGGCGAACGCATTGTTGACAGGCTCGTCTTTTTGTTTTTTCAGATATTTCTGCACATCTTTTTTTGTGACTCCTGCGCCTTCTTTTTCACGCCTTGCTTTGAATGCGGATAATTTTTCTTTGTATCCGCAGGCGCAGACAAAAGTCTCCTCATCGCCTTTTTTGATCAGCTCCATCTTCTTGTGGCAGTTGGGGCACCGGGCGTTGCTTGTGCGGGCGATAGTCTCGCGGTAGCCGCACTCTCTGTCCTGGCAGACGAGAAGGCGGGAATTCTTGCCGTTGACCGCCAGCAGGCGTTTCCCGCAGCGGGGGCATTTGGAATTGGTCAGGTTGTCATGGCGGAAGGTTCCGTCGGCGGACTTAATCTCTTCAATCAGCTCCTGGGTGTAATGGGTGATTTCCCGGATAAATTCGGTCTCTTTTCCGGAGCCTTCTGCAATCTGGGAGAGCCTGGCCTCCCAGGCGGCTGTAAGCTCCGGCTTTTTTAAATCCTCGGGAACAAGCTTTAAAAGCTGGGTTCCCTTTGATGTGACAAAGAGTTCATTGCCTTTCTTTTCGATGAGGAAGGAATGGAACAGCTTTTCGATAATATCCGCTCTTGTGGCGACAGTGCCAAGCCCTCCGGTCTCGCCGAGGATCTTCCTCGCCGCCTTGTCTTTGGACTGCATGTATTTCACCGGATTTTCCATGGCGGATAAAAGCGTCGCCTCGGTAAAGCGGGCGGGGGGCTTTGTCTTTCCGGAAGTCATGTCTGCCCGGCTGATGGGAAGGGCTGCCCCTTTTTTGATGTCGGGAAGGGTCTGGCTTGCCTGGCGGAAGGTGTCTGCCTTATAGCCGAAACGGCTGCCTGCACTGCCGCTTTCATAATCATCTTCATAATCGTCTGAGAAATCGTCTTTTAAATTGTCAGCGCCGGCCTCATACAGCGCTTTCCAGCCGGTCTTTTTCACGACTTTGCCTTTGGCGGTAAAAAGTTCTCCTGCGGCGGCTGCTTTTAAGGTAGTCTGCTCATATTCGAAAGCAGGATAAAGGACGCTTATAAATCTGCGGATTACAAGGTCGTAGATTTTGCGTTCTTCATTTGTCATATGGTCTGGCTGGACATATTCCTCCGTAGGAATGATAGCGTGGTGGTCGCTGACTTTTTTATCGTCCACAAAGGATTTGCCTGTCTTGATCGGAGCTTTTAAAAGCTCCGGGATAAACTGGCGGTAGGGGCCGATATTGCAGGCTTTTAAACGTTCCTTGATAGTGGGGACGATGTCGGAGCCGATATAGCGTGAATCCGTCCGCGGGTAGGTGAGTACCTTGTGGTTCTCATAGAGCCGCTGCATGATGTTTAACGTTTCTTTTGCGGAAAAACCGAAACGGCGGTTGGCATCCCGCTGTAATTCTGTCAGGTCGTAAAGCCCCGGCGAGGGAACGTGTCTTTCGGATCTGGTCACCTCGGTGACGGTCAGATTTTGTCCTTTAAGCAATCCCCGGATGTTTTCAATAGCATCTTTTTGGAAGGTGGAGAGGCTGCCGCTTTTTTTGTGCTGCCAGTTCCATTTTACGCCTCCTGCCAGGCAGGTCAGCCCGTAGTAGTCCTCCGGCTTGAAGGAGCGGATCTCTGCCTCCCTTGCGGCGATGATGGCGAGTGTGGGAGTCTGTACGCGGCCGCAGGAAAGCTGGGCGTTGTATTTGCATGTCAATGCCCGGGTGGAGTTGATGCCCACCAGCCAGTCTGCCTCGGCGCGGCTTTTCGCGGCGTGGTACAGGTTGTTGTATTTGCGCCCGTCCTTTAAGTGGGCGAACCCTTCCCGGATAGCCTTGTCGGTGACGGAGGAGATCCAGAGCCTTTTGATCGGCTTGCGGCATCCTGATTTATCCAGGATCCAGCGGGCCACAAGCTCGCCCTCGCGCCCGGCGTCCGTGGCGATGATGATCTGGTCTACGTCTTTTCGGAAAAGCTGTGCCTTTACGTTGCTGTATTGCTTTGCGGTCTGTTTGATGACTACAAGCTCCCATTTTTGGGGAACCATAGGAAGTGAAGATAAGTTCCATTCTTTATATTTTTTGTCGTACCCTTCCGGGTCGGCAAGGGCGACAAGGTGGCCTAAAGCCCAGGTTACGATGTAGCGGCTGCCTTCGATGGCGCCGGAGATGTTCCTGCGGCAGTTTAAGACGCGGGCAATGTCTCGGGCTACGGAAGGTTTCTCGGCTAGGACTAATGATTTCATATGCAGAACTCCTTAAATAATCGTTGCAAAAGTTAATAGGGTATGTTATCATGAAACCCGGTCATAAAAGTGCAGTAAGGCTCCGTGGTCAAGAGGTTAAGACATCGCCCTTTCACGGCGGTAACACGGGTTCGATTCCCGTCGGAGTCATTGATAAAAAGCATCGATGCCGCAGAAGATACGGCGTTCGGTGCTTTTAATTTTTCTAATCCTCCGACGGAGTGACAAATATTCTTGGCAGCTGTTCGGAAAGCCGGTCAATCTCTGTCTCGATTTTTTGTACTTCTCCCTGGAGGCGCAGCTTTTCTGAATCCATGGTGCGGCTGTCCAGAGCCTGCCTGGCAAGGCGTTCCAGCCGGTAGAGAAGGAGCTCCATGCGCTCCAGCCGGGAATCAATGTATTTCACAAGGGTAAGCTGCTCTTCCGGAGTAAAAGCGCCGTCTTCAATGATTTTTAGGATATCGGGTATATTCGGCATGGCGTCCTCCATTTTAAATATTCTT
>CAJTQA010000040.1 GCA_910578455.1 uncultured Dorea sp.
CCATGCCTCGCAAATCCGCATAAATACTGAATGTGTGAAGTTTTGCTCATGGCTAGAATATTTACACAGGGAGGGTATTATGCCGCAATCAAAAATAATTATGTACACTACCGAAGACGGGGTCACAAAAATAGAAGTAACATTTGACCATGATACGGTTTTGCTTTCCATTGATCAGATGGCTGAATTATTTCAGCGGGATAAAAGTGTGATAGGGAAACATATAAGAAATATTTTCAAAGAAGGCGAATTGGTAAAAGAAACAGTTTGGGCAAAATTTGCCTATACTGCGTCGGATGGCAAGACTTATCAGGTGGATTTTTATAATTTAGATGTTATTATTTCCGTTGGCTATCGGGTAAAATCCTTTAGAGGAACACAATTTAGAATATGGGCGACATCTGTTTTGAAAGAATATATGAAAAAAGGATTTGCACTGGATGATGACCGCCTGAAAAATCTTGGCGGTGGAAACTATTTTGATGAGTTATTGTCCCGTATTCGCGATATTCGTTCATCTGAAAAGGTATTTTGGAGAAAAATCCTGGCAATATATGCAACTAGCATCGATTATAATCCAAAGGCAGAGAGTTCAATTTTATTCTTCAAGCAAGTACAAAATAAAATGCATTGGGCCGCTCACAAGCATACCGCTGCAGACGTAATCTATCAGCGGGCAGATGCAGACAAGGAAAATATGGGATTGACATCATGGACAGGGAAAGAAATCAAACGTTCTGATGTAGAAGTTGCAAAGAATTATTTAAGTGAAAAAGAAATAGATGCATTAAATAAAATTGTCACTGCATATTTGGATATTGCGGAAGTTCATGCCCTGAATCAAGAGCCGATGTATATGAAAGATTGGTTGGAAACAATAGATGATTATTTGAAAATGACAAGAAGGGATATCCTGACTACGAAAGGGAGGGTTACTCATAAGCAGGCTCTTGAGAAAGCGCATAAAGAATATGAGAAATATCGGAAGGCACAAGATGACGTTATTTCTCCTGTAGAATGTCATTTTTTTGAAAGCATAGAAAAATTACATGAGTTAGAAGGAAAAGGTTGATATGTTAGAGATTTGTTAGATTTGCTCTGTATAGTAGTAGCTGCCGGGGCATTTGTGACAACTGCCCCGGAATATGGGGCGGGTTGCCCGACAGAGGAGGAGATGCTATGGAGATTGTAAGAGCGGTCGGACTGAAAAAATATTATATTACAGAAACCTATGAAGTCCGCGCCCTTGACGATGTATCCCTGTCCATAACGGACGGGGAATTTTTGGCGGTTGTGGGCACTTCCGGGAGCGGTAAGACGACGCTCCTCAATATGCTTGGAGGCTTGGATGTGCCGACGGAGGGCGGCGTGTGGATTCGGGGGAACAGCCTTAAGGATATGGAGCCGGAGGAGCGGACGATTTTCCGGCGGAGGAATATCGGGTTTGTGTTCCAGCAGTACAATCTGGTGCCTGTGCTGAGTGTTTATGAAAATATTGTTCTGCCTTTAAGGCTTGACGGTGCTGAGATTGACGCAGCGCTGCTTGGTCAGGTGACGGAGAGTCTGGGGATTGCAGAGAAACTTGACCGCCTGCCCCGTACATTGTCCGGCGGGCAGCAGCAGAGGGCGGCGATCGCCCGGGCGCTTATGGCAAAACCGGCGATTTTACTGGCGGACGAGCCTACTGGCAATCTGGATTCCGCAACAAGCATGGAGGTGATCGGACTGCTCAAATCCTGCGGGGAGAGGTTTCATCAGACGGTGATAGTGGTGACTCATCAGGAGGAAGTGGCGCAGATGGCAGACCGTGTGGTGCGGCTTGAGGACGGCAGGATTTGCGGGAGGGAGTGCTGATGGATAAGAACGGGTTTACCCCCAATGATAATCGGACGGTGCTTGGGATGCTGGCGGGGGAGATTGGGAAGAGCAACAGGGGCAGGAACCGGATTCTTGCGGGGGCGGTCTTTTTGTGCATCGTCACGCTGACGATGGTCTTCGGCATTTCTTTCGGAAAGGCGAAAGCGGAATATACGCGGGCGGTGCGCTCGGCAGGAACGGCTGCGTCTGCCTGCATAGAAGGTGCGGACTTTAAGCAGTATGAGAAGGTGCGTGACCTTGAGTATGTAAAACTGGCGGGAAGAAGTGTGCCGGTTGGAGAGGGGATTTCATCGGAAGGAGCGGGAAAAGAAGGACGGGAGGCCGACGCAGAAAGTGCGGGAAAAGAAAGACGGGAGGCCAGCGCGGAAGGTGCGGACGGTGATAGGCGCATCTGCCAGATTCAGTGGCTTGACCACCTGACGTGGGAAGAGATCATAAAGCCGGCTTACACAGACGTCTTCGGGCATTACCCGGCGGAGGGCCAGGAGCTGATGCTGCCGGTGAAGGCGTTGGAATCTTTAGGGATATCGGAGCCGGAGCCGGGGATGAAGATTTCCCTTAAAGTGAATGTGGGGCTTTTTCGCACCGTTGAGGAGGAGTTTTCCCTGTGCGGCTGGTACACGGATTACAGGGAGAACCGTCCCGGGCTTTCTTTCGGATATATTTCGGAGGAAAAGATAAGGAGCTGGGGCTATGACATGGAAGGCAAATCGGATGTCTTAATCTGCCAGTCGGACAGCATGGACTGGCGGACGGCGGAGAAGAGGCTTTATGAGGATGTGCCGGGAAAGATAAGGCTTTCTGTACAGAATACGGCTGCCTGTGATGCGGTGCGCCTGACGGCGGGCGGCTATGATACGGCGGTGTTGGGAGCGGTTGTGGTGCTGGGGGGCATGTTTTTCCTTGTTTATAATGTTATGGCAATTTCCATGGCGGGGGATATCCGGCAGATGGGGCTTTTAAATACGATCGGCGCTACGGGCAGGCAGCTTAGAAAGGTCTATATGCGGCAGATTTTAAGTGCGGCTGGTCTGGGGGCGGCAGCGGGAGTGGCGGTGTCTTCGGGGATTCTGGGATTTGTGATTCCGAAGATTTTAGGGAGCCGGTATGCGGATAGTTTTGGCGGCGCCGGGGAGATTCGGTTTTTCTATGGGGAGATACTTGCTGTGTCGGCAGCATCTGCGGTGCTGCTTACGGCGGCGGTATCCGCCCGGGTAATCTTTCGCGCGGTGAATATGTCCTGTGCGGAAAGCATCGGCTATACGGGGCTAAAGCCTGGAAAGAGAAGGAAAAGAGAAGACGCGCTGGGCAGGACGCGCGAAGAAAAACGCCGGGTGAGGTATAGAAAGCGGAGCGCGAAAGGGGAGATCCATTATCTGGCGCGGCAGAATGTGCTGCGGTATAAGGGGAGATTTGTACTGACGGTACTTTCCCTGTTTCTTGGTGTCATGGCATTTTTCGGGGCGGTGGTCATTGCGGAGAAAAGCGACTATACCAAGGTGATCGAGAGCCATCCGGATTTCCTTATCGCCGGGGAAATGAGCCGGTTCGGGAAAGAGGAAGGGTACTGGAAGGAGTATACGTTCCGGGATGCAGAGGAAGATCCCTTAAAGACGGAAGCCTCGGATATCGAAGTGCTGAATGATAATTATTATGATGAATTTTCTCCCATTTCCCCGGAGGTGAAGGAGAGGCTCCTGAGTCTTGACGGAGTACGGCGGGAGACATCGCGGGTCGCAGAAGGGGCGTATATGTTCTCGACGATTGCCAGACAGGCAGCGTGGCCCTTTGAGGAGGCGCCGGAATGGGCGGAATCCATCGATGAGGTAGATGGTTTTCCTATGATTGAAAGCGGTGATGCGGATGTTGTCCAGATCCTGACCGATGAGGAGATGGATGCGCTCAGGCAGTATGTAAAGGAGCGCGGTTTGGCGGTGGATATGGACAGTCTGGAGGATGGTACCGGCGTGGTGATTCTCCATGACCTTGGGATGTCGCCGAAGGAAAGGGAAGGGGCGGCAAAGGCTGTGGGGAAACCGGTGTACTTTACGACCATTATGACGCGGGAGAAAAGCCTGGCGAACAGCCGCCTGGAATGGTGGGAGGGGGTCGACGAGGAGCTCTACCCGAAGGAGCGGCAGTCGAAAGTTTTTTTGCTGTGCGGCTACTTTGACAGTCATGAAGAGGACTTCCCGGAAATCCGTCGGACTTGGCACGGTTCGGAGGGGATGACGTATTTTTTGATCGGTGAGAAGGGATTTGAAAAGTTGCCGACAGAGAAAAAGACCTTTTGCATGGAGCTTGATGTCAGGGAAGGGAGAGAGCCGGAGGTTAAGCGGGAGATTATGAATATCTGCCTGGAGGAGAACCGGAGGCGGGAAGAGACTCCTGGAACGGGCGGAAAAGGAGAAGGCGAGGCAGGGATCTTTGCTATCTGCAAGTCAGATCTTTTGGCGCAGGCAGAAGGATATATCCGGGGAAACCGGATGCTCTTCGGGAGTATCAGCGCGGTGCTTTTGATCGCGGGGGCAGCGAATTTCCTGAATGTGATGGTCATGGGGATTCTGTCGAGGGAAAATGAATTTCAGATCATGGAGCGGGTGGGGATGACAAAGAGGCAGAAGAGGAAGATGCTGGCGATGGAGGGGGCGTATTATCTTTTGGCGGTGGTTGCGGCGGTGCTGGTGATTATCCTCGTCCGAGAAAGGTTCAAATGAATACCGCAGAAATTAAGCAATAGTAAAAAATAATTCCTGTTATTTAACTCCCATTCAATTGTTTTTTGAATTTCAAACAGCTATACTATCCATAGGATCGGTCCAGAAATTGTGAAGGAGATAGTTAAACATGGCAATAGGAGAGGTCATCAAAAAACATAGAAAAAATAAAGGAATGACACAGGAAGAAATGGCTGCGTGCCTCGGCATAACTACCCCTGCTGTCAATAAATGGGAAAGAGGGAACACACTGCCAGATGTCACGTTGCTTGCACCCATTGCGCGGCTGCTTGATATTACCACAGACGAACTTTTATCCTTTAAGGATGAATTGACAGATAAAGAAATTAACCAATATATATCGAAAGTTCAAAAAGACTTGGAGGATAAGAGTTTCCATGAAGTGTTTATCTCTGTAAAAGAAAAAATTGAGGAATATCCAAATTGTGAAGAACTAATTTGGAAAGCGGCGGTTCTCCTTGACGCGAACCGAATAGCAGCAGGACTTCCCGATAAAGAGAATTACGATAATACGATATTCAGATGGCTCGAGAGGTGTTTGCGCTCAAAGAACGAGCAGATTCGTAACCAAGCGGCGGATTCGCTGTTCCATGCGTATTTTCGGAAAGAGGATTATGAAAAGGCGAATCAATATTTGGGTTATTTCTCTCTGGAAAACCCTGAACGCAAACGCAAGGCAGCGCTTGTGAACAGTAAAACGGGAAAACAGGCGGAAGCTTATCGTGCATATGAAGAATTGATTTTTGCCGGGTATCAGCACATTCAGATGACATTAAATAGTTTGCGTACTCTTTATATGGAAGATGGCAATCATGAAATGGCAAAAAAGCTTGTTGAGGTTTCTTCTTCTGCTGCGTCCACATTTGAAATGGGAAAGTATAATGAGGTTTGTTTCGGCTTGGAGGTTGCCGCGTGGGAAAAAGATGCTGTATGGACAGCGCAGCTTATGCAGGATATTTTGGATAGCATTGAGACAATTGGTGATTTTGCGAAATCCAAACTTTATCAGCATATGGAACTAAAAACTGTTGGCTCTGAAATTTCCGCTGCCTTAAAACAAAAACTTTTGGAATCTTTCAGAGAGGAATCTTTTCATTATATGCAGGGAAATGAATACTGGGAAAAACTGAAAAGCGGCGTTTATAGTAGTTGAATATACAAGTTTTTGAAACCGCAGCGCAATGTTAAAAAGGTCTTTTCATATTTGGAATATTGTAGTATAATCACACTGTTACAGATACTTCAGAGAGGTCGGTTCAGGCCGTTTATCCCACAACAGCAGGATGAAACAAGAAAGGATTATATATATGATGAGAGAAAAATATGAGTCTCTGCCTCTTTCCACATTGAAAGAGCTGGCGAAGGCAAGAGGGCTGAAAGGTGTTTCCACACTTAAGAAAGCAGAGGTTATTACCCTTATGCTGGAGGAAGACGAAAAAGAAAAGAAAGAAAAGCAGGAGGCTGTAAAAGAGATGTCCGCCAACACCGGAGACAAGGAAGTCCATGACATTGACAGGCTGGACAGCGGAATGACGGTGAAAGGCATCCTGGAAGTAATGCCGGACGGATATGGGTTTATCAGAAGCGCGAATTATCTGCCCGGTGACAACGATGTTTATGTGTCGCCGTCTCAGATCCGCAGATTCAATTTAAAGACGGGAGATATTCTGGAGGGGAATACAAGGATTAAGACGCAGCAGGAGAAGTTCAGCGCGCTTTTGTATCTGACGGGAATCAATGAGATAGATCCCATGAAAGCGATGCGGAGAACCAGCTTTGAGGATATGACCCCCATATTTCCTGATGAGAGGCTGCGCCTGGAGACAGGAAGGACAAGCACTGCCATGCGTATCATGGATCTGATGTCTCCTATCGGAAAAGGGCAGAGGGGGATGATCGTGTCGCCGCCGAAGGCAGGAAAGACAACGCTGCTTAAGCAGGTAGCGCTGTCTGTGCGCCAGAATAATCCGGAAGTGCATCTTCTGATACTTCTGATTGATGAGCGTCCGGAGGAAGTGACAGACATTAAGGAAACCATTGAAGGTGAGAATGTGGAGGTCATCTACTCTACGTTTGACGAGCTGCCGGAGCATCATAAGAGAGTTTCGGAGATGGTGATTGAGAGGGCGAAACGTCTGGTGGAGCACAAGAAAGACGTTATGATCATCCTGGACAGCATTACAAGGCTGGCCCGGGCGTACAACCTCACTGTTCCGCCGTCAGGCCGTACCTTGTCGGGAGGACTTGACCCGGCGGCGCTTCATATGCCGAAACGGTTTTTCGGAGCCGCGAGAAACATGCGGGGAGGCGGCAGCCTTACGATTCTTGCCAGCGCGCTTGTCAATACGGGCAGCAAGATGGATGACGTAATCTATGAGGAGTTTAAAGGAACGGGCAATATGGAGCTTGTGCTTGACCGCAAATTGTCAGAAAAACGGATGTTCCCGGCGATTGACATTGCGCCGTCCGGAACGAGAAGAGAAGACCTTCTTCTCTCGCCGCAGGAGCAGGAGGCAGTGGATACGATGCGCCGGGCCCTTAACGGATTGAGGGCGGAGGAAGCGGTTGACAATATCCTGAATATGTTCAGCCGGACGAAAAGCAATATGGAATTGATGCAGTTGGTAAAAAAGACAAAATTAATCTAGACAAGAATGAGCTTTTATGATACAATATGAAAGCTGTTTAGAGGAAATAATATCGCATTATGCGTAAAACAAATAAAGAAGAGGTGAAAATCATGAAAGAAGGAATACATCCGACATATCATCAGGCAACTGTAACTTGTAACTGCGGCAACACGTTCGTAACTGGATCTACCAGCGAGGACATCCACGTGGAAATCTGCTCCAAATGCCATCCGTTCTACACAGGACAGCAGAAAGCAGCTCAGGCTCGCGGCCGTGTTGATAAGTTCAATAAGAAATACGGAATGGGCAAATAAGTTTACAAGTATTGGGTTGAGGTTTTTTAAATCTCAACCCTTTTTGTTAAAGGAGCAGATATGAAGTCAAAATCATCGAAAATCGGAGGACAGGCGGTTCTTGAAGGGATTATGATGAAACACGAAGATGAGTATGCGGTTGCGGTGAGAAAGCCGGACGGTGAGATTTTCGTGAAAAAAGAAGAATACCATTCCGTTTTCGGCTGGAAGAAACTGACAGAGATACCATTCGTCAGAGGAATGTTCAACTTTGTGGATTCCATGGTCATCGGCATGAAGTCGCTGGCTTTTTCCGCGGAATTTTACGAGGAAGAGGAAGAAGGAAAGAAAGAACCTGGGGATGCTGAAAAGGAAGAAAGAAAAGAAAAACTTTTTATGGCAGGAACGATGGTGATTGCAGTACTGGCGGCGGTTGGGATATTTATGGTGCTCCCGTATTTCCTCTCATCACTGCTGAAACCGGTAATTCATTCTTATGCATTGAGGACGGTGATCGAGGGATTTGTAAGAATCGGCATCTTTATTTTGTACATTGTGCTGATATCCCGGATGGAGGATATCCAGCGAACTTTCATGTACCACGGTGCGGAGCACAAGTGCATCAACTGTATTGAGCACGGGCTGCCGCTTACGGTGGGGAATGTAAGGAAAAGTTCCAGGCAGCATAAACGCTGCGGAACGAGCTTTCTGTTTTTTGTGATGGCGGTAAGCATTGTCCTGTTGCTTCTGATACGGGTGGAATCACCGCTCCTGCGCGTTGTAGTGCGTGTTGCCCTCCTGCCTGTAATAGCGGGTATTTCTTATGAAGTGCTAAAGGCGGCGGGAAGGAGCGACAATGTAATTATAAATATACTTAGCAAGCCGGGGCTTGCCATCCAGAAACTGACCACGAAAGAGCCTGATGACGGCATGATAGAGGTGGCAATTCAGGCGGTGGAAGCAGTATTTGACTGGAGAGCTTATGAAACAGAGAATTTTGCAGATAGGAGCAATATATAAGGAAGGCTGTGAACGGCTGGAGGAGGCTAATGTTCCGGACGCCCGCCTGGATGCCTGGTATCTTCTGGAGCATGTCACCGGCATCTCGAAGGCGGCATATTATGCGGATCCTGAGCGCGGGCTGGCAGAGGGGGAAGTGCAGGAGTATTTTTCCTATGTACAGAAACGGTGCCGCAGAATACCGCTGCAGCATCTCACAGGAGAGCAGGAATTTATGGGACTTCCGTTTTATGTAAATGAGCATGTGCTGATCCCGAGGCAGGATACGGAAGTCCTGGCGGAAAAAGCACTAGAGCTTAAGCGCCCGGGAATGAGGGTTCTTGACATGTGTACCGGATCAGGATGCATCCTTATCAGCCTGCTGAAATTGAGACCGTTAAAGGGCATATCGGGTGTCGGATGCGATATTTCGCCGGAGGCTCTTTGCGTGGCGGAAAAAAATGCCGGAAGGCACTGCGTGGGAGCGGACTTCCGGCAGGGCAATCTGTTTGAGGCGCTGCCGGAGGGGGATAGATTTGATATGATCGTGTCAAATCCGCCTTATATCCCTTCATCGGATATTGATAGCCTTCAGGAAGAAGTGCGCGCCTGCGATCCACGCATTGCGCTTGATGGAAAAGAGGACGGGCTTTATTTTTATAAAAGGATTATAAACGGGAGCATCAGATATATTCGGCAGGACGGATGGCTTTTGCTCGAGATTGGCTGTGAGCAGGCGGAGGCGGTGTCCGGAATGTTAGAAAGGGCGGGCTATACCGGCATAAAAGTGAAAAAGGACCTGGCAGGACTTGACCGGGTGGTTTATGGTATGTACAATGGAGAATAGTTGCAAGGAGGAAGAAAGATGTTTGACAGATTAGAGGATTTACTCATTCGGTTGGAGGAGATCTTGAGCGAGCTGTCGGAGCCGGACGTGGCAAACGACCAGAGCCGTTTCCGTAAACTCATGAAAGAGCAGAATGACCTGACTCCGATCGTTGAGGCGTACAAAGAATACAAATCGTGTAAGCAGGCAATAGAAGACAGCTTGCAGATGCTGGAGGAGGAAAGCGACGAAGAGATGCGGGAGCTTGCCAAGGAAGAGCTGAATGATGCTAAGGCAAGGGTGGAAGAGCTGGAGAGAGAGCTGAAGATCCTCCTTCTCCCGAAGGATCCGAATGACGACAAGAATGTCATGGTCGAGATCCGTGCCGGAGCCGGCGGCGACGAGGCGGCGCTTTTTGCCGCGGAGATTTACCGCATGTATATCCACTATGCGGAGAGCAGGCGCTGGAAGGTAGAGCTTGTGGAGTGCGAGGAGATCGGAATCGGCGGCATGAAGAATGTTACCTTCATGATCAACGGAAACGGGGCGTACTCTGTGATGAAATACGAGTCCGGCGTACACCGTGTGCAGCGTGTTCCGGAGACAGAGTCCGGGGGGCGCATCCACACGTCTACGATTACTGTAGCTGTTATGCCTGAGGCAGAAGAAGTGGACGTTCAGATTGACGAGAAAGACATCCGCATTGATGTCATGAGGGCATCTGGAAACGGAGGGCAGTGCGTCAACACGACGGATTCAGCAGTGCGCCTGACCCACTACCCGACTGGCATCGTGATATACAGCCAGACAGAGAAGTCGCAGCTCCAGAACAAGGACAAGGCATTTGCGCTCCTGCGGGCAAAGCTTTATGACATGGAGTGCCAGAAGAGGCATGATGCGGAGGCTGAGGCGAGAAAGAGCCAGATCGGAACGGGCGACCGCTCTGAGAAGATCCGTACTTATAATTTCCCTCAGGGGAGGGTTACCGATCACCGTATCGGGCTTACGCTCTATAAGCTTGACAAGATTATGAACGGAGACATACAGGAGATCATAGATGCCTGCATTGCGGCTGACCAGGCGGCAAAGCTGGCAAACATGAATGAATGATATGAAAGATAAATTAAAAAAACTTTTTGCGTATTACGCTCCTTACCGGAAACTGTTTTACAGCGATATGTTCTTTGCTATCCTGGGAGCCGCCGTCACTTTAGTAATCCCTCTTATCGTGCGGCATATCACCAATACGGTGGTTTACTATGAGCCGGAGAGGGCGAAACAGGCTGTTATTACACTGGGGATGGCGCTTCTCTTGCTCATAGTCTTGGAAGTATTCTGTAATTTTTATATAGCATATTATGGACATATCATGGGGGCGAAGATGGAGGCTGATATGCGTAGGGATATTTTCGGGCATTATCAGAAGCTGACTTTCGCCTTTTATGACAATCAGAAAGTGGGGCATCTTCTTTCGAGGATTACAAGCGATTTGTTTGACATCAGCGAGCTTTTGCATCACGGCCCGGAGGATTTGGTGATTTCCGTCATAAAAATCGCCGGGTCTTTTGTGATCCTTATGACAGTAAATGTAAAACTTGCTATGATCATGTTTGCCTTTATCCCGCTGATGGCAGTATTTGCATTTTACTATAATGGAAAGATGAAGACGGCTTTCGTACATAATAGGGAGAAAATTGCAGATATTAACAGTCAGATTGAAGACAGCCTTGCAGGAATCCGGGTAGTCAAGTCATTTGCCAATGAAAAGGAAGAGATGCGAAAGTTTAAAGCCGGAAATGACGGGTTTGTAGATGCCAAAAAAGTGAGCTACAGATATATGGGCATCTACAATTCCGGCCTGGGGGCGATGACGACCCTTGTGACGGTGGCGGTTATCGTGTCAGGCGTAGGCATGATGCTTAAAGGAAGGGTGGAGCTTACAGACCTCATTACGTTTCTTCTTTATATTAATAATTTTACGGATCCGGTGAAAAAGCTCGTATCTTTTACGGAGCAGTTCCAGAATGGATATTCCGGCTTTGAGCGTTTCCTGGAGATTCTTTCCATTGCCCCGGACATTGCCGACAGGCCGGTGGCTTATGCCCTTGAAGACGTGCGGGGAGACATTGAGTTTAAAGATGTGTCTTTTCATTATGAAGACTCGCCGGAGCGTGTGCTGAACCATATCAGCCTTGAGGTAAAGGCAGGAGATTATATCGCGCTTGTAGGGCCGTCCGGAGTGGGAAAGACTACGCTGTGCAGCCTGATTCCCCGTTTTTACGAGGCGACGGAGGGGGCGGTGTATGTGGACGGCACGGATGTCCGGGATATTCGGTTAGAGAGCCTCAGGAACCACGTAGGAATCGTTCAGCAGGATGTGTACCTTTTTGCGGGTACGGTTATGGATAATATCCGCTACGGAAAGCCGGAAGCCTCAGACGAAGAGGTGGTTCGTGCGGCGAAGAGAGCCAACGCCCATGAATTTATCATGAGCTTTCCGGAAGGGTATGATACGGATATCGGGCAGCGGGGAGTGAAACTGTCCGGAGGGCAGAAACAGAGGCTTTCTATTGCAAGGGTTTTCCTTAAGAATCCGCCGATCCTGATTTTTGACGAGGCGACCTCGGCGCTGGACAATGAGAGCGAGCGGGTAGTGCAGGAATCTCTCGAGAGCCTTGCGAAGAACCGCACGACGTTTGTCATCGCCCACCGCCTCACGACAATCCGGAACGCAGGAAAGATCTTGGTGCTTACGGAAGAGGGGATCGCTGAGGAAGGAACCCATGAGGAGCTTTTAAAGAAAAAGGGGCTGTATGAGTCTTTGTATCACATGCATTTTTAAAAAGGGGATATAAAAGAGAACTATGGAAGAAGTACAATTTAAGCGTGCAGAATTAGAAGATAAAGAAATCATTTCCCGCTATCTAAGGCATCACACCAGCAGAAGCTGTGAGAGAACTTTTGTGAATGTGTTTCTCTGGTCGCGGCAGTATCCGGTAAAGTGGGCTGTAATAGGAGGAGCGCTGGTCTTTAAGAGCGAGGACGAGTCACATGTGTCTTTTGCTTTTCCTGCCGGCGAGGATGAGGCGGTAAAAAGAGCGATAGAATTTATGAAGAGGTACAGTGAGGACAGAGGGTATCCTTTTACTATGTACAATATCACGCCGGATAATTTTGAAAAGCTGGAAGAATGGTATCCCGGCAGGTTTGAGGTGGAGTACGAGAGAGATTACGCAGACTATGTGTATGAGGCAGAGAAACTGGCCACGCTGTCAGGCAAGAAACTTCACGGGAAACGCAACCATATCAATAAGTTTAAGGCGGTCTATGAGGGCAGATGGAGCTACGAGACCATGACCAGAGATAATCTGGAGGAATGTTTCCAGATGGCCCTTAAATGGCGCAATGAGAATGGATGCGAGGAAGACGAGGAGAAAAATGCGGAGATGTGCGTGACTCTAAATGCGCTCCGCCTGTTCGAGGAGCTTGGCCTTGTGGGAGGCGTTCTGAAGATTGACGGAAAAGTAGCTGCGTTCACCCTTGGGGAGCCCATAACTTCGGACACCTTTGTAGTTCATATCGAGAAGGCATTTGCGGAAGTCCAGGGAGCATACCCGATGATCAACCAGCAGTTTGTGGAGCACGAATGCATGGCATACAGATATATCAACCGGGAGGAAGACACTGGGGCGGAAGGCCTGAGGAAAGCAAAGCTTTCCTACCGCCCGGCATTTCTGGTGGAAAAGGGAAATGTGAAGGAAAAAGAAAAGGAGAGCGGAAGATGATTGCAGAGAAGATGAAAAACATGGTGGCAAACAGCTCGGCCATCCGCGCGATGTTCGAGGAGGGGAACCGGCTGGCAAAGATCCACGGGGCGGAAAATGTATATGACTTCAGCCTTGGAAATCCCAACGTAGCGGCGCCGGAGGCTGTAAGGAAAGCGGTTCTGGACATTCTTGAGGAAGAAGACCCTGTGGCCCTTCATGGTTATACGAACAGCAATAGCGGCTATGCCGACGTGCGCCAGGCAGTGGCGGAATCCCTGAACGAAAGATTTGGCACCTGTTTTGAAGGAAAGAATATCATAATGACCGTAGGCGCGGCAGGAGGATTGAACGTAATCTTAAAATCTATCCTCAATCCCGGAGACGAGGTGATAGCCTTTGCCCCGTATTTCGGAGAATACCGCTCATACACCAACAATTATGACGGGGTGCTCGTTGAAGTTTCCCCTGATACAGAGAATTTCCAGCCAAAGCTTAAAGAGTTCGAGGCAAAGATTACGCCAAAGACAAAAGCGGTTATCGTAAACACTCCTAATAATCCGACAGGCGTTGTGTACTCTGAAGGTACGATAAAAAAACTGGCGGCGATTCTGGAAGAAAAGCAGAGAGAGTATAAGACGGACATCTACCTGATTTCCGACGAGCCGTACAGGGAGCTTGTCTATGACGGGGCGGAAGTGCCGTATCTTACAAAATATTATGCCAACACGGTTGTGGGCTATTCTTACAGCAAATCTCTGTCGCTGCCGGGAGAGCGTATCGGCTACCTGGTAATCCCGGATGAGGCATCGGACAGTGAGGAGCTGCTTGCGGCGGCAAACGTGGCGACAAGGATACTTGGATTTGTCAATGCGCCTACCCTTCAGCAGAAGATCGTCGCCAGATGCCTTGACGAGAAGACGGACATATCGTACTATGACCGTAACAGGGAGACGCTTTATAAAGGGCTTGCGGAATGCGGTTTTGAGTGCATCAAGCCGGAAGGGGCGTTTTACCTGTTTGTGAAATCGCCGGTGGAAAATGAAAAGGAATTCTGTGCGGCGGCAAAGGAATATAATATACTGATCGTTCCGGGCAGCTCTTTTGCATGCCCCGGGTATGTGCGGCTGGCGTACTGCGTATCCTATGAGACGATTGTCAATTCGCTGCCGAAATTCAGGGAGCTGTCAAAGAGGTATTTTTAGATGAAAAGTTTTGAGAAGAACATCCGCAAGGTGGAGCCTTATGTGCCAGGGGAGCAGCCGAGGCAGAAAGTGATCAAGCTGAATACCAACGAGAACCCTTACCCGCCGGCACCCGGCGTTAAGAAGATACTGGAGAATATGGACGCGGACCGGCTGCGGCTTTATCCCGATCCGACGTCAGGGGAGCTTATTAAAGCTCTGGCAAAGTATTACGGAGTGGGAGAAGACCAGGTATTTGCAGGCGTGGGCTCCGACGATGTGCTGTCCATGTGTTTCCTTACCTTTTTTAATTCTGAAAAACCCATACTTTTTCCAGATATTACATATTCTTTTTATAAGGTATGGGCAGGGCTTTACAGGATTCCATATGAGTGCTGCGCTCTTGACGGGAACTTTCGCATTGTGAAAGAGGATTATTACAGGGAGAATGGGGGAGTCATCTTCCCGAACCCCAACGCCCCGACAGGGCTTTATCAGGAGCTTGGGGATGTGGAGGACATCATAAGGAACAACCAGGATGTCATCGTGATTGTGGATGAGGCGTATGTGGATTTTGCCGGAAAGTCTGCGGTTGGGCTTGTGGATAAATACGATAACCTGATTGTCGTCCAGACATTTTCCAAGGCACGTTCTATGGCGGGCATGAGGATTGGCTATGCTATCAGCAATCCGCTCCTGATCCGGTACCTGAATGATGCGAAGTATTCATTCAATTCCTATACCATGAATCCGCTGTCCATTGCCTGCGGCGCAGAAGCAGTGCGTGACCGGGCGTATTTTGAAGAAGGGCTGAGAAAGATTACGGAGACGAGGGAGTGGGCGAAGGAACAGCTCTCAGGGCTTGGGTTCTCCTGCCTTGATTCCAAGGCGAATTTTATCTTTGCGACGCATCCCCAATATGATGCCGGAGAGCTTTTTAAGGCGCTTAAGGAAAAGGGCATCTATGTGCGCCACTGGGATGCGGAACGTATCTCGCAGTATCTGCGGATCACGGTGGGAACAAGGGAAGAGATGGAGATTTTCTTTGATTTTTTAAGACGGTATATGAAATAGAAAGGGGAAGTGTATGACAGAGACATTAGTACAGGGAATTATTGACGCGCTTGGAGGGAGTTTCGGAAAAGAGGCGATTGTATTTATCATATCCATGATTCCGATACTGGAGCTGAGGGGGGCGCTTTTAGTCGCAGGGCCGCTCCTGGGCGTTCCGGTGACGACGGCGATACCGCTGAGCGTGATAGGGAATATTATCCCGGTTCCGTTTATACTGCTTTTGATTACGCCGGTCTTTAACTGGATGAAGGGTACGAAGGTGTTCCGTCCGCTTGTGGATAAGCTGGAATCAAAAGCGATGAGCAAGAGTGATAAGATTGAAAAATACGAATTCTGGGGGCTGGTTCTGTTTGTTGGGATTCCGTTGCCGGGAACAGGGGCGTGGACAGGTTCCTTAATCGCCGCTCTTCTCGGGATAAAATTCAAAAAGGCATTTCCGGCAGTCATACTTGGAATCATGATGGCTACCGTTATTATGTGGTTTATATCCTACGTTCTTTTGGGCGGGGTAAATATTTTAGGATAAATGATACAAGGAGGGATTTTAGAATGGAAAAAAAGATTGATGTAACGGCTATGGGAGAACTTCTGATCGACTTTGCAAAAAACGGGCAGAGCGAGCAGGGAAATGACCTTTTTGAGGCATGCCCGGGTGGAGCGCCCTGCAATGTGCTTGCCATGTTAAACAAGCTTAGCAGGAAGACTGCCTTTATCGGAAAAGTCGGAGACGACCAGTTCGGGCGGCTCCTTAAGGACACTGTTGCCGGTGCCGGGATCAATGTGGACGGCCTGTGCATGGATGATGAGATTCCGACGACGCTTGCATTCGTACATACGTTTCCGGACGGAGACAGGGAATTTTCTTTCTACCGGAAACCGGGAGCTGACATGATGCTGAAAGAAGAGGATGTTGATTACGATATTATCCGCAGCTCAAGAGTGTTTCATTTCGGCACGCTGTCAATGACAGGAGAGCCGGCGAGAACGGCGACAAAGAGAGCTCTTGAGGCGGCGAAAGAGGCAGGCTGCCTGATTACGTTTGATCCTAATTTAAGACCTCCGCTTTGGAAGACGCTTGAGGAGGCAAAGGAGCAGATGGAATACGGTTTCCAATATTGCGACGTGCTCAAAATTTCAGACAATGAGATTCAATTTGTGTCGGGGCTTGACGACTATGACGACGGAATCCGTTATCTCCAGGAAAAATATCAGATACCGCTTATCTTCCTTACGATGGGGAAAGAGGGGAGCCGCGCATACTTTAAGGACTTAAGGGTAGAGCGTCCGGGATGCACCGTGAAGGCAATTGAAACAACAGGCGCAGGAGACACTTTCTGCGGATGTGCGATTCACGGAGTGCTGACGTACGGACTGGAAGGGCTTACGGAAGAAAATCTGGGAGAAATCTTAAGCTTTGCCAATGCGGGCGCAGCATTGATCACACTGAAAAAAGGAGCGATCCGTTCAATGCCGGAAAGAGAAGATATAGAAAAAATGCTTGGGAAATAAAAGGCTCTTATGGACTCTGGGCATCACTCAATTCCAGAAGCCGGATGTAGTCCATGAGCCGTTGCTTAGATTCAGGGGAAAGCTTTCTGTATTTGGCGATAAGCGTCTTTTCCAGGCTTTCATGAATGATGCATTGTGAATTTTCAAGGGTCACGGTTTCTTCCTCAAGAAGATAATCCACTGTTACATGAAAAAAATCAGCAATAGCCGTCAGCTTTTCATGGGAAGGCTGACGGTCTTTTGTCTCATAGCCTGCGATAGTGGAACGGGCAAGGTTCAGCCGTGCCGCCACTTCTTCCTGAGTCATTTTATTTTCATTGCGGAGGATGCGGAGCTTACTTGCAAAAGACATGGAGCTTCTCCTTTTGTATGTGATGGTTTTATTCTATCAGGTGTTGAGGAAAAGAACATCTGATGTGCCGATACGCAACATTATGAGGATATAATGTGCCGAAATGAGACATAATATTATAAAAACAGAGAGGAATGTGCCGAAATGAGACAGGAAAGATTTAAAATGGAAAGGGAAGGGCTTGTCAAAGAAGGGCAGGAAGTGGAAATCAGTGAGAGGAGTGCCGTGACAGGGCAGTATACCTATCTTGTAGAGCCGTCCGTAGCGATGTCGGGGATTTACAGGACGAGTGAAAGGATCATGGCAAGAAAAGGGAGGATAGAAAAAATAGAAAAGACGGAAAAGGGATTTTATCTTCTTGTGGAACTTAAAGAGTAGTGCAAGTCACCCGTTGACATGGGCAGTAAAAGTTCATATAATTTAAAGAAAGGAACAAAATGAGAGGATAAGAGGTCTATGATAATCGCGAAAAACGATGAAGATAAAAGAAGCAGGATATGGAAAAGGACAACGATAATATCCTCGGTATTGATTGTGGTGATAGCCGTCTACTTGCTGACTAAGATGTTTACGGCAAACCCTCTGGAAGGAAGATGGGAGAGCGAGGACGGGGCCGTGGTTCTGGAGATGCGCTCAAACGGCGTTCTGTTTATGGATGCGCTGGAGCTTTCGGATGAGGGAAACGCGTCTGTCAGAATGGGATATGTCCTGGATAAAGATGAAAAGACGATTTCCATTCATGCAGACGATGAAGAATTTGAGCGTCTTTCGGAAAAGTCAGGAGGGCAGTATACGAAGGAGGAGCTTGAGAGCGCGGTAAGTTTTGTTGCAACAACATTTAATTATAGTGTCGATAACAGTCAGCTTACTCTCACAGAGCGGGAATATGGAGAGCAAATTATATTTATGAGAAAGTGAGAAACAGATATCCCTCTGGTTGTCATCGATTAATACGGTGGTACTGGAGGGATTTTATATTTAGAAAAAATGAGAGGTGTCAGCATGTTTAGGAACAGAACAAAAACAGTACGGATCGGAGACAAAGTAATCGGCGGAGGGAATGAGATATTAATACAGTCCATGACGAATACAAAGACAGAGGATATTAAGGGTACGGCTGAGCAGATTAAAAGGCTTACCGCGGCCGGATGTGAGATTATCCGCTGCGCGGTTCCGACGATGGAGGCGGCAAAAGCGCTGGGCGAGATCAAAAAAAAGATAAAGATTCCGCTGGTTGCGGACATTCATTTTGACTACCGGCTGGCGATCGCGGCGATTGAAAACGGGGCGGACAAAATCCGCATCAATCCGGGAAACATCGGCGACGAATCCCGCGTAAGGGCAGTCGTCGGGGCGGCGAAGGAAAGAGGAATACCAATCCGCGTGGGGGTAAACAGCGGATCGCTGGAGAAAGAGCTTGTGGAAAGATACGGCGGGGTTACGGCTGAAGGACTGGTAGAGAGCGCTCTTGACAAGGTCCGCATGATAGAGGGCATGGGCTATGATAACCTGGTGGTCAGCATTAAGTCGTCGGATGTCATGATGTGCGTGAAGGCGCATGAGGAGATTGCAAAAGCATGCCCGTACCCGCTCCATGTGGGAATCACGGAGTCAGGAACTCTCCTTGCAGGAAATATCAAATCTTCCATAGGGCTTGGCCTGATCTTAAACCAGGGAATCGGCGATACGATCCGCGTATCTCTGACAGGAGATCCGGCGGAAGAGATAAAGTCGGCAAAGCTTATCTTAAAGACGCTGGGGCTGAGAAAGGGCGGAATCGAGGTAGTATCCTGCCCTACCTGCGGCAGGACGAAGATTGACCTTATCGGCCTGGCAAACAGGGTGGAGGCCATGGTGGCAGATATCCCCCTTGATATTAAAGTTGCGGTTATGGGCTGCGTGGTGAATGGCCCCGGGGAGGCGAAAGAGGCAGATATAGGGATTGCCGGTGGGATTGGTGAAGGGCTCCTGATCAAAAAGGGAGAGATCATAAAGAAAGTAAAGGAAGAAGAGCTCCTGGAGACACTAAGGCAGGAGCTGATGAGCTGGAATGAGTAAAAGATTTTTTGAAGTATTTCCTACGTTGAAAGTAAATGACAATATCGGGATGCTGTTTCAGGATGTAGAGGTTACGAAAGTTGCCACGAATAAGGAGCGCGACTTTATACGCGTACATATCTTGAGCCGTCACCTACTGGACAAAAAGACGGTCTGCGCCTCGGAAGAGTCGTTAAAGGATCAGCTGTTCGCAAGGAGCGGAGTCAGGGTGAGCATAGTGGAGCGGTATGAGCTGTCAGGCCAGTACACGCCGGAAAACCTGATGAATGAATATCTGGAAAGCTTTTTGATGGAGCTTGGGCAGAAAAGCGTGATAGAAAAAAATATGCTGAGCAGCGCCAAATGCACTTTTGAGGAGGGGAACATCCTGTGCATCCGGCTTGTGGACAGCATCGTGGCAAGAGGCAGGGAGGAGGCGCTCTCATCCTATCTGAGAACAGTGTACAGGGAGCGTTTTGGCATGGACGTAGATGTTCGGGTCATCTACGAGAAGGCGAAGGAGAGCAAGCTGAAATATAACGAGCTGAGGCTTGAGCAGGCGGTGAAAGAGATTCTGAAAGAGTCTGCCATGACGCGGGAAAAGAAACAGGATGACCCGCCAAAGGAGAAGGTCTTGGAGAAGAGGGAGGAAAAGAAGCCTGCTAAATCTTTTAAAAAGAGAGATTCCTTTAGCCTGGTCAAGCGTTCCGATGACCCGGGCCTTGTGTATGGAAGAAATTTTGACGATGAGCCGATAGAGCTTTCTCAGGTAGTAAGCGAGATGGGCGAGATTACTTTCAGAGGGAAAGTCATCAGCTTTGAGACGAGGGAAATCCGCAATGAGAAAAGCATTCTCATCTTTGCGGTTACGGATTTTACAGATACCATTACGGTAAAGCTGTTCATCCGGAATGAGCAGCTGCCGGATATGCTGGAAGGAGTGAAAAAGAACGGTTTCTACAAGATCAGAGGTGTTACGACGACAGATAAGTATGACGGCGAGCTTGTTATTAATTCAGTTTTCGGCATACGCAAGATTCCGGATTTCACAGAATCAAGGCAGGATCTGGCGCCTGAGAAAAGGGTAGAGCTTCATTGCCACACGAAGATGAGCGAGATGGACGGGGTGTCCAAGGTAGAGTCTATCCTTAAGCGCGCCCATGACTGGGGGCATAAGGCGATTGCCATTACGGATCACGGCGTGGTACAAGGCTTTACTGAGGCGAGCCATTATCTTCAGAGTCTGGACAGATCCGACCCTTTCAAAGTGATATACGGAGTGGAAGGATATTTGGTAGATGACCAGCAGGACGTGGCAGTCAATGATAAGGGTCAGAAACTTTCCGGCTCATATGTGGTGTTTGACCTGGAAACCACGGGATTCAGCTCAATCAAAGACAAGATTATCGAAATCGGGGCGGTGAAGGTAGAGGATGGGAAGATTACAGAGAAGTTCAGCACCTTTGTCAATCCGAAACGGCCGATACCTTTCAATATCACGGAGCTTACAGGTATAGCCGATGAGATGGTGATGGATGCGCCAGACATAGAGGCGGTGTTGCCTGAGTTTATGGATTTTGTCGGGAACTCAGTCCTGGTAGCGCACAATGCGTCCTTTGACGTGGGCTTTATCGAGCAGAATCTGCGGTATCAAGATCAGGCTCCTGATTTTACATGGGTGGATACGGTGGCAATGGCGCGCATCCTCCTGCCTACACTGTCAAAATATAAATTAAACGTTGTGGCGAACGCCCTTAACATTTCGCTGGAAAACCATCACCGGGCAGTGGATGACGCGGGGGCTACCGCAGACATTTTTGTAAAGTTCATAGAAATGCTGAGAGACGGGAACATCTATGACCTGGAAGGACTGAACAGGCTGGGGAAACAGGGATCGGACGCAGTAATAAAGAAACTTCCTGCTCACCATGTCATTATCCTTGCGAAAAACCAGGTGGGGAGGACGAACTTGTATACGCTTGTGTCGAAGTCACATCTTGACTATTATGCCCGCCGGCCTAGGATTCCAAAGAGCGAGCTGTCGAAACACCGGGAGGGGCTGATCGTTGGGAGCGCATGTGAGGCGGGGGAGCTTTACCGGGCGATTCTTGACGGGAAATCAGATGAAAGAATTGCGAAGATCGTAAAGTTTTATGATTACCTGGAGATTCAGCCCGTCGGGAATAACCGTTTCATGATCGAGAGCGAGAAGATTACGAAAGTAAAAAGCGAAGAAGACCTGCGTCAGATAAACCGCCAGATTGTAAGCCTCGGGGAGAAATTTAATAAGCCTGTGGCGGCAACCTGCGACGTGCATTTCCTGGATCCGGGGGACGAGGTATACCGAAGGATCATCATGGCGGGAAAAGGGTTTGATGATGCGGACAATCAGCCTCCCCTCTATCTCCACACGACGGAGGAGATGCTGGCGGAGTTTGAATATCTCGGCTCGGAAAAAGCCCGGGAGGTAGTGATCGAAACGCCGGGAAAGATTGCGGATATGGTGGAGCGCATCTCTCCTGTCAGGCCGGACAAGTGCCCGCCGGTCATTCCCCATTCCGACGAGCAGCTCAGGGAGATCTGCTACAGGAAGGCGCACAGCATGTATGGTGAAAATCTGCCTGGGATTGTGACAGAGCGGCTGGAGAGGGAGCTTAACTCCATTATATCCAATGGGTTTGCGGTGATGTACATTATTGCCCAAAAGCTGGTGTGGAAATCCAATGAAGACGGTTACCTGGTAGGTTCGAGAGGCTCGGTAGGCTCTTCTTTTGTAGCCACGATGGCGGGCATCACGGAGGTAAATCCCTTAAGCCCCCATTATTACTGTGAAAAATGCCATTACAGCGATTTTGAGTCGGAGGAAGTGAGGGCATATGCAGGCGGCTGCGGGTGGGACATGCCGGATAAAGCATGCCCAGTCTGCGGAGCGCCGCTTATTAAAGACGGATACGACATCCCATTTGAGACATTTTTGGGATTCAAGGGAAATAAAGAGCCTGATATCGACCTGAATTTTTCGGGGGATTATCAGAGCAACGCCCACAAATATACAGAAGTCATCTTTGGGGCAGGGCAGACTTACCGCGCCGGGACAATAGGTACTCTTGCGGATAAGACGGCGTTTGGCTATGTGAAAAATTATTATTCCGAGCGGGGCACGGGAAAGAGAAATTGCGAGATTGACCGTATCGTGCAGGGATGCACGGGCATCCGGAGAAGTACCGGGCAGCATCCGGGAGGAATCATCGTGCTGCCCCTGGGGGAGGATATCAATTCATTCACTCCGGTGCAGCATCCGGCAAATGATATGGGAACGGACATCGTGACAACTCATTTTGACTACCATTCTATCGACCACAATCTGTTAAAGCTTGATATCCTCGGCCATGATGATCCTACTATGATAAAGACGCTGGAAGAGTACATCAGCTCTCCGGGGATGGATAATGAGTATAACGAGACAGACCGAAAATTTATAGCGACGGATATTCCGCTGGACGATAAAGGGGTAATGTCTCTGTTTCACGATACCTCGGCGCTTGGGATCACGCCGGATGATATCGGAGGCTGTCCGGTTGGATGCCTTGGCATCCCGGAGTTTGGAACGGATTTTGTTATCCAGATGGTGGTGGACACAAAACCCCAGTCACTTTCCGACCTGATCCGGATATCAGGTCTTTCCCACGGTACGGACGTGTGGCTGAATAATGCCCAGGAGCTGATAAAGAGCGGGAAAGCTACGATTTCTACAGCAATCTGCACCCGCGACGATATTATGACATATCTTATCAACAAAGGGATGGACAGCGAGCTGTCATTTTCTATTATGGAGAAAGTCCGGAAAGGGAAAGGGCTGACTCCGGAATTTGAGGAGGCGATGAAAGCCGCAGACGTGCCTGACTGGTATATATGGTCCTGCAAACAGATTAAATATATGTTCCCGAAAGCCCACGCAGCGGCGTATGTCATGATGGCTTACCGGATTGCCTACTGTAAGATTAACTATCCGCTGGCATATTACGGGGCATACTTTGGAATCCGCGCGAAAGGTTTTTCTTACGAGCTTATGTGCCAGGGGAAGGAGAAACTGGAACGGCATATCGAGGATTATAACAGGCGTTCGGCGACCCTTACCCAGAATGAACAGGTTACCCTCAGAGATATGCGTATCGTGCAGGAGATGTATGCCAGAGGGCTGGAGTTTGAGCCGTTGGATATCTACCGGGCGCAGGCGACAAAATTCCTGATTGTGAACGGAAAGCTGATGCCCCCCTTTTCCAGCATTGAGGGGATGGGAGACAAGGCTGCCGAGGCTGTGGCGGAGGCTGCGAAGGATGGGCCGTACCTTTCGAAAGATGATTTCCGCCAGCGGACAAAGGCAAGTAAAACAGTTATCGATTACATGGCGAAGATGGGGCTTTTAGGAAATCTTCCTGAGTCAAACCAGCTGTCGCTTTTTGACTTTGCCTAGCGGATAAAAATCAGAGGTTGGAGTGTCATTAGTTATGAATAAGAAATATAAAGGCATTATTTACATTATTATATCTGCATTTTGCTTTGCGTTCATGAATATGTTCGTGCATATGTCGGGAGATTTGCCTTCCATACAGAAAAGCTTTTTCAGAAATTTTGTGGCAGCCATATTCGCATGTGCAGTCTTATTGAAAGAAAGAGCCCCATTCCAGTGCAGGGCAGAAAACCTCCCTTATATGCTGCTGCGCTCAGTGTTTGGAACGGCGGGGATCTTGTGCAATTTTTATGCGGTTGACCATCTGGTGCTCGCGGACGCATCCATGCTGAACAAGATGTCTCCGTTTTTTGCGGTTCTGTTCAGCTGCCTGATACTGAAAGAGAAAGTGACGGTTCCCCAGGGAGTGATCGTTGCGGGCGCATTTATCGGCAGCATGTTTGTTGTAAAGCCAACCTTTTCCAACATGGACCTGATACCGTCGATAATCGGTCTTTGCGGGGGCATCGGCGCGGGAGCGGCATACACGATGGTGAGAAAACTGGGGGAAAACGGTGAGAAAGGACCTTTTATCGTATTTTTCTTTTCTGCCTTTTCTTGTCTTGTGACGCTGCCGTGGCTGATTTTTGACTTCCACCCGATGACCGGCAGGCAGCTTGCCATTCTTCTTCTTGCAGGAACAGCGGCTGCGGGCGGGCAGTTTTCCATTACGGCGGCGTATACGTGCGCGCCTGCGAGAGAGATATCCGTGTATGACTACTCGCAGATTATCTTCTCGGCGGCTATGGGGTATGCGGTGTTCGGGCAGATCCCTGACGCGCTGAGCTGGCTGGGATACGGTATCATATGTGCGATGGCTGTATGCATGTTCTTGTATAACAATGAGCTGGCGAAAAAAGGAAATAATAAAAAATTTAAGGACAGGAGATAAAAGTATGAGGAGAAAAGAAAGGGAAGTAAAAGAAACAGAAACAATCCAGCAGATGCTTGGGGAGTTTAAGGTGTGCAGGCTGGGGCTTATGGATGAGGGAAAGGTCTATGTCGTGCCGATGAATATGGGCTTTGATTTTGACGGAAAAAGCCTGACGCTTTATTTCCACTGTGCAAAAGAAGGAAAGAAACTGGATTTGATCCGCGAAAATCCGTCGGTCGGCTTTGAGATGGACAAGGAGATCGCGCTGGTGGAAGGGGATACGCCGTGCCAGTACAGCTACAGCTTTATGAGCATCATCGGAAACGGAGAGGCTGAAATCGTGGAGGATGCAAAAGAGAAGTCTGCTGCGCTTGAAAAGATAATGAAACAACAGTCTGGAAAAGAGTTTGACACGTTTAGGAAGAACCCGAAACTGGCGGAGGCAGTCGCGATTATAAAAGTAACCGCCGGGGAATATACATGCAAGAGGAACATTTGAGAAATCCAGGGCAATTCTATTACTTACCACTTTAAACCGTGAAAGTATTGTGATATACTTAAGGATATTTACGAAAGGATGGAGCAGAAAATGGCAGAATCAAAAAAAGTAATCATGCTCGGAAACGAAGCCATTGCCAGAGGTGCCTATGAGGCGGGGGTAAAACTATCCGCCGCATACCCGGGCACGCCGAGCACGGAAATCAGTGAATATTTAGTGCAGTATAAGGACAGCCTGTACTGCGAGTGGTCGCCCAATGAGAAGGTTGCGGCAGAAGTTGCGGTAGGCGCGTCATTGGCGGGATGCAGGGCGATGGCATGTATGAAACATGTAGGCTTTAACGTGGCGGCAGACCCTGCGTACAGCGTGTCTTATATGGGAGTGAACGGCGGGCTGGTCATCGTGGTGGCAGACGATCCCGGACTTTACAGCTCTCAGAACGAGCAGGATACAAGAATGGTGGCCCGGGCGGCAAAGCTGCCGGTGCTGGAGCCGTCGGACAGTGCAGAGGCAAAGGAATTTATGAAACTTGCCTTTGAGCTCAGCGAGAGGTTTGACCGCCCCTTTGTATTCCGGACGACTACAAGGCTCGCCCACTCACAGGGCATCGTAGAATTAAATGACAGGCAGGACGTGCCGGACAGGGAATATGTAAAAAATGTCCGAAAATACGTCATGATGCCGGTCAACGCCAAAGAGCGTCATATAGAGATTGAGAAGAGACATGAAGAGCTTGCCCAAGAGGCGGATACCCTCTCCATCAACAGGGTCGAGATGGCGGACACGAAGATTGGAGTCATCACAAGCGGAATTCCGTATCAATACGTAAAAGAAGCCCTGCCGGAGGCATCCGTCCTTAAGCTTGGCATGGTAAATCCTCTTCCGGAAAAACTGATCCGGGATTTTGCCTCAAAGGTAGAGAAACTCTATATAGTGGAAGAGCTGGATCCG
This sequence comes from uncultured Dorea sp., assembly GCA_910578455.1. Classification (GTDB taxonomy): domain Bacteria; phylum Bacillota; class Clostridia; order Lachnospirales; family Lachnospiraceae; genus MD308. Next base: position 26,119 of record CAJTQA010000040.1, read on the forward strand.
GTGATTGAGGAACAGGTAAAGTCATGGGGGATTGAAGCGACGGGGAAAGAAATTTTTACCGTTCAGGGAGAGTACAGCGCCAACATGCTGAGAACGGCAGTCCTAAAGGAAGAGCTTTGTGCGGCGGAGCCGGCGAAGGCGCCGGGCAGGCCGCCGATCTTATGCCCGGGATGCCCGCACCGCAGTGTATATTACGTGCTGAACAAGCTGAAGATGCATGGGGCAGGGGATATCGGATGCTATACGTTAGGCGCGGTCGCTCCTTTGAGCGTAATCGACACTACGATGTGCATGGGCTCCAGCATATCTACGCTCCACGGCATGGAGAAAGCAAGGGGCAGGGAATACATAAAAGACTGGGTTGCCGTGATTGGAGATTCTACTTTCCTGCATACGGGAGTCAACTCCCTGATGAACATGGTATATAACAATGCATCTGGAACAGTTCTGATCCTTGACAATTCCACAACCGGGATGACTGGCCATCAGGACCATGCCGCGACAGGAAAGACTCTTCAGGGCGATCCGGCTTACGCGGTGGATATACCGTCGCTGTGCAGGGCGCTGGGCGTAAAAAATGTGGCGGAGGTCAATGCCTTTGATCTTGAAGGGCTTGAGAAAGCTGTTAAGGAAGCGGCGTTAAAAGACGAGGTTTCCGTCATCATAACGAAGAGTCCTTGCGTGCTCCTTAGCAAGGCGAAAAAGCCTCTCTACACTGCACATGCAGACAAATGCAAGAAATGCGGCATGTGCATGAAACCGGGATGCCCGGCTATGACGAGGAATGAGGACGGAACCATCCGTATCGACGACACGATGTGCACCGGGTGCGGCCTGTGCGAAAGCCTCTGCAAATTCGATGCGATTGAACTGGTAAAGGAGGGTGACAGGTAATGGCAGCAAAGAATATTATGATTGTCGGCGTCGGAGGCCAGGGAACGCTTCTGACCAGCAGGATTTTAGGCGGCCTTGCCATCCTTGGCGGATATGACGTCAAGCTTTCCGAGGTGCATGGGATGGCGCAGAGAGGGGGCAGCGTAGTAACCTTTGTGCGTTACGGTGAAAAGGTTGCGGAGCCTATCGTGGAAGAAGGGCAGGCGGATGTGATCATCGCGTTCGAGCGCCTGGAAGCGCTCCGCTATGCTCATTTTCTTAAAAAGGACGGCGCGCTGATCGTCAATGACTGGAGGATAGATCCGATGCCGGTTGTCATAGGGGCGGCGGAGTATCCGGAGGGAATCCTTGAAACTCTTGGAAAAGGGCATAAGGTATATACGGTAAATGCGACGGAAGAGGCGAAGAAACTGGGGAATCCGAGAGTGTTCAACCTGATTGTCTTAGGTGTTGCGGCACAGCATATGGACTTTACAAGGGAACAGTGGTATGAAGTGATTGAAAAGACAGTTCCTGCAAAGACAGTGGATATCAATAAGAAGGCATTTGATGCCGGATATCAATTATGAAAACATACAGTGAAGGAAAATGAAGGAAGGTAGGAAGACATGGCAAAAGTAGCATTGGAGGAATGGAAGGAACAGATAAGGACTCCGGAGATTGAGTGCATGAGCCGGGACGAGATGAGCGCGCTCCAGAGCGAAAGGCTTGTAAAGCAGGTAAAAAATGTATATGACAACGTATCATTTTACAGAAAAAAGATGGATGATGCGGGAGTTCTGCCGGGGGATATTAAAGGCATTGAAGACATAGGGAAACTGCCGTTCACCACAAAAGAGGACTTAAGAGACAATTACCCCTTCGGGCTTTTGGCGGTGCCGAAGGAAAAAATCGCCAGGGTGCAGGGAACATCGGGAACGACCGGAAAGCTGACTCTTGCCTCCTACACCCAGAAGGATGTTGACGTGTGGGGAGAGTGCGTGGCGAGAGGGCTTACGATGGCAGGGCTTTCTGCGGCTGACCGCATCCATGTATGCTATGGGTACGGGCTTTTCACAGGAGGCATGGGCCTTGACCTCGGGGCGCAGGCGCTCGGCGCGATGGCCATTCCGATGTCGTCGGGCAACACGAAACGCCAGCTTATGTGTATGGAAGATTTTGGCGCTACGGCATTTGCATGTACGCCGTCTTATGCGCTGTACCTTGCGGAAGCCGCGGCAGAGGCGGGAGTGGCAGAGCGTCTCCAGATAAAAGCAAGCATCAACGGCGCGGAGCCATGGACGGAGGAGATGCGAAAAAAGATTGAGGGCATCTTAAATATCAACAGCTTTGACATCTATGGGCTCTGTGAGATTACGGGCCCCGGAGTTGCCATGGACTGTATCCACCATAAGGGCCTTCATGTGTATGAGGACTATTTCTATCCGGAAGTGCTGAACCCTGCTGATCAGAGCCCATGCGGCGACGGCGAGACAGGAGAGCTTGTGTTCACGACTCTCGCAAAGGAGGGGATGCCTCTGCTCCGTTACCGTACAAAGGACTTGACCAGTATTGAGAGGGCAGCCTGCGAGTGCGGGAGGACGCTGCCGAGGATTCAGAAGTTCACAGGACGTACCGATGACATGAAAGTGATACGGGGCGTGAATGTATTCCCGACTCAGGTTGAGACGGCGCTTCTGTCCATGGGCGGAGGAGTGGCGCCGCATTATATGCTGATCGTAGACCGGGAGAATAACCTGGATGTCCTTACTGTCATGGTAGAAGTTGATGAGAAATATTTCTCAGATGAGATCCGCAGGCTGGATGGACTGAAAGCGAAAGTAGGGGCAGTGCTCAAACAGGCGCTGGGCGTATCGGTAAGGGTGAAACTGGTAGAGCCAAAGACAATCCAGAGAAGCGAAGGAAAAGCAAAACGTGTTATTGACAACAGAGAATTATAAGAGAGGAGGGATATTATGAGCGGAAACGATACTATTCAGCAGTTGTCGGTCTTTTTAGAGAACAGGGAAGGACGTCTTGATGAAGTGTTAAAAGTGCTTTCTTCGGCAGAGGTCAATATCGTGGCGTTAAGCCTTGCGGACACATCCGATTACGGGATGCTCCGGATGATCGTGTCTGACCCCGGGAAAGGGAGGCTTGCCCTTAAAGAGGCAGGAATCACAGCAATGCTTACAGATGTGGTGGCACTGCGCGTACCCCATGCGACGGGTTCTCTTTGCAGGGCGATGCACCAGATTGTAGAAGGAAAGGTAAATGTAGAGTATATGTACGCATTCGCGAACGGAAGCGATGCGGCGGCAGTTCTTAAGAGCGACGATGCGGCAAAGGTTGTCGACATTTTGAAAGGAAGCGGCTTTGATGTGTACTCGGCAGACGAGGCATACCGCGCGAACCAGTAAAGATGGAAAAATCAGTAAAGAAGATGGAACACTTAAAAGAAGTCATGGAAAAAATAAGGAAACATGAGGAGCTTTATGCAGTGATATCCGCGTGTACGAATATGCCATATGTGTATTGCGCCCCTGAGACTTATGATGATGAAGTGTTTGTCTATTTTGATAAGGCTGAGGCAAACGAAGGGGCAAAATGGCTTTTAGAGGGAGGCAATCCGATAAAGCTTGCCAAAGTAGGCGTAGAGAGCCGCCTAGCATTCTTTACGAGCCTTTATCCCATGGGAGTGAATGCTGTCTGTGTGGATAAGGAGTTTCAGAGCGAGGCGGTTTTTCAGCTGAATCATCTGGTCCACAGGCAGGAGGCGGAAAAGATGCCGAAGGGACACATCCGGGTGGAGAACCCGGAGCTGCATCTGACAGCGCTTTATTTTGCACAGGAACTCAGGAAAAATCCTGGCCACGGCAAGGTGGCGCCGGAAGAGCTGAAAGGGCTGGATGAAGAGCTTGCAGCGCATTTCATGAGAGGGACTTACATCGTTGCGGTGGAAGAAGGAAAAGGGATTCCTGTACTGCAGAAAAAGGGAGTCACTTACCAGCCGCTGTTTACTGACATCAGGGAATTTCACAAGTTTGACCAGGAGAAGAGATTTCGGGCTGCGGTATTGGATTATGATAAGATAAAAGACATCCTTACGCCAGAGACGGAGGGAGTCACAGTGAACCCCTTTGGGGTAAATGTGTTCCTCAAGATAGGTTAGAGGAAAATATGGCGGCCCAAATGAAAAAGGGGTGTCTGCACCAGGTGGTGCGGGCATCCCTTTTGCCTTAATCTCGTTTTTAGTATTGCTTTTTAATCGTAAAACAGTATCTCTTTATAATAAAAAAGGTACATCGAAATTGTGATAGGCATTTCTTGATTTTAGAGTTTCGTTACATTTACTGCCTGAGGTCCCTTTGAGCCTTCAGTCACGTCGTACTCTACTGCCTGACCTTCCTCCAAAGACTTAAAACCTTCCATGTTTAGTCCTGAATAATGTACAAATACATCATTGCCAGCTTCATCAGAAATAAAGCCGTAACCTTTTTGGTTGTTAAACCATTTAACTGTACCTTTCATCATGATACCTCCATCAAATAAATAGTTGCATATCATTGCGCTTTTGTGCGAGTGATACTCCGTCAGATTACCATAAAAGCAATGAAAAGTCAATGGATTTCTTGAATTGCTTGACTAAAGTGGATGAAAAGTGTAAAGTATAACTGGGAAAAAGTTTAAAAGGAAGTGCGTTATGATTACATTGACTGGAAAGAAAGTATCCGAGGGGATTGCCATTGGGAAACTTTCATTTTATAAACGGGATATTAAGGAAATACGCCATATCTATGTAAAAGATGTTGAGAAAGAGATCTCCCGCCTGCAGAAGGCGAAGGAGAGGGCGTTATTCGAGCTTCAGGAGCTATATGGGATTTCCATACGCGAGGTTGGTAAAGCTAATGCGGCAATCTTTGAGCAGCAGCAGGCAATATTGGACACAGATGCGCTCTGGAACAGGATTACAGGCATCATCCTGGAAGATAAGCTGAACGCGGAATATGCGGTAAAGACAGCAACGGAAGAATATCTGAAATCAGAGCGTGACAAGGGGAACGAGTCGGACATCCGGGATGTGGCGGTCCGTATGATTCGGATCCTGTCGCGCAACTGGAAGGATAAGCTGTTCATGGATGAGCCGTTCATCCTTGCGGCAGGCGACCTGTACCCAAGCGAGGCTGTGCAGCTTGACAAGGAGAGGGTGCTTGGGTTTGTGACGAAATACGGCACGATAAACTCCCATACGGCTATTATTGCCCGGACCAAGGGAATCCCTTCCGTCATTGGCCTTGGCGAGTCCTTAAAATCCGAGTATGAAGGAAAGACGATCATTATAGACGGTTTTGAAGGGAGAATCTATATCGAGCCGGATTACACGCTGCTCACGAAGATGAAACAGCGTCAGGATGAGAATCAGGTACATATCACGAACCTGGAGCGGCTGAAAGGAAAAGAGAATATCACCCAGAGCGGGCAGAAAATTGACATATGCGCTAATATCGGAACCAGGGAGGATATTGAACGGGTTATTCGAAGCGATGCAGGAGGCATCGGGCTGTTTCGGAGCGAGTTCCTCTTTATGGAGAACGGGAACCGGCAGCCCACAGAGGAGCAGCAGTTTCAGGCGTATAAGCTTGCGGCGGAGTCAATGGGCATGAACCGCGTCGTCATTCGTACGGCGGATCTGGGAGGAGATAAGAAAGCAAGTTTCCTGGAATTTGGAAATGAGCCGAATCCAGCCATGGGGCTTAGAGGCATCCGGATATCCCTCGAGAAGGAAGAGATGTTCAAGACGCAGCTAAGAGCCATACTCCGGGCGGCAATATACGGAAATGTCCAGGTTATGTTCCCGATGATAACTACTGTGGAGGAGGTTGTGCAGGCAAAAGAATATCTGGAAAAAGTAAAGCAGGAGCTGAAAGCTGAAAAGGTATTTTTTGATGAAAATATCAAAGTGGGCGTGATGATAGAGACGCCGGCAGCAGTTATGCTGAGCGGCGAGCTGGCAAGGGAAGTTGATTTTTTCAGCATAGGAACCAATGACCTGACGCAGTTTACACTTGGAATGGATCGGAACAACGAGTTGATAATGAATCATTATGACACCCACCATCCGGCTCTTCTGAAGATGATCCGCATTGTTGCCAATAACGTCCATCTGGAAGGCAAGAGCATCAGCATCTGCGGGGATCTGGCTGCCGACCTGACCATGACGGAATATTTCATACAGATGGGCATTGACGAGCTTTCGGTTGCGCCGGATCAGGTACTGGCTTTGAGGAAGAAGATAAGGGAAATTCAGTAATACCATGATCAGCAGCATATTATTGAAGACAAAGGAGATTAAGCTATGTGGACGAGACAACAATTGAAGACAAATGCAAAGATGAATTTTACTAAAAATTACTGGCCCTGCGTTGGGGTCTCATTTATAGTGGCGCTTGCAGAGGGTGCCGGAACCGTGTCAAGTACAGCGAATAACGTTAAAAGCTCAATAGAGACTAACTTCCATGTAAACAGTGCGGGAGTTGCTGCAGGATATTCGGCAGAAGGACTGCCGGACAGCTTTGCGACAGGATTGTTTTCGACGGTCATGCTGTCGGTTATCCTTGCGATGTTTGTAATCGGTTTAGTCGTAAACATCTTTGTGGTAAGTGTCATTCGTGTAGGAGCTAACGGGTTCTTCGTGAGGAACCAAACAGGGATGCCGGGAATAGGCGACATCTTCAGGGGATTCAAATCAGGACATTACGGCAATATTGTAGTCACGATGTTTCTTATGAATCTGTATATAACACTGTGGTCGCTCCTGTTCCTTATCCCGGGAATTATAAAGATGTATGAATACCTGATGGTTCCGTATATCCTTGCCGATAATCCGGGTATGGACCGGAAGGAGGCATTTGCCATAAGCAAGCGGATGATGACTGGAGAGAAGTGGAACGCATTTATTCTGCAGCTGTCATTTTTAGGATGGATTTTCCTGTCCATGTTTACATGCGGCCTGCTGGGAATCTTTTATGTAAGCCCGTATATGGAAGCGACAATGGCAGAGCTGTATGCGTATAACAAAGGAAAAGCTTTTCATGAAGGTTACATTCAGTAAGAAATAGACGAAAGAAGGTATGATGGCATCTCATATTCAGAAAGATGCATAATTTTCAAAAAAATGTCTTACATTAATG
>CAJTQA010000041.1 GCA_910578455.1 uncultured Dorea sp.
GTAGAGCACACGGCTGTTAACCGTGGGGTTGTTGGTTCGAGCCCAACTCGGGGAGTTAAGGAAAGCCTGTAGACATTAGTGTTTATAGGTTTTTTGCTATATAAAACATCGCTAAAATCAGTATTATTATGAAGAATTATAAACCATGTGGCTGTTAACCGAAAATCAGAGTACATATCAATGGGTTACGAAAGTCATAATGTATCCATAAAGACCTCACCGAATCTATATGAGGTTTAATCTCTTACATAGCTAACTAAATAAACAAATAAACATACATACATCACTATCTGCCGAAAGGCAGACAGTGATGGGTTTTCTTTTACATAGCCATTCCAATATTATTTGGGATGGCTATTTTTTATAAATTTCAGGAAGGAGGAAACGGAAATGTCAGGATGCAAGGTGTTAGCCATAGCTAATCAAAAAGGAGGAACTGGAAAGACCACTTCTACCGTCAATCTGGGCATCGGATTGGCGAGGGAGGGAAAGAAAGTGTTACTTGTGGATGCGGACCCGCAAGGTGATCTGACTACTTCTTTGGGCTGGACAGACCAGGACAGTTTGCCTGTCACGCTGTCAACGCAGATGGAGAAGGTTATCCGTGACGAGCCAATCCAGGCAGGGGAAGGGGTGTTACACCATAAGGAGGGGGTAGACTTAATCCGGCAAACATTGAACTCTCAGGCATGGAGATGTTGTTAGTCAATGCCATGAGCAGGGAGTATACATTGAGGTCATATCTGAGCGATATGAAGAAAGACTATGAGTACATTTTGATTGACTGCATGCCAAGCCTTGGGATGCTTACAATCAATGCCCTTGCAGCGGCGGACAGCGTGGTGATGCCCGTTCAGGCTCATTACTTGCCGTTAAAGGGCATGACTCAGCCTGTAAAGACCATAGGCAAGGTGCAGCGTCAGATCAATCCAAGGCTGAAGATAGACGGCGTTGTGCTTACCCTTGCGGATATGCGGACGAACCTTGCACGGAGTACAGCCGACAGCCTGAAGGAGAATTAGGAAACTTGTTGTAAATGCGCGCCATATGAAAAACGTCTCCGGCAAGAAAACTGATATGCGGGATTCCGAATGGATTTCCACCCTGCTGCGCGCCGGGCTTTTGAATGGCAGCTTCATCCCTGAAAAAAGGATACGGGAGTTCCATGACCTGAATCGTTACCGCAAAAGTGTCATCCGTGATATCACATCCCAGAAAAACAGGGTTGAGAAGTTCTTGCAAAGCTCGGGTTTTCGGCTGTCCTCTTTTATTTCTGATATTTTTGGCGCTTCTAGCAGAAACATCATCCTGCATCTCACCCGACACGGCCAGATTGACAGGACTGCCCTTGACTCCTGCTTAAAGACAAAGACGAGAAACCGTATAGATGAAATCCTCATGTCCGTAAATGGGACACTTTCCGAACACCAGAAATCTTTCTTAAAAATCCTCATGGGCCATTACGACTCTTTAAAGGAACATCTTACTGAGATTGAAACGAACCTTAGGGAAGATATGGCTCCCTTTGCCTTACAGGTTGAACAGCTGAACAGCATCTATGGAATAAGCACAGCAGCTTCCTATGCAGTCATTGCTAAAATCGGCATTGACATGTTGGGATTGTGGAGAAATGTGAGAACGGGCGCGTGTATACGGTGGATGGGAATTCTGGGAATGCGGTGAGGAAAAGGAGATATGCTGTGAATTATAGGGTGATTATTGGGGTATGGTTTATTATTCAGGAAAAATGGAATTATCTTATTTAGAAGAAAATTATGGAAATTCAGACGTAATATATTGTTGAAAAGGGGAATCAGAGATAGTATAATTGGGGGAACAAATAATTGGCAATACATATGTATTGTGGATTAGAACACAAACGAGGAGCCAGATATGAAGATAGCAATCTGCGATGATGAAAAAATGGAAACAACTTTTTTAACAGAACTATTGCAAAGCTATTATGAAAATGAATGCGAGATTGATTTTTTCTATTCTGGAAAGAAATTGCTGGAAAGCGGAAAACATTATGAAATATATTTCCTTGATATAGATATTAGGGATATGAGTGGAATTACAGTGGCAGAGGAAATCAGGAAGGAAGATGTGCGGGCATTTATTGTGTTTGTTACGAATTACGGTGATTTTTTCCAGAGGGCATTTACCGTGCATGCGTTTGAGTATATGATGAAACCCATTGAGAAAGACAGGCTGTATAAAATACTAAATGAGATATGCCGATATCAGGAAGAAGACTGCCAGAACAAGGAACTTAGCTTTAAAGGGGTACAAGGCATCGTAAGGGTAAAGGTGGGAAATATTTGCTATTTTGAATTCATGGACAGGAGAAGAATGTTAGAGCTGGAGGAGTGGGAGAGGGAAGAGATAAACGCAGAAGACCAAAGCAAGTTTTTAAAGGATAGAAAAATTGAGGGTATAGAATTAAAAAATGTTTGTTTTTCATATGGAAGTAAACGGGTTTTAGAAGGACTTGATCTCTGCTTTAATAGTCCAGGGCTGTATACGATTCTGGGGGAAAATGGAAGTGGAAAGACAACAATATTAAAGCTGATAGAACGACTGTATGACAGCACAGGCGGAGAGATTCTGATTAATCAGAGAGACATTAAAGAATATAATCTGTCGAATTTACGCACTGGTCTGGCGTATATGGCGAAAGAGCCGTATTTTGCCCGGGATACAGTATTGAACAACCTGATGATAGGAACGAGTGGAGTGACAGAGGATGAGGCGGTTGAAACGTGTAGAAGAGTTGGGATCCACAATGATATTATGAAACTACCCGATAAATATCAGACAGTGGTGGAACCTCAAGGCAGGAATTTTTCCAGTGGTCAAAAGCAAAAGCTTGGGTTTGCCCGTCTTTTGCTGCAGGGAGCATCGGTGTTTCTTCTGGATGAAGTGACTTCTGACCTGGATGATATCTCGCGAAAGAGAGTCTGGCAGATTATTTTGGAATTAGCAGAGGAACATATTGTGATCAATGTCATGCATTATGGGGAATATATAGAAAGCAGCAGGGAGATATTTACGATATCAGAAGGGAAAGCAAAGCGTGTCGGTTAAAAAAGCAAATATATCTTAAAATTGATGGCTTAATATTTTTAAATCACAAATGATGCTGTATTTGTAGCAATATCAGAGGAAGAACGCAAAGTGCGGGCAGTAGAGCAGAATGAAATCTTAGTGCTGTTACAATCGTGTACGAACTGCTGGGATCAGCTGCTGATCTTGCTGGCGGTGGAGACGGGTTATCGGATTGGGGAACTTCTTGGGATTGACTATACGAAAGATATTGATTTCCGAAATCATACTATAAGGATGTATTTTAGGGACGACAATGAAAACAGGACAAGGACGAAGAATAGAAGAGGTGGATTCGAGACTGTTTGGACAATATGAAGTGACCTCACATTTGTAGCAACGTGGATTTACCTGTATACTAAGTTGTTGGAAAAACAATGGTAACAGGGATTACCGCATACAAAAGGAGACCACCTAATGAAAAGAATACTACGAATCGGAATGGATGTCCGTAGCACAAACTACACCTTATGCGCCATTGAGCCAAGATTTGACGGGGATGACATTATCTACGCGAATATCAAGGTAACACCAGAACCGGACAATATCGTGCAATTCATTGAAAATATAAAGAAAAAAGTAAAAGATGAATGCGATATTCTCTGCGGTTATGAGGCAGGATGCCTGGGCTTTTCTTTATACCACGAACTGGTGAAAAAGGGAATCCGCTGTGTGATTCTGGCACCGACCACAATGATGACACAGCAGGGAAAACGGATCAAAACAGATAAGAGGGATGCGCTGATAATAGCGCAGTGCCTGGCCTATGGTGGTTACCATGCGGTACACATCCCGACAGATAAAGATGACGATGTCAAAGTATATCTGTGCATGAGGGACGACCATAAACAGGATTTAAAAAAGACAAAACAGAGGATCAGTGCATTCTGTTTAAGCCAGGGATGCCATTATGATGGCGGGAAGTGGACGCAGACGCATTTCAAGTGGTTGAAAGCACTGGAGCTAAGCGGACTGGACAGGGAAACCCTCGGCGAGTATCTGATCACATATGAATACCAGACGAACCGGATAGAGAGTTTTGATAGGAGGATAGAGGAACTGGCGTCCGAAACGGAGTATGTGGAAAAAGTCAAGAAGCTGGTATGTTTTCTGGGAGTAAAAACCCATACGGCGTTATCCTGTCTGGTAGAGACCGGGGATTTCAAGAGATTTGCGAAAGGGAACATCTATGCTGCATATCTGGGGCTGGTGCCGGGGGAGGATTCGAGCAGTGGCAGTATTAACAGGTTTCCGATTACCAAAGAGGGGAACAGCCATTTGAGAAAACTTCTTACAGAAGCGTCAGGAGGGATATGCAAAGGGCAGATCGGGCATAAATCAAAAGATCTAAAAGCGAGGCAGTATGGCAACCCGCCGGAGGTGATCGCCTATGCAGACAAAGCAAATGAGAGGCTGAGAAGAAAGTATTGCAGGATGATAAGGCATGGAAAGAAAAGGAATATAGCGGTAACGGCGGTTGCAAGGGAACTTGCCTGCTTCATATGGGGCATGATGACAGACAACATCAGCACGGCGTGATATCAGAATGCCATCCGTCCGTTAAGGGTAAATAAACTGCTGTGCAGCCCTTGACAGCCAGCTGTCACTCCGATAGATGGCATACAAGCGGATTAAGCAGGAAAAACTGCGTAATCCGCAGCAGCAAAAAATGACAACAACAAAGCAACAGGGAAGATATCTTGAAGAAGCCTTTTTGGATTTCAAGGTTCGGGTTATCTGCGGTACCTCCATGTCGGCAGTGTAGGAATACATTGATCCACGCAATTGGACAGCAGAACCTACGGCGAACCATTGACCTGAGGTAACCAATCCACGAATAACGGAGTGGCCAAATGCTAGGAACTGTTAATCAGAGGGTTTCTCCAAGATATCTTCCAAAAACAAATGTGGGTTTTGTTAGAGAAAAATCGTCTTATACAATGGGAACCAGATCGTTATTTTTTATGGTTCCAATTCCTGGAGCTACACGAGATTGGGGCATATTGATGATCTGACCGGTTGGGAGGAAGCGCTTGGAAGAGGAGATGTGACGGTGATTTTTTCACTGGGATAGGGCTTTGAGAGAATATGTAGGTCAGTTTCTGCTGAAAGGAAGTCAAAATTTGTAAAATGTGGATACTTGCGTCTTGTTAATGTGTAAAATATAAAGTTTCTATAAAAAAATGAACCGGAATCATGCTGCATTCAAACTTTTGGGCTGTTTATTTTCCTGTGCGGTCAGCCCTTTAAAATGTTTGCAAAAATGGACAAATATTATGGAGGAACTAGTAAAATTAAGCAGTCATTGAGGTGATGTATGATGAAAGAATATATAATAAACCGGGTACATGAATTGTACTGGGATGAAGATATAAATTGTGCGAGAACAACTATCATATGTTTGAGCGAATTATTTGAAATTTCTTTGGAACCGCAAACAATCTGGTCGGCAGTTGGATTGCATGGAGCTGGCGGATATAGGGCGCAGTGCGGCTTAGTTGAAGGCGCGCTTATGTTTATAGGAATTTATCTTCATATGTTGGGAAAAACAGAAGATGAAATTGTATCTGACTGTTATAATTTTGCATCTTCCTTTGATAAAACATTTGGCTCGTTAAGATGCTTTGAATTGCGTCCTACAGGCTTTTCGGAGAGTGATTCACCACATATGTGTGAAAAATTGACTTGTAATGGAATCGAATTTGCATATCAATATATTTTAGAAATCACAGAGCAGAAGAACGTCACAGGTTTACAAGAATGAAAGAACACAGATCTGCAGACATATATCGCCAATATGGCATCGACAGGGCAACAGTTCCGAATCGGAAATTCAGACGTTTTTGCCAGAAAGACTTTAGCAGAATGGTAGTCACATAAAATTGAGTAACCGCCGATGAACCAAGCCGCATATTAAGACAGGAAATCAAGAAACGGATTCCTGTTTTTTTGCGCCTTGACCGAAATATGCAGTTTCACAAAAAATCCGCCCGACATTCTTTTGTAATCCAGTGATTACATCCAACAACATTTTGACCACGGGGAATTTACAGAAACAATTAATTCTGTTTGCACTCCCCATACTATTAGGCAGCCTGTTTCAGCAGCTTTATCGCAAAGTATGAAAAACTATGATACAGCAGTTAGCCATGCACAGAGAAGAAAAACGTCGTGAAAAAATTTCCCAACAGATTGTAACAGGAGCATTTTGTCTGGGAAATGCTCTACGACAATTATGTCATTATGTGCGAGGCAGCGTTGCGCTGGACTCAGCAGTTTCGCGAGGAACTGGAACATTTTAAAAACTTATAAAATGTCAGATTACACTTGACAAAATCTGGAAATAGAATTAGAATAAATACAAGATATTTAGAATAATTCTAATTGTTGGATATACGGGTGGTGTGAATATGACAAAGTATGAAAAAGAAATATATCACATTATTACCGCATCTATGGAGCATTTGACCGTTGAACAGATATTCGCGGAACTCAAAGAAAAATATCCGGGCGTAGTTATCGCAACGGTATATAATAATGTGAATAAACTGTGGGAAGCCGGCCTGATTCGCAAGATATCTGTTGAAAATATGCCGGACAGATATGACCGCGCAGTACGGCATGACCATCTGGTGTGCCAGCGCTGCGGGCGGCTGGCGGATATTTCATTTGACGATCTGACGGCTCCCCTGAGCGAGATGGTAGGAAGAGATTTTTTGTACTATGATCTGAAAGTATATTATCTATGCCCTTCGTGCAGGGAAAAAGAAGGCGGGAGTCCATTTGCCCAGGGATAAGGATCGGAACATAATAAAAATGCAGGCTGTGTGCAGAGACACAGGAACGAATCAGGAGGTGCCGCTATGGATAAAAAAGCAATGTATAAGATGAGTTATGGTTTATTTGTGCTTACATCAGCACATGAAGGGAAAGATAACGGGTGCATTATCAATACCGCAGTTCAGGTTACCAGTGAGCCGAACAGGATCAGTATTGCGGTGAATAAGTCTAATTTCACTCAGGAGATGATCCAGAAGAGTAAAAAGTTTAACATCTCCATCCTCAGCGAGACTGCCAGTTTCGATATGTTCCGCCGCTTTGGATTCCAGTCTGGCAGGGATGCGGATAAATTTGCGGATTTTTCGGACTGCAGTCGCGGCGCCAACGGGATTTTCTATGTTACGGCAGGAACAAATGCTTACATCAGCGCGTCTGTAGAGCAGATGGTTGACCTGGGGAGCCATATGTTATTTATAGCTGCGGTGGATGATATGGAGGTTCTCTCTGATGCGGCATCCGCAACGTATGCATATTACCAGTCAGAGATAAAGCCAAAGCCTCAGAAAACCGGAAACGCGGGAAAGACTGCATGGCGCTGCTCTGTATGCGGATATACCTATGAGGGTGAAACGCTGCCGGATGATTTTATCTGCCCGCTGTGCAAGCACCCTGCATCTGACTTTGAGAAAGTCACTATTTAGGAGTATTTTTTAGGAGCATTCTTTGCATCCCCAGGATGTAATGATATAAATTAATGAAAATCAGGAGGATAACACTATGAGCAACAAGTATGCTGGAACGCAGACAGAAAAGAACCTGGAGGCAGCATTTGCAGGCGAATCCCAGGCAAGGAACAAATATACATATTTTGCCTCCGCGGCAAAAAAAGAAGGATTTGAGCAGATTGCGGCGCTTTTTCTCAAAACAGCGGACAATGAGAAGGAACATGCCAAGATGTGGTTCAAGGAGCTGGCGGGCATTGGAAATACATCTCAGAACCTTGCGGCTGCGGCTGAGGGAGAGAACTTTGAATGGACAGATATGTATGAGGGATTTGCAAAAACTGCCGAGGAGGAGGGATTCCCTGAGCTGGCAGAAAAATTCCGCCTGGTGGCTGCGATTGAGAAACATCATGAGGAACGTTACCGTGCGCTGCTTAAGAATGTAGAGCAGGCGGAGGTATTTAAAAAGAGCGAAGTCAAGGTGTGGGAGTGCCGCAACTGCGGACACATTGTAGTAGGAACAAACGCACCGGAAATCTGCCCGACATGCGCCCATCCGCAGGCATACTTTGAGGTACATGCAGAAAACTATTAAGAGCTTTAAAACAGATGGTTTTATTTTTACAGATTATGGAACGCCTGATATGGCGTTCCTTTTTCGTGCTGATAAGCATATAGTGAAACCGCTATATGGTACCTTGACGGACGGAGTCCGCCAGAGCCGGAGGGTCATGAATTAAGGGATGCCCTTTGGGTATACCTTGACGGACAAAGTCCGCCTGTTCCGTAGGAACTTGTATTAAGGGGTACCCTTTGGGTATACCTTGACGGACAAAGTCCGCCTGTTCCGTAGGAACTTGAATTAAGGGATGCCCTTTGGGAATACTAATATATTAGTATTCTAGGAACAGGATGAAACGGAGGTAAAAAATGGAATCAGTCTGGAGAGAAGAGGTTAAAATCAGGAGACGGGAGCCACTCCCGGGAGATATGGAAATTCCGGTTGTTGTCATCGGGGCAGGACTTGCGGGAATCCTGACAGCATATTATCTGAAACAGGCAGGCGTCCGGGCGATTGTCCTGGAGGCGGACAGAGTCGGCAGCGGGCAGACAAAAAATACTACGGCAAAGATCACATCCCAGCACAATCTGATATATGGACAGATTATCAGGATGTTTGGCAGCCGGATGGCAGAGCATTATGCCAGTGCAAATGAATCAGCTATCAGAGAATACGAAAAACTGATTTCGGAAAAAGGAATTGATTGTGATTTTGTCAGGTGTCCGGCATATCTGTATTCCCGAACCGAGACGCAGCTTTTGAAACAGGAAGCGGATGCGGCGGGAACGCTGGGAATCGCGGCAACTTTTGAAACAGAGTGCGAGCTGCCTTTTCGGGTGGCAGGAGTGACAAAGTTTGAAAACCAGGCGAGATTCCATCCTCTTAAATTCCTGTCAGCGATTGCGGAGGAAACAGAAGTATACGAACAGACGAAAGTTCTAAAGATTGAGGGCACAAAGGTAGAGACGGCAAGGGGAACTATAACGGCAGGGCATATTGTATTTGCCGCACATTTTCCTTTCGTCAATGTGCCGGGATATTATTTTGCCAGAATGTATCAGGAGAGGAGCTATGTAACGGCGCTGGAAGGGGCGAAGAGACCGGAGGGCATGTACCTTGGGATTGACCCGGACGGGCTGTCTTTTCGCACCTGCGGTAATTTGTTGCTGCTTGGCGGCGGCAGCCACCGGACGGGGCTGAATCAGGGGAATAAGCCGAGCGGGGGATGCAGATACGAGGCGCTCCGCGCCAGGGCGCAGGAAATCTATCCAGGATGCCGTGAGGTGCTTAAATGGTCGGCGCAGGACTGCATGACACTGGACGGATTGCCCTATATCGGAAGGTTTTCCGCCCGCAAGCCCAATTGGTACGTGGCGACAGGCTTTGGGAAATGGGGCATGACTACGTCGATGGTGAGCGCACGCATCCTGACGGCAATGATTGACGGGCAGGAGTGTCCGGAGGCGGATATTTTTTCGCCCCAGAGACATTTTACGGCACAGGCCGCGAAGAAACTGGCGACACATGGCGCGCATACGGTGAAAGGGCTGGCAAAACATATTCTGCCTTGCGGCAATAAGAAAATTACGGAAAACTGCCCTCATATGGGATGCCGGCTTGAATGGAACCCAGATGAGGAAAGCTATGACTGCCCTTGCCATGGTTCCCGGTTTGACCGTGAGGGGCATCTGATCGACGGCCCGGCGCAGACCGACTGCAAGATACGAAAAATGCAGGAGTAAGACTGCGTAATCAGAAAAATTGATTGCCCATCCATAATACCAGTGGACATTGGATTCAGATAGTATATAATGAAAGTAATCATACAAGAATAGAGGGGGAAATTGAAAATGAGCGGAAAAGGGAAACAAACACAGGACAAAAAACTGTCATGCGCCTACTGCGCCGTCACAAACTGCAATGCCATGGACAAATCTTATCCGTCATTTTGCCTGACGACGAACATGGACGAATCATTTAAGAAAGAAACAATGCGAACCTATGATGAAGGAAATAATCTAAAAGTCATGCAGACAGCCGCTCAGGTGGAGCATGAAGGCTATATGAAGTGGTGCAGAGTGCAGGAGATTATTGAGTTTGCAAAGAGGATGGGTTTCAAAAAGCTGGGAATCGCAACTTGCGTAGGCCTGATACGAGAGACGAGGATTCTGACAGATATCCTTACGGCTCACGGCTTTGAAGTGTATGGCGCGGCATGCAAAGTGGGCGCGGTTCCTAAAGCTGAAGTAGGGATTGGCGATGAATGCTGCGATGTGGGAGTGAATATGTGCAATCCGGTGATGCAGGCGAAGATACTGAACAAAGAAAATACGGATCTGAATATAGTCATGGGACTTTGCGTTGGGCATGACAGCCTGTTTTATAAATACTCGGAGGCATTGGTGACAACACTGGTGGCAAAAGACCGGGTGATGGGGCATAACCCGGCGGCAGCGCTTTATACGAGCGAGTCCTATTATAGTAAGCTGAAAGAATGCTAAGAGATTTGAATAAAATAGTTTGTGCCTGCGTATCATAGACACAAACTATTTTTTGCGGTTTAGTCCAAAGACTCTTTCAGCACACAGCTATACCCGATCTTATGGAGACGTTTCCTGACGACTTCCGCATTTTTTATATCAGTATTTGAAAGCAATATGTAGAGACGTTCTCCGTTTATGATGCCCATGTAGTCTGTCTGTCTTATATTGCCAGAAAGCTGCACCGCGATATTGTCATAGCTCTGATAACCCATAACAATTTCAGCGAGCGCGCACTGGGTCAGTCCTTTGGACTTCGCTTCCAGGAAAGTCTTTACAAGAGCCGTAAACGCCTCCTCGTTTAATACATTTGTTCCTTCCATATAGTGCAGTCTTCTGAAACTTGACATATAACGCTTTGCGCGCAAAACTGCGTTTTGGAATAATGTCATGATTACAGTCAGGCGGTTCGCTTCTTCCGGGGTCATCTGCTGCTTTGGGATTCCCCAGAACATCAGAATCAGCTGTATTTCATCATCGTCGAAAAGGGCGCTTGCCATAGAGGGGTACAGAGGACTTACCTCTTTATTGATGTAAACATTGCCGTCCATCAATGTATCATACATATCATCAAGAGCAGTGTATTTTATAGAGTTTCCTAACTCCCGTGCCTTGGCGGAAGTGGCAGAAAACAGCCGGGCGTAGCTCTTATTCACTACCATATATATTGCGGCATCTTCTGTAGCCATCAGCTTTGCCAGTATCGGTGCGGCATAGAACAGAACTTCCTCAGGAGTATATTTTTCCAGGCTGGACATAATCTTATAAACGGTGTCCAGAGCGCCCTTGTAGCCTTCCGGCGGTGTAGATGGTCTTTGGGTCTTTTTTGCGTTTACGCTGCCCAGAAGATCTTTTAACTCTTCAATTTCCTGCTTGCGCTCATCCAGAAGCCTCTTTTGCTTTTCAATCTTGGTCTGCATTTCATGAATTGTCAGCTGTACTGTATTTTTGCTCACCATTCGCAATTCTTCCGAATACAATCCTATCACCTCTTCATCTTCCTGTTTTTTGAACTAGACAGTAACATTTTGCGCTTTTTCGGCAGAAATGTCAAGAGCAAGGAGCTTTTCTTTTCATCCACTGCATATTTATAAAACAGGCAGTTCCTTATCTGGAAGGGCATCCTGTTTGAGTGGAGTCATTATTCGGCAGGGATTCAAGATCCAGATACTGGAGCATGCATAGAATTGCCTTTTTGAATATTTTGAAGATTCGAAATAGCAAGAAAGAAACCTACTTAAGATGGGAATTGCGTTTTTCATAGATTTTAAACGAAAGCAGCACCTGGGAAGAATAGCGTTTGCTTAATGGGAGCGTCGTATCGTCAAGCAGAGTAATGCAGTCATAAGCGATTGATCGGATTTTTGTCAAAGGAACAAGATGGCTTTGGGTGCATCTGACAAATCCGTATTGCGACAGGCTTTCCAGTTCGGTTTTAAGAGAACCGTACTTGTGGTAGCAGCCATCTGTAGTATAAATTGTAATAAGATGTCCGCATATCTGTAAATAGTTGATTTCACAGATGCAGATTTTGGAAGTGGCGTTTTTAGTCCTACAGAGATATAACTGCTGTAAATTGCTATAATTGTCCATAGCTTGCTTTAACCCTTCGAATCCATATATGTCGAGAAAAGCGCGAACTTCCTTTTTAATCATGTTTTTGTTAATTTCCGTAATCAAATCCATCAGCTTTTTCCTTTGCGTTATAATCATGTCCTAATGATAAAGACACGCGATTCGATAAAAACTTACGGGTGTATGGAGAGGAAATAAATAAAAATTCCGCTTATGTTCTAAAAATGGCAGGATATGTAATGGCGGAGTTGCAGAAATAGGGAGAAAAAGGTATAATGGGGGCAAATGGGTGAGAAGGATGGGGTTTCTTGGGAGGCAAGAAACTAGAATAAAAGGAGCTATGAATAAAACTAATCCCCCTCCCGCAATCCACAAGCCCAATCAGGCTCATTTCCTACAGAGGGGGATTTTTCCCTATTCACTTATTCCTCAACTCTCTCCATATCTAAAAACAAAAATCCTTCCGCGGATGCTTATTCGACAGGATATCCCGCTGTTTTGCCATTGCCACATGTGTATATATCTCTGTTATATTAATCGAGCTATGCCCAAGCATTTCCTGGATATATCTGATATCTACGTCCGCCTCCAGGAGGCTCGTAGCGAAAGTATGGCGGAACATATGGGGCGTGATATGCAGCTCTATTGTGGCGAGGGCGGTGTACTTGTTTATCATCCTGCGGACAGACTGGTCTGACAGCGCGCGGCCTGACTGATTGGCGAAGAAATATCCGCAACTCTCAATGTGGGGTGAAAAGGCTCGCTGGTACTTGTGCAGGATTTGGATGACATCATCGTTTGCAACTTGTATTTTCCGCTCTTTTGAGCCTTTCCCGTATATGAGGATTGTCTTGTCGTACAGGTTTACGTCGCTTGTTTTCAGGGTACACAGCTCGGAGATTCTCATGCCTGTGGAAAACAGAAGTTCGGCTACGGCGATGTCGCGGAGGGTATTTTTCCTCTGGTAGTCTGTCTTGGATTCGGCATGGCATCTGTACATGGTGGAGAGAAATGTTTCGACGGTGTGCAGCGGAATGGTCTTGGGCAGTATGACCGGCTCGCGGAACCTTATCTGTATTTTGTGGAATGGATTCCGGTCGATGATGTCTTTATATTCAAAATAATGGAAAAGGGCTTTTAATGATGCGATTTTTCTTTTTGATGTTTTAGGCTTATATTTTTGATGCAGCTCTGCGATATAACCCTCCAAAGTGTCTGGGGTTATATCTGGGACAGCGGTTGTGCAGACATGCTCTGAAAACTGTCTTAGGTCGATGCGATAGGCTTTTAAAGTTTTTTTGTCCAGCCTTTTTTGATATTGGCAGAATTTCAGATAGTTTTTTATATGTGATTGTAAGTTGTTCATGACAATGCCTCCTGTGTTTTTGTATAAGTGTACCAAAAAACAGGAGGCAGTTCGAATGAAAATATTATTTTTTGTTGTGTTAGAATGTTATACCTTCTATGGAAGTTCGCTTTCCTGGGGGAAATACAGGTTCATCAGCTCAAAATCGGCGTATTTACCGTTTATTTTAAGAAATCCTTTAAAACAGCCGATTTTTTCAAACCCAAATCTTTCGTACAATTTGATTGCACGGACATTATCGCTCTTTACTTCTAATGAAATAATCTCTGCATGGGCGGTATTTCTGGCAAAATCTATGACCGCCTCCATAAGCATGGTGCCGATTCCCTGCCCCCATTCTGATTTCAGTACGGAGATGCCGATGGTTCCTCTGTGTTTCAGGCGCTCACGGGTCATGCCGGTAAAATGGGCGTTTCCCACTATTTTTCCGCTCTTTTTTGCGGTGAACATGGCGGAAGTTTCAGAAGTTTCCAGAGATGCGAGCAGCTCGCGTTCCTCGTCCGGAGGGACGGGCAGCCCTTCCGCTCCGAATGTGAGATTATCGGTTTCTCCTCCGATGGCTTTCAGGAAACGGAGCAGCTCCGCTGTATCTTCAGGCTTGGCTTTTTCTATGATAATGTTTTCAGAACTATTCATGGAATCTTCCCCTTATTTTTGCATGGAAATAAAATATTTATTCTTTTATCTTGTCAATATCTGTTAAGTTTATCATAATCGTCAAGTGCAGCTTTTGTTACTTCAATACCAGGTGGCATATAATCACCCGCTTTCTGAAAATGCAGTTGCTGTTACTCGATATCTTTATTATAACAGATTAGAGTATGAAATTAAAATGGATTTTACAAACTATTTAAAGATATTTTTTAAATGTTCAACAGGCACTTCACCTCAAACAGCTTGTTTTCATGATTGATGTCAAGAAAACCATTGTATTTTTCCGCAATCAGCCGCACGGATTTAAGCCCCTGGCTCTCCCCTTCATGCTTGGTGGAAAGGAATATCCCGGCTCTTATGGAAACAGGTTCTTCATACGGGTTTGAAATGTACAGTGCTATGACGTGTTGGGACGTCTGCCCGATTTTCAGCGTAATCTCCCGCATTTCTTCGGGGAGCGTCTTGCAGGCGTCCATCGCATTTTCCAGGAGATTTCCCAGCAGCACGCAAAAATCTATGTCTTCAATAGAAAAATCATCTTTCAGGCGTATGTTCAGGTGAGTCTCTATGCCAAACTCCCGGCAGAGGGAAACGTAGTGGTTTAAGATTGCGTTGACTGCGGAGGAAGAGCAGTACTTCAAGGGCATGTCGGTGAAACTGCCGATGGATTGTGTGAGGTAATGCTCCAGCTCATCGTATCGCCTTGTCTTCAGCATGTCGGCGAGCACGGTGAGCTGATGGCGGAAATCATGGCGCAGCCGGCTTGTCTCCTGCATATAGGATTGGAGACGGTGGTACTGCTGCGCCTGTATTTCCAGATTGGCTGTTTTCAGCGTCATCTTTTGATTTTCCGTGATGCTGTGTGCGATTTTGTAAAACAGGCCGTAGATAAGGAGGATGAGGATGAAAAAGATAAAAATCGAGATAATGTATACTTCTAAAAACCGCCCCACAAACATAACGCTGTTATCGTAGGGGATAAAGATGTAGGAAAACGCTAAAAAACTTGCGGGGATAAGCCAGATGACCCTCCAGACTTTTTCCTCATGGAAATGGTGTACAAGCCATCCGAGATACCGCCGGGTGGGCAGGGCCAGGATGAGGATCAGTAAAGATTCGAAAGCAAGCTGGAGAAAAAAGGTGTCGGTGAATGCCGGGTCGTCAACGGTGGCTGCAGGATGAAAAAATATATTGACCAGATGGTAGAACAGATAGGTAAAGCCCCCGATCATGCAGGCGGTCATGAAGATAAACCACAGGTGGGAGCGCTTAAGTGCAATCTCTTTTTGGTACAGATAGAAAAATATAACAATACAAAGAACCGCACTTGCTATATTTGCAATTACAGATGAGAAGAGAAAATATATAAGGAACATGACCGTTTCCATTAATGCAAAGGCGGCGGCAACTTTGGCGGCAAGACGTGCGGGGGAGCTTTTCGCATCCTGCCAGACAGGGATAAAACAAAAGAAAGCAAGCGGTATGATGATGAAGGTGGAACGGGCATACATGGCAGTTGCAATTAATTTCTCCATAAATCATACCTCCTGTTCATTGAGCTTTTCAAACTGGTAGTCATGAAACTTTTTCATGATGTCCATGCGGTTCCGCTTGTGGATGGGAAAGGATTTTCCGTCTGCCATCACAAAAGTTTCCCGGCCAGCCTTTGTGATGAAGTCCATATTCAGAAGGATGCCCCTGTTGCAGAGCAAAAATCTGTCTTCCTTTTGTAAAATGGAGTGAAGGGAGGAGAAAGTGACCCGGTAGCGGAGCTCATGCTTGTTCTCCAGCATGATAAAAGTGTGTTTGTCATGGGAAACCAGATGTTGGATTTTAGAAAGGGGCAGCCGGATTTTCTGCTTTCCGGAGTAAAACTCTAAAACCTTTGCCTGAAAGCGCAGTCTCTTCCAGGCGGCATTTAATACTTCTTCAGCTTTTTCGTAAGTTAAGCATTTTTTTTCGATATAGTCAAAACAGACGTGAATTTTTACCGCGCGCCAGATATCCTCTCTGCTGGCAGTTAAAAAGACAATGAGGCAGTTGGCGTTTTTCTCCAGAATCTGTAAGGCAGTTTCGATTCCGTCCATTTTCCCCATGTAAATATCCATAAATACGAGATGAAATTTTTCGAATGCAGACGCTAAGAACGCCTCGCCGGAATCGTACCGGACAAAACGAAGTTCCGGTGAATGCGAATTTTTATATTGCGTTAAAAAAGCGGATAGCGTCTCCGCGTCAGAGTCGCGGTCTTCTACCAGAGCGATGTACATTTTTATTCCCCCCCCCGTAGTGATTGTCAATCTAAATTTATTTTATATCATAAAAAAATAAATATCCATTGTTTCTTTTATCCATTTACGCCAAAACTGTGTGATTCACGCCAAAAACAGGAATCGTGAGGGGAAGTGTCGTATAATTCAGATATCATTTTTGCCAATGACATGAATAAAAGACGAGGAGGAAGACAGATGGATAGAAGAATGAAGGTTAGGAGAGAGCTTGCCTTTTTGATTGCAGGCCTGTTGTTTCTTCATGCGCCCCTTGGGGCGGCAGCGGGAGAAATCGATTCGGCGGATTGTATCTGCGAGACGGAATGTACGCAGGATGAGAGGAATGCCGACTGCCCGTTGTGCGGCGGACAGGATGCCGATGGGATTGTCTGCGGCGGAGAACCCCGAGATGAACAGACGGGGGAAGATAAAGAGACAAGT
Source organism: uncultured Dorea sp. (assembly GCA_910578455.1). Lineage (GTDB taxonomy): Bacteria > Bacillota > Clostridia > Lachnospirales > Lachnospiraceae > MD308. The sequence continues at coordinate 17,016 of CAJTQA010000041.1, forward strand.
GAAGATAAAAAGATAAGTGAAGACAAAGAGACAAGTGAAGATAAAGGTACCGGAGAATCGGTAAGGAAACAACGGGAGGCAGGAAATGATGCGTCAGCAGGCCTGGATTTTCAATGGACACAGTACGTTCCCGCGACGGAGACAACCTACACCGCAGGGGGAGGGCAGATTGTCTGGTCGCCCAAAGTCAGCGGGGGCGAGGTGGTCAGCGGAACACTCACATTGAAGAATGCGGTTATTGACAGTGCTGGAATCGGCATCTATGTATGTGTGCCGGTCAATATTATAGTGGAGGGAGATAATCGGATTACCTCGAGCAGTATCGGAATACGGGCATTGAGGCAGCAGGGAGCCAATCCCCAGGCTATGGATGTGAGTCTCTCGGGAACCGGCTCTTTGAAGATAACCAGCCAGGGCGACGGCATATTGACAGATGGAAACATTACAGCGGGCATTGCCCGCCTGGAGATTATATACGGCGCGGAATCAGAAACTGCCAGAGGAATTGCAACAACAGGAGGCGATATCGTACTTAAAAACAGCAAATATATAAAGGCGAGGAGCAACACTGGAGGAATTGGCGCCGGGAGCAGCGCTGTTTTTGCGGGGCAGTCCGGGGGGCAGAAGATAAAGATTGATAATAGCCATGTGATTGCCATTAATGGGAACGGTCCTGCGATAAATGCACTTTCGGGCAGCATAGAGCTTGTGTCCAGTGACGTGAGGGCGGTTGGAAATACGAGTAACGGCCTGGCGTCAGGAACTCTTCTTTCTCGTGAATATACGATAAACGGCGGAACTTTGTTCGCGGATAATAATGGCAGCGACCTGGCGATCCCGTCTGTCCTTTCGCAGCCTTTGAGGGCGTCGAACAGCGCGGTCCTGTATGACAGTAAAACAAAGGGATTGCCGGTTGAAGGAGATATTGCATGGTATGGGTCATGTGTTTATGATGAGGCATCAGATAAAGTTACAAGCCTGGGGAGCTGTTCTATCCTCGGCAATGTGACATGGAATGTTAATATGAGGTTTGGAACAGCAGTTGCGGCGATTACAATCGGATATTATGAAAAGCCTGCAACCCTCACGATTCCGAAAGGAGCTGCGGTAGATATAACAGACGGAAACTACTTTAGTGTGGGAAATAATAAACAGCGGCCCCAAAGTAGGCTTATCAATAATGGAACAATAAATGTAAATAAGGATTCTATATCTAATTTTCCTAATTCTACAGTCGTGAATAACGGAACTATAAATGTTTTGAGTGGGGGTGGAATCTATAACTATTATGTGCCGTCAGCGCAGCTGGGAGGCGTATTCCAGAATAATGCGAAAGTGACAATACAGCAGGGAGGTGTATTCCAGAATCAGGGGAGGCTGGAAAATAGCGGAACAATTGATATTATCGGTACATTTTCTGAAATAAAACTTCCAAATTATGACGGTTCCATAGCCGGTAAAGGAGCTATCAATGGATTTCTGGTAGAAATGCACAGTGACGCTACAGTGTATGCTGCAAGCGGGCTGACAACCTTGAAAAAAGGACAGATGCTGACACTAAAGCCCGTTGTTGGTTTAAATAAGGCGATGAAACTGAAAGTGCTGGAGGGAGCGCGGCTGGTAGTAGAAGAAGGGGCAGTCATAGATGCAAAGACAAATCTGACAAGCGACGCGGTGGCAAGTGTCATAGACCTTGAGAGTGCAATTACTGTAAACGGGGTTCTTCTGCTGCCGGAAGATATCCCGGAAGAAACGGCTGCCCAAATTACACAGAAAATTATGGGAACAGGTACGGTGAAGTTCGGAGATGAGACGAGGTACATTATTACAATAGATAAAGGAGACGCCGTAGAGTCGCAGATTCTGAAAGACGGGGAAAAGGTTGTGCTGCCGCAGACGCTGACAAGGAAAGGATATCGGTTTGAAGGATGGTTCATAAAAAATGGAGATGCTTTGGAGCCCTTTGACATGGAGACGGAGTTCCATGGGTCAGCGGAAATCGTATCCAAATGGACGAAACTTGCTGTGGCGCCATCCAAGCCGACTGCTCCTTCTAAACCTGCACTGACAAAGGCTGACATTGCTGCCAATGGATGTTCTCTTAATAAGAAAGCACAGGTTTCCATGTCAGGCTCAAAGCTTAAAGTTACCTGGGGCAAAGTAAGCGGGGCATCAGGATATGATATTTACGCGGGGAAATGCGGGAGCAAGGAAAGGCTCGTGAAGTCTGCGGGCAGCGGCAAAACAAGCAGTGTCATCAGCCGGATAGGGAAGAGTAAGACCAGCAAAAAAGGTTCTTATAAAGTACAGGTACAGGCATACTGCATTGTAGACGGGAAGAAAGAGGCAATCGGAAAGAGCATGTCTTTCCATGTCGTGGGAAAGAGCAGAAAAGGGTACACCAATGCTAAAAGAATTAAAATTTCCAAATCGAAGCTTACAGTAAAGAAAGGCAAGACAAAAAAGATAAAGGCGAAAACGGTAAAGCAGAGCAGACGAAAAAAACTGCTGCCGAAAAAACATATTGTTCCTTACCGCTATTTTTCGACGAATGATAAAGTCGCCTCCGTATCGAAAACCGGAAAAATCAAAGGGAAAAAGAAAGGAACATGTACCATATATGTTGTGGCGGCAAATGGGGTAAAGAAAAGCATTAAGGTGACGGTGAGGTAAAGGCGCTGAAAAAAAGGGCAAAACTTTGCATTGAATCCCGAAATCGGTTTATGTATAATGAAAGAGAATTAACTTTTTGTTTTGCATATATAATGTTTAGATAACGGGAGATGACAAGATATGAACTATGCGGAGGAATCATTAAGGCTGCACAAGGAATGGAAAGGAAAGATAGAAGTTTCGGCTACAGTGCCGGTTGCGACAAAGGACGATTTATCCCTTGCCTATACACCGGGAGTTGCCCAGCCCTGTCTTGAGATCCAGAAGGACGTTGACAAATCTTACGAGCTGACCCGCAGGCACAATCTGTGCGCGGTTATCACGGACGGAACAGCAGTGCTGGGTCTTGGAGATATCGGTCCGGAGGCAGGAATGCCGGTAATGGAAGGGAAATGTGTGTTGTTTAAGTCTTTTGGGGATGTAGATGCTTTTCCGCTGTGCGTAAAGACCAAAGACGTGGATGAGTTTGTAAACGCAGTTGCACTGATTTCCGGTTCTTTTGGTGGAATAAACCTGGAGGACATCTCTGCACCCCGGTGCTTTGAGATTGAACGCAAGCTGAAAGAGCGCTGCGATATCCCGATATTCCATGACGACCAGCACGGGACGGCGGTGATTACCCTTGCGGGGCTTACCAACGCCCTTAAGGTGACCGGGAAAAAGAAAGAGGAAGTAAAGATAGTGACTTCCGGCGCAGGGGCGGCTGCTGTCTCTATCGTGAAACTTCTCTTGTCCGCGGGATTTAAAAATGTTACGATGTGTGACAGGAAAGGCGCGATTTATGCCGGGAGAGAGGGCCTTAACTGGATTAAGGAAGAGATGGCGCAGGTCACGAATCTGGAGAAACGTTCGGGCACGCTGGCGGAGATGCTCGTGGGAGCGGATGTATTCATCGGAGTGTCAGCGCCGGGCACGATTCATACGGAGATGGTGAAGACTATGAACAGCGACCCGATTATTTTTGCATGTGCCAACCCGACCCCGGAGATATTCCCCGAGGACGCAAAAGAAGGCGGGGCAAGGGTGGTGTCTACAGGAAGAAGCGACTTCCCGAACCAGATTAATAACGTGCTTGCGTTCCCAGGAATCTTCAGAGGCGCATTTGACGTGCGCGCAAAGGACATCAATGAGGAGATGAAGATGGCGGCGGCAAAGGCGCTGGCAGATTTGATCAGTGATGAAGAGCTGTGTGAAGATTATATTATCCCGAAAGCATTTGACCCGAGAGTAGGCCCGGCAGTAGCCAGGGCCGTGGCGCAGGCGGCGAGAGACAGCGGGGTCGCAAGGATATGATGCGGCGCGGCAGGAGGGAATTGAAGATGCGTCCATGTGGAATAGAAGATTTGGACGCCTTGATGATGCTGCAAGAAAAAATATGCCGGGGAATGGAGCGGGCAGACTGGTTTGCGGTTACGGAAAGAGAGGATAACGAGACATTTCTAAAGGAACCTAACCGTATATTGGGTGTTTTTGACGGCGGCAGGCTGGTGGCATACGGATCTGTCGGGTTCCTCGGAGCTTTTGAAGAAAATCTGGGGTGGGATCTGGGATTAGCGGAAGAGGAAGTCCTTCTCTGCGCGACGCTGGATACGATTGTCGTAGATCCGGATTGCCGGGGGATGGGGATTCAGAGAGAGCTGATACGCCGATGTGTGGAGTATGCGAGGGAAAAGCAACCTGGCTGCCGGATTCTTGCCACTGTGGCGCCGGACAATATTTACAGCTTGAGAAATGTCCAGGCAGAGGGATTTGAGATCCTGGCGCAAAAAGAAAAGTACGGAGGGAAAGAGCGGTATATACTGGGAGTTTGAGCAGTAAGATGAATAGCGGTAAATTCTGGCGCTGACAGGATTCCTGATGGCAATCGGGATTTGCTGTGAATAAAAAAATATATAAAAAAGTGATAAAAGGTCTTGTCAAGAAAGTTGTTTTATGGTAGTATAGTTTTCGGTCACTTTGTATATAGAAGTGACCGAAATAAGCAAGGCTCCATGGTCAAGCGGTTAAGACATCGCCCTTTCACGGCGGTAACACGGGTTCGATTCCCGTTGGAGTCATTTTGATTATTTGCCGATGTGGCTCAATTGGCAGAGCAGCTGATTTGTAATCAGCAGGTTATCGGTTCGAGTCCGATCATCGGCTTTGTCCTTTAGGGACATATATGATTTTGGACCTTTAGCTCAGTTGGTTAGAGCAATCGGCTCATAACCGATCGGTCCTGGGTTCGAGTCCCCGAAGGTCCATTATCCAAGGCCCAGTGGCTCAGTTGGTTAGAGCGCCGCCCTGTCACGGCGGAGGTCGAGAGTTCGAGTCTCTTCTGGGTCGTTATGCCGGATGGCATGGCATATTATAATTATATATGGGATCTTAGCTCAGCTGGGAGAGCATCTGCCTTACAAGCAGAGGGTCATAGGTTCGAGCCCTATAGGTCCCATTTTGCAATGGGAACTGTTGCAAGAATGCCGCAGTGGCGGAACTGGCAGACGCACAGGACTTAAAATCCTGCGGGACTAATCTCCCGTACCGGTTCGATTCCGGTCTGCGGCATTGATGGGAAGTGTTTCAAATCCTTGTAAATAGAGGGTTTGAGGCGCTTTTTGTTTTTCTTGAAAAGTTGTACAAAGCAGTACAGCCCATAAATATGGGGTTTATGCGAAAGGGGGAAGACAGAATATGGAAGAGATGTTATTGGAACATGTGGTAGAGGAAGGAAAGAAGATTGCTGCTTTGGGAAAAACGGCGACTTACATACCGGAGCTTGGGCGCATGAACAAAGATTATCTTGGGGTGTGCATCTGTACCGGGGACGGCCAGTGCTTTAAGAGCGGGGATGCAGACGTGCGGTTTACAATCCAGAGCATTTCCAAAGTAGTGTCGCTGGCAGTCGCCTTGGAGCGCTGCGGCTTTGAACGGACCTTTGACCGGGTGGGGATGGAGCCGTCCGGGGATTCTTTTGATTCCCTGATCAAGCTTGACCTTACCAGCGATTATCCGTCAAATCCGATGATAAATTCGGGGGCGATCGCCATTGCAAGCCACCTGGTCTCGGAAGTGAGTTTTGAGCGGATGCTTAAATTTACGAGAAAGCTCTGCATGGATGAAGAGATAAAACTGGACGAAAAAGTATATCATTCGGAGATGGGGCATATTTCCCGTAATAAAGCAATCGCTTATCTTCTGGAGAGCAAGGGGATACTGGAGAACAGCGTGGAAGACAGCCTGAATCTCTATGTGCAGATGTGCTCGCTCAGCGTAACTGCGGCCAGTCTGGCGGGATTTGGGCTAGTGCTGGCATGTGACGGGGTCAATCCCATTACCGGAGAGAGGCTATTGCACAGCTGGGTAGTACAGACGGTTAAGACAATCATGCTGACATGCGGAATGTACGACGGCTCCGGAAAGTTTGCCGTGGAGGTCGGAGTGCCCTCAAAGAGCGGCGTCGGAGGCGGCATCTTGTCGGTGGTGGACAAACGGATGGGGATCGGAATCTTCGGCCCTTCCCTGGACAGGAAGGGAAACAGCATCGGAGGCCAGCATGTGCTGCAGAAATTGTCTGCAAAGCTGAAACTGCATATGTTTGCAGACAATGTTCCGGAGCTTTAGACTCGTTATCTGGCATAACGGCTGCGGGCGACTTCCTCGGTAAAGACCTGGCTCTTATTGTCGGTATAGACTTTCCTCCGCGTGAGGACTTCAAGGGAGCGGGACGTGGAGCTTTCAAGCTCTTCCGTGCTGACGGATACGAGAGAGTCGTCTGTCTTTGTGCCCCGGATGGTGACAGTGAGATAGCCGTCTGAATAGATGACGTCCATCGTGACGGGATAAGGGAAACTGTTGGCTATCCGAAAATCCAGCTCATTCCAGGCCACGGCGGCATCAAGCCCCGCAGCGATGTAGCTGGAAACATAGTCGTGCTCCCACCGCTCCAGGATGTCCAGGTTGGCAAAAAGCGAGGCGGCAAAGATTGTGGAGGTCACCTGGCAGATGCCTCCCCCATAAGCCTGGACGGGCTTGCCGTTCAATGTAGCGCCCGCCGGCTTGTAGCCGGTGGCCTTTGTTTGTTCGCCTACGGCTTTGTTGAAGGAAAATTCATAGCCGCTGGGGATGATGACGCCGTTGCATTTTTTTGCTGCAAGCTTTACGTTTGTTAAGCGGTTAGAGGAGCCCCGCACCTTTGTCGTATAAGTGCTGAGGACATCTACGAAAAGGCGGTCCCTTAAATCCTGAGCCGTTACTTCCGGGTTTGTATAGATGAGGTCTATAGCGGCATCTTCTCCGTCTTTTGCAGCTTTCAGGGCATTTTCGCCGCTTTCCTTATCGAAGTCGACTCCGATTACCTCGTCTACGATCGCATAGTTATCTTCCGGGTCAAGCGTTGCGTTCCGGGCTGTTTTATGCACTTCCTGATAAATCTGATCCAGAGTGGCGGTTCCGTCTGCTTTCATAGGGCAGGAAATTTTATCTTTGAAATCTTTTGCCTGAAAGGCAGAAATAATCTTCTTTTCTAATTTTTCTTCATCGGTTTTTTTGACGGCAGCGCCGGAGGTAAAGGTAAGGCGGTCGTCTTTAATGCTGTAGGGCAGGTGCACGGAGTCCTCCGCCAGCGGAACGCCGCTGTCGGCGATTGCGCGGCGCAGCGTGTCTGAATTGACTTTGACAGCCGGCCGCTCCTCCAGGTTTCCCCTGAGGGCGGCTTTTGCCTGGAGGAATCCCCGTGTCCAGAAAGCCCCCTGACTTGCTTTCAGCGCATCTCTGGCAGCAGTTTCATAATCTAATTCTATAGAGTCTCCGGCGGATACTGTATAGTGCCTGTCGTCGAAGGATATGGTGAAATTGGCGTTTTTGCGGCGAAAATCGGCATCGCTTTTCAGCGCGGCAGATGCATCTTCTAAGGTCATGCCGCTGACTTCGATATCATTTACCATTGTTTTATTTAAGATCCGGCCTGTATCCACGCTGGCGCAAAGGGCGGCGTACCCTGTTGCGGCCAGGAGGAGGATGCCTGCGGCGAAAAATCGTAAAGGATGTTTCATAGAGCTGCCATTGCCTCCTGCTTTCAATAAATTCCAGTGTCTGATACATCTATTATCCATGATAAGTAAAAAAATATCAAGCAGCTTTTAAATTCCTTATCGACATATCCTCTGACATATGTTAATCTACAAGGTGGAGATATATAATTTTGAAAGGGGAGAAAAAAGTGAAGAACATTAAGATGAAGATTGCAGTCATTGCAATTGTGTGCATGATGGCTATTGTGATTACTCCGGTATTTATATTCGGAGAGCTTAAGAATGATTCACTGACAATGACTGTAGGGGATAATGCAGAAATTGAGCTTACCAATCCGATGCTGCAGATGGTAGCGCAGTATGAGACGGTGGATGGAAATATTATTGCCACAAGTCAGGGAGGAACGGTGGAGGCCTACGAACCAGGGGAGGCGAAAGTGGCTGTGAAGATACCTTTCCGCACAATGACATGTGACGTATATGTCCTTGGATTTAAAGAGAGCGAGCTTACGATGCTCACAGGACAGACGATGGAGCCGGAGATTGGCGGAGCCTCCGAGGATGCGGAGTTCTATTCCAGCGACAGGGAAGTTGTGGATATTGTAGAGGGCGAGCTGGTAGCCCTGAAGGACGGCTCGGCAGATATCATATGCAATGATAACGGGATGCAGGTTTCCCAGTCTATCAACGTTGCGGGCATTAATTCTGAAAAACCGTATCTGTTTGCAGGTAACAAGATGCAGCTTTCGACAAATGAAAGCCTGATAGGAAAGCCCACGGGATGGACCAGTTCCGACCCGCTGGTAGCAGACGTGGATGAGACAGGTGTTGTGACAGGTGTAAATGCCGGATCGGCAGAAGTGTCCTGCATGACGAAGGACAGCCAGACGATAAAGACGACAGTCAATGTTGTCGGTATGAAGGAGACAGAAGTATTTCTCCAGCCGGGAGATGTGTACACTTCTCCTCTGACAAGCGGGGAAGGCTTTGATGCGGAAAGCATTGAGTGGAAAAGCGATGACAAGAATGTAGTCCGGGTTGATGAAGCCGGTAACATAAAAGCTGTAAGCGGAGGAGAGACAAAAGTGACCTGTTCTGTAGACGGACAGAAACTTGAGGGAAAAGTACATGTTATGTCTCTTCCGGAAAAAGCATATACGGCAGTGGGGATGGACTCCAAACTGCAGCTCTCCAATGCGGGGGGCAACGCGGTAGTATGGAAGAGCAGCGATGAGTCAAAAGTACAGGTGAAAAACGGGGTTCTTAAAGGAGTCGGCACCGGAACTGCGACGATTACGGCGACAGCGAAGGATAAGACGCTGTCCTGCGACGTATCAGTAGTGAAGCTGAGCAATGATTCGCTGAAGATGAAGGAAGAAGAGAAAAAGACGATAGAGATTGCAGGGCTTACTGATCAGGCGGCTACCTGGGCATCCGCAGATACGAGCGTTGCTGTTGTCAGCCAGCTCGGGGAGATTACGCCGGTCAGCGAGGGAAAGACGACGGTTTATTGCAGCATTGGTCCGTCTACCATGTCCATTCCAGTTACGATACAGGAGAAGGATCTGCAGAAACAGCAGGCAGATGCAGATGATACGCAGTCTGAAGGAGAGCCGGCAGAAGTGACTCCGGAGCCGGTGGAAGCGCCTGCTGAAGAGCCTCAGCCCGTGCAGGAGGAAGATAAAACTTCTGAAAAGAAGGAAGAGAAAGATACGGAAAAAAAGAAGGACAGTTCTCAGGACAGCACTAAAAAGATGTCTGACAGTAAAAAAACGACTGCCAAGAAAAAGGATACTTCCAGCAAGAATACGTCGTCAACAGCAGATGAACCGGAGAAGATTCCGAATACAAGCGGGCAGCTTACAGGTCCGGAGGCTATGATAGCATGCGGAAACTATTATAACAGCGTCCTTGAAAAAGCAGTTGACAAAGGTGAAAAGTGGGTATATTCCAACAGCAGCAAGTATGTTGCACAGAGCGGAACTTTTGAGAAGATGCTTTCCGGCAAGATCAGAGGAGGCAACTGCGCCTCTATCGCAAACTGGGCGTTCCGGGACATGGGGCTTATAAGCAACAGTGAAAAATTCTACGGCGACGGCAGCGGAAAGATCAGGCATTATAATTCCGGCTCCAAGAAACTTAAATCGAAACTGGATAAGAATTGCACAATCATAAATGGGAAAAAGAAATCTTTCGGCACATTGATGAAAGAAGGGAAGATTAAGGTCGGCGATGTCATTATCGGAAAAGGGCATACATATGTCTACAGGGGCAACGGCACAGTTTTTGCCAGCGGGCATGACGCAAAATGGCATAAGGATAAGTCTGTAAAGACGGACGATTCAAACAAGGCAGTATTTGAAAGCTGGGTAAGAAAGTATAAAGGAACTTATGACGAAAGGTTTAAGGTTCATTACATTATCAGAATTAAAGACAGTTTTGTACCGAAATACTATCGTGACGAGAAAGGAAACCTTGTGAAGAACCGTTGATTATGAAGCTTTTGTTAGAACATTCAGATGCAGGAGAAAGATAATGGGCGAGACAGATGTAAAGATAAACAGCTGCCTGTTTGGCGGGTATGATAAAAAGGTTGCGGACGAGTATATTGAAGAGCTTCAGTCAATAATTGTGAAACTGGAGAAGGACTTGCGGATGTCCAGCGATATGAATGCCAAATATGCAAAGAAGATGAACGAGGCAGAATCATACTACAGGGCGCTGTGGGAGAGGAATAAAGATCAGGATGCAGTTATAGAGCGACAGAAGAATGAGATTAAGACAAATGAAAGCGTTATAAAAATCCAGAAAGAAAAGGTGCATGCCCGCGACGATATCGTGAGACATCAGGAGTGCCTGCTGCGTGAGAAGGATGAGAAAATCAGCCATCAGCAGGAGCAGCTTGAAAGCCTGAATGACAAATTGCAAAAAAGTGATGAACAGATGCGCGAGCTGGAGCTGAAACTGGAACAGAAAGTACAGCTTTTGAAAGAGCGGGAAGAAATGGCGGCAAGGCTGAAAGAGAAGATAGAAAGGCTGCAAAGGATGCCGGTTTCGAAGTTTGAGCAGTTTATGCAGGATGGCATGAAGAGAATAGGCAGACGGAAACGATAAATTATTCAGTGTTGACGGGGAAAAGGGTCTTGTTATGGACGATAGAGAGTTATTTTCAAATCTGGAAGAGTTTCCGAGGGCAGAGGAGCTTTTTCGGATAGATGCGGAACCTGAGGACGAGGCTGCATTGCCGGAAGAAACAGAGAGTAACAAAGCTGACGGCACAGGCAGAGAGACTTGGGATAGCCGGAAGGGTGAAAGCGGCAGAGGATGCAGGGGCGTAAAGATATTGCTGGCTGTGCTTATCATACTTTTGCTGGCGGCAGCGGCGTTTGTATTTTATCTTGAAAGGTTCTGCGCCGGAGGTTTGCAGTCAGTAGTGCAGTGGCTTTAATATTGACAGAAAGAATGTCTGGTATGGCATTCTTTCTGTTTATTTTGACGAGGTGTTTTATGGAAAAAAAGAGTCAGAAATCAATTTATCTTGAGTGTTACGGGGGAATTAGCGGAGATATGACAGTTGCCGCCCTTTTAGATGTAGGGGCGGATGAGGCAGAGCTGAAAAGGCAGCTTTCAACGCTGCCGCTGAAAGGATATCTGGTTGACATCGGCAGAGTGAAAAAGTCGGGGCTGGACTGCTGCGATTTTCGAGTGATTCTGGAAGAGGGATATTGCAATCACGACCATGATATGGAATATCTGTATGGACACAGGAAAAGCTGCGGACATGCACATGGCGGAGGGCACAGCAGCCATAACCATGAGCACGAACATAGTGAGAGCCACGGCGGCCATAGCCATGAGCATGCACATAGTGAAGGCCATGGCCATATACATGAACATCGGAACCTGAGGGATGTTTTAGACATTATCAGCCGTTCGGAAATCACGGAAGGGGCAAAAAGGATTGCCGCTGATATTTTCCAAGTGCTGGCGCAGGCAGAGGCGAAAGCTCATGGAGCGACTGCTGAGACCGTGCATTTTCACGAAGTGGGCGCGGTAGATTCCATTGTGGATATTGCAGCGGCGGCAGTCTGCTTTGATAATTTGGGAATTTCAGATGTGATCATACCGGAGCTATATGAAGGGAGGGGCACGATAAGATGTGCCCACGGCGTTTTGCCGGTTCCGGTTCCGGCAGTGATGCATATTGCCGGGGAGCATGGTCTGAAACTGCATATTACAGATGTGGAGGCCGAGCTGGTGACGCCGACGGGTGCGGCAATTGCGGCGGCTATGCGTACAAAGGAGAGGCTTCCTGAGAGGTTCAGGATATTGTCGTCCGGCACGGGTGCGGGGAAAAGAGAGTGCGGCCTTACAAATGTTCTGCGGGCGATGATTATCGAAAGTGAAACGCCTTTGCAGGACGGGGAAAAAACAGATGATGAAACGATAGTCAAACTGGAAAGCAATATTGACGACTGCACGGGGGAGACATTAGGATATGCCATGGAGCGCCTTTTTGATGCCGGAGCCAGGGATGTGAATTATATGCCGGTGTTTATGAAGAAAAACCGCCCGGCATACCAGGTGAATGTCATTTGCGCCGAAGAGGATGTTCCGCGCATGGAAGAGATACTTTTTAAAGAGACGACCACTATCGGCATCCGAAAGATTCCGGTGAAACGCGCGACGCTGAAACGTGAATGCCGCACAGTTAAGACAACGTTCGGGGAGATAAAGGTGAAAGCATGCGATGTGTGTGGAGATATCAGAGTCTACCCGGAGTACGAGAGCGTGGCAGCGATTGCAAGAGAGAGAAGATTGCCATACAGAGAAGTGTGGGAGAAAGTATCAGGGGAGCTTGTAAAGGATGGAGGAATACAGGGAAAAGGTTAGACGGCTGAGAGCTGTCATAAAGTCTTATGCGGGAGAGGATATTGCTGTCGCATTCTCAGGGGGAGCAGATTCCGGCCTGCTATTAAAGCTCGCGAATGAGGCGGCAAGGGAGACCGGACGCAGGGTGTATGGAATCTGCCTGGACACAGCGCTGCACCCGGCGGGCGAGGCAGAAGGAGCGGAGAAAGCAGCGAAGGAGATGGGAGCCGCATTTATCCGGCTTAAAATAGACGAGTTTGAAAACGCGGGTATTGAGCATAACCCCGAAGATCGGTGCTACCGATGCAAAAAATATATGTTTCAGTGCATTATGGATGAAGCCCGCAGGCTGAATGCAGCCGTTGTCATGGAAGGTACGAACGGGGATGACCTGTTTGCGTACAGACCGGGAATCCGTGCCGTAAAAGAACTTGGAGCCGTCAGTCCGCTGGCGGAGGCAGGGCTTTCAAAAGAAGAGGTACGGAAACTTGCCGGAGAATATGGAATCTCAGTTTCGGACAAGCCGGCATCGCCGTGCCTTGCTACGAGATTCCCCTATGGAACGCGCCTTGACAGAGCGGAGCTTCTTAAAGTGGCAAGGGCAGAGTCTGTTTTAAGGGAGATGGGATTTTACAATGTACGGGTGCGGGTGCACGGAAATCTTGCGAGGATAGAGACCGATGCAGAGAATATCCCGCTGCTCATGGAGAGGCGGGAGAGTATTGTGGGCGCTGTAAAGAGGCTTGGGTATGACTATGTGGCGGCGGATCTGGAAGGGTTCCGCTCGGGGAGCATGGATATACACTTAAAAGCACATGAGGCTGAAAGATAATGAACAACTGCAGGAAAAGAGAAACGGCCGATGATGTGATCACCGGCCTTTGGAGGGGAAAATCTAATGAATCATCAGGCGCGGCCCGTCAGTCTGAATCAGATTACGGGATGCCTGAAGAGAAATAATCTGCTTTATCTTTTAGGCGAAGTCCAGCGATCATACAGATCAAAGATGCACAACCGCTGTCTTCTTAACTTGATAAAGTCATTATAATTAGGAAATGTGAATCTAATGTGACAGAAACTGGAAATGTTTATAAAATTTCTTAAGAAAATCGGAAGATTACAGAAAAATAGAATGTTTGTCTGATATAGGAAAGGGGCATGGTGATGAATAAAAAAGAAGTTTTGGAAATCCGGAAACAGTTTACGCCTGAGAGGTGCGCGATTATGCGTATCTGCGGCTGCTATGTAGATCACGAAAAGGAAAAAAAGGCAGAGCTGAAAAAAGCGTTCCTGTCTCTGCCGGAGGAGGAAACCTTTAAATATTTTGATATCTTCCGCCGTACATTGTCCGGAACCGTCGGAAAGAACCTTTTGAATATGGATTTTCCGCTGGATCAGGAAATGCCGGGCGGCACGCAGGAATTTCTGCTGAAACTTAAAGACAGCAAGCTGACGGACGATATGCTGCTGGAAGAGTTCTACGACAAGGTAATCGAGAATTATGATTATGCGGAGAATTATTACATTATATTGATACATGGGGCTTACGACGTTCCCGGGAAAGCGTCGGACGGGGAAGAAATGTTTGATGCGTCAGACACAGTCTATGAGCATATCATGTGCAGCATATGCCCGGTAAATCTGACGAAAGCAGGACTTACATACAATGCGGCTACAAATAACATTGAGGATCGCATCCGTGATTGGCTGGTGGAGGCTCCCATGACCGGGTTCTTGTTCCCGTCATTCCATGACCGGGCGGCTGACATACACAGCATCCTGTACTATACAAAGAAACCGGAGGAGATACAGCCTGAGTTTATAGGCAATGTGCTGGGGAGCAGCCTGCCGCTGACTGCCGGAGACCAGAAAAGCTCTTTCCAGGCAATTGTAAGCGATACCCTTGGGAACGATTGCAGTTATGAGACTGTCCGCAATATCCACGATAATATCTGCGAGATGATAGAGGAGGCAAAGGAGTCCCCTGACCCGGTGGAGCTGTCAAAACCGGATGTTAAGCGGCTTTTGGAGAGGAGCGGGGTTCCGGGAGAGAAACTGGAGGCCTTCGACCGGCAATTTGAGGATGCGCTGGGAGAGCAGAAGGCATTCCTGGCATCAAATGTCGTGAACACGAAGACTTTCCAGCTTGAAACCCCGGACGTAGTGATAAAGGTCAACCCGGAGCGCTCGGATCTTGTAGAAATCCGCGAGATAGACGGGAGAAAGTGCCTTGTTATCGCTGTTGACGAGCATCTGGAAGTGAACGGGATAGAGGTCGTATAAAAATCTCGTATGAGTTAGCATAAAAATTGCGATATTAGGAAAAAAGTATTTGCAAAATGATATGATGTGTGATATCATATCATTTGTGAGCGGAGATGGCGGAATGGCAGACGCGCTAGATTCAGGTTCTAGTGGGAGTTCATCCTGTGAGGGTTCAAGTCCCTTTCTCCGCATTGAACCGAAAACACCGAACCCTTTAATTTAGAGGGGTTCGGTGTTCTTTTTGTGCACTGAAATATAAAAATGGGGCAAATATGGGGCAAACTATAATATTTTTATAGATTGGATTTTCTTGAAATCCTGTTCTTTTATCTTTTTGGTCACATGGAAATAAATATCTCTTGTGATCTGGCTGTCAGCATGCCCGAGCCTTCGGGATATCACATCAAGCGGAACGCCCTGCTCTGCCATCAGCGCAACATGAGTGTGGCGCATGAAGTGGGAGGTGACCTTTTTGCCGAACAGCCTCAGCGCTGTCTCTGACAGGCATTTGTTGTACGCGTAATAAGAGATGTAGCCTCCGTTAGAATCACTGATAAAAATGCTGGAACGATACCCCTTCAGCATGCGGTCTTTATTCATGTATAAGGAAATCTGGCGGCACAGATTGAAAAGCTGATCTTGCATATATACTTCCCGGTTTGACGAGACAGTCTTCGGATCCGTCACAATCTGGTTTACCGGATCATAGGTCTTTGAAATGGTAATGATTTTGCTTTTGAAGTCGATGTCAGCGGAATCAAGGGCGATAGCTTCGCCAATCCGCAGCCCGGACAGGGCAGTAAGCTCCGCCAGGAACCTTCACTTCTCAACAGAAATGTTATCAAGCAATATCTTCAGCTCTTCGCTCTCCAGATATTTATCCTCTAATTTCTGCTGCTTTTCCTCGTCTTTGAATTTCTTTAGCTTGTCGAGCCAGCGGATATCCTTTATGTAATCATTCTCATATCCCCACCGAAAAAGAGCCTTAAGGCGCGTGATCCGCTCGTTTGTCGTGCCTGGCTTTTCGCTACGGGCTGCAAGCTGTTCCCGGACATACCCGGCGGTAATTCGATCGACGAGGGTAGCCTCCCCCAGGATTTCTGCAAGGGATTTTGTCGCATAATAATCTCCATTCCGCCGCCTTTCAGTTGGCGGCACAAATAGTAATGAAAG